>NZ_JBFANJ010000047.1:0-1099 GCF_040674795.1 Nonomuraea sp. NPDC049725 | reverse complement strand
CTAGGAGCTGTTTGGGGTTCGGATCATGTGGTTCAGGTGAGGACCTTCACCCACATGATCGAGCCTCGAAGAAAGAGCCCAGCCTCGTAGTTCTCTGGGGCTTTGTCGTAGCGGGTAGCCAGACCACGCCAGGCCTTGATCTTCTGAAAACACCGTTCGACAGTGTTGCGCTGCCGGTAGCGGCCGGGATCGAAGCTGACGGGCCGTCCGCCGGCCGAACCCTTCCTCTTCCGGTTGGCCTGCTGATCACTCTTCTCCGGGATGATCGCGGTGATCCGGCGACGGCGCAGGTAGGAACGGTTGGCCTGGGAGGAGTACGCCTTGTCCGCAGCCACCGCGGCAGGGCGGGTGCGAGGCCGGCCGGCCGGACCGCAGATGCGGATCTTGTCCAAGACGGTGATGAACCGCGGGCAGTCGGCGGCCTGCCCAGGCGTGAGCACGAAGGCCAGCGGCAGCCCGGCGGCGTCGACCGCGGCATGGATCTTGCTACTCAGCCCGCCTCGGGATCGGCCGAGCCCGGCAGCCTTCGCCCTGGCCTTGCGGCGCCGCCGGGTGGCGCCGCGATCACGCACCGGCGACGCTAACGATGCGAGCGTATGGCCCGCGTCGTTCGCGAAGTCCGTGCCGGGTGCGTCGGGCGTGACCTGCGGCGTATCACTCGCAGCACCGGCGGTTGCTCCGCAAGCGGCGCCCCCTTTTCCTCCGTCAGTGCCTGCTCCAGCGCATCCAGGGTCTCCCCGGCCACCGCCAGCCCGGCCGACTCCTGATGCGCCCGCACGATCGTGGAATCCACGCTGACCAGTTCCAGCCCCACCTGCCCGCGCGCTGCGGCCTCGGCGATCAGCGCGTCCATCAGATGCTGGAACACCCCAGCCTTGGCCCAGCCGTTGAACCGGGAGTAGAGCGTGGACCAAGGCCCGTACCGTTCCGGCACGTCACGCCAGCCAGACCCGGTGCGAAACCGCCACAAGATTCCATTGAACTGATCACGCACCCGCCGGGGCAGCGGCCCGGTAGCCGCCACCGGCAGATGCGGCTCGATCAAAGCCCACTCAGCATCGGTCACATCGAAGCGCGCCACACCGGAGTTCTACCAGTC
>NZ_JBFANJ010000046.1:0-1118 GCF_040674795.1 Nonomuraea sp. NPDC049725 | reverse complement strand
CGGTTCCTGGCCGCTCTGGCGAATGATGTCCGGAATTTTGTCTCGCACCAGTTTCCCCATGTCCCGGAGTCCTCCAAGGTCAGTACGGCAGAGGTGCTGAGCCTACTGACCCTCAGTGACATCCTCCTGATCGCGAACTACCCTTAACCGGTCGAGATCATGATCAAGGCTGGCAGCTGATGAGTGTGGAGTTCTTTCGCGAAGAGCCGACTGCCCGATCCTCCTGGCGGCTGGCGGTGCTCATGGGCGCCAACGTGCGCACGTACAAGTTCGCTCTGGGGGAGGCGCTGCTGGGCGCTGCCGCCGAGGGACGTACCGACATCCCGCTCAGCGAGCTGGCCGAGCCGTACGCGATGAGCCTGGTCGAGCACCTGGCCCAGGCGCCGCAGGCATCATCGAAGACCGCCGCCGGCGAACTGGACTTCCTGACCGTGGCCCAGCAGGAGGCCGCGGAATCCGTACGGCAGGGTTCTCCGACCGGGAAGCTGCTCGCGGCTGCGATGAAGTCGATGCCCGCAATGGTGATGCAGAAGTTTCACAACCTGCGCGGCGGCAGTGGCGGCTCTGAGGTGCCGCACCGCTTCTACGAAGTCACCGGCACTGGCCAGAAGCGGGTGGTCAAGCTGACCGAACACCTGCGTGAAGTCGCTCTGTCCGAGCAGCGGGAGAACCTTCAGACGGAGCTGGCGGCGAGGTGGAGCATCGTCGAGACGTCATTCGCCGCCGGCGTGGGACGGAGTCTGATCGAGGAGGGCATCGCGGTCGACCTTGAGACGCTGCGCATCACGGACAAGGAGCGGCGGCGTTCGGTAGCGGGGGTCACCGAGGCCGTCATCGGCTTCCAGCATGGCCGCTGCATCATCTGCGCTGAACTGCTCATCGCCGGCGTCGATGCGATCGCCGTCGACCACGTCTTCCCGTACTCGTTCAAGCGGCTGCTGCCCGGCTCTGCTGCCATCGACCTGGACGCCATCTGGAACCTCGCCCCGGCGCACGGAGCCTGCAACGGGCAGAAGAGCAACCAGCCGCCTACAGAGGGGCAGCTGACTCGCCTGGCGCTTCGGAACGAGGCGATCATGCAGTCACCTCATCCGTTGAAGACGACGCTACAGCTGATC
>NZ_JBFANJ010000045.1:0-1200 GCF_040674795.1 Nonomuraea sp. NPDC049725 | reverse complement strand
CTAGTGAGCTGGTTTTGAGATTCGGTCGCAGTAGCGGCAGATGCGATCGAGGATCTGGTCAGCGGTCTTGGTCCACCTGAACGGCTTGGCATCCTCGTTCCAGACCCTGATCCACTCCTCCAACGCGGCCTTGAGAGCGTCCAGGGAGCAGAAGCTGCCGCGCTCCAGACAACGCCGCTCCAGCTCGGCGAACCAGCGTTCGACCTGGTTGATCCAGGAGGAGTAGGTCGGGGTGAAGTGCAACGTGAAACGCGGATGCGCCAGCAGCCAGGCACGCACCACCGGCGCCTTGTGCGTGGAGAGGTTGTCGCAGATGAGATGGACCGCCAGGCCCGGCTCGACCTGGCGGTCGATCTCCTCCAGGAAGTCGCGGAAGTCGACGGCGCGGTGCCGCGTGGACAGCTTGCCGATCACCTTGCCGGTGGCCGTGTTGAGCGCGGCGAACAGATCCACGGTGCCGTGCCGGACATAGTCGAAGCTGCGCCGCTCGGGCACCCCGGGCAGCATCGGCAGCACCGGCGCGCTCCGCTGCAACGCCTGGATCTGCGGCTTCTCATCGACGGCGAACACCGCCGCGTGGGCGGGCGGAGCCAGATACAGCCCGACCACATCGCGGATCTTGTCGATCAGCAGTGGGTCGGCCGAGATCTTGAAGGTCTCGGTACGCCAGGGCTGCAGCCCGAACGCCCGCCAGATACCGGCCACGCTGGTCGGTGAGATGCCCACCCGGCGGGCCAGCTCCCGTGTGGACCAGTGCGTGGAGCCGGGCGGCACTTCTTCCAGGGTGCGCACCACCACCTCCTCCACCTGCGCGTCGGTGATGGTGCGCGGCACACCCGGCCGGGGCTCGTCGGACAGCCCGTCCAGCCGGCGGGCCAGGAACCGGCTGCGCCAGCGGGCCACCGTCTTGCGATCCAGCCGCAGCCGGGCCGCCACCGCCACATTGCCGCCACGGCCGTCACCCTCGGCACAGGCCAGCACGATCCGCGCCCGCAACGCCAGCCCCTGAGCAGTCGAACGCCGCCGCGCCCAGCCCGTCAGCGTCCGCCGCTCATCCTCCGATAACACCACCGGCTCGAGCCTGCTGTCTGCCATGTCTCCAGCAGACCTCAGCAACCGGAGACCGTCACCACCACACAGCCAATCTGAAACGAAACACACCTCATGTGGTGTCCCGAATACTCACGGTCAGCTCACTAG
>NZ_JBFANJ010000043.1:0-5848 GCF_040674795.1 Nonomuraea sp. NPDC049725 | reverse complement strand
GGGCCGGCGCGGCCGGGCGCGCCGGCGGCGAACGCGTCCAGCAGGTGGCGTACGCCGGCGCGCATCGCGTCCGGGCGGCCCGCGACGCCCACGTGGGCGTGGCGGCCGTCGTCGATGACCCACCCCAGGTAGCCGGGGGCGATCCTGGGGTCGAGCACGCAGTGGAACGCCGGGACGGTCGTGCCGGACGCGACCGGGTGGACGAGCTCGGCGCCGACGAGGAAACGCCGGTTGACGTCGAGGCCGAGGTCGCGGGCCACCTGGGAGCGGGCGCCGTCCGCGCCGACGACGAACCGGGCCGCCACCGGCTCCGCCCCCTCGAACCGCGCCACTCCCGCCCGCACGCCGCGGAACCGTGCGCCCAGCCGGACCTGCGCCCCGGCCGACTCCGCCTCGTGGCGCGCGTGCTCGTACACGCCGGCCATGTCGGCGACCCGGTACTCGTCGCGGTCGCTGGTGAGGCGGATCGGCGCCCGCCGCGACGGCGGGTACAGCAGCACGTCGCGTACGCCGGGACCGAGCAGGTGGTCCGGCAGGTCGAAGTCGTCGAGGGTGCGGCGCACGAAGATGCCGGTCGTGCGGATGCCGGTCGTCAGCGTCCTGCGGCGCTCGGCCACCAGCACGTCCAGCCCCTGCCGGGCGAGCAGCCGGGCGGTGCTCAGCCCGGCCAGGCCCGCGCCCACGACCAGGGCGTCCACTGTCTGCATACCCTGCGACGCTAGGGGCGGCGCCCGGCCGGGGCGATGGTTTGCACGGTAACCGCCCGATACCTCCACAGGTCCCCCACATGCGGGGCGGCGTCAGGGCGGGGCGTCGAGGCTGCCGACGATGAGGGCGGTCAGCGCCTCGGCGGCCTCGGCGGCGGTGGCACGGCCCTGGTTCAGCTCGGCGGCGAGCGCGTCGGCCGCGCCGAGCACCCCGGCGCAGCGCAGCCGGAGCGCCTCGGGCGGGAGTCCGGTGTGGGGGCGCAGGGCGGTGGCCATCAGCTCCGCGTAGTCGTCGAACAGGTCGCGTTCGATCGCCTCCATCTCCGGGTTGCCCTTGAGCGCGGCGGAGACGGCGTGCCATTCGGGCATGTCGGTGGCGCAGGCGAAGTAGGCGGCGCTCAGGACGCGGGCGATCTCGCCGGGGACCGCCGGGGCGCCGCGCAGGGCCTCCTCCGAGGCGGCCCGGTGGCGTTCGTCG
Organism: Nonomuraea sp. NPDC049725; assembly: GCF_040674795.1. Classification (NCBI taxonomy): domain Bacteria; kingdom Bacillati; phylum Actinomycetota; class Actinomycetes; order Streptosporangiales; family Streptosporangiaceae; genus Nonomuraea; species Nonomuraea sp. NPDC049725. The sequence continues at coordinate 4,663 of NZ_JBFANJ010000043.1, read as the reverse complement.
AGCCGCCGGTAGAGCGCGATGAGCAGGCCGGGCCGGGTGCCGAAGTGGTCGTAGACGATCGGCCTGCTCACCCCGGCGGCCTCGGCCAGGCTCAGCAGCGTGAGGCCGTCGGTGCCGTGGGCGCGCACGATCGCCAGGGCGGTGTCGAGCAGCTGCTCGCGCCGGGCCTGCTTGGACAGGCGGGTGGATCCGGTGGTCATCGTCCTCCTTGCATCGCCGCCCCAGCCTAAGCTACAAAGTGTAAGTTACAGAGTGTAGGTTAGCGAGAGGACACCCCGTGGAACACTCCGTACTCATCCTGGGCGGCTCCGGGCAGGCAGGCTCGGCGACCGCCGCCCTCCTGCGCCGATGGCATCCCGACCTGCCGCTGACGATCGCCGGCCGTGACCTCGGCCGCGCCCGCCGGGTCGCCGACGACCTGGGGGCCGCCACCGCCGTCACCGCCGACCTGGACCGGAGCGATCTCGGCCTCGCGGGCGACGCCGCCCACTCGGCGGTCGTGGCGACCGTGTGGGACAGCCGCCTGCACGGCCTGCGTTACGCGCAGGAGCGCGGCCTGCCGTACCTCAGCATCTCCAGCGGCCTCGTCGACATCGGGCCCGAGGTCGTCGCCGCCGCCGCGCGGCCGGGCGCGGCGCCGGTCCTGCTCGCCAGCCACTGGTACGCCGGGCTCGTCGTCCTGGCCGTGCTCGACCTCGCCCGGGAGTTCGGCAGGCTCGACAGCATCCGGGTCGGCGGCGTGCTCGACGAGCTCGACAGCGGCGGACCGGCGGCGGCGACCGACCTGGAGCGCCTGCTGGCCGCCACCTCCTCCGGGTACGTCCGCCGCGACGGCGTCTTCCACTGGGTCCCCGGCGCCGAAGCGCAGACCGAGGTCACCAGCGCCGACGGCACCGTGCTGCCCGCCCAGTACGTCCCCATCCCCGACGTGCCCAGCCTGGCCCTCGCGACCGGGGCGCCCGACGTCGGCTTCGCGTTCGCGTTCGGCGAATCCTCGGGCAGGCGGCGCGGCGGGCCGCCGTCCACCGAGGTCAGGATCGACCTCGGCGGCGTGGACCACGCGGGCGCGCCGCTCACGACCAGCCACTACCTCCTCCACCCCGAGGGACAGCGCCCGCTGACCGCGCTCGGCATCGCCCTCGGCGTCGAACGGCTGCTCGGCCTGCGCGGCGACCCCGTGCCGCCCGGCCTCCACACGCCCGAGTCGCTGATCGACCCCGGCTACGCGGCCGGGCGGATGGCGGAGATCGGCGTCACCTTGACCACGGCCGAGACTTCCGCTGACTCCGCCGATCGAGAATCGCGGAGGGCGCACCCGTGAGATGATCTAGTTCATGATGGGTCTGTCAGGCACGGGCCGCCCTGCCGGGCTCGCCCGGGCGTCGGCTGACGGCGCCGCCACGAGGTCCGACGGCGCGCCGCTGCCCGGGTCCGGCGCGCGACCGCGCGCCGGCGCCATGCCCGATGCGGGCGCGGGCGTGGGCGCGGTGGTCGCGTCGTGACGCGCGCCGCCGACCCCGACTTCACCAGCGTCGGGCGGATCGACGGCCTGCGCCCCGGCCAGGTCCCCGCCGCCGACGTCGAGCTGATCGACGGGCTCGACCCGCTGACGTGGCAGGTGGCCGTGGCCTGGCTCCAGGGCCGCCCGTCGGCGGCCCGGCGCCGCACCTGCCTGCGCGTCCTCGCCTCGTGGCTGCGCTGGCTGTACGCGGCCGAACCGGCGCTCGAACCCCTCGCGGCCACCGGGTCCCACCTGGACGCCTACTGCTACACCGCGCTCACCACCGGCGTCGGCCCCGCCGGCAGGCCGCTGGCCAAGGCGACCGTCTCCGGCAGGCGCGCCGTCCTGGCCTCCTTCCACGCCTTCGCCGAGGCGTCCGGCGCGACCCGGGCCCGGCGCTCCGCCGACGGCGCACCGCCGCTCACCCCGGCCGAACGGCGGCTGCTGCGCGGCGGCGTCGCCCGGCTGGCCGAGGACGGCAGGGCGGCCGAAGCCCTGGCCGTCGCGCTGCTGGAGGCCACCGGCGCGTCGGTCGACGCGCTGGCCGCGCTCACCGTCCACGACATCCACGCGCTGCCCGGCGGCGAACACCCCCTCGTGCTCGTCCTGCACGGCGAGCCCGAGGGGCCCGTCGCGTACCCGATCCCGCCGCGCGCCCGCCCGCTGCTGCGCGAGCTGTGCGGCGGCCGGGCCGCCGGCGAGCCCCTGATCACCGGCCCCCACGGGCGCGACGTCGACGCGCGCTGGGTCACCGCCGCGCTCACCGACGCCGCGCTGGCCGCCGGATTACCCCGCCACCGGGCCGAGCTCCTGCACCCGGGCCTGCTCCGGGCCGTCACGGTGACCGAGTTCGCCCGCTCGCACAGCTCCTGACACGGCTGGGGACGGCTGCTCGGACACTGCTCAGGCGCTGTTCAGACGCTGCGCAGGACCGACACCACGATGCCCAGCACCACCGCGTCGTCGCCGTCGATGACGTCGTACGCGGGATTGCGCGGCTCCAGGTAGACGTGCCCGCCGCGCCGGCGGAACACCTTGACCGTGGCCTCCCCGTCGATCATCGCCGCGACGATCTGGCCCGAGTGCGCCTCGGGCTGCTGCCGTACGACGACGAGGTCGCCGTCGCAGATCGCGGCGTCGACCATCGAATCGCCCCGCACCCGCAGGCCGAACACGTTGCCGCGCCCGGTGAGGTCGCGCGGCAGCGTCAGCGTGTCGTCCAGGCGCTCGTCCGCCAGGATCGGCGCGCCCGCCGCGATGTCGCCCACCACCGGCACGCTCACCAGGTCACGCGCCTGCTCAGGAGCCGCCCCGTGCAGGAACATCCGCACGTCGATCGGCCTGCTCACCGACGACCCGCGCGTCAGGAACCCCTTCTCCTCCAGGCTCCGCAGATGCTTCGACACCGCCGACGACGACCGCAGCCCCACCGCCCGGCCCAGCTCCCGGGTGCTCGGCGGGTAGCCGTGCCTGACCACCCAGTCGCGGATCGTGGCCAGGATGCGCTGCTGGCGCGGCGGCAGAGCCGAGACGTTCAGATGCTCGAACAGGTCAGGATCGTCGTAGGCGGTCACGTGCGAAATGCTAGGGCAGGAAACCGCACCGCTCGGCGAACGCCGACAGTTCCTCGCGCTGCTCACCCGGATCGGTGGCCGACGAACTCACCACCAGCCGCGTCACCCCCTGCCCGGCCAGCTCCTCGACACGCTCCCCGGACATGCCGATCGACCCGAACCGCGTGTACTCCAGCGCGTCCGGATCGCGGCCCGCCGCCGCGGCCGTCTCGCGGGCCAGCTCCCACTGCGCCGCCCGCTCCTCCGGCCCCAGCGCGCCGCCCGCGAAGTAGCCGTCCCCCCGCAGCCCCGCCCGCCGCGCCGCCGCCCGCGACGATCCCCCCACATGGATCGGCAGCCGCCCGGCGGGCTTCGGATAACTGCACAACGCCTCGAACGAGAAGAACTCCCCGGCGAACCCCACCCCCTCCTCCCCGCCCTCCCACAGCAGCCGCAGCACGTCGATCGCCTCGTCAGCGCGCCGCCCCCGCGTCCGGAACTCCACCCCCACCGCCTCGGCCTCCCCCGGCAGCGCCCCCTCCCCCACCGTGAGCAGCCGCATCCGGCCCTTCGACAGCACGTCCACCGTGGCCAGCCGCTTGGCCAGGATCACCGGATGGTGGTACGGCACCAGCAGCACCCCGGTGCCCAGCAGGATCCGCTCCGTCGCCGCCGCCACGAACGCCAGCGCGTCCAGCGGGTCCACGTACGGCAGCGTCGGCGGCAGCTCGAACGCCCCCACCTTGGCGCCCGGATACAGCACGACGTGCTCGGGCATGTACAGCGACTCGAACCCGCACTCCTCCGCCAGCCTGGCGAACCCCACCAGCTTGTCAGGATCGACCCCCTGATGCGGCGTCCCATAGCTGATCCCGAACTTCATCGCCCAACCCCCGATCACCGCCGCGCCCCGCGCGGCCCGCCCGAACCCCGCCACGCTAAAACCCTGACACCAACGACAAGTCAACCCCGCCCCCTGCCGCGAGAAGCCCCTGACTCCGAGCCCCGCCCCAGACCCGACCCACCCGGAGGACAACTGCGAGGACCCACCCCCGGCGACGGCCCACCGGGACGGCATGCGGGCACGCCCCCAACCGACCCCCCGGGAGGGCGGGGGCTGCGGTGGGCGCGACCCCGGTGCGCGACCCCGGGCGCCTGCCGGGAGCGGCCCACCGGGGGCGACGCGCGGGCGCACCAGAACGGGCCAGCCCGGAGGGCAGCCTGCGCGGGCCGCGACGCCCAGAGCGGCCTACCGGGAGCGGCCTACCGAGGTGCCGCGCGGGCCCAACGTCGCGGTCACCGGCACAAGCCCCCCTGGCCCGACCCAGCGGGAGGAAGTGGAGGCGGCGTGTGGCGGTCCGGGTCGGGGCCCCGGCCCGCTCGGTCGGGGCGCGGGGGCGCAACCGCTGGGGCTGGTCGGTAAGAACCAGGCGGCGGCCAGGCCGGGGCGGGGCCAGGCGCCGGCCGGGGCCCGGGGGCCAGCGGGGGCCAGGCCGGGGCAGGCGGCGGCCAAGCCGAGGGCGGGCGGCGGCCAAGCCGGGGGGCCGAAGGCGCGCGGGGCCAGGCCGGGGGCGGGCGGCGGCCAAGCGCAAGGCCATGATGTGGCGGG
>NZ_JBFANJ010000042.1:0-8139 GCF_040674795.1 Nonomuraea sp. NPDC049725 | reverse complement strand
CCCGTGCCGTACTGGAGTCCCAGTACGGCACGGGCCGCGGCCCTCGGCGAACGCTTCGCGGCGTCTGATCATTCGCGTACGGGCAGGTGGCCGCGGGCCGCGGCATACCGCTGCCCACTACTTTGCGGTGCCATGAAACGACTCTTGACGGTGGCTGCCGTTACGGCAGCGACTGCTATGACACTGACGCTCAGTGCAGCTCCGGCCAGCGCAGCAGGCCACGAATATCGCACCAAGGAGGCCTGCACGGCGGCAAAAATCACCCGTTCGATGATGTACCCCTCGCGGTACTACTACTACTACTGCACCAAGTCGCTGGCGCCCAACGTGGGCCCCTGGCTCCTGTACTGGCGTGCACGATGATCGCCTTTCCCATGTCTGCAGGCAGTGTGGCGGGTGTCTACCGCTTCGACTTCGGCCAGGGCGCCGATGTTGCACGGACACTGCGTCGGACCCGTGAGGCCGGCCCGTGAACCTCGCCGGTGCTCGCGCCCGCATGGAGACGCGCGCGTCCGTGGGCGGCGGGCTGACGCACCGTCTCGGCACAGACAACGGCGGGGATGGCGCAGGTCGACTCCCGGCGGGCGATCCACCCGTGGACGGGTCTGGCGGCGCCCGGCTTCTGTCGGCCCCGCCTGGACGTGCGTCCGTCTGTCGTCTACCCGATCGTCGACGATCGAGGGAACAGTGCGTGGACGGCGGTGCGGACACGGCCGCTCGCCTGCTCGGGTGTCGAGGTGTCGAACTTTCCGTCGAGGTGGAGGAAGGCGAGGCCATGGGCCAGCGCCCAGACCGCGTCCGCCAACGGCTCGGGGTCACGGTCGGGAAAGACACCGCGTACCAGGTTGTGGAGATAGCCGGAGATGGCGGTGATCGCCGCGGCGCGCTCCTCGCTGGCCGGGTCGCACGGCTCGGCGAACATGACCTTGAACATCGCGGGCCGTTCGAGGGCGAAGCGAACGTAGGCGACCGCGATGTCGGCGAGGTCGTCGGGACTCTTGGGCGCGGGATGGGCTGCGGCCAGGTGCTCGGTGAGCTCACGGTAGCCGTGTGCGGCGACCGCGGAGACGAGTGCGTCGCGGTCGGCGAAGTGCCGGTAGGGGGCCGTCGGCGACACGCCTGCCCGCCGTGCCACCGCCCGCAGCGACAACCCTGCGGCGCCGTCCTCCTCCAGGAGTTCCCGTGCGGCACGCACGCAGGCGGCGCGCAGATCGCCGTGGTGGTACGAGCTGCCGGGATGCGGCACGGGACGCTCCTTCCGATGTGTGCGCTGCACACAATCGTACCGTGGCGAGATCAGCGGGAGCCGAGGGCCTTCAGGACCTTCAGCGCGCTGGTCAGCAGGTTCGCCCAGGCCTCGGGAGAGACGCGGCCGGGTGGTGAGAACCCCAGCAGGCGCTGGTGGGCCACGGTTTGAGGTTCGGTGTACTTGAGAAATCCGTCGGCGCCGTGGCGACGGCCGAGCCCCGAGTCGCCCATGCCGCCCATGGGTGCGTCGATGCTGCCCCAGGCGGCGGCGAACGCTTCGTTGACGTTGACCGTCCCGGCGCGCACGCGGCCGGCGACCGCGCGGCCGCGTGTGGCGCTTCGAGACCAGACGCTGGCGTTCAGTCCGTACGGCGAGGCGTTGGCCCGCGCGATCGCCTCGGCGTCGTCGCGGACGGCGTAGATCGCGACGACCGGCCCGAAGGTCTCGTGCGCGTACAGCGCCATGCCCGGGGTGACGTCGGTGAGGATGGTCGGTTCGTAGAACAGCGGCCCGCATCGGGTCGCGCCCGGCCGCCCGCCAGCAGCCTCGCGCCCTTGGCGACGGCGTCGTCGACGTGCGCGGTGACGGTGGCCAGCTGGGCGGGCGTGGTGAGGCTGCCCACGTCGATCGTGTAGTCGTAGGCGGCGCCTAGCTTGAGCCGCTTCGTCCGGGTGACGAACGCGTCGACGAACCGGTCGCGGATCGACTCGGCCACGTAGAGGCGTTCGGCGGAGACGCAGAGCTGGCCCGCCGAGGGGAAGCAGGCGGCGACGGCGCCGTCGGCGGCTCTGTCGATGTCGGCGTCGTCGAGGACGATCATCGCGTTCTTGCCGCCGAGCTCCAGGGACGAGCCGATGAGCCGTTGACCGGCGTCCCTGGCCAGGAGGCGCCCGCTGGCGGTCGAGCCGGTGAACATCAGGTAGTCGGCGCCGTCCATGAGCGGCTCCCCGAGGGATCTCCCGCGTCCGACCACCATCTGCCACACCCCGGCCGGCAGACCGGCCTCTGTCATCAAGTCGAGCGCCCACAGCGCGGTGAGCGTGGTCTGGGTGTCAGGCTTCTGGACGACGGCGTTGCCGGCCATGAGTGCCGGGATGGCGTCCCCGGCGGCCATGCTCAACGGGTAGTTCCACGGTGAGATGATCGCGACGACGCCCTTGGGGTGGCGCAGCTCGGTGGTGTGGGTGAGCACGGGGATCGCGCCGCGGCGGCGGCGGGGCGCCAGGAGCTTGGCGGCGCTGCGTGCGTAGTAGCGGGCGGTGATCGCGGTGTCGGTCACTTCGAGGAACGCGTCGCGGCGGGTCTTGCCGCTTTCGGCCTGCATCAGGTCCAGCGCCTGGTCCTGGCGGGCCAGCACCAGGTCGTGGAAGCGCAGCAGGACGGCCTTGCGTTCGGCGATCGGGGTGGCGGCCCACGCGGCCTGGGTGGCGCGCGCCCGGGTGAAGGCGTTCTCGACGTCGGCCGGCGTGGAGACCGGCAGGTCAGCGAGCGGAAGACCGGTGTAGGGGGCGTGGGTGGTGACCCGGTCGGCGTCCGGTGCGGCGGTGACCAGGCCGCTGAGCCGGTTGAGCAGGGCCGGTGTCAGGCGGGCGGGCAGGATCGCCCGGTCGGTGATCATGAAGGGTTGCCTGCCTTCCGGTTCGGCACGGAGAAGGGGACGGGCAGGTGCAGGGCGATCTGGCCTTCGGTGACGACGTCGAACTGGATGGTCCTGATTGGCCGCAGCGAGCGCAGATCGTCGGACAGGCGGCCCTGTCCGAGCTGCAGCTCGAGTCCGCGGGGCAGGCGGACGCTTCCGGCGGAGAGCATGTTGGTCTGGCTGAGCGTGGAGTGCCAGGACTCCCCGATGCGCGTGTAGGAGGTGAGCGTGGAGACTTTGGCACCGCTCGGGTACGCGCGTTGCGAGGGAGTGGCGGCGCTCAGCGCCAGGTCGGTTCCGCCGGTGTCGTTGGCGACGCGGGCGCTCGTCCGGTGGGCGTCGATCTCGACGTCGAGGCCGGTGACCCACTTGGGAAAGCCGTAGCCGTCGTGCCCGCGCACCTGGGCGATCTCGGTGCTGACCGGCAGGGACAGCACGTAGGAGTCGAGGCTGTCGTTCTTGAGGGCGGCGAGCAGGTCGACGAAGCCGAGGCGGCCGTGCCGGGCCGGCTGGACGGCGATGCCGACGGCGGCCTCGGTGTAGAAGTCGATGTCGCACACGTCGTAGCGGAAGAACATGGCCGACACCAGACCCACGCCGGGCGCGATCTCCAGGGGGGCCAGCTCGGCGGGCAGCCGGCCGCGGATCGCGCGGGACGGGGCCGGCATGGTGAGCCGCGCGGTCGAGACGCGGTAGTAGAAGTTCGGGGTCAGCGTGGGCCCGATGGGCGAATCCACCGGGGTCTTGGGCAGGCGCCGGAAGAAGTCGACGCTGCTGACCCGCGGGTCGCGGGCCACCTCGTCGAGATCGGTGTCCATCCGGTAGCGGTCGTACAGCCCGCCTTTCGGGACGGTGACCGTGCGGCTGCCGAGGGTGACCTCGACGGTATCGGGCTGTGCCGATGGCATTCGTGCCCTCCTCAATGTTTGCGATGCATACATCAAGGTACGCACAGCATGTAAGCACTGTCAACACTGGGCGGGGCGGTCCGTACGGCTGGCCCGGTTACTGCGGGTGCAGGGCCGCCTTCAAGGCGTCGACGGTGAGCTTGCGGGCGACGTTGGCGGCGCGCGTGTCGCGCAGGCTGTCCAGCAGCAGGAAGTCGTGCACCATGCCGGCCACTCGGACGGCGGTGACGTCCACGCCGGCCTCGCGCAGCTTGTTGGCGTACTGCTCGCCCTCGTCGCGCAGCACGTCGGCCTCGTCGGTGATCACCAGCGTGGTGGGCAGGCCGCGAAGCTGCTCCAGCGAGGCCTGAAGCGGGGAGGCGTACACCTCGGCACGCTGCGCCGGGTCGCTGGTGTAGGCGTCCCAGAACCACTTCATGCCGTCGCGGGTCAGGTAGTACCCCTCGGCGAACTGCACGTAGGACGGGGTGCCGAAGTCGGCGTTGGTCACCGGATAGAGCAGCACCTGGGCCTTGAGGTCGATGCCGCCGCGCTCCTTGTTCATCAGCGCGAACACCGCGGACATGCAGCCGCCGACCGACTCGCCGGTCACGGCGACGCGCGAGGTGTCCAGGCCGTGTTCCGCGCCGTGCTCCATGACCCACTGGCCCACGGCGTAGTTCTGCTCGACCTGGGTGGGGTACTTCGCCTCCGGCGCACGGTCGTAGACCGGGAACACCCCTGCCGCGCCCGCGCCGACGGCCAACTCGCGAAAGAGGCGGTCGTGGGTCTTGTCGTCGCCGAAGACCCAGCCGGCGCCGTGGATGTAGAACATCACCGGCAACGGCCCGCCCGCGCCCTGGGGCCGGATGATGCGGACCCGGACCGTCCCCCACTGCCCGGTGTCCACCTCGACCCATTCCTCGTCCACCTCCGGGCGGGGCACGCCGGGGCCGCTCTGCAGGTCGAGCAGGATCTGGCGGCCCTGTTCCGGTGGGACCTCGTAGATGCGCGGGTGCGGGTCGGTCGCCTCGGCCAGCTCTTTCGCGGCAGGCTCCAGGTAAGGCGTGATCGGCGGCGGAATCGCGGTCATGTTCACTCCGTGTCACGAGCACAGGCATGCTCTGTCGTGCGGCTCGACGGGCCGCGCCTGGTGGGCGCCCCCAGACATTTCTGGGCGGCGACGACTTGTCTACCCAGAGTGACGAATCCTGAGTCCTGGGCCCGGAGGCGAGTGCTGACGCCAAGAGATGCCGGTCCCGCCCCGGACTTACTCGTTGACCAGCAGGATCTTGCCCACATGCTGGGAGTCGGCCATCAGCTGGTGGGCCCGGGCCGCCTCGGACAGGGGCAGGACCTCGTCGACGATCGGCCGGACCGCGCCGGACTCGATCATGGGCCACACGTGCTCGCGCAACGCCGCGACGATCTCGGCCTTCTGCTGCCCCGAGCGCGAGCGCAAGGTGGTGCCGAACACCGACTTGCGCTTGAAGACCAGCTCGACGAGGTTGAGCTTGCCCTCGAAGCCGCCCTGCATGCCGATGATGACGAGCCGTCCGTCGAGATCGAGCGAGCGCACGTTGCGCTCCAGGTAGTCCCCGCCGATGACGTCCAGGATGACGTCGTAGGGACCGAAGTCCGCGAAGTCCTCGGTGCGGTAGTCGATCGTCACGTCGGCGCCGAGCTCGCGCACCCGCGCGGTCTTGGCGGCGCCGCTGACGGTGGTGACGACGCGCGCTCCCAGGGCCTTGGCGATCTGGATCGCCATCGTGCCGACCCCTCCCGCGCCGCCGTGCATCAGGAAGGTCTCGCCCTCGGCCAGTCGCGCGGTCATGACCACGTTCGACCACACCGTGGCCGCCGCCTCGGGCAGCGCCGCAGCCTCGACCAAACCGACCCCCTCGGGCACGGGCATCAGTTGCTCGGCGGGGACGGCGACCTGCTGTGCGTACCCGCCGCCGGTCAGCAGCGCGCACACCTCCTGGCCCACCTGCCAGCCGCTCACCCCCTCGCCCAGGGCGCTGATCCGGCCCGACACCTCCAGTCCTGGGTACGGCGAGGCGCCCTCCGGCACGAGATACAGCCCCAGCCGCTGGGCGACGTCGGCTCCGTTCAGCGCGGTGGCGGCCACGTCGATGACCACCTCGCCCGGTGCGGGCGCCGGGTCGTCGACCTCGGTCCACTTCAGCACCTCGGGACCGCCCGGCTCCGTGATCGTGATCGCCTTCATGGTGTTCGTCTCCTGTCGATGAAGGGCGTGGCCTGCGGCGTTCCAAGCTGTCATGGAATGCCGGAGGAATGTTTGCACTGCTTATATTACGTCAAAGTATGCACTGCAAACATGAGGTCCGGCAGGCACAGGTCAGCGCAACCCGTCCACCGGGCGGCGGGCGAGCCGCTCGCGGAGGCCGGTATAGAGGCTGCGATCTACCTCGATGTGCGGTAGCAGCGGAATCAGGCAGGACGGGATACGCCACTGCCTGGGCATACCCAGCTCGGGCCCGGCGACCGAAGCAGCGGAATCGCCGCCCGAGTGATCGCGGGCGGGCCTTCGTAGAGGGTGTGAGACGGGGTTTCACCTGCATGCGCATGTCGCCAGGTGGTTGGACCGCGAGGGTGACACGATCGCGTATGTACTGGTCGGCCGATCGTGGGGGAAGACGTCCATGCATGCTCCGAATTCAGCGCCGGACGCGGCAACCGCAGGCGGGGCGGCTTCCCGGCCGGCGGTGCTTTTCACCGGAGCGCGGGTCTTCGACGGCCGTTCGGACGAGCTGACCGCGCCGACCAGCGTGCTGATCGCCGACGGGAAGATCGCCGCGATCGGCGACCGCGGCGACGCCCCGCCGGACGCCTTGGTCATCGACGCGGGCGGGCGGACCATGACGCCGGGCTTCATCGACGCCCACGCGCACGTCATGCTCCAGGTCACTCCCGCGGAGGGGGCGAACACGGACTTGGCCTACCACGGGCTGTACGGCGCGTCGATGGCGAAGCTCTACCTGTCGCGCGGCTACACCACGATCCGGGACACCGGCGGCAACACCTTCTCGCTGAAGAAGGCGATCGACGCGGGGATCACCGACGGGCCCCGGATCTTCCCGTCGGGGCCGATCATCTCCCAGACCTCCGGGCACGGTGACTTCACCCCGGCGGCCGAACCGTCCCGCCTGGTGGGAGGGCATCGCGACCCCATGCAGAAGCTCGGGCATCTGCTGGTGGTCGATGGCGTTCCGGAGATGCTGCAGGCGGTGCGCTACGTGCTGGGGCGCGGCGCCTCCCAGATCAAGCTGGCCGTGAGCGGCGGCTGCGCCTCCGAGCGGGACCCGCTGGACATCGCCGAGTTCACCGCCGAGGAGATCGAGGCGGCGGTGAAGGTGGCCGGCGACTGGAACACCTATGTAGCCACCCACGTCTACAACCCCACCGGCATCCGCCGCGCCGTCGAAGCCGGCGTACGCACCATCGAGCACGCCAACCTGATCGACGCCAAGACGCTGGAGCTGATGAAGGACCACGGGACCTGGCTGAGCCCGCAAGTCAGCGTCTACGTCAACGACCCCCACGGCTTCGACCCGGCGCTGAAGAAGAAGTTCGCCCAGGCCCGTGAAGGGCTGGACGTGCTGTTCAAGCTGGTGAAGAAGACCGGGTTCGACCGCGTCGGCTTCGGATCGGACATCATCAGCGCGCCGGACACCCTCGCGAAGGTCAATGAGGAGTTCGTGAACCGGACCAAGTGGTTCAGCCCGGCCGAGATCCTGTGCCAGGCGACCGGCAACAACGGCCGGATGCTCGCGCTGGCCGGACCGCGCAACCCCTATCCCGGCGCCCTCGGGGTGATCGAGCCCGGCGCGCTGGCCGATGTGCTGCTCATCGACGGCGACCCGCTGGCCGACCCGTCCATCCTCGCCGACCCTGAGCGGAACCTGGCGGTCATCGTGAAGGACGGGCAGGTGTTCAAGAACCTGCTCGATCCCGGTAAGTAGGCGTCCTGCCGCCCGCCGGAGGGACTGCCGGGGCGAGCCCGGACTCCCGGCCTTTCCTGTCCCGGCGGCACACGTCCCGCCCCGGTGACCCAGGCCGACGGACGCCGACGTCACCACCGCTGGAACCGGTTCGCCGCGGATGGACCAGCTCAAAGACCTGCAGTCCCTGCGCGGCGTCGGGGGCATCCGGCCGGATCGGCGCCTGCGCCGGCCTTCGGCGGCTCAAGGAGGTGAGGGAGGCCCCACCCCGCTCGGAGCCGCCCACGCCCAAGCGGACCGAGCGGCTAGTGAGCTGACCGTGAGTATTCGGGACACCACATGAGGTGTGTTTCGTTTCAGATTGGCTGTGTGGTGGTGACGGTCTCCGGTTGCTGAGGT
>NZ_JBFANJ010000041.1:0-8306 GCF_040674795.1 Nonomuraea sp. NPDC049725 | reverse complement strand
AGCGGCCCGGTAGCCGCCACCGGCAGATGCGGCTCGATCAAAGCCCACTCAGCATCGGTCACATCGAAGCGCGCCACACCGGAGTTCTACCAGTCGCAGCCAGCTCACCGTCAGACCTGCCAAGATCCGAACCCCAAACAGCTCCTAGGGTGTCCCCGGCTGCATGACACACCCCAACGCGCGTCCACTTCCGTGAGGGAAGGCCCGTCCTCGTCGACCACGACCCACGACACCGACTCATCGGCAGCCATCGCTCGTTCAGCCCGGTAAGGCCGCCCTGCCGTACCTGACCTGTCCAACATGTCGTACGGACCCCCAGATACTGTGCGCCAAGTAGCCGCTCACACTACTTGAAGTACTTGCCGCACAACCGAGAGTCACCGAAGATAACCACCGGCACCTTCCGTCGCACCGTGACCTCATCGGCTGATCTGGGGCTCTATAGCCACCCAATGCCCCACCCGCATCAGAACTGCCAGTGGCGATAGCCCAGGCCCAACGGCTTGCTAACACCACTGGCCGCTCGGTTGCTGCTCAAGCCCCGCCTCGGGTCTCACCGCGGCCCGTGCCGGGCGGTCAGCCTGTGCTTGGTGACCAGCGTGGTCAGGGCGAGGCGTAGGAGGGTGATGCGGGCATCGGCGTCGGTACCGTAGATCCCGATCGTCACGCTGGTCGCGGGGGCTGAGCAGCATACGAACGAAAAGTCGCGTTAGCGGGCCGGCCGGAAGCGGCTTGGCGTGACATTCCGTTCCGGAGTGGACCTTCCGAAAGATCGGACCGAGCTGGCGCACCACGGAGGCAGTGAGGATAAGGGGCATTGGGGGCCCCGCTGGGTTGCTGCGGCAGGACGCCATGAAGCGCTTAGTGGTCGGCGTGACTGTCTGTCGGGCGGCATCGGCCAGCGCGGCGGTCCTGCAAGCTTTGTGCAGCGGCGCGGCCGAGCTGAGTCCCGACCGGGGGGAGCGCAGGCGCCGCCTGTCGCGGGCCGCGTACATCGCCGCCTGGGTCGCGGGCCACCTGGACGTCTCGCACGAGATCATGCGCGAGGTGCGGGGCGATCCGGCGGCCCGGTCGCTGTCGGCGGCCGCGGCCGCCGGCTTTCTGGTGCTCGTCACGGAGGGGGATGCCGACACCGCGCACGCGCTGCTGATGGACGCGATCGAGCAGGCCCCGGCCCTGTCCGGCCCGCCGCACGGCGACCTGGAGACCGCGCTCTTCACCCTCACGCTCGCCACCCAGTTCTCGGGCCGGGAGGAGCACTGGCGACCTCTGGTCGAGGTGCTCGCCCAGCTTCCCGAAGCGTCGCCCGCCGCCGCGGCGTCGCTGGGGCGCATCCACCACGACCTCGGCTCCGTCACCGACGACATGCTGCGCCGCCTGGACGAGGAGATCTCGCGGCTGAAGGGTCAGACCGACGCCGACGTGGTCATCCGCACCGCCCTGGTGGCGGAGTACTTCGATCGGCTCCCGGGCTGTCGCGAGGAGGTGTTCCGGGTCATCCGCGACGGCGGAGCGGTGGGGTCGAGCATGCCGGGTCTGATCTTCGTCGCCGTCGACGACATGTACGCCAGCCGGTGGCAGGCGTCGGCCGAGGCCGCGGCCGAACTCATCGCGCTGTGCGAGGAGACCGGATACCACTTGTTCGCCCAGGTGGGGCACTACTTCTCCGCGATGGCCGCAGCGCAGCGCGGCGACCTCGACGGGTGCCATGAGCACTGCCGGGCCATCTGGGACTGGTCGGGGCCCAGGCGGCTGCGGCGCCTGGTGAACCACGCCCACCAGGCGGCGGCCCGGGCGGCCGTCGGCGCCGCCGACTTCGAGACGGCCTACCGGCACGCCACGGCGATCTGTGCCCCCGGGGTTCTGCCGCCCTTCAACCCCGATGTGGAGTTGTCCGCACCCGACCTCGTCGAAGCCGCCTTGCGGACCGGGCGGGACGCGGAAGCGCGACGGCACGCGGAAGCGATCCGCGACTCCGGCATCGGCCGCCTGTCGTCGCGAATGGCGCTGACGGTGACCACGATCACGGCGATGACCTCGGCTCCCGAGGACATGACCCGGCGCTTCGAGGAGGCCCTCGCACTGCCGGGCGCCGAACAGTGGCCCTTCGAGGTCGGCCGCGTTCATCTGGCGTACGGCGAGGCGCTGCGCCGTCAAGGACTCAACCGCGAGTCCCGGGCGCAGTTGACGGCCGCCCGCAGGCTCTTCGAGGAGCTCGGACGAGTGGGACGCCCAGCTGTTGTTCCTCCTCCAGCGGGGCTACCGCGTCGTCGCCCACGACCGGCGGGGACATGGGCGCTCCGCCCAGGTCGGCCACGGGCACGACATGGACCACTACGCGGCGGACGCCGCTGCCATGGTGGCGCACCTCTGCCTGCGCGACGTTGTCCACGTCGGTCACTCCACCGGCGGTGGAGAGGTCGCCCGGTACATCGCCGGGCACGGCGCCGGACGGGTCGCCAAGGCCGTCCTCATCGCAGCGGTCCCGCCGCTCCTGGTCCGAACCGCATCGAATCCGGGAGGGGTGCCGATCGAGGTCTTCGACGGCTTCCGCGAGGCCGTGGCCACCGACCGCTCCCAGTTCTACCTCGACCTCGCCTCCGGGCCGTTCTACGGGTTCAACCGGCCGGGCGCGGAGGTGTCCCAGGGCGTCATCTGGAACTGGTGGCGTCAGGGGATGGCCGGTGGCGCGCAGGCGCACTACGAGGGCATCAAGGCGTTCTCGGAGACCGACTTCACCGACGATCTCTGGGCGATCGACGTGCCCACGCTCATCATGCACGGCGACGACGATCAGATCGTTCCCACCGCCTGCTCCGCCGAGGTGGCGGTCACGCTGGTCAAGAACGCCGGCCTGAAGGTCTACCCGGGGCTGTCGCACGGCATGGGCACCGTCAATGCCGAGACCATCAACGCCGACCTCCTCGACTTCATCAAGAGCTGACACCCGCCGGGCCCGGGTGCCCGGCCGGGTGGTTCTACGCGTGAGTTTTGGTACCAGTGCCGAGTGAGTTTTGGAACCAGCGTGTAGCCGGGTGGTGACGGTTCAGCGAGTTTTGGTACCACTGCCGGTGTTGTGGTGAGACGCTCGGTGCTCTGAGGCGTGAGGGGGCACATGCGGGCGGATGACCAAAGTGGAGTTGTTCGCCGCGATCCGGCGCGACTCTCGGTTGGAGGGGTTGTCGCAGCGGGCGTTGGCCACCAAGTACGGGGTGCATCGCCGGATGGTGGCCGAGGCGTTGACGTCGGCGTGGCCCCAGCCGCGCAAGAAGATGCCGCCTCGCCAATCGCGGCTGGACCCGTTCAAGCCCGCTATCGATCAGATGCTGTGGACGGATCTGAATGCTCCTCGAAAGCAGCGTCACACGGTGCGCCGGATCTTTAACCGGCTGGTGGCCGAGCAGGAGATGGAGGGCGTCTCGTATTCGACGGTCTGCAACTACGTCGCCTGGCGGCTGCCGCTGATCTTGCAGGAGGCGGGTCGTGGCCCTCCGCCGGAGGTGCCGATCGATCAGATCCACAAGCCGGGGGTCGAGGCCGAGGTCGACTTCGGGGACGTGTGGATCGATCTGGCCGGGGTGCGGACCGCCTGCTACCTGTTCGTGTTCCGGATGTCGTACTCGGGCAAGGCGGTGCACCGCGTCACGGCGTCCTGCGGTCAGGAGGCCTTCTTCGAGGGGCACGCGCATGCTCTCAGCCTGCTGGGCGGGGTACCGTCCGGCAAGGTCCGCTACGACAATCTGAAGGCCGCGGTCGCCCAGGTGGTGGGCTTTGCCCGGGCTCGGGTGGAGAACCAGAGATGGGTGGCCTTCCGCTCGCACTACGGCCTGGACGCCTTCTACTGCCGGCCGGGCAAGGACGGCGCCCACGAGAAGGGCGGAGTGGAGGGCGAGGTCGGCCGGTTTCGTCACAATCGCCTGGTCCCGGTCCCGCGCGTCGAGTCGCTGGCGGAACTGAACTCCATGATCGAGCAATGGGATCGAGAAGACGACCAGCGCAGGATCGGATCGCGGGTCCGGACCGTCGGTGAGGACTTCGCCACCGAGCGGCCATTGCTGCAGCCGCTGCCCGAAGAGCACTTCGAGACCGGCCGGGTCTTTCAGCTGCGCGTGGATCGTCGTTCGCAGATCACCGTCCGTTCCGTCCGCTACTCGGTGCCGGTCCGGCTGATCGGATACCCGGTCCGGGTACTCCTGCACGCCTCCCATCTGGTCATCTACCACAAGGGGGTGGAGGTCGCCCGGCATGAGCGGCTGATCGCCAAGTCCGGTTCCCGCCTGGAGCTGGATCACTTCCTGGAGGTGCTCCTGCGCAAGCCGGGTGCGCTGCCCGGGGCAACCGCTCTGGATCAGGCCCGTCAAGGCGGCAAGTTCACCCCCGTGCATGACGCCTGGTGGGCGGCCGTCCGCAAAGCGCACGGCGACGCCGCCGGCACCCGCGCACTGATCGAGGTGCTGCTCCTGCACCGCTCCATGGCCCACGAGCACGTCGTTGCCGGGATCGCGACGGCGTTGAAGGTCGGCGCGCTCACCGCGGACGCGGTCGCTGTCGAAGCGCGCAAGGCCGCCCACGGCGACCCGCAGCCCACCACCGTCGAGCCCGGGGCACGCCCGATCGGAACGCCGGTGCAGCTACCGGAGGACATCGCATCCTTGACTCAGCGGCGGCTGGCCACGCTGCCGGTCGACACCCGGCCGCTGCCCTCGGTGGCCGCCTACGACGAGCTCCTGCCCAGCCGACGTGCTCTTGCACCACCTGCCACCAGCCAGGGAGACGCATCATGACCACCCACCAGCGAGGCCTGACCGAGCCCGCCGCCGAGACAGCCATCGACCAGGCCTGCCGGCTGCTGCGACTGCCCACCATTCGCGGCCAGTTCATCCCCACCGCCGACGCCGCCGAACGCGAACAGCTCACCTACCGCGGCTTCCTGGCCGAGCTGCTGATGGCCGAATGCGATGATCGCCAGCGACGCCGCTCCGAGCGGCGCATCAAGGCCGCCGGGTTCCCGCGACAGAAATGGCTGTCGGACTTCGATTTCGACGCCAACCGCAACATCCCGCCCGCCGTCATCCACACCCTTGCCAAGTGCGAATGGGTCAAGAACGGGCATCCGCTCTGCCTCATCGGCGATTCAGGGACCGGCAAGTCGCACCTGCTCATCGCCCTGGGCGCCGAGGCCGCGATGGCCGAATACCGGGTCAAGTACGTGCTGGCCGCCAAGCTCGTCAACGAACTCGTCGAAGCGGCCGACGAGCTGATCCTCAACAAGACCATCGCCCGCTACCGACGCTTCGATCTTCTCTGCATCGATGAACTAAGCTACATGGAGCTTGACAAACGCGGCGCTGACCTGCTGTTTCAGGTGCTGACTGATCGCGAGGAAACCGCCAGCGTCGCCATCGCCTCCAACGAGAGCTTCGGCGGCTGGACCAAGACCTTCACCGAACCTCGCCTCTGCGCCGCCATCGTCGACCGGCTCACCTTCAACGCCACCATCATCGAGACCGGAACCAACTCCTACCGCATGGCCCAAGGCCGAGCCAAGACACAGACAGGCGAAACAGCCTGACCCGTTGGCTATCCGGGGGTGCTGGTCGTATCCCGACATGGGGTTAGCGAGCAATGCGCCTGATGAGTGGCATCTGGCGGCCAATATCCGGTGTCGTGGCAGTGCCTCGCCTGCTAGAACCCTGGCATGGCTGATCGCAGCATCGTCGTTATTGGC
The DNA here is from genome assembly GCF_040674795.1 of Nonomuraea sp. NPDC049725. Lineage (NCBI taxonomy): Bacteria > Bacillati > Actinomycetota > Actinomycetes > Streptosporangiales > Streptosporangiaceae > Nonomuraea > Nonomuraea sp. NPDC049725. The sequence continues at coordinate 2,578 of NZ_JBFANJ010000041.1, read as the reverse complement.
GCCGGCATCATCGGAGCGTCACTGGCGTACCACCTGGCCGGGCGCGGCCGACCCGTCACGTTGATCGAAGCAGGCATGCCTGGTGCAGGCGTCACCCGCGCTTCTTTCGCCTGGATCGGACGACCGGTCACCAGCGACCTGCCCTCGGCGCCGCTGCGCTACCTCGCGCTGGATGAGTACCGGCGGCTGGAGACGGAGCTTCCCGAATTGTCGATCCGCTGGTCGGGTTCACTCAGCTGGGACGGTTTCGACGAGACCCCTGGGCCGCGCACGGAGGATGTCGCAGCGCTGGAACCGCACCTGCTCGATCCCCCGGCCGTGGCCGTCCATCACCCGGAAGATGCGGCGTTCGACCCGGTCGCGGTGACCGATCTCCTGGTCGCAGCCGCGCGCGACCGGGGCGCGCGGCTGCTGGCGGGGGTGCTGGCGACTGCCCTCGACCACCAGGCGGGCACGGTGAGCGGCGTCCAGACGACCGCCGGAGTTGTTCCCGCCGAGACCGTCGTCTTGGCCGCCGGTACCGGCACGGTTGCCCTGTGCACCGGAATCGGCATCACCCTGCCCATCGAGCCGTCGCCCGCCATCCTTGTCCGGCTGCGCGCAGCGCCAGGCCTGGTCCGAACGATCATCGCGACTCCATCGCTGGAGGTCCGGCAGCTCAACGACGGCACGGTCCTGGCCCCCATGGCCTACAGCGGCGAGACGGACCAGGCCGCGCTGCTTGAGACCGCCCGACGTGTCCGCGACCGGTTCGCTGCTTCCTTCACCGGAGCTGGCGCTACGGAGGTTGTCTCCGTCGAGATCGGCTGGCGCCCGATGCCTACCGATGGAGAACCGGTCATCGGCCAGCCTGCCGGCACTCGCGGTCTGTACGTCACCGTGATGCACTCGGCGATCACCCTGGCCGCCGCCGCTGGCCGCCTTGCCGCTACCGAAATCCTAACCGGGGTACCAGCCCCCGAGCTCGCCGGTTGCCGGCCAGACCGGTTCCGCTGATTCCCTCAGCGACGACCTGACTGTGCGAATGTTGCGCGCTCTGGTCGGCCATCTGGCATCTCCTCGGCTCCCTCGCCTTGCCCCATGAGCTACACGCCGACTGGCGAGAGACCTGGCGTCCTTGAGAACTGGTACCAAAACTCGTTCGCCGAACGGATCCCGAAGATCGCGAACTGGTACCAGAACTCATACGAATCGCGGTCCAAAACTCGTTCGTGAAACCAGGCCGGGGAATACCGAACACGACTTCCCGGCTCAGACCCTGCTTCGTGAGCGGGCGGCCTACCGACCCATCACACCCACCCATGTTCAAGGAGTTCCGCCATGTCGCATCACACCACTGCCCCCGTTCTGGAAACCGCCGCCGCCGAGTTCGCCGCGGCCACCGCCAACCCGCCGTACCTGTTCGACCTGGGCCCCGTCGAGGGCGCAAGACGGTCGATGAGGTGCAGTCGGGTGAGATCGCCAAGCCGCAGGTCGACGAGGAGTGGATCACTGTGCCGGGCGGCCCGACCGGCAGTGTCGGGGCCCGCATCGTCCGCCCGGCCGGCGCCACTGGGATGCTGCCCGTCATCCTTTACATCCACGGCGCGGGCTGGGTGTTCGGCAATGCCCACACCCACGACCGCCTGGTCCGCGAACTCGCCACCGGCGTGCACGCCGCCGTCGTCTTCCCCGAGTACGACGCTCCTGCGACGTCCGAGCCGAATGCCTGGCCTACGCCCTGGACCGCGATGAGGTGTTCGGCGTGTGGGGCGGCATGTCGGAGCCTGAGCGCCGGCGCCTGCAGATGCGCGGGCTCGCGGCCTGACGCCCCCGGCCGTCTTCCCTTCGGCCGGGGGCGTCGTGCTGTCCGCGTATCGCTGAGGTCAGCCGGTCTTCTCGTTCGTCTGGTTGACGATGTAGGGCAGAGATGACGGACAAGTTGCAATGCTGTAGTCTCCGCTGCCAGCCAGGCGCCAGGGCCCGTAGTAGGCGAAGCCTGCCTTGGACACGTCGTAGTGGCACCAGATCTTCTTCCGGTAGTGCCCTGTGCCCGTGTCGCACCTGTATCGGGCCCGTTCCCGATAGGGGTTGCTGACGCTACCAACAGAGCCTCCGCAGTTGGTGGGTGTCGCCATCGCCGGTGCGGGGATCACCAGGAGGCTCGTGCCTGCCGCGATGGAGAGAGCCACAGCTAGCTTCCGCATGAGGGTCCTTTCGTCGAGATGCGCTGGGCAGAGCCTCGCAAACGCCGGTATATCTGCGGTATGTCCGGCGGCCGATCCTGCCCTCGACATAGCGGGGCATCCCGCCGCCCGCCCGCAGACGATCACCCGGGCGCGCATCCTGGCAGGGTGGACGACCAACTCCCCGCCGACGACCCGATGCTCCACGACGTGTGGGCCACCCCGCCCGCCGAGGAGCGAATCCTCTACCTGCTCGCCGAGGGCGAGGAGCCGCCCGAGGATCTACGGCACGCGGTACGCGACATGTACCGGCAGCGTTAGGAGCTGTTTGGGGTTCGGATCTTGGCAGGTCTGACGGTGAGCTGGCTGTGACTGGTAGAACTCCGGTGTGGCGCGCTTCGATGTGACCGATG
>NZ_JBFANJ010000040.1:0-10855 GCF_040674795.1 Nonomuraea sp. NPDC049725 | reverse complement strand
AGCCCGGCGATGTCACCGACCGAATCCACCAGCGGCGCGGGCGGCGGCAACGGCGGCTCGGCCGCCTGGCCGGAACCGCCGACCACTCCCCCGCCGCCACGACCGCCCGCATCGGCAAGCGTCGCGCCCGCCCCGGGACGCCACACCGCGGTGGGCACGAGCACGTCGTCGCGGCTCATACGACTCCTTCGAGATCGAGGCGCTCCGAGGGGGCCTCTACGGTGTCCTGACTCAAGAGAAATGATGCCGGGTGTAGCATGCCTGCCCAGAATGCGGGCGCTGGGCTGTGGCCACCACAACCGCACGCCCGGGCTCCCGTCAGGGCCGTGACGAGCCTGATCGTGCCACATTGATCCTGATCAGCGTCCGTCGTTGTTCGGTCGTGGTGGGCTCGTGAAGAACCTGTGCAGTTCCCTGGCCACCAGGGGCGGATTCCCGCCTCTGTTCCTGTTGCCCGAGCCGCCGTGGTTGAGCTTGGCGAACTCGACGCGTTCCGCGTCGGGCAGCAGGCGTTTCAGCTCGTTGAGCGCGCTCTTCAGATAGGCCGGGCTCTTGCCGCCGCCCATGAGCAGGACGTTGGCTTTGATTCCGGCGAAGCGCCGCCACTGGTCTGTCGTCTCGATGATGAGCTGGGCGTCGTAGTGAAAGGTCGGGACGAGTCGCAGCATGTCGCCGAGCATGAGCCGGACGATGGGCTTGAGCAGCCATCCGGGCGGGGCGTGCCGGAACAGCTGAGTCTCCTTCGTCGCGATGACCAGCGCTTCGGCGTGGTCGCCCGCCTCGATCTCCCGGTCGAAGCGGGGTAGCCAATCGGTGGCCAGCGACCCGTTGATCGACAGCGGCGGCTCGTAGACGGCCACCTTGCGTACCGTCGGCAGGTCGAGCGCCGCCTGCAGGCAGATGATGGCGCCCGAGCTCAGGCCGAACAGCGCCTTGGCGCCCGTCGCGGCGAGCAGCGCTTCGAGGTCCTCGACCTCCCTGCGCAGGCCGTAGTCGGCCCCATGGGGGCCGCTCAGCCCGCGGCCGCGCCGGTCGGGCAGGTAGACGGTGAACTCGCCGGCCAGTTCCTCGGCCAGCTGCACGTGGCTCCCCGCCGACTCCATGCCGCCGTGAACGAGGACGATCGGCGGGCCGCTGCCGAGCCGCTGGTAACCGATGGTGGTTCCGTCTGAGGAGGAGACGGAGCCCGTGGTGCCTGACGTGTTGACATCCATCGCGGTCATCCCTTCGGACGTGCCTCGACCGGCCCCCAGGGTTGCCACTCTAATGCGATATAACGCGATGTGGGCGAACGCTCACTCTGCCCCAGCCGCCAGCGACATGCGCACGTCGCGACCCTCGCTCATCGAGCCCGAGAGGGACGGGGCGCCTCGGAGAAGCCCCGTGCCGCATCAGTTTGCCTGGGCCCAGTGAGAGTTCTCATTCTTCTGCCAGTAGCTGATCCTCATCAGGTGGCCAGTAAGCACAATGGAGCTTCATGGGAGTCGATCCTGGCATCGGGGGCGGAGGAACGTACGGCCAAGCGCGAGGCGAACGACCATGGTCCTCCAGCGTTGCCGCGCTCATGCGCCTGCGCGCTGCCAGAGGGTTACTCGTAGCGTGCGCGTCGGGCGATGGGGGTGAATCCCAGTCCGCTGAACAGTGCGGCCGAAGCGGGGTTGTTGACGTTGATGTCGAGGAGGACATGCGTGTCTCCGGATGCGCGGAGCTTCTCCAGCGCGGCCAGCGCGAGCATCCGGCCGATCCCCTGACCGCGCCGTGCGGGAAGCGTGCCGATCTGGATCAGGAAACCTTGAGCGCAGGCCACGAAGCCGAGAAGATCTCCATCGTGCCGGCGTGCCACCAGCGAGCAGTGGGGGCGGAAGTCGTCGTCGACGGTCCAGTCGATCCATTGCTGCTGTGACCAGCCGGGAAATCCGGGCCGGTCGGCGAAAGACCGCTGGTACGCCTGAAAGAAGAGATGGCGCGTGTCTTCCTCCCAGGGCTGGACGGTGATACCGGCGGGGATCGCGGTCGGTGGAAGAGCATGCAGGTCGAGGCGCATCACGTCTTCGGCGAAGCTCTGGCGCAGGCCACGCGAGACGAACAGGGCATCGGCGTCAGGTGTAAGTGACTCCGTCTCCACGCTGACGCGCTCTCCTCGGCCCCGGGCCAACTCGAGCAGCCGATCCAGCAGTTCCGCCCCCAATCCTCTACCGCGGTGTTCTGGATCGACCCATCCGGTGATGACAGGGTCCTGGCGCACCAGACGCACGCATCCAGCAGCCAGCAACCGGTCCTCACCGAACACGCCGACGCTGATCATGTCCAGGCCATGGCGTCGCCCCAGAAGATCGCCCCAAGCCTCCTGCTCTCCTCCATCACGCGCCGTGCATCGGCCCGCAAGATCAGCTATCTGAGTGAGATGCTCCGGCGAGAGTGCCGACCACGTCATGTTCACATTGGCTCCAGATCGGTAAACAGCATCGCGGTCACGGTGGTGCCTAATCTGGGCCCGTACGGGGGGCCGCGTCTACGGCGCCGTCGAGGGCTGAGACTCCGCCGGAACAGGCGCTGGTTCAATGGCCCGGACCACGTGACATATCGGCCTGGGTCGCGACGAGTTCGGCGTACTTCCCGGGCACGCTGATCAGTTGGTCGTGGGTGCCGCGCTGGACGATTCGGCCCGCGTCGAGGACCAGGATGAGGTCAGCGTCCCTGACCGTGCTGAGCCGGTGAGCGATGACGATCCTGGTCTGCGGCAGCCGAGCCAGGCGGGCTTCGATGGCGGCCTCGGCGGCGCTGTCGAGGTTGCTGGTGGCCTCGTCGAGGAGAAGCACCCTGGGCCGGGACAGTACGGCGCGGGCCAGCGCCAGTCGTTGCCGCTGGCCGCCGGACAGGCCGCCGCCCTCGGTCAGCATGGTGTCGTACTTCATGGGCATGGACATGACGTCGTCGTGCAGCGCGGCCAGCTCTGCCGCCGCGACGATGCGCTCCAGTGGGGCGTCGGGGTCGTTGAGCGCGATGTTCTCGCGGATGGTGCCGTTGAACAGGGACGGGTCCTGGGTGACGACGCCGAACTGCCGGCGCAGGCTGCGCGGGTCGAGTTCGCTCGCGGGTACGCCGTCGTAGCGGATCTCGCCCTCCACCGGGGTGTGCAGCGCCAGCAGTACCCGGGCCAGCGTGCTCTTGCCCGAACCCGACGCGCCGACCAGCGCGACCTTCTGGCCGGGGCTGATCGACACCGATATGCCTCGGAGGGACCACGGGCCGTGCCGGTCGTGCCGGAAGCCGATGTCGCGCAGCTCGATACGGCCGCGCAGCCGCAACACCTCGATGCCCTCGCCGGGCTCCGGGGTGGAGATGAGGATGTCGGAGAGCCGGTCGAAGTGGGCGCCGGCGAGCTGGAGACTCTGCAGTGAGGTCATCAGCGAGCCGAGCGGGGTCAGCGCGGCCAGGGCGATGGCGTTGAGCGCGACCAGCGCGCCGACGGACAGTTCACCGTCGAGCACCCGCCAGGCGCCGATCCACAACAGCCCGAGCGGTGTGACCAAGCGGATCGCCGACACGACGGCGTCCAGGAAGCCGTGGGTGAGGCCGGCCCGTACGTCCGCGTCGAGCTGCTGGGCGAAGTGACCCGACCACTGCTCGACAGCCCTGCGCTCCGCGCCCGACGCTTTGAGCGTCTCGATGCCGCTGAGCGTCTGGATGAGGGCGCCCTGCGACTTGGCCAGGGCCGCCAGCTCCCGCTGGGTCAGCAGGTGTACGCGCCGGGACATGGCCAGCAGCAGCAGCGACTGGAGCAGCACCACGCCCGTGAGCGCCGCCCCGAAGACCGGGTCGCGGACGAAGATCAGCACCAGATACCCGATGGCGAGTGGCCCGTCGAGGACCGCGGTGATGATCTGGCCGGTGAGCAGTTCGCGCAGGGTCGAGACGCTGGAGGCGCGGGTGACCAGGTCGCCGGTGCCCCGCCGGGTGAAGTACGTGTAGGGCAGGGCTACCAGGTGGCCGACCACCCCCTCGCTCAGCTCGCGGTCGGCACCGGCGCGTACGGTCACCAGCAGCGCCGCCCGCAGGTAGCCGAGCACGAGCTGGGCCGCCCCCGCGATCAGTACCGCCGCGCCGAGCAGCGGCAGCAGGGCGGCGGCGCGCTGCGGCAGTACCGTGTCCAGCAGCAGCTCGGAGAACAGCGGCAGGGCCAGGCCGGCCAACTGCAGCAGCAGCGAGGCCGCGATGACCTGCGCGAGCAGGCCGCGCCGGCGGGCCAGCAGCGTCCGTACGAACTGTCGCCGCCAGGCGTCGGCCGGCGACGGGCCGCGCCGGAATCCCGCGCCCGGTTCGAAGAGGAGCAGGACGCCGGTGAAGCCCGCCGCGAACTCCGCCTGGGTCAGCCGTCGCCGCCCCTGGCCGGGGTCGACGAGGTCGACTCGGCCGGCGGCCCAGCGCTCGACCACCACGAAGTGGTTGGATTCCCAGTGGGCGATGGCCGGGAGCGGCGCGCAGGCGACCTCGCCGGGAGCGAGCCGGAGCGCCTTGGCGGCCAGTCCGTGCTCGCGGGCGCCCGCCACGACGGCGCGGGCGCTGAGGCCGTCCCGGCCGACGCCGAGGCGCTCCGACAGCTCGGTGACCGTCGTCCGGTGGCCGTGATGGCCCAGGACCATGGCCAGGCATGCCGCCCCGCACTCGGTCTGCGTGTTTTGGAGCACCACCCGCAGCCGGCTCACCGGACGCCCGCGATCAGTGCCGCCACCACCCCGCCCGCCGCCGGCACCGCCACCGCGAGCCAGAGCAGTGCGAACGACGGGCCACGGCGATCGGGCGCGGTCACAGCCAGTGCCATTCGACGTCGGCCTTGGCCCGCAGTCCGGCCAGGTACTCCGCAAGGCCCGCGCGACCGGCGGCGGCGAGGGTGCGCGGGTCGGCGGGGTCGGCGGGACGGCGTTCGCGGACGACGCCGAGCAGGTGGCTCCTCCCGTACGGGACCGGCCCGACGACGGTTCCGGCGGGGGCGGTGCGCAGCGGTTCGGGCAGGTCGAGGGCGGGGCCGTCGGCGGTAGTGACGGTGATCCCGTCGCGGCCGGCGAGCGCCCGGGTGAGGGCGGCGACGGGGTCGGGGGCGCTTGCCGGTACGGCGAGGCGGTCCTCCGGGCCTTCCGCCCACAACGCCCAGACCCCCTCGAACTCCGCCGGATTGCGCGCCAGGTAGTCGCGTGCCGTCTGCCGCTCGATGCGGGCGCGGACCCGCTGCTTGACCGCCAGGCCGGTGATGTGGCTGGTGTAGGCCGTCTCGGTCAGGCCCACGCTCTCCAGCCAGCGCGTCAGGTCGGCGCGGGCGTGCAGGCCCTTCCTGATCCGGAAGTCGTCGGACGCGCGCTGGAGCTCCTCCTGGGTGGGCGGTGGCTCCTCGCAGGTCAGGGCGCCCAGGATGCAGTGGTCGATCAGCTCCTCCTGGATCGACGGGTCCCGCTCGGCCCGGACGCGCAGAGTGAGCAGCGCGTTCTGGACGAGCAGCGGGAAGTCGTCCACGGTGACGACCCGGCCGGACGCCCAGTGCGTGGAGTGGTCCACGTTCCAGGGCACGCCGTCCTCGGCGGGGGCGGTCAGCGCCACGCTCCCTCCTTCGGGGTGGGCCAGCACCAGGTCGTAGTCGACCAGAGGGCTGCCCGGCCGCGCGTCGCAGACGAGCTGGGCGCGAGTGGCGGGCCGGGTGTCACGCCACAGGGCGACGGCCCGCCGGGCTCGCGGGATGTCGTCACGGCGGCGGGGCAGGCGCCGCAGCAGGTCGGCGGCTTCGCTCAGGGCGGCGTCGAATGCGCTGGTCATGGCAGTGTTCTCACCTGTACGGGGTCGGCGGCGACGAGCCAGTCGGCGATGGCGGCGGCGATGGGCAGGCCGGTGGCGGTCTCGATCCATCCCCACTGCCCCGCGGGGTTGATCTCCAGGTACACGTACTCCCCCTCGGGGGTGACGATCATGTCGATGCAGCCGTAGTGCAGGCCGAGCGCGGCGGTGAGCCGCAAGCAGCGCTCCTCGACGTCCCGGGGCAGGCGGTGGATCGCGTACGTGGAGAAGGTCTGTTCGTAGTGGCGGTAGTCGATACGGGTCGCCCGTGATCCCTGGGAGTGGATCTCGGCGGCGAACACCCGGTCGCCGACCACGGTGATCCGCAGCTCGATCGCCTTGTCGACGTATCGCTGGAGGATGGCCGGGGACAGGGCCAGCCGGTGCCGGTCGGTGAGGCGGCGGCGGGTGACCGGCGTGGTGTAGTGCGAGTGGTCCTCGCCGTCGATCCGGAACTCGACGAACTCCACCTCCTTGGCGATCAGCTCGCCGCCCGTCTCCTCCCAGAACGGGATCAGTTTCTCGGCGTCGTTGGTGACGAGCGTGTCGGGGGTGGCGAAGCCCAGCCCGGCCGCGACGCCGAGATTGACCAGCTTGTTCTGGGTGCGCAGGATGTCCATGGTCCTGGCCGGCAGCCAGCGGCTCTCGACGGTGTGCTCCCACCCGCGCAGCAGGATGGTCGCGAGCTTCTCGACGTACTTCCGGTGGTTCGCGTCGGTGACCGGCTCGGGGGCCTGCGAGTGGGTGGGATGGCGGTTCCAGATCGCGGTGAACCGCGAGCAGTCGTACGCGCGGCCGTCGATGCGCAGCGTGTGCCGCCATGACCCGCCGGTCAGGCGCGAGCTCATCGTAGTGCGGGCGGGGTAGCCGCCCGGATCCCACCACAGGAACTCGGCACCGCGCTTGACGAGTTCGGGAACGACCATCCTCACCGAATCGTCGTTCTCGTCGCTGAGGATGAGGATCAACGGATTTCCTTGTCGTCGGAGGGCGGCGTGCCCGGTAAGCACGGGCACGCCGCCCTTACCGCACTATGACTTCAGGCGTTGCCGTCACACCTGGATGTCCAGCCTGTCGACGGTCCGGCCCTCATGACTGCTGGCCAGATAGGCGCACGACGGCCCTTGCATGCCTCTGCCTCCGACGATGTCGTCCAGGGCGTCCTCGGGCAGCTCGGCGGCCTTGTCGAGATCGTCCAAGCGAATGCTCATTGTTCACCTCCTACGATGTTTGATCGTTTTCTTCCGATATCACGACGCAACGCTAGAGATCATCCGGTTCCGGGCGCGTCCGCCCGGCGGCGCGATCGCCTACCACCGGAGGCTGACCCGGCTACCTCAACCGGCTGACGCCCATGGCCCGGCCCGGCAGTACCGTTCTGCGTGTGGACCCCCTCGCACGGCTGGCCCAGGTGCCCCGGCGCCCGCCCCGCTCGGACCTGGCGCTCGCCGTACTGCTGGCCGTCTGGGCCGTCGCCGAGGTGCTGCCACCGGGCCCGGACCCGCTCTGGGCCGGGATCGCCTTCGCCCTGGTGACCACGGTTCCGCTGGCGGTACGGCGGCACGTACCGCTGCTCGTTCTCGCTGTCATCGTGGCCGCGCTGTTGCTGCGGGCCGCCACTGCCGACGGCCCGCCCGCCACGGTCGCGCCGTTCCCGGCGATGCTCGTGGCCGCCTTCTCCGCCGCGCTGCACACACGGTCGCTGCCGGTGGCGCTCGGGGCGTGGTGCGGCGCTGTCGGGGGCATGGCCGGCGCGATCGTCCTGCAGTTCTACGACACCCGGCCGGACGCCGGCTCCGCCGTGGTCATGGTCTTCTTCGTCACCGGCGCGTGGATGGCCGGGCGGCTGCTGCGCCGCCGGGAGGTCCAGTTGCGCGACGCGCACGAACGTACCCGTGAGCAGGCTCTGGAGGCGGTCGCCGCCGAGCGGCTGCGGATCGCGCGGGAGCTGCACGACGTGGTCGCGCACTCCCTGTCGATCATCGCGGTGAACGCCGGAGCCGCGCGTGAGCTGGCCGTGGGCGAACCGGAACGGGCACGCGACCACATGGACGCAGTGGCCGACATGGCCCGCGAAGCGCTGACCGAGATGCGCCACCTGCTGGAGGCTCTGCGCGACGACGGCGACGACGCCCTTACGCCGCAGCCCACCCTCGACCGGCTCCCCGAGCTCGTGGAACAGGCGCGCACGGGCGGATTGCCGGTGCGACTGATCGAGCAAGGAGGGCGACGCACGCTGCCTGCCGGGCTGGAGCTGGCCGCCTACCGGATCATCCAGGAGGCGCTCACCAACGTCCGGCGCCATGCCGGTCCGGCCGACACCGAAGTCCGCGTCACGTACGGAATCGGGCAGCTCGACCTGGAGGTCGTCAACGCGGCGCCCGGAACCGGACACGCGCCGCCGGCCTCGGCTCCGCCCGGGCACGGCCTGGTCGGAATGCGGGAACGCGCCCGCCTCTACGGTGGAACACTTGAATCCGGTCCCGCCGCGGACGGCGGCTACGCCGTCCGCCTGCACCTGCCTGTGGAGCCCCCATGATCCGGGTCCTGATCGCCGACGACCACGCGCTGGCGCGCTCCGGACTGTCGGCCATGCTCGGCGTCCAACCCGACATCGAGGTGGCGGGCATGGCCGCGGACGGAGCCGAAGCGGTCACCGAGGCCTCTCGCCTACGGCCCGACGTGGTGCTGATGGACATCCGGATGCCCGTGTTGGACGGCATCGAGGCCACCCGGCGCATCCGCGCCCGAACCGATGCCCCCACGGTGCTGGTGCTCACGACGTTCGATCTCGACCAGTACGTCTACGAGGCGCTGCGGGCGGGCGCCGGCGGCTTCCTGCTGAAGGACGCCCCGCCCGGCCAGCTCGCCGAGGCCGTACGAACGGTCGCCGCCGGGCAGGCGCTGCTCGCGCCGGCGGTGACCCGGCGGCTCATCGAGCGCTTCCTGACGGTGCCGCCCGGAGGCGGGCGAGCCCTGGAACGCCTCACCGACCGTGAGCGGGAGGTGCTGGCCCACGTCGGGCGCGGTCGCTCGAACGCGGAGATCGCCCAAGCGCTGCACCTGTCCGAGGCCACGGTGAAGACGCACCTGTCCCGGGTGCTGACCAAGGCAGGGTTACGTGATCGGGTGGCAGCGGTGGTCTTCGCCTACGAGCAGGGCCTGGTCAAGCCCGGCGAGGCGAGGCGCTGACCGCTGTCCTGCCGCGGACGGTCCGTCCGGCGAGCACCGCGATCTGGGTACGGGCCGCGCTCGTCACAGGTCGGACGCGAAGCGGTACTGGGCGATGGGCGTCAGCCGGTTGAGGTAGCCGCGTCAGCTTCCGGTGGTAGGCGATCGCGCTCCCGGGCGGACGCGCCCGGGAGCGGATGATTTCTAGCGTTGCGCCATGACCTCTCAAGAGACAGCGCGAGGGCGCACCGCAGCGGGCCTGCTGGCTTCCCTCGGCGGGCTGGCCATGGCTGCCACCGGCGTGATGCAGGCGGTACGGCCCACCGACACCGATCCACGAGTGCTCGGCGAGGAACACCTCATCCTCGCCTTGTTCGCGGCCTCTCTTCTCCTTCTCATCCCCGGCCTGTTCGCGCTGGCCCGTCGCGGCGCCCGTGCCGCCCGTATCGCCGCCGGCGTCGTCTCGGCCGGCCACCTGCCGCTGGCGTTCGGCGCCACCGCGTCGAACCTGAACGGCGAAGACTTCGCATGGTTCGCATACGTGGCCGTCCCGGCGAACCTGGCCATGCTCGCCGGCTCCATCACCATGGCGGTGTCGCTGTGGCGAGCCGGAACGGTGCCCCGGCTCGTCTCCGCCGCACTACCGGTGCTGTGGCTGTGCGAGATCATCCTGGCCCAGCTCGGCGGCGGGCTGATCGCCGGCGTGTACTGGCTCGCCGTGGGCGCCCTGCTCACCTCGGGCACCCTGTCGGTGCGGCCGCAGGCTGCCCCCGCCGGACCCGGCGCCCAGAACATTCCGCCCGGACATCGAGACCAGGGCCCCGCGCGGTCCGGGACCGGTTGACGGTTGGCTGCGCATGATGAAGGATCCTGACGCGTTCCGGCGGGTGGCCGCCGCAATCGCCCTGTTCGCCTGGCCGGTGCTGGAGTTCCTGGCCTTCCTCACCTCTCCGCCGGGGGCCGAGCACGATCCGGCCGTCTTCCGTACGAACGCGACGGCGGTCCAGGTCAGCGCCCTGCTCTACATCTGGGCGGCGCTCAGCCTCATCCCGGTCGTCCTGGCCCTGGGACACCTCCTGCGCCGGCGCGCCCCCGTGACGAGCGGGATCGCCACCGCGGCCGGGCTGATCGGCGCCGGACTCGGGCTGACCTTGTTCACCACCGACTTCTACGACCTGGCCCTGGCCCAGACCCTGCCCGACGCCCAGGCCGAAGCGGTCACCCAGCAGGCCAACAGCCTGCCGGGCTTCGTGTACGGGATGCTCCTGCCCGGATTCGCGCTGCACCTCGCCCTCCTCACGCTGCTGGTGAGCCTGGCCAAGGTCAAGTCCGTGCCCTGGTGGGTCCCGGCCGCCGCACTGGCCGGCACCCTCGTGCCGTTCCTGACCATGGACCAGGCGCCCGTCGTCCAGTCCACCGGCGCCCTGCTGCACCTGGCCGCCTACGGCTGGATCGGACGGCGCGTACTGCGCATGACGGACGCCGAATGGCGGAGCGGCGTCCCAGGGGCGCGGCACCTCACCCTCGTGTGACGGCGACCGATCGCGCCCGCCTATCCGCTGATATTTCGCCCCCTGCCCGTTCTTGTGGGCACCCCCCTCACCCGACCTTTCCAGCTCCCCTGGCGCCTGGGGCCGCGCCGTGACCGCGAACATGGCGCTCCTGCAAGCGCCGAGCACCCGGCTGACGGGCGGCGGGTCGCTCCGGACGACCACGGGCCCGGCCGCGGCGACGTGCTCCTGTTCGAGGCGGCGTGCCCGTTCGGCCAGTTCCGCGGTACGTGACCGGCTCGCCCGCGCGCTGGTGCCGAGCGCGTACGCGGCCACGAAAGCGATACCGACCAGGCGGAACGTCTCGCTGT
>NZ_JBFANJ010000039.1:0-11295 GCF_040674795.1 Nonomuraea sp. NPDC049725 | reverse complement strand
TCGCCTTGGTAGGCCACTACCCCACCAACAAGCTGATAGGCCGCGAGCCCATCCCCAACCGAAAAAACTTTCCACACACACCCGATGCCGGGGTGTGTCGTATCCGGTATTAGACCCAGTTTCCCGGGCTTATCCCAGAGTCAGGGGCAGGTTGCTCACGTGTTACTCACCCGTTCGCCGCTCGAGTACCCCGAAGGGCCTTTCCGCTCGACTTGCATGTGTTAAGCACGCCGCCAGCGTTCGTCCTGAGCCAGGATCAAACTCTCCAAAAAAGGTTTGATACCAGGCAACATTATCTCCGTCATATTTGACGAGGTGTTGCATGAAAAACTTCATGCACTGGCTTTTGACACACTGTTGAGTTCTCAAGAAACGGACGCGTACTTCCTTGACCGAGACCGTGGGTCTCAGCGCCGGAGGCGCTCGTTTCAGCTCCGCTAGCTTATCAGATCCGGACGATCCTTGTCAAACCGCCCGATCCGGTAGCTTCCGGACGCCCCTTCCGAGGCAACCCTCGTAACTTACCCGAACTTTCGCGCCGTGTCCAATCACGCTCTGACACGGCCGGTTGCCCGGAGATCCGTTGCAAGGGGTTTGGAGGCTGAACCGCCCCGCGTGGAAAACTGTAGCAGCCTCTGGACCGTGGAAGGTCCATTCTCGGTAACGAATGAACCTTCCCCTCGTCCGGCTAGCTCAAACCCAGCGCGGCGAGCTGGGACTCGAGGCGCTCGATGTCGGCGGCGGCCTGGTCGGCCCGCCCCCGCACCTTGGCCACCACGTCGGCCGGCGCCTTGGCCATGAACTGCTCGTTGCCGAGCTTGCCGGCGACCTGGGCGGCCTCCTTGCGCGCCGCGGCCAGGTCCTTCTCCAGCCGCTTGCGCTCGGCGACCACGTCGATCGCGCCCGCCGTGTCGATCTCGACGCCCACCCCGCCCACGGCGAACCTGGCCGTCGGGTTGAAGGTCTCCGACGGCTCGGTGAGCCGCAGCAGCGAACGGGCGGCCGACTCCTGCCCCGCGAGCGGGGTGCCGGCCAGCGCCAGCCGCGCGGCCACCTTCTGGCCGGGCTTGAGGCCCTGGTCGGAGCGGAACCGGCGCACCTCGGTCACCAGCTCCTGCAGCGCGACGATCTCCTCCTCCGCCGCGGGATCGGCGTAGCGCGGATCGGCCTGCGGCCAGGAGGACACCACGACGGACTCCCCGCCGGTGACCGCCCGCCACAGCTCCTCGGTGACGAACGGGACGAGCGGGTGCATGAGCCGCAGCAGCGCGTCGAGCACGTGCCCGAGCACCAGCCGCGTGTGCTCCAGTCCCTCGCCGAGCTGGATTTTGGCCAGCTCCAGGTACCAGTCGCAGACCTCGTCCCAGGCGAAGTGGTAGAGCAGGTCGGACGCCTTGGCGAACTCGAACTCCTCGAACGCCTCGTCGGCCGCCTTGATCACGCTCTGCAGCCGCGACAGGATCCACCGGTCGGCCGCCGTCAGCGTGAGCCCTTCGAGGGGGCCGACGGTGGCGCCGTTCATCAGCGCGAACCGGGTGGCGTTCCAGATCTTGTTGCAGAAGTTGCGCGAGCCCGCCGCCCACTCCTCGCTGACCGCCACGTCCGCGCCAGGGTTGGCCCCCCGTAGCAGCGTGAAGCGGGTGGCGTCGGCGCCGAAGCGCTCCACCCAGTCGAGCGGGTCGACGACGTTGCCGAACGACTTCGACATCTTCTTGCCGTACTGGTCGCGGACCATGCCGTGCAGGGCCACCACGCGGAACGGCGGCTCGCCGTCCATCGCGTACAGGCCGAACATCATCATCCGCGCGACCCAGAAGAACAGGATGTCGTAGCCGGTGACGAGCACCGAGGTCGGATAGAAGCGGGCCAGCTCGGGCGTGGCGTCGGGCCAGCCGAGCGTAGAGAACGGCCAGAGGCCGGAGGAGAACCAGGTGTCGAGCACGTCCGGGTCCTGGACGTAGCCCTCCGGCGGGGTCTCGTCGGGGCCCACGCAGACGACCTCGCCGCCCGGGCCGTACCAGACCGGGATGCGGTGGCCCCACCACAGCTGCCGGGAGATGCACCAGTCGTGCATGTCGTCGACCCAGTCGAAGTAACGCTTGGCCAGCTCCGGCGGGTGGATGCGGGTGCGCCCGTCGCGCACCGCGTCGCCGGCCTCCTTGGCGAGCGGCGCCACGTTGACGAACCACTGCAGCGACAGCCGCGGCTCGACCACGGTCTTGCAGCGCGAGCAGTGGCCGACGGAGTGGACGTACGGGCGCTTCTCGGCGACGATGCGCCCCTCGGCGCGCAGGGCCGCGACGACGGCGGGCCGTGCCTCGAACCGGTCGAGCCCCTCGAACGGGCCGTGCGCGGTGATGACGCCGCGCTCGTCCATGACGGTCAGCGACGGCAGCGAGTGGCGGCGGCCGATCTCGAAGTCGTTGGGGTCGTGCGCGGGCGTCACCTTGACGGCGCCGGTGCCGAAGGCCGGGTCGACGTGCTCGTCGGCGACCACCGGGATCATGCGGCCGGTCAGCGGCACCTCGACCAGGGTGCCGACCAGGTGCGCGTAACGTTCGTCGGACGGGTGGACGGCCACGGCGGTGTCGCCGAGCATGGTCTCGGCCCGGGTGGTGGCGACCACGATCTCGTCGGAGTAGCGGATCGAGACGAGCTCGCCCTCGTCCTCGCTGTGCTCCACCTCGATGTCGGACAGCGCGGTCAGGCAGCGCGGGCACCAGTTGATGATGCGCTCGGCGCGGTAGATCAGCCCGTCGTCGAAGAGCTTCTTGAAGATGGTCTGGACGGCCCGGGACAGGCCCTCGTCCATGGTGAAGCGCTCGCGCGACCAGTCGACGCCGTCGCCGAGCTTGCGCATCTGGCCGAGGATCTGGCCGCCGGACTCCTCCTTCCACTCCCAGACCCGCTGGACGAACGCCTCGCGGCCCAGGTCGTGGCGGGACAGGCCCTCGGCGGCGAGCTTGCGCTCGACGACGTTCTGCGTGGCGATGCCGGCGTGGTCCATGCCGGGCAGCCACAGCGTCTCGTGCCCGCGCATGCGGGCGCGGCGGCTCAGGGCGTCCTGGATGGAGTGGTCGAGCGCGTGACCGATGTGCAGCACGCCGGTGACGTTGGGCGGGGGCAGGACGATGCTGTACGGCTCCCGCGAGCTGCCCGGGTCGGCGTGGAAGTAGCCTTCGGACACCCATCGCTCGTAGCTTCGGGTCTCGACGTCGGCCGGGGTGTACTGGGTAGGCAGCTCTGGCGTTGTCACAGTGACCAATTCTAGGGAGGCGGGAAAGGGAAACGCCCCATGGACCGGGTCCACGGGGCGTTGCCGCTGTCGCGGCGGCTCAGCGGCGGCTCAGGCCGACTTCTCGCGCGGGGTCCGCTGCTGCTTGGCGGCGAGCTGGTCGCGCGGGACGAGCGTCGGGATGGCGTGCTCCAGGACCGATTCGCGGGTGATGACCACGCGGGCCACATCCTGCCGGGACGGTACCTCGTACATGACCGACAGGAGCACCTCCTCCAGGATGGCGCGCAGGCCGCGGGCGCCGGTGCCGCGCAGGATCGCCTGGTCGGCGATGGCCTCGAGCGCGTCGTCGGTGAACTCCAGCTCGACCCCGTCGAGCTCGAAGAGCTTGCGGTATTGCTTGACGAGGGCGTTGCGCGGCTCGGTGAGGATCTGGATGAGCGCCTCACGGTCGAGGTTGTGCACCGAGGTGATGACCGGCAGGCGGCCGACGAACTCGGGGATCATGCCGAACTTCAGCAGGTCCTCGGGCATCACGTCGGCGAAGATGTCGACCGAGTCGATCTCTTCCTTGGAGCGGATGACGGCGTTGAAGCCGATGCCCTTCTTGCCGATGCGCGACTCGATGATCTTCTCGAGGCCGGCGAAGGCGCCACCGCAGATGAACAGCACGTTGGTGGTGTCGATCTGGATGAACTCCTGGTGCGGGTGCTTGCGGCCGCCCTGCGGGGGCACCGAGGCGGTGGTGCCTTCGAGGATCTTCAGCAGGGCCTGCTGCACGCCTTCACCGGAGACGTCGCGGGTGATCGACGGGTTCTCGCTCTTGCGGGCGATCTTGTCGACCTCGTCGATGTAGATGATGCCCGTCTCGGCCTTCTTGACGTCGTAGTCAGCGGCCTGGATGAGCTTGAGCAGGATGTTCTCGACGTCCTCGCCCACGTAACCGGCCTCGGTGAGGGCGGTCGCGTCGGCGATGGCGAAGGGCACGTTGAGCATCTTCGCCAGCGTCTGGGCGAGCAGCGTCTTGCCCGAGCCCGTGGGGCCCAGCAGCAGGATGTTGCTCTTGGACAGCTCCAGGCCGTCGTCTCTGCCCCGGTCGCCGGACTGCACCCGCTTGTAGTGGTTGTAGACCGCCACCGAGAGCGCCTTCTTCGCCTTGTCCTGACCGATGACGTAGGCGTCGAGGAACTCGAAGATCTCCCTCGGCTTGGGCAGGTTGTCCCACTTGAGCTCGGAGGACTCGGAGAGCTCCTCCTCGATGATCTCGTTGCAGAGATCGATGCACTCATCGCAGATGTAGACGCCTGGACCGGCAATGAGCTTTTTGACTTGCTTCTGGCTCTTTCCACAGAACGAGCACTTCAGCAGGTCTCCCCCGTCGCCGATGCGTGCCACCCCAGATACTCCTTTGCGTGGGACCGCCCTGCTCATCGAGCAGTGTCGCCGGACATCCTCCGGACTAGGCCGAACCGCTCAGGTTTCGACGTTACCGTCTTCTGGGCCCTCAGTGAGCCCCCTAGCGGCGAGTCGCACCGGAACGTGCCCTATTGGGCACCGCTCCGGTGCGGGTCGTCTCGTCTAGGAAGCCACAGCCTGAGCTCGCTTCTTCCTGGACGGGATGATGTCGTCGATCAGACCATACGCCTTTGCCTCATCCGCGTTGAGAATTTTGTCGCGTTCGATGTCCTTGCGGACTTCGGCAGAGGTCTTTCCCGAGTGCTTCGCCACGATGTCCTCAAGGAGGGTCCGCATGCGAAGGATCTCGCGGGCCTGGATCTCGATGTCGCTGCCCTGGCCGCCGCCCTCGGTGGACGGCTGGTGGATCAGCACCCGGGCGTTGGGCAGCGCGAAGCGCTTGCCCGGGGTGCCGCCGGCCAGCAGCACGGCCGCCGCGGAGGCGGCCTGGCCGAGGCAGACGGTCTGGATCTCCGGCCGGACGAACTGCATCGTGTCGTAAATCGCCGTCATGGCGGTGAAGGAGCCGCCCGGCGAGTTGATGTAGATGCTGATGTCACGGTCGGGGTCGAGGGACTCCAGCGTCAGCAGCTGCGACATGACGTCGTTGGCCGACGCGTCGTCGATCTGCACGCCGAGGAAGATGATGCGGTCCTCGAACAGCTTGGTGTACGGGTCCATGGTCTTGGTCCCGTAGGACGTGCGCTCGGTGAACTGCGGGAGCACGTAGCGGCTTTCGATGTTCACAGTAGATACCCCTAGGAAACCGGGCCCTGCGAGGGCACCTGCCGAGCACTGCGCACGACATGGTCGATGAAGCCGTAGTCCTTGGCCTCGTCGGCCGTGAACCAGCGGTCGCGGTCGGAGTCGGCCTCGATCTGCTCCAGCGGCTGGCCGGTGTGGAAGGCGATCCGCTCGGCCAGCGTCTTCTTCACGTAGAGCATCTGCTCGGCCTGGATGGCGATGTCGGCCGCGGTGCCGCCGATGCCGCCCGAGGGCTGGTGCATCATGACGCGGGCGTGCGGCAGCGCGTAGCGCTTGCCCGGCGCCCCCGCCGAGAGCAGGAACTGCCCCATCGAGGCCGCCATGCCCATCACCACGGTGGAGACGTCGTTGGGCACGTACTCCATCATGTCGTAAATCGCCATGCCGGCACTCACGGAGCCGCCGGGCGAGTTGATGTAAAGGCTGATGTCGCGATCCGGGTCGTCGGCGGCCAGCAGGAGCAGCTCGGCGCAGATCCGGTTGGCGATCTCGTCGTTGACCTCCTGGCCGAGCACGATGATGCGCTCGCGCAGCAGGCGCTGGTAAAGCTGGTCCTCAAGCCGGAAGGACGTGCCGTTCTCACGGCCTCGCGACTCAGGCTGATAGAAGGTCGGCGGGCTGGTCACAGCGTCACCTTCCGATGCGTCGTAATCGATGGGCTTTGCTTGTGACCCTAACGCGCGCCGCCCCCCGGTCATGCCCGGTCCACGTACTGTTCGCTGACGGCGCAGGTCGGGTCTCCGGCACGCGCGAAGCCCCCAGGCCAGGGGCTTGGGGGCTTCGCGCGCGCTGGGGCGGGGATCAGGCCTCGGCCTTCTCCTCGGACTCGTCCTCTTCCTCGACGACCTCTTCACCGTTGATCTCGGTGTAGATGGCCTTGAGGTCGACCTCGTTGCCCTCGGTGTCGACGACCTTGGCGGCGTCACCGATGACGGACTTGGCCTTGTCACGGACGATCTCGACCATGGCCAGCGTGAGCTGGTCGTTGTCGGCCAGGTGCTGGGCCAGCTGGTTGGGCTGGACGCCCATCTCCATGGCGCGGCGCACCACGAAGTTGGTCAGCTCCTGCTCGGTCACACCGAGCTCCTCGGCCTTGACGATCTTGTCGAGCACGAAGCCGACCTTGATCGCCTTGGCGGAGCTGGTCTCGAACTCGGCGAAGCGCTCCTCCTCCGTCGTCTGGTAGAGACGGAAGAAGGCGTCACGGCTCAGGCCGCTCTCGGCGATCTGGTGGTCGAGGTTGTGCTTGCGGGCGTCGATCTCGGCCTTGAGCGCGCTGTCGGGGATCGGGATGTCGATCTTGTCGAGCAGCGTGTCGAGGGCCTTCTCGCGGGTCTGGACGACCTGCTCGATGAGCTTGTTGCGGCGGGCCTGCTCGCGGATGCTCGCCTTGAGCTCGTCGAGCGTGTCGAACTCGCTGGCCAGCTGGGCGAACTCGTCGTCGAGCTCGGGCAGGACCTTCTCCTTGACCGACTTGACGTTGATGATCACGTCAGCCTCCTCGCCGGCGTTGGCGCCGCCGACGAGCTCGGTCCTGAAGGTCTTCTCCTCGCCCGCGGACATGCCCTCGAGGGCGGCGTCGAGGCCCTGGAGCACCGAGCCGGCGCCGACCTCGTACGAGACCTCGCTGGCCTGCTGCTCCTCGATGTTCTGGCCGTCGATCTCGGCACGCAGGTCCATGACGACGAAGTCGCCGGTGGCAGCGGGCCGCTCGACGCCGGTCAGCGTGGCGAAACGCTGGCGCAGCGAGTCGAGCTGGGCGTCGATGTCGGCGTCGGAGACCTCGGCGGCGTCGACGGTGACCTCGGCGCCCTTGTAGTCGGGGACGTCGAAGTTGGGCCGGATGTCGACCTCGGCGGTGAACTCGATCTGCTCACCGTCCTCGATCTTCGTGACCTCGATGTCGGGCTGGCTGACCGGGAACACGTCTACCTCGTCCACGGCCTGGCCGTAGAGCTTGGGCACCGCGTCGTTGAGGGTCTCCTCCAGCACTACCGCCCGGCCGAAGCGCTGCTCGATGATGCGGGCCGGGACCTTGCCAGGACGGAACCCGGGGACGCGCACCTGCTGCGCGACCTTCTTGTACGCCGCATCCATGCTCGGGCGCAGCTCGTCGAACGGCACCTCGACAGTGAGCTTCACCCGGGTCGGGCTGAGCTCCTCGACAGCGGTCTTCACGGGGTGGTCTCCTTGATCAAGCTTCTGGTGATCGCGGGCGCGTCCATTCGGTACGGCTCGCGCGCCGCGCCCACGTATTGGCGCTGGGCATGCTCCGCCACGGCGGATCCAAACGCCGTCCGTCAGTCTAGGGCAGAGCAGGTAGCTCTCAGAACTCTTCGGCGATGACGCGCAGCAGCTCGATGGTCTCGTCAGGGGTCGTGCTGACGGCGCACAACCTCTCCATGACCTCGGTGTAGCGGTCCACGTCCTCGCGCTTGTCCAGGTAGAGGGCGCTGGCGAGCTGCTCGACGTAGATCACGTCGGGCAGGTCGCTGTCGGGGAAGCGCAGGATGCTGAACGCGCCGCCCTCCGCGCTGTGGCCGCCGAAGCTGAACGGCATGATCTGGATGGTGATGTTCGGCTGACGCATGAGGTCGATGAGGTGCTGCAGCTGCGCCTTCATGACCTCGGCGCCGCCGATGGGCCGGCGCAGCGCCGCCTCGTCGATCACCGCCCAGAAGACCGGGCCGTCGGGCCTGTCGATCACGCGCTGGCGTTCGAGCCGCAGGTCGACCCGCCGCGCGATCTCCTCCGCGCCGACCCCGGCGGATCCCGCCGTGACGACCGCGCGCGCGTACTCCTTGGTCTGCAGCAGTCCCGGCACGAACTGGACCTCGTACGTCCTGATCCGGGCGGCGGCCTCCTCGAGGCCGACGTACGCCTGGAACCAGGTGGGGAGGATGTCGTTGAAGCGGTGCCACCAGCCGGGTTCGTTGGCGGTCGCGACCAGGTCCAGCACGGCGGCGCGGGCCCCGTCGTCGACCACTCCGTACAGGGTGAGCAGGTCGGCCACGTCACGCTCCTTGAACCCGACCCGGCCCAGCTCCATACGGCTGATCTTGGACTCGGACCCCCGGATGAGGTGGCCCGCTTCCTCGCGCGTGACGCCCCTGCTTTCCCTGAGCCTGCGCAGCTGGGAACCCAGAAGGATGCGCAGCGCCGTAGGCCCGGAACCCGGCTGGTTCTGCGTCACTTTGCCTCCTATCAAGGTCCGCACACACAGTGACATCTGTTTGCCGGGTATGACAAGGTCTCAACCTGGTGTCCGATTCGGATACGTATGCGGAAATCGCTCATGCTGCTGCACATTGCACATGCACGTGCATTTGGGTCTTGCAGCGACACGGGATCGTGACCCATGATGGCCTAGTGCATATTGGGCCAAACATGCACTAAACCAAAGGCGACTGGGAGGTATCGGCGGGATGGTGGAGGATCCTCTGGCCACTGCCGACTGCCTGCAGATCACCCGTGAGGTGGGCTTCGACCAGCTCCTCACCTCGGGCAAGCCGTACACCACCGCGTGCCCGCTGCCCTTCCAGGCCGACTCGGTCAAGACCGCCAGGGACGTCACCCGCACCACGCTGAGCGGCTGGGGCCTGTCCGAGCTGAGCGACGACGCGGCGCTCGTGGTCTCCGAGCTGGTGACGAACGCGGTCCGTTACGCCATGTACGCCCGGGGCGGGCGCGAGATCACGCTGCTGCTCATGCGCGTGGCGCCGCACGTCCTGCTGGCCGTGGCCGACCCGAGCGACGACGTGCCCACGCCCAAGGAGCCCGACTTCATCTCCGAGAACGGGCGCGGCCTCTACATCGTCGAGACGTACAGCCAGTGCTGGGGCTGGGACCCGCTGGCGCGTGGCGGCAAGGCCGTGTGGGCCCTGTTCCGCACCGACGAGTCCTGACCCGCCGCCCTCAGCGCGTCCGCCGCTGGTAGGCCAGCGTGACGGCGGCCAGCAGCGGCGCCCACGCGACCAGCGGCAGATAGACGAACCCCACCAGCAGGTGCCCGGTGGCCGTCATGTCGCCGTGCGGCACCGCCCACCAGAACAGGAACGGCGTCCACAGCACCGCCAGCACCACGACGCCCGCCCACGCCGCCGCGAGCACCGCGCGGCGCGGGATCACCATGCCTCCCGCGTACGGGACCCAGCGCGGCACCACCTCGCCCCACGGCCGCACCAGGCCGAGCGTCAGCAGCCCCGCCCCCTCGGTCAGCACGCTCAGCGCCACCAGGTACGCCGGCCCCGCCGCCCCCGTCCCCAGCAACGCGCGCAGGCCCTCCTCCGTGTAGCCGAGCGGGAAGCCGAGCACCAGGCCGATCCGCCACAGCCCGGACGGGAGCGCCACGAGGGCGGCGGCGTGCGCGGCCACCACCGGCCAGCGAGGGACGACGACGAGGTTCGTACGCATGGGTCCATCGTCGTGATCACGCGCTCGCGCCGCCTCCCGCCCGCGGGCCACCGCGCTCCCCCGCCCGGGGGACGCCCGTGCCAGGATGGGCGGCATGTCCGACAGCACGGTTCACGGCACAGTTCACGGCATGGTCAAGGTCTGGCACGCGGAGGAAGGGTGGGGCGTCCTCTCCTCGCCCTCCCTTCCGGACGGGCACGACGCCTGGGCGCACTTCAGCAACATCATCGCCGAGGGGTACCGGAGCCTGCGGGCGGGCGAACGCGTCACGTTCGAGATCGTCCGGCGCGAGCAGGACGGTTTCCAGTACGTCGCCGAGAACGTACGGAGCCTCTGACCGGCCCGAGGTGCTCGGCTTTGACGACGGCATCGGTGGGGCTGCGTACTGGGTGCTCCCAGCCGGCCGCAGCGACGGCGTCGCCTCGTCAAGCAGAACCTCACGCGGGCGGGCCGCCGCTACCGGGGCCGTGCTTCGTACGGAGAGGCGCTGCAACATTTTCCACCAGCTCTCCCAGGCTCACCGAGCGTGGACGAGGACGCTCCGCGTCAGCTTTTCCATAGGCCAAGCAGGTGTGCTCTCGCGCCAGCCACTGCTCATTCATGGGCGCGCCCATGATGGCCTCCGCCGTCATCAGCGACGCAGTGCCGTAATTGGTCTGCCACCCCTTCAACCCGGCAGGGGTGGCGCTCATCCAGCGCTCCACCGTCTCCTGGTCGGGCGTGGCGTCGTACTCCCACCCCGTGCCCTCGAAGCTCACTACGACGCGCCCCTTCTCCCTGTACGTGACGAAGGGCGGGCCGAAGTCACTCCAGCCGACGTCCAGGCACCGACCTGCGGATGAGAGGCGAATCCGCTCGTCGGTTCCCACGCATGGCAGCCCTGGTTCCATGAGAACGACCCCATGGCCGAGCGCACCTGCGAAGAGGACCGGAACCCCATCCTCGATGCCGAAATGGGCAGCCTCATCGGCCTCGCCGAATGTGGCCGTCACCGGCAGGTTCCAGCCATCGCTGTAGAGAGCGAGGACATCGTCCAGGGTGGCATCCGTGCACCAGGTGATCCAGGTGGTATCCCCTAATGCCTTGGCTACCCGCTCGTAGTCAGTCACGGCGTGATCATGCCGTTCACCATGAACGACAGCAAGACCTGGAAGCCTCACGGAGGGCACTCAATGCAGGCATCGGCCCGCACCGGATCGGACGAGCCCTTCGAGGTGGCCAGACCGCCCGGATATGAACTGCGACCTCTAGGAGCTGTTTCTTCGATCAGGTTCCAAGCCAGATGACCAGGGCGGCCAGGGTGACGGTGCCGAGGAAGATGTAGGCGCGTTCGTCGTAGCGGGTGGCCACGGCCCGGAAGTTCTTCAGCCGGTTGATCGCCCGTTCGACGACGTTGCGCGCTTTGTAGCGTTCGGCGTCGAAACCGG
>NZ_JBFANJ010000038.1:0-16268 GCF_040674795.1 Nonomuraea sp. NPDC049725 | reverse complement strand
GAGAACTACGAGGCTGGGCTCTTTCTTCGAGGCTCGATCATGTGGGTGAAGGTCCTCACCTGAACCACATGATCCGAACCCCAAACAGCTCCTAGCTGATCTTTCATCGTAGAGACGTTCGTAGGCGTTCGGGCTGAGCTGCCCGTTGGCCGAGTGCCTCCTTCGGGTGTTGTGGCGGGTGAGCCAGCGAAAGACCGTGCGGCGGCAGGTGGCGGCGTCGCCGTAGTGGCGCTCGCCCTGGGAGCGTCTCTCGTTTGACCCGTCGGACCTGGCGGAGCTGGCCGGACTGCGGCGGGCGCGCAGAGCAGGCGACGGGGGTGGCGGTCGCGGAAGGCGAGCAGGGCAGGTCGAGTAAGCCCCCTACGATTCCGCGGTGACGCCAGGACGCCATGACATCGTCTCGCTGATGATCCGCATGTACAGCGGCGTCGGCAGGGCCCAGGCCACAGCGTCCCGCAGGAACGCGGTGACTGGGTGGGCGGCCTGGGCTAGCCGTCCGGCCTGGGCGGAGACCCGGACCATGCGCTGCGTGCGCGGAAGCCGCACCCGGTCGTAGGCGGCGAGCGCAGCGGGCAGCGACGGCTCGTGCTCCAGCGTCCGCGCGAGCGTGACCGCGTCCTCCAGCGCCTGGCAGGCGCCCTGGGCGAGGTCGGGGGTGACCGCGTGCGCGGCGTCGCCCAGCAGGACGACACGACCGGCGACATAGGACGGCAGCGGCGTGGTCAGGCTGTGGATGTCGTGACGCAGCAACGTCCCAGGCGGGGTGGCGGCCAGCAGTTGCGGGACGGGCTCGTGCCAGCCGCGGAACCGGTCGGCCAGTTCGCCCAGCGAGAGCCCGGGGACTGTGCCGGTGGGCAGGGCGAGGGTCGCGTACCAGTAGATGCCGCCGTCGGCCAGAGGCACGATCCCGAAGCGCTGCCCCCGGCCCCAGCTCTCGCTCATCGAGCCGTGGCGCAGCCCGGCGGCCGCGTCCCGGGGGACCACGGCACGCCAGGTCACGTAGCCGGCATAGGCGGGGCCGGGGTGGGCGGGGAACAAGGTCTCGCGCACGGTGCTGCGCAGCCCGTCGGCGGCTACGACCAGGTCGGCCGTGACCGTGCCCGAGCCGTGTGCCCCCTGGTGGCTCACGGCGCCCTCTTCGGCGCGTACGCCGGTGACGCGGCGGTCCGTGCCGATGACCCCATCGGGGAGCGCACGGGTGAGCATGTCCATGAGCTCGGCGCGATGCAGCGCGAAGCCTGGCACGCCGAAGCGGCGCTTGAGCTCCTCGACGTGCGCCCGCATGAGCCAGCGCCCCGAGCTCGTACGCAGGCCAGCCCCGCCCTGCAACGCCCCCGTCGCGCGCAACTCGCCCCCGAGCCCGAGCCAGTCCAGAGCACGCACCGCGTTCGGGGCCAGCGTGATGCCCGCGCCCGCCGCGCGCACCTCCCGCGCCTGCTCCAGCAGAGTCACCTGCCAGCCGGTCCTGGTCAACGCCAACGCCGTGGCCAGCCCGCCGATCCCTCCGCCGATGACTACTGCGCTGCGGTCCACCACACCCTCCTAAATAACTCGTACATAGATGTACGAGTTACCTTTGCAGGGGCCGCGCAGCCGTCCGCATGTCAGGGGCGACTTCCACGTCTCGCTGGTCGGCGCCGTCACCGACGTCCTCACCGCCGCCGGCTACCAGGTGTTCCCCGACCCCGGGGACGAGCGCGCCACCGGCGTCGTGGCCCGGCTGAACCCCGCGACCTGACCCGGGGCCGATCCGGCGCCTGTCGGGAATAGACGGTTTACCGACAGGCATCGAACCGACCCCGGCAACCCCTCAGAAAATCGAGCACCGAGGGACGAACTAGGGCGTCGCGCGGCCGATTCGGCGCCTCGATTGACGGCAGGGTTTTCCGACAGAAAGATCGGGCTCTGACTCGTCCCGAGGAGCCCTTGGTGCAGATCGTCTACTCCCGCGTCTCCACCGCGACAGTCCCTCCTTTGCCAGCGCCACATCCTCACCGAGGCCGGCCTCCTCATCCGCGTCGAGGGCGTCGCCGAGGGATTCCGGCCCGCCGACGGCGTCCGACTGTTCGAGGACCCGGCCACCACCTCGAAGGTCCCGGCCCTGGAACGGCCTGCCTTCGCGAAGGTCGCCGCTGCCGCACACCCCGGTGACACGCTCACGGTGTCAGAGCTGTTCCGGCTCTGCCGCGACCTGGTCGACATCCACAACGTCCGCGCCTGGTGCCAAGCCCGCGGCGTCGCCCTGCGCGTCCTTTCCGGTCCGCTGTCGAACTTCCACGACCTCGCCGCTAACGACGCCACCACCGACCTGCTGATCAACGTCATCACCGCCGTCGGCCAGTTCCAGCGCGACATCCAGAACGAGCTCACCGTCGAAGGCGTCGCCGCGGCCGAGGTCGAAGGCCGCTATCGCGGCCGCCCACCCGCGTTGACCGGCCCCGACCTGGAAGCGGTCGGGTCGACCTACACCGACCAGGGCACTTCGATCGCCGTGCTCGCCCGCGCCCACGGAGTCGGCCGCGCCGCCATCCGGACGGCGCTCGTGGACCTGCTGCCCGACCGGAGCGCCCCCGCCCTTTGATCATTCCGACCGGGAACCCATGCTGACCTGCGGTTCGATCCTAAGCGTTGTTACCCGTCAGTAGAGTCCCGGTGCCCCGTGTTGCCGGGACGTGCCCTCAGGCTCGTCCGGGCCCGGGAGGGAGCCACCGGGCCGACCGCGCCGAGCCGCCGAGTCGGATCGACGATCAACCGCAGAACGTAGAAGGCCGCGAGCCCGGCCTGAACCGCCGCGCCCGCCCATCGAACCCAGGGCCGAGGCTTTCGCATGTTGAACGCCACAATGCCGAGGGCCACGATCAGGACGCAAGCGCCGGGACGCTTATAAATCTACAACGTAAAGGCGTCGAGCGGTTGGAAATCCACCACCCACCACAAACGAACGGGCTCCGCCCGTACATTCCTCGACTAACCAGACCCTTCCGTTGCGCGGCGGGTTCGGCTGTCTCTACGCCGTGCAACGACCGCTGCCACCGCTGGGGAGATGGGGCACGCGCTCAGAACCGGTAGCGGAGAATGCGTGCCCCTTGCCGAGACAAGGCCGTGCTGCGGGCGGTGAGACGGGTCAGCGCGCGCAGGGGTTGCGGGAACCGGGCTGTTTCCGGAGCGCGGGTGAGGATCTGCTCCTCGATCAGTTCGAGGCCGGCGTCCCAGGACTCGGGTTCGTGTGGGTCGTCGAAGCCCTGGGCGGCTTTGATGCCGAGCGCCTTGATGGTCGGGTGGTACTTCATGGCCCAGGCGGCGAAGCGGGTGTAGCCGTTGAGCGCGAGTTCGCCCGCAGGGAAGTGGCCGGTCAGCGCGCGGGTCATCGTTCGGAAGGAGTCGCCGGGCATGAAGGGGAGCAGCCCTTCGGCGACGATCATCGCCGGCCGGTCGCCGGGGATGGCTGTGAGCCAGTCGGAGCCGGTGAGGTCGGCTCCGACCAGGTGGGAACGGCCGGGCAGGCATTCGGATCGCAGGTCCACCACTTCCGGGAAGTCGATGTCGTACCAGTCGACGCCGGGCGGGGGATCGCAGCGGAACATCCTGGTGTCCAGGCCGCAGCCCAGGTCGAGCACCACACATCCGGGATGAGCGGCGACGTAGGCGCGGACGGCGTCGTCGAGCTTCTTGGCGCGCAGTGCCGTGGTGAGGACGAGGTTGGGCTTGACTTTCAGCTTGCCGAAGTCGTAGTCGATTCTGCGGGCCAGTTCGGCGGAGAGCGTGTCGCCGAGGATGGGGCTGGGCCGCCCGGCGTCCAGGGCTCTGGCGTGGAGCGTGAGCAGCAGCGTTTCCTGGATCAGCCCGAGCTTGGGTTGCCAGCGGTGCATGGGGGTTCCTTAACGGCGTAGCGGATGACGGGCTGCGAGGTTCTGCAGCCACGTCAGGGAGTCGTGGGCGGCTTTGATGCGCTCGGTGCGGTGTCCCTCGCCGCCCGCGATGTCGAGTCCTTCGTCGGCGATCTCGCCGAACGCGCTCAGGCTTTCGAGTTTGCGCTGGATGACCTTCTGCCAGGCGTCGTCTTCGATGCGGTAGTAGGAGACGCGGTCGCCGGGCCTTCGCACCTTCTTGACCAGGCCGATGGCCGTGAGGAAGCGCATGTTCGAGGTGAGTGAGGCCCGGCTGGCCTGGATCACGTCCGCGATCTGGCCGGCGGACTGCTCGGCCGGATCGCAGATCATGAGCCAGCCGAGGATGCGTCCGGTGATGGGCGGCAGCCCCCACTCTTCGACGCAGAAGGCGGCCACCCGTTCCACCCAGCGGAGCAGCCGGTCCTGCTGTTCCTCAGTGCTCATGGTCGCGTCCTCCGTTGTTGATCGTGTGCCGGTTCACTGTGTCATGGCGGCCACCGACTCGTAGGTCGGTGTCGGGGTGATGTCCGCGAGCCGGGTTCTGCGCAGGTAGAGGTCGAACCAGTCGATCGCGAGCGCCATCGCCTCTTCCAGGCCGGGGCCGGTGTAGAGCCCGAGCACGTCGTAGGGGAGCACTGCGAGCCGCTTGGGCTCGCCCGCCTTGGCGAAGGCGCTTTGCGCCTCCTCGAGCATGTGGTAGGGGTCCCAGCCGCCGTTGGCGATCATCAGCAGCGGCGTCGGCGTGAGCCGGTGGATGAGGTTCTCCGGTGCGAAGGTGAGCAGGTGCTCGGCTGAGTCGAGGGTCTTCTCGTTGCGGTAGGTGGGAAACAGGCGGGTGGACATGTCCGGGGTGTCCTTCACGCTGTCGCCGTCCAGCGTCAGGTGTGGTACGCGAGCGCTCTGCCCGCCTTCGTAGCGCCGTTGCCAGTCCTGTTGTAGTTGGTCGCGCAGCGCGTGGACGCCGGCACGGCCCAGGAGGCGTTCCAGGTATCGCCATCCGTTCCACACGCTGGGGCTCTGTACGACGACGCACTTGATGCGCCGATCGAGCACGGCGGCTTGGGCTGCCACCGAGCCGCCGATGCTCACGCCCCACACGCCGATCCGCTCCGGCTGCACTTCGGGGCGGGTCTGCAGGTAGGACACGGCGCTGCGGAAGTCCTGCACCTGCTGCTCCGGGTAGTCCTGGCCGCGCGGTTCGCCTTCGCTGGAGCCGACCGTGCGGTAGTCGATGGCCAGCACCGCGAAGCCGGCCTTGACGAAGTGCGGGGCGAAGAACGCCAGCGCCTCTTTGACCATCACCCCGCTGTGCCCGAGCACCAGCCCGGGGACGGGGTCGCTCGTCTCGGGCAGGTAGAGATCACCCGCGCAGCGGGTGCCGACGCTGTTGAAGGTCACGTGTTCCATGGCTCTCCGTACTGTTGGCTAGTTATTTCAAACATGACTGAAATAGCTAGCAAAGTCAATCTGGAAGGCTACGCAGGGGAGAGGTGGTGCCCGCCACTGACGCCGGCGCATCGCGGCATCTACGAGTGACAGGGAATCCGTATTGCCCGTCATACATGCCGGGCCGCAGGCGCGTCCGCCCAGCTCTACGCTCGCCGGAGCGGGGCCGAATCAGTGTGAGCTGTCACATCAGCTCAGTGGCTCAGTTTTGCGGGCTCCAGGACCGAGGCGTACGGGCCGGCGCCACCTCACAAAGTACTGGGGCGCTGTCACTTGTCATCGACAGAACCGGCCGCCCTTTAGTTGTGCTTGTCGCCGTGGTGGTCGGCCAAACGGGTGAGCAGGTTGATCAGGTTCTGCCGGTCGGCTGCGGACAGCGGGGCGAGGTATTCGTCCTGGGCGGCGGCGAGCAGCCGGTCAAGGTCGGCGAGTTGCCTTCGGCCTGCCGGGGTGATGGTGATGATGTTGCGGCGGCGGTCTTCCGGGTCGGGTGCGCGCTCGAGGAGTTGCCGTTCGGCGAGGTCGTTGACGGTCGCCACCATGTCGCTGCGATCGATGCCGGTGCGGCGGCCGAGGGCGGCCTGGCTGGCCGGGCCGTACTCCTCCAGGGTGGCAAGCAGGGAGTAGTGGTGGCGCCGGATGCCGGCCTGGGCGAACGCCCGATCCACGATCCGGTTGGCGATCAATGCCGCACCGTAGGTCAGCCTGCTCGGCAGCGTGCGCAGCCGCTCCGGCGGCGGCCCCTCGGTAGTGTCCACGAGCCAAATCTAGCAAATTGTTGGCAGGACCCACGACTATATGTAATGTTGGTCGAGCCAACGTTGGTCTCACCCACGTTGGCTTGACCAACATTTGTCTTCATGACGCTGAGGAGCTCAGACATGACCACCATCGCACAGCCGGCCGGGCCCGCCTTCGGCCCCCAGGTCATCGGCCAGACCGAGAAGGCTCTCAACACCCTCCTGGAGCGACAGCTGGCCGGGACCAGCATCACCGAACCCCAGTGGGTGACGCTGACGCTGACCGTGGTCAGCGACGGAACTCTGTCCGGCGATGCTCTGGCCGAGCGGGTCTCCCACTCCTTGAAGGTCGGCCAGGCCACGGCACACCAGCGCATCGTCGAACTGACGGCCGCGAACCTGGTCCGCACCAGCCAGGACGGCATCGTCGAAGCGACCGAGGACGGCAGGGCCCAGTGGAACCAGGTCCGCGCCGCCATCGCCCGGATCACCGAAAAGTTGTGGGGCGACCTGCCGGAGGAGGAATTGGCCACCGCCGGCCGCGTCCTGAACACCGTCCTGTCCCGCGCGAACACGCTGCTGTCCGCCGCCTGAGATCCGCTCCGGCGCACCCGCCACGTCGCTGGACGGCGCTCGGCACCGTGGCCACCGGCCACACCTCACCCTTCAACCACCAGGCAAGGAGTTCCGTTGAGTACCGATGTCGGTACGGCGGCCGCACCGCGGGCGACCCGAAGAGAATGGCTGGGGTTAGCGGTCCTCGCGCTTCCCACCATGTTGATCGCCATGGATTTGACCGTCCTGCATCTGGCACTGCCCGCCCTCACCGCCGACCTGCGGCCCAGCAACGCCGAGTTGCTGTGGATCGTGGACATCTACGGGTTCCTCACCGCCGGCTTCCTCATCACCATGGGCGCGATCGGGGACAGGATCGGCCGCCGGCGGCTGCTGATGATCGGCGCGTTCGCGTTCGGGGTGGCCTCGGTGCTCTCGGCATTCGCGGTCAACGCGGCGATGCTCATCGCCGCCCGGGCGCTCCTCGGCCTCGCGGGCGCCACGTTGATGCCTTCCACGCTCTCCCTGATCCGGATCATGTTCACCGACCCCAAGCAGCGGGGTGCCGCGATCGGGGCCTGGACCGGCTTCTTCGGCCTCGGCACGGTGATCGGGCCCCTGGTCGGCGGTACGTTCCTTGAGCTGTTCCAGTGGGGCTCGGTCTTCCTGCTCGGCGTCCCGATCATGCTGCTGCTGATCGGGTTCGGCCCGATCGTGCTGCCGGAGTACCGGGACGAGTCGGTCTCCCGCCCGGACTTCATCAGCGCGGTCATGTCCATCGTCGGCGTCCTTGCCTTGATCTTCGGTCTCAAGGGGATCGCCGAGGACGGCCTGGGCCCGGAGTCGGGCATCGCCATCGTCGCCGGCCTGGCGCTGGGGGCGCTCTTCATCTCTCGCCAGCGGCGGATCGAGCAGCCACTGGTTGACCTCTCGCTGTTCCAGAACAAACTGTTCGGATCGGCCCTTGGCATGCTCGTCCTGGGGACCCTGATCTCCGGGGGCTCGCAGTTCTTTGTCCTGCAGTACCTGCAGCTGGTGTGCAAGCTGTCCCCGATCGAGGCCGGGCTCTGGTCGATGCCCACCACCATCGCGGTCATGATCGGCGCCATGGGGGCCCCTGCCCTGGCGAGCCGCATGAAGCTGAGCACGCTGCTCGCCGGCGGCCTGGTGGTCGCGGTGCTCGGCATGGTGGTGCTGGCCCAGCTCAGTGGTCCCTCCGGCCTGTATGTCGCCGTGGTAGGCGCGGCCGTCATCGGACTCGGGCTCGGGCCGATGATCTCGCTGGGCACCGGACTGATCGTGGGAGCGGCACCGCCCGAGCGGGCCGGTGCCGCCTCTGCGATCGCCTCGACCGGCACCGACCTCGGCGCCTCGATGGGCATCGCCGTGATCGGCAGCATCGGCTTCGTGGTGTACCGGGCGAACCTGACCGGCAAGCTCCCCGAGGGGCTGCCCGACGCCGTCGTCAAGACGGCCGAGGACACCCTGGCCGCCGCGGTCGACGCCGCCCGCACATTGCCGGTCGGCGACGGAGCCCTGCTGTTGTCGGTGGCCCGTGAGGCATTTGTGTACGGCCTGCAGGCGACCGCGGTCGTCGGTGCGGTGCTCGCTGCCCTGCTGGCTGTAGCCGCTGTGATCCTGCTGCGCGACGCGCGGATGCCGGCCCCTCCGTCGCCCGCGGAAACCGGTGACCAGACGAACCTCCTTCGAGAAGGCACATGAGTGACATGCCTGAAAGGCGGATGATTGACATGCTGCATACGAACTCAAAGGTCGACCGGCGCGACCTGGTGAGCCTGCGCGATCTGATCCGGGGGCGTACGCTCCATCCCGGTGACGAGGGCTTCGAGGAGGCCGGCTCCGGCTGGTTGCTGACGGTCGAGCACCGGCCCGCGGTGGTCGTGGTCGCCGCGGACGCCGATGACGTGGCCGCCGCCGTCCGGTTAGCGGCGGAGGCGGGGTTCCCGGTTGCGGTGCAGTCGACCGGGCACGGCAAGTCGGTGCCGGCGGACGGCGCCGTGTTCATCGCCACCGGACAGCTGCGCGAGCTGTCGGTGGACCCGCGTGCCCGCACGGCACGGATCGGAGCCGGCCTGCGGTGGGGCGAGGTGCTCGCCGCGGCGGCCGAGCACGGTCTCGCGCCGCTGTGCGGCTCATCCCCTCAGGTCGGGGTGATGGGCTACCTGACCGGTGGCGGGCTCCCGCTGACCGGCCGCACGTACGGCTTCGCCGCCGACTACGTCCGCTCGCTCGACATCGTCACCGCCGACGGCCTGCTGCGCACGGTTTCGCCTGCCCAGGAGGCTGACCTGTTCTGGGCGGTGCGGGGCGGCAAGAGCAATTTCGGTGTCGTGGTCGCGGCCGAGATCGAGTTGCTGCCGCTGCGCACCGTCTACGGCGGTGAGCTCTGGTATCCGGGGGAGGATCCCACGCACGCCGCCCACGTGCTCGGCTCCTATGTGGCCTGGGCCAAGGAGCAGCCGGAGGAGATGTCGTCCTCGGTGACACTGATGCGCCTGCCTGATGCGCCGCAGCTGCCCGAGGAGTTCCGCGGCCGCTCGTTCATACAGATCCGGGTGGTCTACACCGGGGGCGAGGAGCAAGGCGCGCGGCTGGTGGAGCCGTTGCGCGCGCTCGGCCCGGAAGACAAGGACACCTGCGCCGCGC
Organism: Nonomuraea sp. NPDC049725; assembly: GCF_040674795.1. Lineage (NCBI taxonomy): Bacteria > Bacillati > Actinomycetota > Actinomycetes > Streptosporangiales > Streptosporangiaceae > Nonomuraea > Nonomuraea sp. NPDC049725. Next base: position 6,970 of record NZ_JBFANJ010000038.1, on the reverse strand, counting down.
TGCCGTACACGCAGATCACCGAGATCTACCAGGATCCCAGGAACCCGGTCTCGGCGCACCTGCGCAGCGCATTGCTCCGCGAACTCGACGACGAGGCCGTGGCCGAGTTGGTCTCGTTCATCGACCCGTCGAATTCCGGGGGCCCGTTCCCCGGCATCGAGCTACGTCACCTGGGCGGGGCGCTGAACCGGCCGCCCGGCCGCCCGCACGCGGTCAGCACCCAGGGCGCGGCCTTCCACCTGTGGCTGCGGATGCCGGCGCCCGCCGAGCGGGCCGAGGCGGCGCGCACGGCCGCCGACGAGGTGCTGGAACGGCTCCGGCCGTGGGACACCGGCGCCATGCTCCCGGGGTTCCTGTTCGACCACGACTCCGCTCCCGAGCGGGTCAGGCGCGCCTACACCGAGGCGAACCACCAGCGGCTGAGCACGCTGAAGGCGACCTACGACCCGAACCAGCTCTTCCGCATCAACCACAACATCCCGCCGTCGGGTCACGGCACTTCCTGACGCAGAGCGTCTCCGTCACCGCTGCTGCAACGGCGACGACAGCGTGGCCTGGTCACTGTCGCCGCCGGTGATCGCTCAGCAACTCTTCATGTCCGTCCGATCGAAAGGGCCTCTTCATGAACATCGACCAGTTTCCTGCGCAGCCAACCGCCACCCCGGTCGGTACGCCGCCGCCCTTCGACCCGGAGCTCGACGCCGCGCTGACCGTGCTGCGCCGGCAGATCCCCACCACGGTCCCGTCCCTGGACATGATCCCGGCACTTCGGCGGCAGGCGGCGGAATGGGCCCCGCCTCCCAGCAACGAGCAGATCAGCCGGGACGGTGCCTTCGTCGTCACGGAGCGGACCGCTCCCGGTCCCGCTGGCGCACCCGAGATCCCCCTGCTGATCTGCCGGCCCGCCGAGGCCGCCACCCCGGTGGCCGCCGTGTACTACATTCACGGCGGAGGGATGATCGGCGGAACCCATCGCATGATCGGCGTGGACCCCCTCCTGGACATGGCGACGGAGTTGGGCCTGGCCGTGGTGTCGGTGGACTACCGGCTCGCCCCCGAGCACCCGCACCCCGCCCCCGTGGAGGACTGCTACGCCGGCCTGCTCTGGACCGTGGAACACGCCGCAGACCTCGGCATCGACCCATCTCGTCTCCTGGTGGCAGGGCCCAGCGCGGGCGGTGGTCTCGCCGCGGCAGTGGTCCTGCTGGCCCGCGATCGGAAGGGGCCGGCGCTGGCCGGTCAGCTGTTGAACTGCCCCCTGCTCGACGACCGCAACAACACCCCGTCCTCACTTCAGATGGCCGGCCTCGACGTCTGGGACCACGCACGCAACGAGATGGGCTGGACCGCGCTGCTCGGCGAGCAGCGCGGCGGTCTCGACGTGTCCCCCTACGCCGCCCCGGCCCGCGCCACCGACCTGTCCGGGCTGCCCCCTGCGTTCATCGACGTCGGCTCGGCCGAAACCTTCCGGGACGAGGGGGTCACCTACGCCACCCGCATCTGGCAAGCCGGCGGCAAGGCTGAACTGCACGTCTGGCCGGGCGGCTTCCACGGGTTCGATGTGATGGTCCCCCAAGCCATGCTCTCCCAGGACGCGAAGACGGCACGGCTGCGCTGGCTACGCCGCACGCTCGCCCTCTGACAACCCTCGCCGAGGCGGACGTAGTGGCTGAGCCCGGTCTGCCGTCCTTTCGGCAGGGTCCGCTGGGTCGGCGGGGTGGGGCTGGTCAGGGTTTGCCGGGGGATTCGGGCCAGCCGTGTTCGAGAAGGTCGAAGATGGCGTTGAGTGCGGCCAGGGGGTCGGGTTCGGTGCCTGCGAGTTCGGGGATCTCCAGGACGTAGCGGGCCAGCGCGCGGATGGTCATGTCGGAGGGGTCGCGGCCGCTCTCGGTGGCGATCGCCTCGGCGAGGGCTTCTTCGCAGGCGATCCAGAGCTTGCGTGAGTATTCCCGCAGGGCGGGCGTGCTGACGATCAGGTCGCGTTTGTGCCGTAGTTCGGGCGGGAGGTCGTCGGTGAAGGGGCCTCGGGCTGCCATGCTGCGGCGCAGGGCTTCCAGTACGGACTGGCCGGGGGGCCGGTCGTGGACTGCGGCGGTCAGCCAGATGCGTCGTTCGGAGCCGTCGTCGAAGATCAGTGCTTCTTTGCCGTCGGGTACGTGCGCGAACAGGGTGGCGATGGAGACGTCTGCTTCGTCGGCGATCTGGGCGACGGTGACGCCGTCGTAGCCGTGCTCGCTGAAGAGCCGGAGTGCGGCCTCCGACAGTGCCTGGCGGGTCTGTGCCTTCTTGCGCTCGCGGCGTCCCATCGTCGTCGGCATGTCTCCATCGTACCGTAACCTGAAACGCCTCTGAATCTATAGTGGTTATAGTTTCAGAGTCAGTTCAGGTTTTTCGCGAACGGAGATGTGTCATGGCAATCCCCGCAACCGCCGGCCCGCCGGCGACCGCGTCCACGCGCCGCATGTGGGCGATCCTGGGGCTGGTGCTGCTCGCCGACGCCCTCGACATGATCGACGCCACGGTCACCAACATCGCCGCGCCCACGATCGCCGCCGAACTGCACGGCGGCGAGGGCCTGATCAAGTGGCTCGGGTCGGCGTACATGCTCGCCATGGGCGTCCTGCTCGTGGTCGGCGGGCGGCTGGGCGACAAGTACGGCCAGCGCAGGCTGTTTCTCGTGGGCATGAGCGGCTTCACGATCGCCTCGGCCGTGGCGGGACTCTCGCCCGACCCCGCGCTGCTGATCCTGGCCCGCGGCGCACAGGGCGCGTTCGGCGCGCTGCTGATCCCGCAAGGCATGGCGATCATGACGAAGACGTTCTCGCGTGACATGCTCACCAAGGCGTTCGCGTTGTTCGGGCCCCTGCTGGGGGCCGCCTCGGTCGGCGGCCCGATCCTGGCCGGGTTCGTGATCGACGCCGACCTCGCCGGGCTGTCGTGGCGCCCGATCTTCCTGGTCAACCTGGTGCTCGGCGGCCTCGGCCTGGTCCTGGCGGTCCGGCTGCTGCCGCACGACGACGGCGACGCCGCCACCGGCGTGGACGGGGTGGGCTCCGGGCTGCTCGCCGCCGCCATGTTCGGGCTGCTCCTGGGGCTGGTCGAGGGGTCGGACAACGGCTGGACCGCAGTCCCGATCCTCTCGGTCGCCGCCGGCCTGGTGTTCCTGGCCGCCTTCGCCCGCCGCCAGAGCACCGCTGCAGACCCGCTGCTGAAGCCGTCCCTGCTGCGCAACCGCGGCTTCAGCTCCGGGCTGCTCGTCGGCCTGATCGTCTTCGCGGCCACCACCGGGCTGGTCTACGTCCTGTCGCTGTTCATGCAGCAAGGGCTGCACGCCTCGGCCCGGGACGCCTCCCTGGGGCTGCTGCCGATGACCGTCGGCATCATCGTCGCCTCGGGAGCGTGCATGGCGCTGATCAGGAAGCTGGGGCGTACGCTCATCTTCTTCGGCCTGGCCGTCATCCTGGCCGGCTGCGGCTGGCTGCTCGTCCTGGTCGCGGCCTCGGGCACGGACCTGAGCCTGTGGGCCCTCGCGCCGGCCGTCTTCCTCACGGGCCTGGGGATGGGCGCCTGCTACGGCACGATCTTCGACGTCGCGATCGGCGACATCGATCCCGGCGAGGCCGGCAGCGCCAGCGGTTCCCTGTCGGCGATCCAGCAACTGGCGGCCGGGGCCGGCTCGGCCGCCGTCACGTCGGTCTTCTTCCAGTCGGCCGGCTCCGGCTTCGGCCCCGCCATGACGGCCAGCCTCGTCGTCGTCGTGGCCCTGACCGCCGTCACCGTCCCGGCCGTGACCCTGATGCCCAGACGAGCACCGGCTGAACTCCAGCACTGACCCAGACCAGATCAACGTAAGGAGCCGGACGGTGTCCTTCCTCCACGGCCCCGCCCCCTGGGACGTACGGCGCCTGCCACGTGCCGAGGGCAAGAACTTCCTCGTCACGGGCGGTAACGCGGGCATCGGCTACTTCGTCGCCGAACAGCTGGCCGGCACTGGCGCCACGGTGGTCCTCGCCTGCCGTGACACCGCCAAGGCCGAGGCCGCGCGGGTCTCGATCCGTACCCGCGTCCCGGGTGCGCGTGTCCGTCACATCCGCCTGGATCTCGCCGACCTCTCCTCGCTCAAGGCCTGCACGGACGGCCTGGCGCTGGAGAGGCTGGACGCGGTCGTCTGCAACGCCGGCGTACTGTTCGACGATCCGCCACGGCGCGAGAGCGGGGACGGCAACGAGCTGATGTTCGCCACCAACCATCTGGGTCACTTCGCGCTGATCTCGTGGCTCGCACCCCTGCTTGCGGCTGCACCCGCCGGCCGCGTCGTCACCACCGGCAGCTTCACGGCGAAGTCCGAGAGCCTGGACCTTGACGATCTCCAGAGCATGCGCGGCTACCGGCCGAAGCGCACCTACGTACGGTCCAAGCTCGCGCAGATGCTCTTCGGCTTCGAACTCGACCGTCGCCTGCGCGCCGCCGGCAGCACGACGCTGAGCGTGGTCACCCACCCCGGCGGCGCGCTCGACTCCCTCACCCCCTCACGTCCGCCGGTCCGCGTCCGAACGGTCGGCGAACGACTGCGCGGCCTGCCGGCCGGTCTGCTCTTGCAGAGCAAGGAGGCGCCGCCTGGCCCGCCGTCCGGGCCGTCCTCGACCCGTCCGTACGCGGCGGCCAGCTCTGGGGGCCTCGGGTGTTCGGGATCCGCGGCCTGCCCACCCTCGAACCCGTCCGAGGTCACCTGGCCGACCCCGTACTGGCGGCGCGCCTGTGGGCCGCGTCCGCCGACCTGACCGGCCTCGACCCGGGCGCGAACCTCAGGTGAGGGGACAGTCATTTCGGTGGTTCCGTCCGAAGTCCTCGGGTTCTTCTCGCAACCCCGCGCACTGTGGACGCCTCCTCACGTCACGCCGGAGGCCCGGGGTTCTGGTGTGGCGGCGTTGCGGGTGGCGGAGGCGGGGAGGCTGGCGGTGACCGTGAAGCCGCCCTCGCCGTCGTGTCCCGCGCTGAAGGTGCCGCCGAGCAGGGTCACCCGGCGGTCGAGCCCGGTCAGGCCCATTCCTGAGCCGGCTCTGGTCAGCGTGGGATCGGCGCTCCGCCGGGGCGGCGCGTTGCGTACCTCGACGTCGGCCCGGTCGCCGGGGTAGGAGATGGTGACCGTGACCGGTGCTCCAGGGGCGTGTTTGCGGGCGTTGGTCAGCGACTCCTGCACCACGCGGTAGACGGCTCGGGCCACGACGGCGGGCACCGTATCGGGGTCGCCCTCGACGTGCAGGGCCGCGTGGTCGGCTGCCGCGAGTGCGGCGAGGTCGCCGCCGGTGTCGTTCTGGGGACGCCCGGCGGGGGCGGGCCGGGCCCCCGTGGTGACGACACGCATGAGATCGCGCAGCTCGGTGAGGGTGCGGGTGCCGGCTCGCCGGATCTGCTCGGCCGCTGTGCGGGCGTCGTCGTCGCGGGTGGTGACGCGGAGGGCGTCGGCGTGCAGCACGATCTCCGTGACGTGGTGGGTGACGATGTCGTGCAGGTCGGCGGCCAGGCGCTGCCGTTCGGCGGTTTCGGCGCGTTCGGCGAGCAGGCGGCGTTCGGAGTCGGCCAGCTCGGCCCGTTTGCGCAGTGATCGCACCAGCTCGTGCCGGGCCCGCAGGTACAGGGCGCCCAGCGCGGGCAGGGCGGTGGACGACAGCGCTTCGTACAGGTTTCCCCACGAGGGAGCCCAGATCGGGATCACCGGCAGCGCGAGGACGGCGGCGAAGGCGAACGCCTGGTGCCAGGGCAGCAGGGTGACCAGGAAGGACACCACGACCGGGGTTGCCACGGGTGTCGTGATGGGGCCGGTCTGCGCTGCCACCGCATCCGGCATCAGGCCGGTCCCGAGAGCGAGCACGGTCGTGACCACGACGGCCAGTGCTCCTACCGTACGCGGGAGGCGGACGACCAGCGGCAAGGACGCGTTGAGCAGGAGGTTCAGGGCGAGGCCGGCGAGTGAGCCGGGGCCGTGGCCGTCCCCGCTCGTGGTGTACAGGACGATCTGAACGACGGCGCAGAGGATGGCCGCGCCGATGGCGGCCATGAGCATGATTCTTCGATCGCGGACGATGAGTTCCGGCCAGCGGGACAGTGTGTGCACAGCGGGGTACCTCGGAAGGCCGCCGTGGTGTCGCCCGTGGCGGCCGGGTGGTCGCGGGTCGTGTTCAGGCGGGCTCGTCGAGGAGCCCGGCCTGGTGGGCGAGCAGGGCCGCCTGCGTCCGGTGGGTGAGGTCGAGCTTGGCCAGGAGTCGGGAGACGTAGCTGCGGACGGTCGTCTCCGACAGGAACAGCCGCCGGGCGATCTCGGGATTGGTGAGCCCTTCACCGAGGCAGGCCAGCACCTCGCGTTCGCGCTCGGCCAGCGTGGCGATCCGCGACCGGGCGGCGTCGCGCCGCTCGTCGCCTCTGGAGGACTGGGCGATCAGTCTGCGCGCCGCGCTCGGGGACATCACGACGTTCCCGTCGGCGGCGACCTTGACCAGGTTGAGCAGCTCCTCGGCCGGGGTGGCCTTCACCAGGAAGCCCGCGGCTCCGGCCTCCAGGGCGCCGAGGACGTGCTCGTCTGAGTCGAACGTGGTGAGCGCGACCACCGCGGGCGGCGCGGCCAGCGCGGTGATCTCCTTCGTCGCGGTGATCCCGTCCACGCCCGGCATCCTGAGGTCCATCAGTACCACGTCGGGCTGGTTGCGCAGGACCTCCTCGACCGCTTCTGCCCCGTCTCGTGCCTCGCCGACCACGTCGAGCTCCGTACTGGAGCCGAGGATGGTCTTGAGATGCCGGCGGACCATCGGGTCGTCGTCGGCGAGCAGAATCCTGATCATGTCTGCTGAGTCTGCCATCCGCCCTGGCGGGGCGGGGGGGGGCGGCGGCCCGCCCACCCCCCCGCGGGAGAACTTCGTAAACACGACGCCGACACCGACACTGAACACGGCCGGCAGGACCACGCGCAAACCCC
>NZ_JBFANJ010000037.1:0-19178 GCF_040674795.1 Nonomuraea sp. NPDC049725 | reverse complement strand
ACCTCAGCAACCGGAGACCGTCACCACCACACAGCCAATCTGAAACGAAACACACCTCATGTGGTGTCCCGAATACTCACGGTCAGCTCACTAGGGCGAGCGCACCACGGCGAGGGGGCAGGGCGCGTGCTGGAGCAGCGCCTGGCTGACCGAGCCGAGCACCATCCCGGCGAGGGTGCCGCGCCCGCGTGAGCCCGCGACCAGCAGTTCGGCGCCGGTCGCGGCCTGCCGCAGGGCTTCCACGGGGTGCGCGTGGACGGTCTCCTCGATCACGGGCACGCCGGGGTGGCGTTCGCGCGGCCCGGCGAGCAGGTCGGCGAGCACGGTCCGTTCGGCGTCGTCGAAGGGGCCGGGCCAGTTCCAGGCGTGGACGGCGCGCACCCGGCAGCCGCGCAGCCGCGCCTCGGCGAAGGCGAAGTCCAGCACCCGGGCCGAGGTTTCGGAGCCGTCGACGCCGGCCACGATCTCCTGGCGGGGCGAGGAGGGCACCTCGCGGACCAGGACGACGTCGCAGGGGGCGCGTCCGGCGACACCGTGGGCGACGGAGCCGACGAGCATGCCGCGTACGCCGCCGATGCCGTGGCTGCCGATGACGAGCAGTTCGGCGTCGCGCCCGGCGGCGATGAGCGCCTCGCGCGGGTCGCCGGCCAGCAGCGTCGTCTCGACGTCGGCCTCGGGCCGGTCGCGGCCGGCCCGTTCCCGGGCGGCCTGCAGCACGGACCGGCCGCCTTCGCGCATCCACGCGGCCACGTCGGCCAGCCTGCCGTCGCCGGTCTCGACGGCCCAGCGGGTCATGGCGTGCGCGATGAGCAGCGGCACGTGGCGCAGCTCCGCCTCGGCGGCCGCCCACGCGGCGGCTTCCAGCCCCGCCCTGGACCCGTCAACCCCCACTACGATCATGCCCTCCCTCTTTCCAGAGGGGCGATCGGCTAACTGCGCCGACCGTAATGCCGGGATATGTACGGGCCGCCGGAGGGCTTCTAGCCGTCGAGCAGTGACCGGTAGACCTCGCCCAGGCGGCCGGGCCAGGGGGTGAAGTTGACCAGCGCGTCGTCGGCGTGGGTGAGCTGGTCGAGGCCGCCGACCGTGACGAGGGCGCGCAGCGCGGGGTCGGTGATCGCGGCGACGGTGGCGGCGTGGAAGCCGGCGCTGTTGAGCACCCGGTACGGGCGGACCGCGTCGTTGATCCCGACCCGGAAGTCGCCGAGCACGGGCTCGACCGGCGCGCTGAGGCCGAGGTCGTTGTGCCGGCGGCCGAGCTCGGCCAGCGCCTCGGGCAGCCGGCCGGCGTCGAGCAGCGGCCCGATCGTGGCGGCGGCCTCCAGCTCGGCGAACGCGGTGCCGAACCACTTGGCGTAGGGCCGGTAGCGGTGCTCCTGGAGGAAGCACATCTCCATGACGAGCTCGCTCAGCCGGGCGGCCAGCAGGCGTCCGCCGCGGGTGTCGCCCGCCTCGGCGGTGCGGCCGATCAGCGGCTCGGTGTTGTGGATCAGGTGCCACTGGGAGGCGACCAGCCAGCGCCACACGTCGACGGGGTACCAGGCGAGCAGGTCGCGGACCCGGGTGAGCTCGCCGGCGTCGTCGCGGAACACCTCGCCGCGGGTGACGTGCAGCAGCCGCTGCTGGGGCAGCGCGAGCCAGGCGGCGTGGTCGAGGCCGTCGCGCGGGTCGAGGCCGAGCCGGTCGCGGATCCAGGCGTCGAAGGTGGTGATCTCGACGTGGTGGGTGACGGCGCCGGCGGCCAGGGAGAACCAGGCCGTCGGACGCCCCTCGTGCTCGGCGGGCAGCCCGCCGGCGACGGCGCGGCGTACGGGCTCGACGTCGGCGGCGGCGACGAACAGCTGGGCGCGCGGCCCCCATTCGTGGTCGGTGGAGCGTTCGCTGTCGTAGCCGAGCACTTCGGAGCCCTCGCCGAGCAGGCAGGCGGTGTGCGGCACCGGCACGAGCGGCGCGAGAACGTCACGGTAGAAGGAGCGGGCCAGCGCGAGGCCGGGGCGGAAGTCCGTCATCGCCCGGCACCTTACCGCGTGGGCCGGTGCGGCGTGGGTAGCGTCCCTGGGGGGAAGGGGGAACGACATGACGGGGACGGGCGATCTCGGCCGCCGCATCGCGTACCACCGCGAGCGGCTCGGGCTGTCGCGCGAGCAGGTGGCGGGGCGGGCGGCCATGTCGCCGGGCTACCTGCAGTATCTGGAGGAGAATCCCGGCAATCCGAGCGCCGACGCCCTGTCGCGGCTGGCGACGGCCCTCGGCACCACGTCCGAGGACCTGCTGGGCGGGACCGCCGACCGGCCGCCCGGCGGCGGGCCGGCGGCGGAGTCGCCGCACGTGGAGGTGCTGGACCGGGAGGAGTGCCTGCGCCTGATCGAGCCGGGCGGCATCGGCCGGGTGGCGTTCGACGGCTCGCACGGGCCGACGGTGCTGCCGGTCAACTACCGCCTGCACGACGGCGCGATCCTGTTCCGGACGGCGTACGGCGGGCCGATGGACCGGGATCTGCGCACCGGCGTGCAGGGCGTGGAGATCGTGGTCGGCTTCGAGGTCGACCGGATCGACGAGGCGCAGCGGGAGGGCTGGAGCGTGCTGGTGCAGGGCCCGTTCCACCACGTGCCGCCGGACGAGGCGGCGGAGCTGTCGGCATCGGACGTCACCCCGTGGGTGGGCGGCGACCGGACGCTCTACATCCGCATCGTGCCGCACCAGATCACCGGGCGGCGGATCCACGGTCTGTGACGAGGCGGGGCCGGGCGAAGTCGCGGTTGTCGACGACGGCGTCCATGCGCGGCACCGGGTCGGCCTCGGCCAGGTAGAGGCGGGCGGCGACGAGGTAGCGGTCGCGGTGGACGGCCTCGGCGCCGGAGCCGGCCCAGTTCGCGTCGCGGGCGGCGCCGCGCCGGATCGACAGGTCGGCGTCCACGTCGACCCAGATGCGGTAGTCCCACCAATCGTCGATCTCGGGGCGGAAGGCGAACACGCCGTCGACGACGAGGACGCTGTCCGGGGTGAGCGGGGCCGTGGTGGCGGAGTGGTCCACCTGGGTGAGCGGGTCGATGGAGCACAGCGCGCACGAGGCGGCCTCGGGGTCGCGGCACGGGCCGAGCAGGAGCCGCTTGAGCGCGTCGTAGTCGTAGGCGTTGCGGTAGTAGCCCTCCCCCGACTCGCGGTCGTACAGGTGGCGGTCCTTCCACGGCTTCTTGAAGTCGTCGAGCGTGGCGCGCAGGGCAGGCCGGCCGGTGGCGGCGATCGCCTCGGCGAGCTCGTGGCCGAGGCTGGTCTTGCCGGCGGCGGTGAGGCCGTCGATGCCGACCAGGAGGCGCCCGCCGCCCCGCGCCAGGATGCGGGCGGCCAGGTCGCGGACGAGCGCGTCACGTCCGGGCGAGGCCGGGGCGGGCAGCGGCTGCTGCCAGGTCGAGACCGAGTGGTGTACGGACGTCATGACCGGCACCTTATCGGCGGCCGGTGGGCTCCCAGCCGGGCGCCCCGGTGCGCGGGCCGCGGCTGCGGTAGACGATGTAGGGCCGGGTCAGGTAGCCGATCGGCGCGGTCAGCATGTGCACCAGCCGGGTGAAGGGCCAGATGGTGAAGAGCACGAGCGCGCTGAAGGCGTGCGCCTGGAACAGCAGCGGCGCCCCGGCCATGAGTTCGCCCCGCGGCCGCAGGGAGAAGATCGACCGGAACCAGGGCGAGACGGTCGCCCGGTAGTCGTAGCCGCCGTCGAGCACGTTCGCGGCGACGGTCGCGGCCAGGCCCAGCACGATGACGAGGGTCAGGACGGCGTACATGAGCTTGTCGTTGCGGGTGGTGGCGGTGAAGACGGGGCCGACGGTGCGGCGGCGGTACAGCAGGATGGCCAGGCCCGCCAGCGTGCACGCCCCGGCGATGGTGCCGAGGACGACGGCGGTCACGTGGTAGGCGTGCTCGCTGATGCCGGCCGCCTCGGTCCACGACTTGGGGATGACGAGGCCGCCGACGTGGCCGAGGATGACGACGAGGATGCCGAAGTGGAACAGCGGGCTGCCGACGCGCAGCAGCCGCGACTCGTACAGCTGGGACGAGCGGGTGGTCCAGCCGAACTTGTCGTAGCGGTAGCGCCACACGTGCCCGAGCACGAAGACGGTCAGGGCGACGTACGGGCAGATCACCCACAGCAGCAGGTCGAGCGGGTTCATCCGTTTCCTCCGGAGAAGAAGCCGACTTCCTCGGCGGGCGGGCCCTGCTCGGCCAGCCGCAGCGCGGCGGCGCGGTCGCGGGCGGTGGCCGGCGGCAGCGTGGCGCGCACGGCGGCGACCACGTCGGCGTACGGCGAGCCCTCCTCGCGCAGCGCCTCCAGCAGCAGGTCAAGGCCGGCCAGGTGCTCGCGCATCAGCCGGACTGCCTGGGCGGTGGCGCCGCGCGCCGACAGCTCGCAGACGACGGCCAGGTGGTCGGGCAGCTCCTCGGGGCCGGGCTCGAACCCGGCCTCGCGGAAGGCCTGCTTGAAGCGGAGCAGCGCCAGGCCGCGCCGGCGGGTGTCGCCGTAGGCGTAGTAGGTCAGGTAGGGCGAGCAGCGCCGTTTCAGGTCGAACGTGGCCACGTAGTGCTCGGCGAGCTCGCCGAGCGGGGTGGCGGCGGCGTGGTCGAGGAAGGCGGCCAGCCGCCGGGCGGGCTCGCCGCGCGGCAGGGCGCGCACGGTGTCGGCGAGCAGCGGCAGCGCCTCGGCCAGCCGCTCGTCGGGGTAGCCGAGCAGGACGGACGCGGCCAGGTGCACGGTTCTGTCGCTCACGGCTTGTCCTCCCGGCGCGGGAACAGCCCTTCGGGGGTGCCCTTGCCGTCCCAGTTGAGCAGGTTGACGCGGCCGTGCAGCTCGTCGGCGCGGTCGAGGGCGTCGCCCGCCTGGCGCTGGCGCAGCGCGTGGAAGTTCTCCACGGCGACGGGGGCGGGCGCGCCGGACGCCTCGCCGAACGGGCCGTTCATGCCGGGGCCGCCCTCGTAGTCGAGGCTGCAGCCGAGCTCCTCCAGCTGGGCGCCCTGCTCGGCGTGGGCGGCGGGGATCACGTACCGCTCGTCGTAGGGGGCCAGGGCCAGCAGCCGGTGCATCCGCTCGACCTGCTCGCCCGTCATGCCGACGGCCGTGGCGATGGACTCGTCGGGCTCCTGGCCGAGGTTGAGCCGGCGCATGTAGGAGCGCATGGCGGCCAGGCGGCGCAGCACGGCGCGGACCGGCTCGGGGTCGCCGGCGCTGAACAGCTCGGCCAGGTAGCCGATCGGGATGCGCAGCGCGTCGATGGCGCCGAACAGGTTTCCGGCGTCCTCGCCGTCGTGCCCGGTGCCCGACAGCGCGTCCACGACGGGTGACAGCGGCGGGATATACCAGACCATCGGCATCGTCCGGTATTCGGGATGCAGCGGCAGCGCCACCCCGTACTCGAAGATCAGCTGGTGGACGGGCGAGCGGCGGGCGGCCTCCAGCCAGTCGTCCGGGATGCCGTTGGCGCGCGCCCCGGCGATCACCTCCGGGTCGGCCGGGTCGAGCAGCACGCCCTTCTGCGCCTCGAACAGGTCCCGCTCGTCGGCCACGCACGCGGCCTCCTCCACCCGGTCGGCGTCGTACAGGATCAGGCCGATGTAGCGCAGCCGCCCCACGCACGTCTCCGAGCACACGGTCGGGATGCCGACCTCGACCCTCGGATAGCAGAACGTGCACTTCTCCGCCTTGCCGGTGCGGTGGTTGAAGTACACCTTCTTGTACGGGCAGCCGGTCACGCACATGCGCCAGCCGCGGCAGCGGTCCTGGTCGACGAGCACGATGCCGTCCTCGGAGCGCTTGTACAGGGCGCCGGACGGGCAGGAGGCCACGCAGGAGGGGTTCAGGCAGTGCTCGCAGATGCGCGGCAGGTAGAACATGAACGCCCGCTCGAAGTCGAGCTTGACCTCGTCCGACACGCGGCGCAGCACCGGGTCGGCGGCGGTCAGGGCGGGGGCGCCGCCGAGGTCGTCGTCCCAGTTCGCGCTCCACGTGATCTTCGTGGGTTCGCCGGTGATGAGCGAGGTGGGCCGGGCGACCGGGGTGTCCTGGGTGGCGGGGGCGGAGAAGAGCCGGTCGTAGTCGTAGGTCCACGGCTCGTAGTAGTCCTGGATGGACGGCATGAGCGGGTTGGCGAAGATCGTCAGGAGCTTCTTCAGCCGGCCGCCGGCGCGGAGCCGGAGCCGGCCGCGCCGGTTGAGCTCCCAGCCGCCCTTCCACCGCTCCTGGTCCTGGTAGGTGCGGGGGTAGCCCTGGCCTGGGCGGGTCTCGACGTTGTTGAACCACACGTACTCGGTGCCGGCCCGGTTCGTCCACGCCTGCTTGCACGTGACCGAGCACGTGTGGCAGCCGATGCACTTGTCCAGGTTCATGACCATGGCGAGCTGGCCCATGACCCTCATCAGTAGTCGACCTCCTGGGAACGGCGGCGGATGACGGTGATCTCGTCGCGCTGGTTGCCGGTGGGCCCGAGGTAGTTGAACGCGAACGACAGCTGCGCGTAGCCGCCGATCAGGTGGGTGGGCTTGACGAGCAGCCGGGTGAGCGAGTTGTGGATGCCGCCGCGCCGCCCGGAGATCTCGCTCTTGGGCACGTCCACCACCCGTTCCTGGGCGTGGTACATGTACACGGTGCCCTGCGGCATGCGGTGCGAGACGACGGCCCGCGCCACGACGACGCCGTTGCGGTTGACGGCCTCGATCCAGTCGTTGTCGGCGATGCCGGCCCTGGCGGCGTCGGCGGGGCTCATCCAGATCGTCGGCCCGCCGCGCGAGAGCGTCAGCATGAGCAGGTTGTCCTGGTATTCGGAGTGGATCGACCATTTGGAGTGCGGCGTCAGGTAGCGCACGACGATGCCGCGCTCGCCCGACTCGCCGAGCCGGGGCTCGCCGAACATCGCGGTCATGTTCAGCGGCGGCCGGTAGATGGGCAGCGTCTCGCCGGCCTCCTGGATCCAGTCGTGGTCGAGGTAGAAGTGCTGGCGGCCGGTGAGCGTGTGCCAGGGCTTGCGGTGCTCGACGTTGAGCGTGAAGGCGGAGTAGCGGCGCCCGCCGGTCTCGCTGCCCGACCACTCCGGCGAGGTGATCACCGGCACCGGCCTGGCCTGCGTGTCGGCGAAGCGGACGCGCCGGTGCTCCTCGGCCAGCCCGTCGAACGACGTGCCGGTGCGCCGGGCCAGCGTGGCGAACCCCTGCGCGGCCAGGCGCCCGTTCGTGGTGCCCGACAGCGCCAGGATCGCCTCGCACAGGTGGGCGTCGGTGGCCAGCGACGGCCTGCCGGACGGCGTGGCGCCGTTGGCCCGCCGCAGCTCCTCCACCTCCTGCGACAGGTCGAACGCGATGCCCTTGGTGGCGGCGCCGAGCTTGTCGGTGAGCGGGCCGAGCGCGCCCATCTTGGCGGCGATCGCCCCGTAGTCCCGCCGCACTTCGACGATCTTGGGGAAGTCCACACCGGGCGTCGGCACGTCGCCGGAGGCGCGCCAGTCGCGCACCCGGCCGTGCGGGGTGGCCAGCTCGTCGGGCGTGTCGTGCAGCAGCGGCGCCGCCACCAGGTCCGTGCGGGTGCCCAGGTGGCGGGCCGCGAGCTCGCTGAACGTCTCGGCGATCGCGTGGAAGGCGGCGAAGTCCGTACGGGTCTGCCACGGCGGGTCGATGGCCGGGGTGAAGGCGTGCACGAACGGGTGCATGTCGGTGCTCGACAGGTCGTGCTTCTCGTACCAGGTGGCCGAGGGCAGCACCACGTCGGAGAACAGCGTGGTGGACGTCATCCGGAAGTCCAGCGTCAGCAGCAGGTCGAGCTTGCCCTGCGGCGTCTCCTCCCGCCAGGTGACGTCGCGGGGCCGCCGGTCCGGCCCGGCCTCCTCGGCGCGCAGCGAGGAGTCGGCGCCGAGCAGGTGACGCAGGAAGTACTCGTCGCCCTTGGCGGAGGAGCCGAGCACGTTGGCCCGCCACACGGTCAGCACGCGCGGCCAGTTCTCCGGCGCGTCGGGGTCCTCGCAGGCGAAGCCCAGCCGGCCGGTCGCCACCTGCTCGGCGACGTACGTGCCCGGGTCCCGCCCGGCGGCGGCGGCCTCGTCGGCCAGGTCGAGCGGGTTGCGGGCGAACGTCGGGTAGGACGGCATCCAGCCCATCCGCGCCGAGGCGGCGATCAGGTCGGCGGTGGCGCGCCCGGCGAACGCGCCGCCGCCCAGCGGCGAGGACACCACGTCGGCGCTGAACGTGTCGTAGCGCCACTGGCCGGTGTTCAGGTAGAAGTACGCGGTGCCGATCATCTGCCGGGGCGGGCGCGACCAGTCCTGCGCGGAGGCCAGCAGCGCCCAGCCGGTGATCGGGCGGCACTTCTCCTGGCCGACGTAGTGCGCCCAGCCGCCGCCGTTGACGCCCTGGCAGCCGGTCAGCGTCGTCAGCGCCAGGAACGAGCGGTACATGGTGTCGGCGTGGAACCAGTGGTTGGCCCCCGCCCCCATGATGATCATGGATCGGCCGCCGGACTCCTCGGCGTTGCGGGCGAACTCGCGCGCGATCCGCGCCGCCTTCCCGGCCGGCACGCCGGTGATCGGCTCCTGCCAGGCCGGCGTGTACGGCTCGGCGGCGTCGTCGTAGCCGGACGGCCAGCGGCCGGGCAGCCCGTCGCGCGCCACGCCGTACTGGGCGAGCAGCAGGTCGTGGACGGTGGTGACGAGGTGGCCGCCGATCCGCCGGGCGGGCACGCCGCGCTCCAGCACGCCGCCGCTGTCGCCGTCGAAGCGCGGCAGGACGACCGTCACGGGTTCGCCGCCCTCGTACAGGGACAGCGCCGGATCGAGGTCGCCCAGGTCCAGGTTCCAGCGGCCCTCTCCGTGCTCGGAGTAGCGGAAGCCGAGCGAGCCGTTGGGCAGCGCCGGTGCGCCGGCGCGCTCGTCCCACACGGCCGTGGTGAACGCCGCCTCCTTCCCGTCGTGGCCCAGGTCGGCGGCGGTGAGGAACTTGTCCGGCAGGTAGCGGCCCGGCTCGCGCTCGCGCAGGCACACCAGGAACGGCAGATCGGTGAACTGCCGTACGTAACGGTCGAAGGCGGGCGTGACCCGGTCGACGAAGAACTCCTTGAGGATCACGTGCCCCATCGCCATCGCCAGCGCCCCGTCGGTGCCGGGGTTCGGGGCGAGCCACTCGTCGGCGAACTTGGCCGCGTCGCTGTAGTCCGGCGACATCACCACGACCTTCTGGCCCCGGTAGCGCGCCTCGGCCATGTAGTGGGCGTCCGGGGTGCGGGTGACGGGCACGTTCGAGCCCCACAGCATCAGGTAGGAGGCGTCCCACCAGTCGGCCGACTCCGGCACGTCGGTCTGGTCGCCGAACACCTGCGGCGAGGCCACCGGCAGGTCGGCGTACCAGTCGTAGAACGACAGCATCGCGCCGCCGATCAGCGAGATGAACCGGGCGCCCACCGCGTGCGAGGCCATCGACATCGCCGGGATCGGGGAGAAGCCCGCCACCCGGTCCGGCCCGTACGTCTTGATCGCGTGCACGTGCGCGGCCGCGACGATCTCGGTGGCCTCCTCCCAGGTGACGCGGACCAGCCCGCCCTTGCCCCGCGCCGACTGATACTTGCGCCGCTTGTCCGGGTCCGTGGTGATCTCGGCCCAGGCGGCGACCGGGTCGCCGAGCCGCTTCTTCGCCTCCCGGTACAGGCTCACCAGGACGCCGCGCGCGTACGGGTAACGCACCCGCGTCGGCGAGTAGGTGTACCAGGAGAACGCGGCGCCGCGCGGGCAGCCACGCGGCTCGTACTCCGGCCGGTCGCCGCCCACGCTCGGGTAGTCGGTCTGCTGCGCCTCCCAGGTGATCACGCCGTCCTTGACGTACACCTTCCACGAGCACGAGCCGGTGCAGTTCACGCCGTGCGTGGAGCGCACCACCTTGTCGTGGCTCCACCGGTCCCGGTAGAAGGCGTCGCCCTGCCGGCCGCCGATCTGGTGCAGCGTCCGCAGGTCGGCCGAGACCTCGCCGGGGCGCAGGTAGCGGCCCAGCCTCAGCAGCGCGTCGCTGATCGGGCCGTCGATGCCGGCCATAGGGATCACACCTCTCCGTCAGGCACGCGCCCGGGGGCGCAGGACGAACCAGCAGTAGACGAACGCGCCGCACGCCACCGCCGCCAGCAGCATCAGCCCGATCGCGTACGAGCCGGTGGCCTGGTAGATCAGGCCCATCACGATCGGCGGCAGGAAGCCGCCCAGGCCGCCGGCGGCGCCGACGACGCCGGTGGCGCTGCCCACCATCGCGCCGGGCACCGCCCGGCCCAGCACGGCGAACACCGCGCCGTTGCCGAGGCCGAGCGCCGCCGCCATCACCAGGAAGCCCACGGTGGCCAGGGGCATGGCCGGCGCGAACGACACCGCGACCGCGCACACCGCCACCACGGCCAGCGCCCAGCCGAGCACCCGCTCGCCGCCCAGCCGGTCGGCCAGCCAGCCGCCGACGGGCCTGGCCACCGTCGACAGCACGACGAACCCGGCGCTGCGCGCGGCGGCGTCGGCGACCTCCAGGTGGTAGACGCTCCTCAGGTACAGCGGCAGGTAGACGCCGAACGCGACGAAGCCGCCGAACGTCAGCGCGTACATCCCGGCCAGCTCCCGCGTGGTGCGCAGCCGGGCGGCGGCCAGGAAGCGGCGGCCGAACGGCTCGGTCGCGGGCTCGGCGCCCGGCGCGTCCCGCCCGAACACCAGCATGACCACGCCGATGACGGCGAGCGCGACCGCGACCGTCCAGAACGGCGCCTGCTGGCCGAAGCGCTGCGCCAGCCACGGCGTGGCGAACCCGGAGATCGCGGTGCCGATGTTGCCCGCGCCGAACACGCCCAGCGCCAGGCCGCGCCGCTCGGGCGGGAACCAGGCGTTGACGAACGGCACCCCGACCGCGAACGTCGCCCCGGTCAGCCCCAGCACGAACCCGCCGGCGAGCAGCGCGGGATAGCTGGCCGCGTACGCCAGGAACACCACCGGGACGATGCCGAGCAGCGTGGTGACGCCGAACACGAGCCTGCCGCCGTAGCGGTCGGTCAGCGCGCCGAGCACGATCCGGCCCAGCGAGCCGACGATGACGGGCACCGCGACCAGCACCGACACCTCGAACGCGGTCAGCCGGAGCTGCTTCTCGTAGACCCCGCCGAGCGGGCTCAGCAGTCCCCACGCCCAGAAGTTGACCGCGAACGCGACCGTCGCGAGCACCAGCATGGCGACGCGGCTCGTCGTGGACGTGCCGGGCATGGACGACCTCCAGGCTCCACAAGGGACTTACCTGGCGTTACTCCCCCGAATTCGTCGCGGTAGACCTGGTGCGGATGAGACGCCTGAGGAGAACGCCCAGGTAGAGCAGCCAGCCGGCCGTCACCACGGCCAGCGTGACGACCGGCCGCCAGCCGCCCGGCCCGGCGAGCTCCTCCAGCGACCGGCAGCAGATCGCCACCGTGACGGGCACCGTGTAGCAGGCGAAGAAGGCCAGCCCGAGCACCCGCCCGGCCACCAGGAACCACGCGTACACCCGCACGGCGCGCCGCGCCTGGCCGCCCCGCCGCCGCAGGTGGGCCCGCGCGTCGGCCATCAGGTTCTTCTCCCCGGTGGCGTTGGCGACGGCGTAGTAGACGTCGGTGCGCATGAAGAACAGGAACTGCCAGGCGATCTGCGCCAGGCAGATCACCATGACCAGCCGCGCCACCGGCGCGTCCGTCACGGCCAGCACGCACGCGCAGGCGCACGCCAGCAGCCAGTCGACCCGCATCCCCGCCAGGTAGGCCCGGTAGCGGGCCCGGCGGGGCACCGCCCACACGCCGGTGATCCGCGTCTGCACGACCAGGAACTGCATCCGGGTGCCCAGCGACAGCTCCGCCCGCACGCCCAGCGACCGGGCGGCGGCGATGTGGCCCAGCTCGTGCACCAGCACGAGCAGCCACGACCCGGCCGCGAACGCCAGCGTGAACGCCAGGCTGTCGGCCCACACCAGCGTCGCCGGGTCCGGCAGCACGCCCGGCCGGGCGAGCGCGGCGGCCATCGCGCAGCCGGTCAGCAGCAGCAGCGCGGCGTCGGCCGGGCGGGAGAACAGCCACGCCACGTGCCCCGGCCTGATCCGGTCCCACACGTTGGGCGGGCGGCGCGGCGGGCTCAGCAGCCCGGCGCCGTCCAGGCCGCTGACGAACGCCTCCACGTCCACGTCGACGCCCCGCTCGGCCAGCACCCGGGCGCGCGCCTCGGCGGCCGTCCTGGTGCCGTCGAGCGCCGCGACCACGGCCGCCGCCACCTCCGGGACGTGCACGAACGTCTCGCCGTTGCCGATCACGTAGTCGTCCGGCCCGTCGGCGACGACGCTGAGGAACGACAGGTCCGTCCTCACCCGCAGACCTCGCACCCGGCGTCGCGCCCGTACGCCCTCGCGGTCGTCTCCAGCGTCAGCAGGTCCAGCCACACCGCCCGGCCGCGCAGCGCGGGCGGGCCGGTGCCGGTCAGGTGGCGGATCACCTCCGAGGCGAGCATCCCGGCCACGATCGCGCACAGCGGCCCGAACGACGGCGCGGCCCGGCCCTCGTTGTCGCTGACGGGCAGCTCGGCGGCGCCGTAGCGGGCGGCCAGGGCGCGTTCCTGGCAGGTCAGGCAGCCGGTCTCGCCGGGGACGACGAGCGGCCCGGCCAGCCCGGTGTGCTGGTTGAAGCCGCCGGTCACGAACGGCACGCCCGCCTCGACGCAGGCTTCGTTGACCCAGCGGCGGATGTGCGGCTGCGGGGTGTCGACGGTGTTGACGACCAGGTCGGCGTCCGTGGGCACGTCGCGCGGGCCGGTGATGCGCCGCGTGACCTGGGTGATCTCCACCTCGGGGCTGCGGCGGCGCAGCGCGCGGGCGGCGGCGTCCGTCTTGGCCGCGCCCAGGTCGTCCATCGTGTAGAGGTGCTGGCGGTGCAGGTTGCCGAGCTCCACCCGGTCGTCGTCGAGCAGCGTCAGCCTGCCCACGCCCGAGGTCGCCAGGTGCAGGGCGACGCCCGCGCCGATCGCCCCGGCGCCGAGCACCGTCACGTGCGCCCGCGCCAGGTCGCCGAGCGCGGCGACGGCCCGCCCCGCCGGATGGAACATCGCCAGGAACAGCCCGAACCGCCCCAGCCGATCCTCGGCCGCCAGCGCGCCGAGATCGTCCTCGGTCACCAGCACCCGCGCCTCCAGCAGCCGGTCGACCGCCGCGTCGATCTCCCGGGGCGCCACATCGGGAATGAGCGCGTGCAACTCGCCGCGCGCCACCGGCTCGCGCGCGCACAGCCGGATGAGCCGGCGCAGCGGCGGCGGTGCGGGATCCAGGATCTGCCCAGTGGGCGGAAAGTCCCCCAGTCTGACTTTATTATTGACGTCATCAACAAAAAGTGGAAAAGCCGGATTCACCTGAACCCTTGCCAATGCCGCTCCCGGAACGCTGAGGTGCGGGGCCTCCTCCCGCGACGAAGGCCCCGCCGACGGTCAGCAACTGTTGCTGTTGCCTGTCGTCTCCACTTCTTCGACCTTCTTGATCTCGATCGTCATCGGCGATCCCTTCGTCGATCGTGATTGGCCGATGCGATCGTAAGAAAAAAAGGGGCGATTGCGATAGACCCAACCACATTTTTTCCTTATTTGACAAAAGCCGCTATTCCAGTGAGAGAATCCTCAACCATGAGCGCCGGGGAGAAGGTGCGCTACTGGCGCCATCCAGGGATGGGCGGGCTCGACCTCATGCGCGCCCGCTACGTCGGCCACCGCTTCAGCCGCCACAGCCACGACACCTACGCCATCGGCGCCGTCGAGTCCGGCGCCGAGGCCATCCACCTGCCGGGCGGCCTGGCCCACGCCGGCGTCCACGAGGTCGTGCTCATCGACCCCGGCGTCGTCCACACCGGCCACGCCCACACCCCCGGCGGCTGGACGTACCGCGTCCTCTACCCCACGCCCGCCCAGCTCACCGCGCTCACCGGCCGCGACGCCCCGTCCTTCGCCCGGCCGGTGGTCACCGACGCCCGCCTCGCCGCGCTCGTCGTCGCCGCGCACCGCGCCGCCGAGACCGAGGACCCGCTCACCGCCGACACCGTGCTCCACCTGCTGCTGGCCCGCCTCGTCGCCACCCAGGCCCGGCCCCGCGCCGCCACCCGCGCCCGCACCGCCGCCGGGCCCACCGCCGCCGCCCGCGCCCGCGACCTCCTGCACGCCTGCCTCTCCCAGGAGACCCCGGCCGCCGCCCCGGCGGCGTGGAACTTTCACGCCCGCCCGCCCGGCCTGCGGGAGCTCGCCGAGGCCGTCGGGACCACGCCGTTCGCGCTCGTGCGGGCCTTCCGCCGCGCCTACGGCCTGCCGCCGCACGCCTACCTCACCCAGCTCCGCGTACGCCGCGCCCGCGAACTCCTGGCACGCGGCACGCCCCCCGCCGAGGCGGCCCAGGCCGCCGGGTTCTGCGACCAGTCGCACCTGTCACGCCACTTCCGCCGCATCGTCGGCACCACCCCCGGCGCCTACCAGCGAGCGGTGCAAGAACATCCAATCCCCCACACGCCGGGCCTTCCTACCGTGTCCGGATGACGCATCACCCCATCGTGCCCCTCGACCCCACCGGCGACGCCCTCCACGACCTGACCCGCGAGGCGACCGCGTTCCTGACCGATTGGCTCTCCGGACTGCCCGCCTCCCCCGCCAGCGACTACCGCGACACCGCCCGCCTGACCGCCCTGCTGCGCCGCCCGCCCGGCGACGACCCCGGCCACCTCGGCGACCTCCTGGACACCTTCCGCCAGGCCGCCGGCCAGGGCGTCAACACCGCCGGGCCCGGCTACCTCGCCTACTTCCCCGCCGGCGGCCTCGTCTCCTCCGTGCTCGCCGACATGCTCGCCCAGGCCGCCAACCGCTTCACCGGCGTCGCCCAGACCGCGCCCGCGCTCGTCGCCATGGAACACGGCGTCCTCACCTGGCTGGCCGTCCGCTTCGGCCTCCCGCCCGGCTCCGGCGGCCTCGTCACCACCGGCGCCTCACCGGCCAACCTGTCCGCCCTCGTCGCCGCCCGCCACGCCCGGCTCGGCGAGGACGCCCGCGACGGCACCCTGTACGTCACCGAGCACACCCACCTCAGCATCGCCAAGGCCGCCCGCATCGCCGGCCTGCCCGGCCGCGGCGTCCGCGTCGTGCCCGCCACCCCCGACCTGCGCATGGACGTGGCCGCCGCCGCCCGCATGATAGAAGCCGACCGCGCCGCCGGGCTGCGCCCCTTCCTCCTGGCGGGCACCGCCGGCACCACCAGCACCGGCACCGTCGACCCGCTCCCCGAACTGGCCCGCCTCGCCCGCGCCCACGACCTGTGGTTCCACGTCGACGCCGCCTACGGAGGCGGCTTCCAGCTCACCCGCCGCGGCCGCGCCACACTCACCGGGATCGGCGAGGCCGACTCCATCGCCTTCGACCCGCACAAGAGCCTGTTCCTGCCGTACGGGACGGGCGTGCTCCTCGTCCGCGACCCCGCCCTGCTGCACGCCGCCCACGCCGCCGACGGCCAGTACCTCCAGGACATCGGCCAGATCGGCGACCTGCCCGACTTCGGCCACCTCGGCGTCGAACTGACCCGCGAGTTCCGCGGCCTGCGCCTGTGGCTGCCGCTGCACCTGCACGGGGTGCGGGCCTTCGAGGAAGCCCTGGACGAGAAACTCGACCAGGCCGCCCTCGTCCACCGCGAACTCGCCGCCGACCCGCGCCTCGACGTCCCCTGGGAGCCGGACCTCACCGTCGTCGTCTTCCGGCCGCGCGGCGGCGACGAGGCGGGCCGCGAACTGCTCGCCAGGATCAACGCCACCCGCCGCGTCTACCTGTCGAGCACCACCCTGGGCGGGCGCTTCTACCTGCGGCTGTGCGTCCTCAGCGTCCGCACCCGGCCGTCCCACGTCCGCCTGGCCCTCGACACCATCCGCACCACCCTCGACCACCTCACCCCCACCCCCTGACCCCACCGCCCCCGTGGACCGAAGCCCCAGCGGCCACTCCACCCGCACACCCACGGACGCCCACCCGGGAACCCCGTCCGGGCGGGCGCCGCGTCCGGGGGAACGCCCCGCCCGGGGGACGCTCGGTCCGGGCAGGCAGCTTCCGGGCGGGCGCCCTCTCCAGGGGGCCCCGTTCGGGGGACCTCAGGGGAGCGCGGGCCTCCCTCCAGGCCAGCGGAAGGGCGGGCCCCCTCGGGGTTCAGTCGGGGGCGGGGCGGCGTTCCAGCAGGTGCTTGCGCCGGAGGAGGGCGGCGCGGCGGGTGTGGGCGCGTACGGCGAGGAGGAGGGCGGCGGCGAGGAAGGCGCCGCCCACGGCCAGAGCGGGCAGCGGCGGGGTGGTGAAGGCGGCGACCAGGGCGGTCGTGGCGGCGGAGGCGACGACGGCGAGCCAGGCGGCGATGACCCGGTCGGTGGCGAAGAGCGGCACGCGCCGGGTGACCAGCCACCCCCCGTAGGCCGCCCAGGCCAGGCAGAACGCCAGGAACAGGGCGAAGGCCAGGTGGGTGCGCCCCGGCAGCGCCCCCTCGCTCGACCACAGCGCCCCCACGAACGCCGCCCCCGCCAGCCCCGCCACCAGCGCCACCATGGCGCGGACGCGGCTCCACGGCGACAGCGGCCCGGCCAGCCGGTCGATCATCTCCTGCGCCGTCGGGCGCGGCTCGTCATCCATGACTCTCCCTCAGTCGTCGCGCCAGCAGGCGGCGGGCCCGGTTCAGCCGGGACTTGACGGTGCCGGGCGGAATCCCGCACACCTGCGCGCATTCCTCCACGGTCAGCTCCTCCAGGTAGAACAGGACGAGCACCTCCCGTTCGGCCACGGGCAGCGCGGTCAGCCCGGCGACGAGCGAGGCGCGGTCGACCATCGCCTCGACGGGGTCGCCGGCGGCGGGTTCGGCGGCGGCGGGCTCCTCGGCGCGCCCGTACTCCTCGCGCAGCCGGTCGGCGACAGCCCGCCGGGCGACGGTGAACAGCCACGGCGTGAACCGTCCGGGTTCGCGCAGCCGGGGCAGCCCGCGCACCACCGCGAGCCAGATCTCCTGGGTCACGTCGTCGGCCCGCCCGGCGTCCAGCATGCGCCGCGTGTACGTCCACACGCGCGGATGCCAGCGGCGTACCAGTTCGGCCAGCGCCGCGCGCTCGCCGAGCTGGGCGCGCACCACCAGCAGCTCGTCCGTCATGTCGCCCCTCTCGTCAACCGGCTCAGTCGGCCCGGGCGACCCCCCGGTTCACGATTCCCACATATGGGATATCGTCTCGCATATGGGAGAGCTGGAGGAGAGACTCGCCGAGCGGCTGGCCGAGCTGCGGGCCGAGCGCGGCTGGTCGCTGGAGGAGCTGGCCGCCCGCGCCGGGATCAGCCGCTCGACCCTGTCCCGGCTCGAACGCGCGGAGATCAGCCCGACGGCCACCCTGCTCGGCAAGCTCTGCGCGGTCTACGGCCGGACGATGTCCCGCCTGCTCGCCGAGGTGGAGGCCGAGCCGCCCCAGCTCGTACGGGCCGCCGCGCAACCGGTGTGGCGCGACGAGGCGTCCGGGTTCACCCGCAGGTCGGTGTCGCCGCCGCATCCGGGCCTGCGCGGCGAGGTCGTCGAAGGCGCCCTGCGCCCCGGCGCAGATCTGGCCTACGACGCCCCGCCCGTGCCCGGCCTGGAGCAGCACATCTGGGTCCTGGAAGGCGTCGTGGAGATCACCGCCGGCGGGCGGACGCACCGGCTGGAGGCGGGCGACTGCCTGCGCTTCCGCCTCTGGGGCCGCTCCCGCTTCCACTGCCCCGGCCCCGCCCCCGTCCGCTACGCCCTGCTTGTCGTCCTGCCGTGAAGGAGCCGCCGTGCCCGCCATCGAACGCCTGACCCCCGCTGCGTACGCCGGCGCGGTCAAGGAGCTGGCCGAGGTGCTGGCCGACGCCGTCGACGACGGGGCCTCGCTCGGGTTCGTCGCGCCGTTCGACCGGCAGGCGGCGGCCCGGTGGTGGCACGAGCAGGAGGCCGCGGTCGCCGCGGGCGCCCTGCTCGTGTGGACGGCCCGTGACGACGCCGGCGGCATCGTCGCCACCGCCGGGCTGTCCCTGGCGGGCAAGGCCAACGCCCGGCACCGCGCCGAGGTCGTCAAGCTCCTCGTGCACCGCGACGCCCGGGGCCGGGGCCTGGCCCGCGCCCTGCTGGCCGCTCTCGAACGGGCCGCCCGCACCGCCGGGATCACGCTCCTGCTCCTCGACACGCGCAGCGGCAGCGCCGCCGAGAGCCTCTACCTGTCGGAGGGCTGGACCCGTTACGGCGTGGTCCCCGGCTACGCCGCCGACCCGGACGGCTCCCTCCAGGACTGCGGCTTCTTCTACAAGCGCCTCACATGAGGTAGCGCAGCCACAGGTACGGTGCGACCAGCGCGACCGTCACCGGCGTGACGATCAGCCCGTACTTGGTGAACTGCCAGAAGCTGATCGGCGAGCCGTTGCGGGCGGCGATGCCGAGCACGACGACGTTGGCCGCCGCGCCCACGGCGGTGGCGTTGCCGCCGAGGTCGGCGCCGAAGGCCAGCGCCCACCACAGCACCTGGCCGGGCCCGTCGCCGCCGGTGGCCTCGACCAGCCGCTCGACGATCGGCGCCATCGTCGCCACGTACGGGATGTTGTCCACGATGGCCGAGAGCACGGCCGAGCCGCCGAGCAGCCCCATCGTGGCCGCGGCCACCTCCCCGCCGGTCGCCGCGACCGCCGCCTCCGAGAGCTGCCCGATCACCCCGGTCTCGACCAGGGCCCCGACCATGACGAACAGCCCGGCGAAGAAGACGAGCGTGGGCCATTCCACCTCGGCGATGGCCTGCTCAGTCGTGATCTTGGTGGCGGCGACCAGGATGCCCGCGCCCAGCAGGGCCACCACCGACGGCTCGTAGTGCAGCACGGGATGCAGGACGAAGGCGGCGACCACGATCGCGAGCACGGTGAGCGACTGCCACAGCAGCCGCCGGTCACCGATGGCCTCGTTCTCGTCCAGCGCCATCACCGCCGCCGCCCGCTCCGGATCATGACGGAACGTCCGCCCGAACATCAGCCAGCACAACCCCACGAACACCACCATCAGGACGACCACCATCGGCGCCATGTGCACCAGGAAGTCGTTGAAACTGAGCCCGCCCCGGCTGGCGATGATGATGTTCGGCGGATCACCCACCAACG
>NZ_JBFANJ010000036.1:0-19742 GCF_040674795.1 Nonomuraea sp. NPDC049725 | reverse complement strand
CGTGATCTGGCACAACGACAAGACCGGTCAGCCCATCGCCCGCTCACTCACCGCCTACGACCACTGATCCCAACCCCTTGGAATCAATCATCTAGGCGGTCGTCGGCTCCTGGGCGCGGCGCGCCCGCTCCGCCAGCGCGTGCTCGTCGGTACGCGCGTCGTAGCGGCGGAAGGCGGGCAGCGCCGCGCTCAGCAGCGCTACCGCGCCCACGCACATCAGCCCGCCCAGGCCCAGCGATAGCCTCGGCCCGCCGAGCTGGCCCATCAGCGACGCCCTGGCGTTGCCCAGCATCGGCCCGGTCGAGTAGGACAGCAGCTCGATGCCCGCCAGCCGGCCGCGCATCTCGTTCGGGATCGTCTGGTTCCACATCGTCATCCGGAAGATGCCGCTGATCATGTCCGCGGCCCCGGCCAGGGCCAGGCAGGCGACCAGCGCCCAGAACTGCGGGATCGCGGCGGCCAGCGCCACCGCGACGCCCCACACCGACGCGGCCACGATCACGCCGAGCCCCTGCCGCTGCACCCGGGCCGCCCAGCCGCCGGTCACCGAGGCGATGAGGGAGCCGATCGCGCCCGCCGAGTAGAGCAGGCCGACGGCCGGCAGCGCCCCGTACTCCTCGGCCAGGCCGGGGAACAGCGCGATGGACATGGCGAACACCATCGCCGCGATGTCCACCAGGTAGGTGCCGACCAGGTCCTTGCGGCTCATCGCGTAGCGCAGCCCGTCGATCATCGACCTGATCGAGGCGGGCTGGGCGTCCTCGGCCGGCGGGCGGGAGCCGATCCGCCACAGCAGCGCCAGCGACAGCAGGAAGCTGACCGTGTCGAGCCCGTAGGCGAAGGCCGCACCCCATTCGGCCACCAGCCAGCCGCCCAGCGCGGGGGCGGCGATCGCGCCGAAGTTCCACCGCAGGCTCGTCAGCACCGCCGCGGCGCCGAGCTGCTCGTGCTTGACCACCTGCGGGATCAGCGACTCCATGCTGGGCCGCTGCAGGCACGTGATGCCCACCGCCAGCGCCCCGACCACGTACAGCACCCAGATCTGCGGCTCCGGCAGCATGGCGTTGACCATGAGCGCCGCCGCCGTCACGGCCAGCCCGACCTCGCTCAGCAGGATGATCCTGCGCCGGTCGAGTGAGTCGGCGATCGCGCCGCCCCACAGCCCGCACACGACCATGGGCACGAACTCGACCAGGCTCATCATCCCGACGGCCACGTACGAGCCGGTGAGCTGCCACATCTGGAACGGCAGCGCCACCATCGTGATGAACGTGCCGAACATCGTCACGACGCCGGAGGCCATCAGCAGCCGGAAGTCACGCGAGTCACGCAGCGGGCTCAGGTCCGGGGCGAGTCTGCTGAGCTGGGATATCACACGACGGCGCACGGGCGTCGATTGTCCACGCCCGTGCGCGTTCCCGGCAAACCGTTTTCGCCCCGGTGGTCAGCGGAGCTTGCGCAGGCCCATGATCTGCAGCTCGGCGAACACGCCCACCACGAGCGCCTGGGCGATGGCCCACACCGCGCCGATCGTGGTGAACTCCATCATCCCGGTGATCACGGCGGCGACGCTGCCGAGCGTCCAGGCGATGTTCAGCCCGATCACGGCCTTGACGCCCGCCTGGCTGACCGTCCCCCTGGCCGCCAGGAGGCCGACGGCGACGCCGTACACGAGCAGGAACGCCCCGATGCCGCGCAGCAGGCCCGCGTCCGGCCCGAGCAGGTCGCTCACCAGGCCGGCCCCGGCGAGGTAGACCAGCCCGTTGGTGCCGGTGACGACGGCGTCGAGGGCCAGCACGAGGCGCAGGAACTTGGCGCGGCCGGTGGTGGCGACGGTGAGAGTGGTCATCTCGCTTCTCCTTCAAGGATTCTGTCCGACACCGCAACCGTGCCATCACGGGCGTAGGCGGCGCGATTACGCGTGAGGTAATGCGGCCTCCGGGCGGCGGTTCAGGCGGGCGAGCTCGCCGGGGGTGAGCCTCAGCCCGGCGGCGGCGGCCGAGTCGGTGATCGAGGCCGGCCGGGTCGCGCCCGGGATGGGGATCACCTGCGGGCTCAGCGCGAGCAGCCAGGCGAGGCAGACGCGCTGCGGGCTCACCCCGCGCTCGCGGGCCACCTCGTGGAAGACGGTCCCCCCGGCGGGCTCGCCGCTCTCCAGGGCGCTGCGGGAGATGCCGCCGAGCGGGCTCCACGGCAGGAACGCCAGCCCGAGCTCGTCGCACAGTCGCAGCTCCGGCTCGCCGTCGCGGACGGCGGGGGAGAAGCGGTTCTGCACCGACACCAGCCTTTCGCCCAGGTCGAGCCGGGCCCGGGCGATCTGGTCGCGGTCCACGTTGGACAGGCCGATCATGCGGATCTTGCCCTCGTCGTGCAGCTCGCGCAGCGCCCCGACCGACTCGGCGAACGGCACCGCCGGGTCCGGCTTGTGCAGCTGGTACAGGCCGATGGCCTCGGCGCCCAGCCGCCGCAGCGACGCCTCGCAGGCGCGCCTGAGGTGGCGCGGGTCGCCGTTCACCGTCCAGGAGCCGTCGCCGGGCCGCCCCCGCCCGCCCTTGGTGGCCACCAGGACGCCGTCGACGCCCCGCAGGGCCCGGGCGACGAGCCGCTCGTTGTGGCCCTCCTCGCCGGCGTGCCAGTGGTAGGAGTCGGCCGTGTCGATCAGCGTGACGCCGGCGTCCAGCGCCGCGCGGATCGTGGCCACGGCCCGGTCGCGGTCCGGCCGCCCCTCGACGGACAGCGGCATCGCGCCCAGCCCGACGGCGCCCACGCGGACGTCCCCGATCACGCGCACCCCGCCACCCGCCCCTCCGCGACCCCCGCCACGACCTCCGCCGCCACGCCCGGCAGCCAGGCGCCCAGCTCCGAGAAGCGGAACCCGAGCCCGCTCGCCCGGCCGTTGTCCAGCGCGTACGCGCGCCCGAACGAGTACGGGGACACCTCCTCGCCGACGGTGTAGACGGCCCGGCCGGCCCCCGCGGCGGCCAGCGCGTCGCACAGCCCGAACACGTCGGCCTGCCCGTGCGAGCAGGCGTTGACCGGCCCGGTGAACGAGCCGCGCACCGCCCACACGAGCACGTCGGCGATCTCCGCGTGGCTGACGAACGTCGCCGGGCGGGGCCGCCGGTGCACCACGATGGGGACGCCGTCGCGCATCCGCCGCGCGTAGTGGGCCAGCCGCCCGGTGAAGTCGGCCCCGCCCAGCACGTGCGCGGTGCGCACCGCCACCACCTCGAACGGCGGGCGCCCGGCCAGCACCGCCTCCGCCTGCCGCTTGCCCTCGCCGTAGTGGGCCGCCAGGAAGCCCGGGTCGCGCCACGGCAGCTCCGGCCGCACCGGCCAGGCGCCCGCGTCCACCGCGTCCTCCGCCCACGGGCCGCCGTCGAGCCGGTCGTACACCTCGGCGGTCGAGGTCATCACGTAGCGGCCGGCGCGCCCGGCGAAGACGCGCCGCGCCGACGCCGCCTGCAGCGGCGTGTAGCAGACCTGGTCGAGCACCACGTCGAAGGAGCGTCCCGCGAGCGCGGCCCGCAGCCCCGCCTCGTCGTCGCGGTCGGCCGCCACGTGCCGCACCCCTTCGGGCACGGGGGCCGAGCCGCGGCTGACCACGGTCACGTCGGCCCCCTCGTCGCGCAGGCGCTCGACCACCCGCCTGCCGAAGTACCGGCTGCCGCCGATCACGCACACACTGTCCATGCGCACAGCCTCGCGGCACTACAGTCATCAGCGGTAGTGGTGATCTGCTTATCCGGTCGTAAGGAGCACTGATGATCGATGTCCAGCGCCTGCGGGTGCTGCGCGAGGTCGCCCGGCACGGCAGCTTCAACCGCGCCGCCGCCACCCTGCGCTTCACCCCGTCGGCCGTCTCCCAGCAGATCGCCGCCCTCGAACGCGGTCTCGGCCTCCCGGTGGTCGAGCGCAGCACGCGCGGCGTGACGCTCACCGCGGCCGGACGCACGCTGGTGGAGACCGCCGACGCCATCGCGGCCGAGCTGGCCGACGCCCAGGAGCGCCTCGACCGGCTCTCCCGCCAGAGCGCGCGGTTCACGGTCGCGGCGTTCGCCAGCGGCGGCAGGCGGCTGCTGCCGGCCGCGCTGGCCGCCTTCAGCGCCCGGCATCCCGAGGCGGAGCTGACGATCCTGGAACGGGAGCCGGAGGAGAGCCTGCCGCTCGTCCGGGAGGGGCGGGCCGACCTCGCCCTCGCCTACCACTTCGACGGCCCGCCGCCCGCCAGGCCGGGCGACCGGTCCGGCCTCGACTGGACGCCGCTCGCCGCCGACCCGCTCCAGGTGGTGCTGCCCGCGGGCCACCCGCAC
The DNA here is from genome assembly GCF_040674795.1 of Nonomuraea sp. NPDC049725. Classification (NCBI taxonomy): domain Bacteria; kingdom Bacillati; phylum Actinomycetota; class Actinomycetes; order Streptosporangiales; family Streptosporangiaceae; genus Nonomuraea; species Nonomuraea sp. NPDC049725. Next base: position 15,429 of record NZ_JBFANJ010000036.1, on the reverse strand, counting down.
GCCGGGCGCGCCGCCGTGCACCTGGCCGAGCTGGCGGGCGAGCGGTGGGTGCTCGGCTGCCTCAAGACGGCCGGGCTGATGGACCGCTACGCCGCGCTGTCCGGGTTCGAGCCGCGCGTCTGCTGCGCGGCCACCGACTACGGCTTCGCCCAGTCGCTGGTCGGCGCGGGCGTCGGCGTCGCGCTCATCCCGAGCGTCGCGCTCGGCGACACGCCCGGCCTGGTCGCCGTGCCGCTGGAGCCGCCCGCCCCGGCGCGTCACATCGGCGTGGCCACGCCGCGCCGCCACCGCGGCGCCGCGCAGCCGTACGTCGAGTCGCTGCTGGAGCTGCTGCGCGGTTAGGCGCCCAGCACCTCCCTGCGCAGGCGCGTCTTGAGGATCTTGCCGCCGGGGTTGCGGGGCAGCTCGGTGTCGCGGAACCACACGTGCGCCGGGATCTTGAACTTGGCGATCCGGTCGGCCAGGAACGCCGTCAGCTCCTCGCGCGTGGCCGAGGCGCCAGGGGCGAGCCGGATCACCGCCCCGACCTCCTCGCCCAGCTCGTCGTGCGGCACGCCGATCACCGCCACGTCGTCCACCGCCGGGTGCTCGAACAGCGCGGCCTCGACCTCGGCGCAGTAGACGTTCTCGCCGCCCCTGATCACCATGTCCTTGGCCCGGTCGACGATGTAGACGAAGCCCTCCTCGTCGATCCTGGCCAGGTCGCCGGTGTGCAGCCAGTTGTCGACGAACGTCTCGGCGGTGGCCTGCGGCTTGTTCCAGTAGCCCATGATCACGTTCGGGCCGCGCAGGCAGAGCTCGCCCACCTCGCCCGGCGGCAGCTCGTCGCCCATCGGGTCCACCACGCGCACGTCCACCACGGCCGTCGGGCGGCCGATGCTGTCGGGCTTGGCCTGGTAGTCGGCGCCGCCGTTGCCGATGGCCAGCGCGGTCGTCTCGGTCATGCCGTAGCCGTTGGACGGCGCCCGGTCGGGCAGGTTCGCGGTGATGCGCTCCAGCAGCTTGGGCGGGGCGGGGGCGCCGCCGTAGCCGAGCGTCGTCAGCGAGGACAGGTCGTGCTTGCCGAAGTCCGGGTGCGACATGAGCTGCCAGGCGTTCGTCGGCACGCCGATCATCGCGGTGACCTTCTCCCGCTCGATCAGCTCCAGCGCCTGCTTGGGGTCCCACTTGTACATGAGCACCAGGCCGCCGCCGCTGAAGATCGTCGTCATCAGCGCCGAGAAGCAGCCCGTCACGTGGAACAGCGGCACCGTCAGCAGCGTCACCCGGCGCACCGCCGACGCCTCGGCGTAGTCCTTGCCCGCCATCGTCACCGCGCGCATCAGCCCGTAAGCGACCGTCATCGGCGCCTGGCCCAGGTTGCGGTGGCTGCCCAGCGCGCCCTTGGGGCTGCCGGTGGTGCCGGAGGTGTAGAAGATCGTGGCCGGGTCCTCGGGGGACAGTTCCACGTCGGGCAGCCGCACGCCGGGCTCGACCACGCCCAGCACGTCCTCGAACGAGCGCGCGCCCGCCGGGACCTCGCCGCGGGCGACGATCAGCGGCACGCCGGTGCCGGTCAGCCGGGCCGCGCGCTCCCCGTCGGCGACGATCACCTTGGCGCCCGAGTCGCTGACCCCGTAGGCCAGCTCCTTCTCCGTCCACCAGGCGTTGAGCGGCACCGCGATGGCCCCGGCGGCCAGCGCCGCCGAGAACGCGATCGACCACTCCGGGTAGTTGCGCATGGCCACGGCGACCCGGTCGCCCTTGCTGACCCCGTACTCCTCGACGAGCCGGTTGGCGAGCGTGGCGGCCCTGCGGAAGTGGTCCTCGAACGTGACGTGCTCGTCCTCGTACACCAGGAAGACCTTGTCGCCGTGGAAGGCGCTGTTCTCCAGCAGGGTGCGGAAGTGGCCGGGGGCGTGCTTCCACGTCCGTATCCCGCTCTCGCCGATCTCCTCGACCTCGAAGAGCTGGCCAGGGCCGGTGAGCTGGGCTTGCACCTCGGCGTGCGACAGGGTCATGACGCAGAACTCCCGCAGTGGAACGGCATCCGGATAAATCACAGTACCGACCGGTTAGTACGTCGCGCTAGACCAATGTTCCGGAGTTCCTGATCTCGACATGTGGGACGGCGAGACGCCTCGACTTGCATGTTCATCATCGGGAGTACATAGTCTTTACAAGCAAGCCTATGAGCTATGATGCATGATTATGCAGGAGGTCAGATGAGAGCCGCGATCGCCGGAGCCAGCGGCTATGCGGGCGGCGAGCTGCTCCGCCTGCTGCTCGGCCATCCGGAGCTGGAGATCGGCGCCCTCACCGCGGCGTCCAGCGCCGGCAGCGCGCTCGGCTCCCACCAGCCCCACCTGCCGCAACTGGCCGACCGGGTCATCCAGGAGACCACCACCGACGCCCTCGCCGGGCACGACGTCGTCTTCCTCGCCCTGCCCCACGGCCACTCCGCCGCCGTGGCCGCCCAGCTCGGCCCCGCCACGCTCGTCGTCGACTGCGGCGCCGACCACCGGCTCGCCGACCCCGCCGCCTGGCAGGAGTTCTACGGCGGCGAGCACGCCGGCACCTGGCCCTACGGCCTGCCCGAGCTGCCCGGCCAGCGCGAAGCGCTCAGGACCACCCGCCGCGTCGCCGTCCCCGGCTGCTACCCCACCTCGGTGCTGCTCGCGCTGACGCCCGCGTTCGCCGCCGGGCTCGCCGAGCCGGACGTGGTCGTCGTCGCCGCCAGCGGCACCAGCGGCGCCGGCAAGTCGCTCAAGCCCGGCCTGCTCGGCAGCGAGGTCATGGGCTCCGTCAGCGCCTACAGTGCCGGCGGCGTCCACCGCCACACCCCCGAGATGGAGCAGGGCCTCAGCGCCGCCGCGGGCGCGCCCGTACGGGTCTCGTTCACCCCGACGCTCGCCCCCATGAGCCGCGGCATCCTGGCCACCTGCACGGCCCCCGCCCGGCCCGGCGTCACCCGCGACTCGCTCCGGGCGGCCTACGAGACGGCCTACAAGGCGGAGCCGTTCGTGCACCTGCTCCCCGAGGGAGCCTGGCCCGCCACCGCCATGACCTACGGCGCCAACACCGCCGCCCTCCAGGTCGCGCTCGACGAGCGCGCGGGCCGGGTGATCGCCGTCATCGCCATCGACAACCTGACCAAGGGCACGGCCGGAGGCGCGATCCAGAGCGCCAACCTCGCCCTCGGCCTCCCGGAAGAGCTCGGACTTCCCACGACAGGAGTTGCTCCATGAGCGTGACCGCCCCCCTCGGCTTCAGGGCCGCGGGCATAGCCGCAGGCATCAAGGCCGGCGGCGCCCGCGACCTGGCCCTCGTCGTCAACGACGGGCCGAGCCGTGCCGCCGCCGGCGTCTTCACGGCCAACCGCGTGAAGGCCGCCCCGGTGCTCTGGTCGCAGCAGGTGCTGCGCGGCGGGCGGCTGCGAGCGGTGGTGCTCAACTCCGGCGGCGCCAACGCCTGCACCGGCCCCGAGGGCTTCCAGGACACCCACGCCACGGCCGAGAAGGCCGCCGCCGCGCTCGACGACTCCGCGGGCGAGATCGCGGTCTGCTCCACCGGCCTGATCGGCGAGCGGCTGCCGATGGACGCGCTGCTGCCCGGCGTCGAGCTGGCCGCCTCCCAGCTCTCCCGCGACGGCGGCCTGGCCGCCGCCGACGCGATCCGCACCACCGACACCGTCTCCAAGATCTCCTTCAAGCGCGGCGACGGCTACATGGTGGGCGGCATGGCCAAGGGCGCGGGCATGCTCGCCCCCGGCCTGGCCACCATGCTCTGCGTCATCACCACCGACGCCGACCTGACCGCCGAGCAGCTCGACACCGTGCTGCGCCGCGCCACCTCGCGCACCTTCGACCGGCTCGACACCGACGGCTGCATGTCGACCAACGACACCGTCCTGCTGCTGTCCAGCGGCGCGGCGGGCGTGAGGCCCGAGCTCGCCGAGTTCGAGCAGAAGGTCACCGAGGTCTGCGCCGACCTCGCCCGTCAGCTCCTCGTCGACGCCGAGGGCGCCTCCAAGGCCATCGCCATCGAGGTCATCGGCGCCGCCTCCGAGGACGACGCCGTCACCGTCGGCCGCGCGGTCTCCCGCTCCAACCTGCTCAAGTGCGCCATCCACGGCGAGGACCCCAACTGGGGCCGGGTGCTGGCCGCCGTCGGCACCACCGACGCCGTCTTCGAGCCCGACCGGCTCAACGTCGCCATCAACGGCATCTGGATCTGCCGCGCCGGGGCCGTCGGCGACGACCGCGCCAAGGTCGACATGCGCCCCCGCGACGTGACGATCACCATCGACCTGTCGGCCGGCCCCCACACGGCCACCGTCCACACCACGGACCTGACGGCCGACTACGTCCACGAGAACTCGGCGTACTCCTCATGAGGGCCGGCACCGCGCAGGCGAAGGCCGGCACGCTCATCGAGGCGCTGCCCTGGCTGACCCGCTTCCACGGCGCGACCGTCGTCATCAAGTACGGCGGCAACGCCATGACCGACGAGTCCCTCAAGGCGTCGTTCGCCGAGGACGTCGTCTTCCTGCGCTACGCCGGGCTGCGCCCGGTCGTCGTGCACGGCGGCGGCCCGCAGATCAGCGAGCACCTCGACAAGCTCGGCATCGAGTCCACGTTCACCGCCGGGCTGCGCGTCACCACGCCCGAGGCCATGCAGGTCGTCCGGATGGTCCTGGTCGGCCAGGTCGGCCGCGACATCGTCGGGCTGCTCAACCAGCACGGCCCGTTCGCCGTCGGCCTGTCGGGCGAGGACGCCCACCTGTTCACCGCCGAGCGCAAGAGCGCCGTCGTCGACGGCAGCCCCGTCGACATCGGCCAGGTCGGCGAGATCGTCGACGTCCAGGCCGGAGCCGTGCGCGCGCTGCTCGCCGACGGCCGCATCCCCGTCGTCTCCAGCGTGGCGCGCGGCGACGACGGGGAGATCTACAACGTGAACGCCGACACCGCGGCCGCCGCGCTCGCCGTGGCGCTGCAGGCCGACAAGCTCGTCGTCCTCACCGACGTCGAGGGCCTGTACGCCAACTGGCCCGACGACTCGGAGGTCATCAGCCGGCTCGACGCCGCCGAGCTGGCCGAGCTCATGCCGACGCTGTCGAGCGGCATGGTGCCCAAGATGGAGGCGTGCCTGACCGCGGTCAAGGGCGGCGTGCCGCAGGCCCACGTGCTCGACGGCCGGGAGCCGCACGCGCTGCTGCTGGAAATCTTCACCAACGAAGGAATCGGAACGATGGTGGTGCCCTCATGAGCCTCTTCGACAGGTTCGAGCAGGCCTTCATGCCCAACTACGGAGTCCCCCCGATCGCGCTGGCGCGCGGCGAGGGCACCCGCGTCTGGGACGTCGACGGCCGGGCCTACCTCGACTTCATCGGCGGCATCGCCGTCACCTCGCTCGGCCACGCCCACCCGGCGCTCGTCGAGGCCGTCTCCACCCAGGTGGCCACGCTCGCCCACACGAGCAACCTGTTCCTGCACGAGCCCGAGGTGCTGCTCGCCGAGAAGCTGCTGGAGCTGCTCCAGGCCCCCGGCCGCGTCTTCCTCGCCAACTCCGGCACCGAGGCCAACGAGGCCGCGCTCAAGCTCGCCATCAAGTACGGCAAGCGCCACGGCCGCACCTACTTCGTGGCCGCCGAGAACGGCTTCCACGGCCGCACCCTCGGCGCCCTGTCGCTGACCGGCAAGCAGGCGATCCGCGACCAGTTCGGCCCGTTCCCGGTCGACGTCCGCTTCGTCCCCTACGGCGACGCCGACGCGCTGAAGGCGGCCGTGACCGGCGAGTGCGCCGCCGTCTTCCTGGAGCCCACGCAGGGCGAGGCGGGCGTGGTCCCGCCGCCCGACGGCTACCTGGCGGCCGCCCGCGAGATCTGCGACGCCGCCGGCGCGCTGCTGGTGGCCGACGAGATCCAGTCGGCGATCGGCCGCACCGGCCACTGGTTCGCCCACCAGGCCGACGGCTGCACGCCCGACATCCTCACACTGGCCAAGGGCCTCGGCGGCGGCCTGCCGATCGGCGCCTGCGTCGGCTTCGGCGAGGCGGGCACGCTGTTCGACAAGGGCGACCACGGCTCGACGTTCGGCGGCAACCCGGTCTCCTGCGCCGCCGCGCTGGCCGTGCTCGCCAACGTCGACCTCGGCCACGTCCGCACGGTCGCCGCGCGGCTGCGCGACGGCCTGGAGGCGATCGGCCACCCGCTGCTGAAGGGGGTGCGCGGGCGCGGCCTGTGGCTGGGCGTCGTCCTCACCGAACCGGTCTCGGCGCGGGTCCAGAAGGCCGCCGCCGACGCGGGCTTCCTCGTCAACGCCCTGCAGCCCGACGCCGTACGCCTCGCGCCCCCGCTGGTCGTGACCGAGCAGGAGATCGACGCCTTCGTGACGGCGTTCCCCCGGATTCTCTCGGAGGCAGCCAAATGACCCGCCACTTCCTCAAGGACGACGACCTCACGCCCGAGGAGCAGGCCGAGGTCCTCGACCTGGCCGCCGCGATGAAGAAGGACCGGTTCGGCTACCGGCCCTTCGAGGGCCCCCAGTCGGTCGCCGTCCTGTTCGACAAGCCGTCCGCGCGCACCCGCGTGTCCTTCCACACCGGCATCGGCGAGCTCGGCGGCCTGCCGCTCATCGTCGACGGCGTCTCCACGCTCATGGGACGCGGCGAGCCCACGGAGGACATCGCCCGCGTGCTCGGCAGGCAGGTGTCCGCCATCGTCTGGCGCACCAGCGGCCAGGAGCTGATCGAGACCATGGCCGCCCACGCCGGCGTGCCCGTGGTCAACGCGCTCACCGACGACTACCACCCCTGCCAGATCCTCGCCGACCTGCAGACGGTGCGCGAGCGGTTCGGCCGCACCGCCGGGCTGACCCTCGCCTACACCGGCGACGGCGCCAACAACATGGCCCACTCCTACCTGCTCGGCGGAGCCACCGCCGGCATGCACGTACGGATCGCCGCCCCGCCCGGCTACCAGCCCGACGCCGTCATCCTCGGCCGGGCCGCCGCCATCGCCGCCCGCACCGGCGGCTCGGTGGTCGCGCTGTCCGACCCGGCGGCCGCCGTCCAGGGCGCGCACGTGGTCGCCACCGACACCTGGGTGTCGATGGGCCAGGACGGCAAGGAGCGGCGCATCGCCGACCTCATGCCCTACCAGGTCAACGACGAGCTGCTGGAGCACGCCGACGCCGAGGCGATCGTGCTGCACTGCCTGCCCGCCTACCGCGGCCACGAGATCACCGCCGAGGTCCTCGAAGGCCCGCGCAGCGCCGTCTGGGACCAGGCGGAGAACCGGCTGCACGCGCAGAAGGCCCTGCTCCACTGGCTGATGAGCGAGACATGACGATCCCGATGACCAAGGCCGGCAGACAGGCCAAGATCACCGACCTGCTGCAGCGGCAGCCCGTCCGCTCCCAGCCGGAGCTGGCCAAGCTGCTCGCCGAGAGCGGCGTCGAGGTCACCCAGGCCACCCTGTCCCGCGACCTCGACGAGCTCGGCGCGCTCAAGCTGCGCGCCGAGGACGGCTCCCTCGTCTACGCGCTGCCCGGCGAGGGCGGCGGGCGCATCCCGCTCGCCCGGCTCGGCACCGGCGAGTCGCCTGCCGCCCGGCTGCACCGCATCGCCGAGGAACTGCTGGTCAGCGCCGAGGCGTCGGCCAACCTGATCCTCGTCAGGACACCGCCGGGAGCCGCCCAGTTCCTGGCCTCCGCCATCGACCACGCCGACTGGGAGTCCATCCTCGGCACCGTCGCCGGCGACGACACGATCCTGGTCATCAGCCGCGACCCGCTCGGCGGGCAGGCGGTGGCCGAGGCGCTGCTGAAGACCGCCGACAGGCGCAGCCAGCACGCCGAGTGACGAAGTTCGACCCATGACCGCGAGAGTGGTCCCGGCCCGCCCGGGAGGGCCCGGCACGTCCGCCGCCCTCCCGGCGCCGCCGGGCGCCACACCGCCGGCCGCGACCTGGCCACAGGGTTCGTGCACCCGCCTTCCAAGATCGCCGCGACCCGCGACGCGAGGAACGGCCGGGGTGCACTATGGTCGCGGAGACGGTGGCAGGACAGTTTGAGGAGATGACGGTGAGTGATGGCAAGCCGATGCGGCTGTGGGGCGGGCGTTTCGAAGGGGGACCGTCCGACGCGCTGACCCGGCTGTCGGTGAGCGTGCACTTCGACTGGCGGCTGGTGCCGTACGACCTGGCGGCGTCCAGGGCGCACGCCCGCGTGCTGCACAGGGCGGGGCTGCTCAGCGCGGACGAGCTCGAGCGCATGATCGGCGCCCTCGACGACCTGGAGCGCGCCTGCAAGGCCGGCGAGTTCCGGCCGACGGTCGCCGACGAGGACGTGCACACCGCCCTGGAGCGCGGCCTGCTGGAGCGGCTCGGCTCGCTCGGCGGCAAGCTCCGCGCCGGCCGCAGCCGCAACGACCAGATCGCCACCGACCTGCGCCTCTACCTGCGCGACCACGCCCGCACGATCGTCTCGCGGCTGGTCGAGCTGGAGACGGCGCTCATGGCGCAGGCCGAGCAGCACGCCGAGACGGCCGCGCCCGGCATGACCCACCTGCAGCACGCCCAGCCCGTCTCGTTCGGCCACCAGCTCCTGGCCCACGTGCACGCCTTCGCCCGCGACGTCGACCGGCTGTCCGACTGGGACCGGCGCGCCGCCGTCTCGCCGCTCGGCGCGGGCGCGCTGGCCGGCTCGTCGCTGCCGCTCGACCCGCAGGCCGTGGCGGAGGAGCTCGGCTTCTCCTCGGCGGCCCCCAACTCGATGGACGCCGTCGCCGACCGCGACTTCGCCGCCGAGTTCCTGTTCGCCGCGGCGATGATCGGCACCCACCTGTCGCGGCTGGGCGAGGAGATCGTCCTGTGGGCCTCGCAGGAGTTCCGCTGGATCGAGATGGACGACGCCTACTCCACCGGCTCGTCGATCATGCCGCAGAAGAAGAACCCCGACGTGGCCGAGCTGGCCCGAGGCAAGTCCGGCCGCCTCATCGGCAACCTCATGGCGCTGCTGACGACCCTCAAGGGCCTGCCGCTGACCTACAACCGCGACCTCCAGGAGGACAAGGAGCCGGTGTTCGACTCGGTCGACACGCTGCTGCTCGTCCTGCCCGCGATGGCCGGCCTGGTCGCCACCATGCGCGTCAACACCGCCCGCATGGAGGCGTCGGCCCCCGACGGGTTCGCGCTCGCCACCGACCTGGCCGAGCTGCTGGTGCGGCGCGGCGTGCCGTTCCGCGAGGCGCACGAGGCCGTCGGCCACCTGGTCGTGTGGTGCCAGGTCAACGACAAGGACCTCGGCGACCTCACCGACGACGAGCTGGCCAAGGTGTCGGCCCACCTGACGCCCGACGTGCGTGACGTGCTCAACGTGCCCGGCGCGCTGGCCGCCCGCAAGGCCCACGGCGGCACCGCCCCCGACCGCGTCCGCGACCAGCTCGTCGCGCTGCGCGAGTCGGTCGACGCGCAGGCGGCCTGGGCGGCGGGCGAGTCCTGACCGCAGTGTCGTCATCCGCGCTGTCCTTCGAGCCGCTGCCGCGCGGCTTCTTCGACCGGCCCTCCCACGAGGTGGCGCCCGACCTGCTCGGGCGCGTCCTCGTGCACAGCGGTGCTGACGGGTCCGTCGCCGTGCGCCTCACCGAGGTCGAGGCGTACGGCGGGCCCGGCGAGGACCCCGCCGCCCACACCTACCGGGGCAAGACGCCGCGCAACGCCGTGATGTTCGGCCCGCCGGGACACCTGTACGTGTACTTCACGTACGGGATGCACTTCTGCGCCAACCTGGTCTGCCTGCCCGAGGAGCACGGCTCGGCGGTGCTGCTGCGGGCCGGCGAGGTGGTGGCAGGCCTCGGCCTGGCGCGCGAGCGGCGCTCGAACGGGACCAGGCGGCCCGCGGACCGTGACCTCGCCCGCGGTCCCGCCCGGCTGGCCGTGGCGCTCGGGCTGCGGCGCGAGCACAACGGGCTCGACGCCGTCCTGGACGGGGTGGCACCCGGCTTCACGCTGGGAGACCGGCTCACCGGGTGGCCCGCCGGGGCGGCGGCCGTGCTCGAAGGCCGCCCGCCCGCCCGCGCGCGGATCCGGTCAGGCCCCCGGACCGGGATCTCGACGGCCAAGGACACGCCGTGGCGGTTCTGGATCGACGCCGACCCGACCGTCTCGCCGTACCGGGCTCACGTGCCGCGGCGGCGCAACGCCGCGGCCACCTCCGTGGGCGAGGCGCCCAGCTCGTGAGGGCTGAAGATGTGCAGATGGTCGCCGGTGTCGATCTCCAGCATCTCGCTGCGCAGCCCGAACCGCGTCCGCACGTCGACCTTGACGTCCTGGACGTCCTCCCACGGCACGTGCCGCCGGCCGGCGAAGCCGTGCGTCACGGTGATGCCGCTCTCGTCGGCCGCCAGCCGCACCGGCACCAGCACGTCACGCAGGCCCATCGCGCCCACCAGCACGGCGGCGGGCACGGCCAGGATCACCCCGCGCAGGTCGCCGCCGAGATACCAGTAGACGGCGAGCCCGGCGCACGCCAGAGCCCCTAAGATCTTGAAAACGGCCAGCTCGCGACGGACCCTCCACATGGGGACCGAGACTATCCAAGTAGCGGTCACTCCACGCGATCGGGCACGCTGTAACCACCCGACACCTACCGGAAAGCCAGCACCGTGACCGACATCCTCGACGACCTCGCCTGGCGAGGCCTGATCGCGCAGTCAACCGACCTCGACGCCCTGCGCGCGTCCATGGCCAAGGGGCCGATCACGGTCTATGCGGGCTTCGACCCGACCGCCGCCTCCCTGCACGTCGGTCACTTCGTCCCGCTGCTCACGCTGCGGCGCTTCCAGCTCGCCGGCCACCGGCCGATCGGGCTCGTCGGCGGCGCGACCGGGCTGATCGGCGACCCGAGCGGCCGCAACACCGAGCGTTCGCTCAACTCCGGCGACGTCGTGGCCCAGTGGGTGGAGCGGCTGCGCGGCCAGGTGGGCCGGTTCCTCGACTTCGGCGAGGTGCCCAACGCCGCCCTCATGGTGAGCAACCTCGACTGGACCGGCGAGCTGTCGGCCATCGACTTCCTGCGCGACATCGGCAAGCACTTCCCGGTCAACCGGATGCTCGCCCGCGAGTCGGTGTCGGCCCGGCTGGCCGGTGAGGGGCTGAGCTACACCGAGTTCAGCTACCAGATCCTGCAGTCCAACGACTACCTGGAGCTGTTCCGGCGCTACGGCTGCACGCTGCAGATCGGCGGCAGCGACCAGTGGGGCAACATCACCGCGGGCGCCGACCTGGTGCGCCGCATCGAGGGCGCGCACGTGCACGCGCTCACGCTGCCGCTCATCACCAAGGCCGACGGCACCAAGTTCGGCAAGACCGCGGGCGGGGCCCTCTGGCTCGACCCGGAGATGACCTCCCCGTACGCCTTCTACCAGTACTTCCTCAACTCCGACGACCGTGACGTGATCCACTACCTCAAGGTGTTCACGTTCCGCGGCCGGGAGGAGATCGAGGAGCTGGAGAAGGCGGTCGCCGAGCGGCCCTTCGCCCGCGAGGCGCAGCGCACGCTGGCCGAGGAGCTCACCGAGCTGCTGCACGGCAAGCAGGAGCTGGCGGCCGTGGTCGCCGCGTCCAAGGCGCTGTTCGGCCAGGGCGCGCTGGAGGAGCTGCCGGCCGCGACGCTCGGCGCCGCGCTGGCCGAGGTGCCGAAGGCCACCGTGCCGGCGCTGGGCGCGACGCTGGTCGACCTGCTGGCCGACAGCGGCCTGGTCGAGTCCAAGTCGGCGGCGCGGCGCGCGGTCAAGGAGGGCGGCGCCTACCTCAACAACGTCAAGATCACCGACGAGTCCTACGTCCCGTCGGGCGACGACCTGCTGCACGGGCGCTACCTGGTGCTGCGGCGCGGCAAGAAGTCGATCGGCGGCGTTGAGGTCGGCTGACGGCCCACAGGATCAGGCGGAGGCGGGCTCTCGTTCCGGGGGCCCGCCTCCGGTCGTTCACGGGGCGGTGTAGAGCGCGACCGTGAGTCCCGGCAGGTCGGCCGAGTGCCAGGCCGACTTCTGCTCGAACCCGGCCTCGCGCACCGCCTCGACCCGGGGCAGCCGGGCGCCGCTCGACTTGGCGCCGCGCCACACGACCCACACCCGCTCCCGCCCGGTCAGCGCCTCGGCGACGTCGTCGCGCTCGGGGAAGCCGAACCCGTCGGGGTCCGGGGCGGTGCCGATCCTGAGCACGTCGTCCGGCGTCGCCCCGGCGCCGTAGTAGTCGAACCCGGCCCTGACCGAGCTCTGGCCGTAGACGATCGCGTCGCCCGGCCGCACGTCCATCCTGCGCAGCGCCCACGGGACGTCCTCGAACCGGCCGTTCGGCTCGCGCACCTCGACGTGCTGGGCGAACCCGGCCGCCACCGTCACCGCCACCAGCGCGCAGCACGCGGCCACGGCCATCCTCGGCACACTCGCCGCCGCCAGCCCGGCCAGCAGCGCCAGCGCCGGAGCGGTGACGAAAAGGTAGCGGTCCACGTACACAGGTGTCACCAGGTGGGAGACCGCGAGCAGCAGCAGCGGCGGCAGGACCAGCCACCCGAGCAGCGTCGCCGCCCACACCCGGCCCCCGGGCCGGGTGCGCGCCGACCACCACAGCAGTCCCGCGCCCGCCAGCGCCACCGCGAACAGCGGCAGGCCCGCCTCGGCCGCGCCCGCCGCCATCTTCGGGAACTTCAGCAGCACCTCGGGACCTCGCTGCGGGATCCAGCTGATCGCGTGCCGCTCGCCGTAGCCCACCAGGCCGAGCACCACGGCCGGCACGCCGCCGGCGGCCAGCGCGGGCAGCGTCCGCAGCAGCAGGTCCCGCCGCGACAGCAGCGCGACGGCCGCCACGAGCTGCGCGGGCAGCACCAGCACGGCGAACAGGTGCGTGCAGCACACCAGCGCCACGCTCACCCCGTACACCACCCACCGGCGGGCCGCCTCCGGCCGCTCGGCCGCCCGGTGCAGCGCCCAGAACGACAGCACGACTGCCGCGGCGGCGAACGCGTAGGAGCGGGCGAACGCCCCGTAGTAGGACACCGACGGCAGCACCGCGAAGACCGCCGCCGCCGTCACCCCCGCCCGCGTGCTGTGCAGCCGCCTGCCCAGCGCGACCAGCAGCCCCGCCGCCACCGCGATCGCCAGCGCCGACGGCAGCCGCAGCCACAGCTCGGCCGTGCCCGCCTTGGCCCAGAAGTGCATGAACACGTAGTAAGGCAGGAAGTGCCCGTCGATGTGCTGGGCCAGCTCCCACAGCCCGGCGAGCGAACGGGACGCGGCACTGATCGTGGCCAGCTCGTCGCCGTTCAGCGTCGCCGCGCCCGTCCCGCTGAACGCGACGGCTCCCGCCGCCGCCCCCGACAGCCACGCGCTCGCGTGCCCGCGCGTATGGGGTTCCGGAGTGGTGGGCGGGGCTAGTGTGGCGGCACTGGTCACCGGGGCAGGATACGCGCATAAGCTCGGAAGCATGCCCGAAGTGATCGTTTTCGATTTGTACGGTGTCATCGCCAGGACGCAGACCGACGAGGCCAGACAGCAGCTCGTCGACCTGGCCGGGGTGTCGGCGGAACGATTCTGGGAGGCGTACTGGGCCTGCCGGCCGCCCTACGACGCCGGGCAGCCGAGCGACCTCTACTGGGCGGCCGTCGCCGAGCGGCTCGGCGCGCGGTTCGCCGACGTGGCGGCGCTGACCGAGGCCGACCTGGAGAGCTGGTCCCACGTCGACCCCGAGATGGTGGCCCTCGTGCACGAGCTGGCCGACAGCGGACGCCGGCTCGGGCTGCTGTCGAACATCATCGAGGACCTGGTGCCCGTCTGGGAGGAGCGGCACGGCGACTGGCTGGGCCGCTTCGACGCGCTCACCTACTCCTGCCGGATCGGCGTGGCCAAGCCCGACCCGCGCGCGTACGAGATCTGCGCCTCCCGGCACGGGGTCGCCCCGGGCGACGTGCTGTTCTTCGACGACAACGAGGCGAACGTGGTGGCGGCGCGGCAGGCGGGGATGGCGGCCGAGCTGTTCGTCTCCGCCGGGCAGGTGCGCGCGAGCGTCGCCCGCTGACCGCGGGCGCCCCGGCGCTACTGGCTGGTCGTGTGCGTGGGGCGGACGACGATCACGACGCGGCGGGCGGCGTCGCCGACCGGCCGCTCGTACGGCAGGCCGTAGCGGGTGGCCAGGACGTCGAAGAAGTCGCCGGACGGGTCGGGCTCGACGCGCTCGACCACGCCGCGGATCTCCAGATAGCGGTACGGCTGGTCGGGGTCGTTGACGGAGACGGCCACCTCCGGGTGGTCGGCGACGTTGCGGCACTTGCGGCGGTCGGTGGTGGTCGTGAAGCGCAGGTGCTCGCCGTCCCACACCGTCCAGACCGGGTTCACCTGCGGCGCGCCGCCGGGCCCGATGGTCGCCAGGTGCGCGAACAGCGGGCGGGTCAGCAGGTCGAGGTGGCTCTCGGGAATCACGTTGCGATCTCCTTCGTGATGGCTGGCGCAGGGGACGATATCAAAGCTTTGATGATTATCAAGACTCGAAGCCTTGTACGCTTGCCGTCATGGTGGACATGCCCGCGCAGGAGCGGCTCGGCCTCGACATCAAGCGGGCCGAGCAGGAGCTGATCGCGGCCAAGCAGGTCGCGGTCCGGGCGGCGGGCCTGACGGTCCCGCAGTACGCGGCGCTGTTCGCGCTGGCCGGCAACCCCGGCATCTCGGGCGCCGCGCTGGCCAGGGCATGCTTGGTCACCCCGCAGGCGATGACCGTCGTGCTCAAGAACCTCGAGGAGCGCGGCCTGGTCGAGCGCACCCCGCACCCCTGGCACCGCAACGTGCTGGAGACCCGGCTGACCGAGCCGGGGCGCGTCGCGCTGGAGACGGCCGACGCCCGCGCCGTCGTCATCGAGCGCGCGATCGCCGACGAGCTCGACGACGCGGAGCGCGACACCCTCCGCGCCCTGCTCGCGCGGTGCGGCGAAGCGATCCGCCGGGCTTCGTCCGAACTGTGAGCGGCGTGTGATTTGACGTCCGGCGAATCGCGACCTAATGTTTGACCTCGCCCCGGGAGCGAGCCGGACGCCTGACACGGCGGACGGGCCCCAGGGCAGCCCCTTGAGAACGAACCACTCGGCTGTGGGCGCTCTTGCGCGTCATGGCACGAGTCGTCTCGGGTGTCTGTTGGATCACCGCGAAAAATCGGTTGATTCGACAGGAACCGGATGCCACGGTAAGTTACGAGGGTTGCCTCGGAGACGGGGCGCGCAATCCTAAGCGGGTTGAGCGATCGGAAACAAATTCTCGGATTTGACAGCCGATCGAGCGGCCTGATAGGATTGCGAAAGACGAGATCGCGCCTCTCGCAGGACTGGGGAGCAAGCGTCCGTTTCTTGAGAACTCAACAGTGTGTCAAAAGCCAGTGCATGAAGTTTTTCATGCAACACCTCG
>NZ_JBFANJ010000035.1:0-27935 GCF_040674795.1 Nonomuraea sp. NPDC049725 | reverse complement strand
ACGATCCACCACGCCTTCGGGCCGGACACCAGCAGCGGGCCGAGGGTGGCCGCGGTGGTGACCGCCGCGATCACGCCGTCGCCCCGCCGACCGGACAATCCACCGATCCAGGCCATCGGCCCATTATCGATCCCGAGCGAACGCCCGCGGAAATGAACCGAGCACGGGCCTGCGGCTCCTGTGTGACCATTGGCGAGTGCGACCTACGGGTAAGACCTCCCGGCCATCCGTTCTGAAATGGGTGCTCATCGGGGCGGCCATCGGCGCCGCGCCCTTCCTCCTGCTGTACGCCGTCGTGGCGGTCCCCCAGTGGATCACCGATCACCGCTTGGCGAGCTTCGAGGAGCGAGCCCTCGAACATCCGATGCCGCCGGGCACGACGTTCGCCGGGTCCGAACCTCAGGAGCCCCTGATCGGGGACTCCGGCGACTGCTGGGTCGGCTTCACGTTCAACCTCCGCACCGAACGCCCACCCGAGGAGATCAAGCGCTACTACGAGGCGGCTCCCTTCATGCGGGCTGACACGCACTTCTCCGAACTGAGCGTCATCGTCCTGCAGAAGTCCGCCGGCCACGTGTCGGTCGCCGTCGATATGATTTCCTCCGGCACCTGGAACCTCCGCTGCTGGTGAGCACATAGCGCGGCCGTGGCCCCGTACCGGCAAGTCACCGATGATTTCGCGCCCTGGCGGAAGTCTCCACCTTCGACCTTCCTGACCGACCTGACGCGAGGACTCCTGTGACTGACGAGAAAAGGCCGTCCGACATGACCGATCCGGCACCGGAAGCACGCGGCAGCCGCGCGGCTGACCTCTGGCCGCTGGTGCGTGCCGAGCGAGCGGCTCTGGCGGGCGACCTGGCGGGTCTGACCGACGAGCAGTGGGCGACGCCGTCGTTGTGTGCCGGGTTGACGGTGCGGGAGGTGCTGGCGCACCTCACCGCAGGGGCGAGCCTCAACGGCGTGCGGTGGCTGGCGGGGGTGATCCGCTACCGGTTCGACTTCGACAAGCAGGTCGCCATGCGGCTGGCCGAGCAGTTGGGCGCGACCACGGCCGAGACGCATGACAGGTT
This sequence comes from Nonomuraea sp. NPDC049725, assembly GCF_040674795.1. Classification (NCBI taxonomy): domain Bacteria; kingdom Bacillati; phylum Actinomycetota; class Actinomycetes; order Streptosporangiales; family Streptosporangiaceae; genus Nonomuraea; species Nonomuraea sp. NPDC049725. The sequence continues at coordinate 26,865 of NZ_JBFANJ010000035.1, read as the reverse complement.
CCGCCGCGTCATCACGAGCACCACCAAGCCGCCTCTCCCGGTCATCGCGATGCTGGGCGAAACGGTCGTGCATGCCGAGGACATCCGGCGGCCGCTGGGCATTCGCCATGACTACCCGATCGAGACCCTCACCCGGGTGGCCGAGTACTACCAGGGCTCGGACCTGGTCGTCGCCGCCAAGAGACGGATCACCGGCCTGCGGCTCGTCGCCACCGACGGCCCTTTCGCCACGGGCTCCGGCCCGCTGGTGTCCGGCACCACGCTGGCGCTGGTGATGGCCACGACCGGACGCTCGGTGTTCTGCGACGAACTTGACGGCGACGGCGTCGACATCCTGCGCGACCGGCGCGACATGACCTGACCCGGGGTCCGGCGGTCACGGCAGGTTGCCCAGGGCGTACCGGGTGACGCGCTCCGCCTGCTCCCGCACCTGGTCCGTGACCGCCGACCTGCCCGCCACCCGATAGTCGACCTGCACGGATCCACCTGCACCACAGCGCCCGCCGTCCCCCTGCCAGGCGACGCGGACGGCGTCCCACCGGCGGACGTACTGAGGACGGCCGTGCCGCCGGGCCCTCCAGCACCGCCCGGGGCCGCCCGCAGCAGAACCCCGCCCGTCACCAGCGCCGCCACCGCGGAGCCGCTCCGGGGCGATGTAGCCGGGCGAGCCCGACCGGGTCAGCGTCGCCTACCCCTCGACGATGGCGATGCCGAAGGTCAGGGCAGAAGCCGTTGAACATCCTGAAAAATCCGCTCGGTGGCGGCGATCGCCGCCTCGTCGAGATTCTGGATGAATCCGTGCTCCAGGCCCTCCTCCCGCCTGCTTGTCACCTCGACACCGGCCTCGCGCAGCCGCTCGGCATAGGCTTCGCCCTCGTCACGCAGGGGGTCGCGCTCGGCGGTGATCACCACGGCGGGCGGCAGGCCGTACAGGCTGGGCGCGCTCAAGGGGCTCGCGGCCGGGTCGGCGGGGTCGGGCGTCCAGCAGGAGATCGCCTCGTGCAGGAACGCCGGGTCGAGCCCCCACCCGCCCTGCTCCCGGACGCTCGCCGACGCGAGCGTGAGGTCGGTGTTCGGACAGATGAGCACCTGTGCGGCGGGCAGCGGCTCCCCGGCGTCGCGCAGCCGCAGGCAGGCCATCGTGGCCAGGTAGCCGCCGGCGCTGTCCCCGGCGACGGCCCACGGCTTCGCCCAGCGCAGCACCTCGACCGCGTCGTCGATCGCCGCCGGGTAGGGGTGCTCGGGTGCGAGCCGATAGTCGACGGCCAGCACCTCCACGTCGCAGGCGGCGGCGATCCGGCGGCAGGTGCGATCGTGGCTGTCGAGGTCGCCCAGGATGAACGCGCCGCCGTGCAGGAACACGATCATCGGCCGCGGCTCGTCGGCCGGCCGGTAGTGGCGCAGCCTCAGCTTGCCGGGGCCGCTCAGGTCGCTGACGTGCGGCAGGTCGGGTCCGGGGACGCGGGTACGCGGAGCGCGCAAGGCATTGAGATCAAGCACAGCCTGACATCCTTCCTCATCGGCTGACTCACGGCGGGCACGGGCCTCCTGGATGCCACCGGTGTCCCGGTCTCAGCCGATCGCGCGCAGCACTGCGGCGATGAGCCGGTGGTTCTCCAGCGCGCCGCCACCTCCGCCGGCGGCGAAGCGGTTGCGGGTGTAGCTGTAGGCGATCCCGTGGTGGGGGTCGGCGAACGACTGGGCGCCCACGGCGCCGCTGTGCCCGAACGCGTCGGCGCCGAGCTGGGGATAGCGAACCCCTTGGGCCTCGAACCCCAGGAGGAAGTGGTCGGGCTCACCGGTGACCAGGTCGGCGCCGGTCGAGTGTGGTTCGGTGAACTCGGCCAGGGTCCCAGGGGTCAGCAACGGCGGCCGGCCGTCGACCTCGGAGATGGCCGCGGCGTAGAGCGTGGCCAGGCCGCGGGCGTTGCCGACGCTCCCCGAGGAGGTGGGGCCCAGCGCGCGCACGGACCGGGTGTTGGCGAACTCCACCAGGTCGGTCGGCGGGGTGGCGTTGAGGTTGAAGGCGATCCCGGTCAGGCTGTCCGGCGCGGGAGCGCGCTGCCCGTCGTCTCGCGCCGGCCGTACCGGCACGTAACGCGGCTCCAAAGCCTCGGGCAGCCCCAGGTAGAAGTCCAGGTCGTACGGGGTGCGCACCCGCTCGGTGTAGATCTCCTGGATCGACCGGCCGGTCACCCGGCGCACCACCTCGCCGATGAGCGCGCCGATCACGAAGGCGTGGTAGCCGTACGCGCTCCCAGGCCGCCAGTAGGGCCTCTGCGCGGCCAGCCGCAGGGCGAGCAGCCGGTCGTCGGCCAGCTCCGCCGCACTGAAGCCGCCGTCCACGCCGATCAGCCCCGCACGGTGGCCGAGCAGGTCTCGGAGGGTGAGGTCGCTCTTGCCCTCCGCGGCGAACTCCGGCCAGTGCGTGGCCACGGCCTGGTCCAGGTGCAGCACGCCGTCCTGGACCAGCAGCGCGACGACCAGGTAGGCCGCGCCCTTGCCGGACGAGTACAGCGCGAACAGGGATTCGCCGCTCACTCCCGGCCCGGCCCACAGGTCCACCACCTGCCGGCCGGCCAGCCGTACGGCGAGCTGCGCGCCCAGCCCGGGTTCGGCGGTGACGACCGCGGCGAACTCGTCCCTGACGTTCTCGAAGCCGTCGGCGACGGTGCCTCTGACCGTCATGGTGTTCATCGGGGTGACTCCTTGTTCTGATGTCGAGGGGCCCTGACCGCTGGCGCAGACCAGCGGTCAGGGTGATCGAGGCGCCGGCTACTGAGCCGATCCGGCCTGGCCGCTGCCGAACACCTCGGCGACCAGACGCTGCGTCGCCTGCTGGAATGCCGCGCCCACGGACATGTCGGCGTCGTCCACGTAGTTCAGCGCGGCGGTCAACGTCCTGCCTCCGTCAGGTGTGCTGTACATCAGGGCCGCGTGGCCCGCCATGCCGCCGTTGTGCGTGATGACCTTGCCGCCGCCCGGCGTCTCCTGTACGAACACGCCCAGGCCGTAGCCGGCCTTGGACTCCGGCGTGCACATCTCGGCCAGCAGTTCGGCCGGCAGCAGCTTGCCGCCCAGCAGCGCGGTGACGAACGTCTGCAGGTCCTGGGTGGTGGAGATCATGTCGCCGCCGCTGGAGATCCAGGAGGGGTTGTGCCGGGTGACGTCGACCGTCCGGGCCTGGCCGTCCTCGTCGTAGCGGTAGTAGGCGTGCGCGTGCGGCGCGGGGATCTCCTGCTCGGTGTTCGGCTGGACGGTGCCCGTCAGGCCGAGCGGCCCCAGGACGAGGCGCCGCATCTCCTCGGCGACCGAGCGGCCGGTGACCTTCTCGATCAGCAGCCTGGCCAGCACATAGTTGGTGTTGGAATAGCTCCAGTCGGTGCCCGGCTCGAACCTCGCCGGCTTGGTCAGCGCCAGTCGTACGAGCTCCTCCGGCCGGTAGCTGTGGAACCGGTTGTCCACCCACGCCTTGCCCGCGGGGGTGGCGGGGATCCCCGCCACGAACGTGCCGTCCTCGAAGTACTCGCCGGTGAAGTTGAACACCCCGCTGGTGTGCTGCAGCAGCATCCGCACGGTGATCCGCCGGTCCAGCCCGAACTCGGGCAGATAGTCGTCCACCGGGGTGTCCAGGGCGATCTTGCCCTCGGCCACCAGTCGCAGCACCACGGTGGCGGTGAACGTCTTGGTGTTGCTGCCGATCCGGACATGCCCGTCGATCGGTGGCGCTTCGGTCCCGGCGAGCTCGCCCGCCCCGGCGCTGCCGGCCCATTCGCCTTGCTCGTCACGCACCCGCAGCGTCACTCCGACGAAACCGGAGTCGACCATCTCCTGGATGAGCTTCTGCAACTCCGGGCGATCCTGCCCGTGCGGCGTGGCCGGAGCGGTGTCCAGAGCTGCGGTGATCTTGCGGGCCATCTCTGCCACGGTGGGGCTGGGCTCGCCCTGGTGGGTGCGGGCGGCTGCCTCGACGGCGACGAGGACGGTGCGGCGGAAGTTGCCGGCCTCTGTCGCGGCCTGCTCCTTCAGCAGGCTCATGGAGGCGTTCAGGGCCGGCAGCACCTGATCGGCCAGCTCGGCCACGGACCTGCCGTACTTCACACCCTTGGGCGCCTTGGCGAGCACGTGCCCGACCAGCCCTGTCGCGGAGGTCAGGGCGAGGGAACCGTCGGTCCCGGCCTGGTGCGCCGAGCCGGCGGCGCCGGCGGCGGACATCAGCGAGACGGCGCCCCACGCGGCGATCCGCAGGGTGTTCTTGTCCTGCTCGGTAAGGGTGATGGACATGATGGTGTGCTCCTTCGATGCGTTACGGAAAATCAATGGGACGGGCGGATGGTGAAGCCGAACGCCTTCGCCGCCTCTGCGCCCTTGGCCTGGTTCTCGGTGACGTAGGGGCATAGTTCACGTTCGTAGGCGGGGAACGCGACGGTGTGGTCGCCGTCCGTCTCCACCAGGCGGGTCGCCAGCAGGCGGGCCCCGATCAGGGCCTGGGAGGCGCCCATGCCCGCCATCGGCGCCGCGCAGTAGCCGGCGTCGCCGACGAGGACGACGCGGCCGTGTGACCAACGGTCCATGACGATCTGGCAGGCGGAGAAGAAGGAGAAGTCGCGAGCCAGCCGCATCTCCTCCAGCAGCCGTGGCACCAGCCATCCCGCGCCGGCGAAGCGCTCGCGGACCAGGCGTTCCTTCGAGCCGCGGCCGAGCCTGTCCACGTCGGCCGAAGCGGTGGCGAACGACAGGCTCACGGTCATCCTGCCGGGGTCGCCGCAGCTGAACACGTGGACGGCCCTGCCTGGCCCGCTGTACAGCAGGCCCTCGTGGTCGAGGCCCAGCCGGTTGGCCGTGGTGAATCCGACACCCGACATGCCCAGGTGCTGGACGAAGTCGCGGTCGGGACCGAAGACGTGGCGGCGAACGCCGGAGTGGACGCCGTCGGCGCCGACCACCAGGTCGAACCTGCGCCCGGCTGCCCGTTCGAACTCGACGCTGACGCCGTCCTCGCCCTGGTCGATCGCGGTGATCGAGTCGTTGAAGACGTAGGAGACGTCGTCGGCGGTGATGCTGTGCAGGATGCGCGTCACATCGGGCTTGAGCACCGTCAGGTCGCCGGCGAGCGTCTCCCCGGGAACCTCACCGATCCACTTCCCGTCACCGTCGACGAGCGTGATCGCCCCCAGTCCCGTGGCGTGATCGCGCATCTGCGACAGCAGACCCATGCCGTCCAGGACGCCGATCGCCTGCCCGCGGAAGTCGACCGCGTACCCGGTGCCGTGCAACGCGGCGGCCCGCTCCACCACGGTCACCGCGTAGCCCTGCCCGTGCAGCCAGTACGCCAGCGACATGCCCGCGACACCCGCACCTGAGATCAGTGCGTCTCCGCTCATGTGTCCTCCTGTCCTGTACGTGCCGAGGCCTGGAGAAATACTGAGCGAGGGCGTTGATACATTCGCCCATATGGTCTCTATGCGCTTCTCGCTTCTGGGCACAGTGGAGGTGAGCGCTGACGGGCACGTGCTGGGCGGAGCGCCCCGGCATCGAGCGATGCTCGCCTACCTTCTGCTGAACGCGGGAAGCACGGTGAGCACGGACCGGCTGATCGAGGCGATGTGGGGGCCGACCCCACCGGAGACGGCCAAGGCGCAGGTCCAGGCGTCGGTGATGGCGATACGCCGGATGCTGCGCGCGGCGCAGGCCGAGAACATCGTGCAGACGCGTCCCGGCGGCTATGCCGTGGTGACGGAGCCGGGTCAGGTGGACGTGCACGAGTTCAGGCGGCTGGCCGCGGGCGACCGCGAGGAGATCCGCCAGGCGCTCGGGCTCTGGCGAGGGCAGGCGCTGGCCGACGTGCAGGCCGACTTCGTGCCCGCCACCCGGGCCCTGCTGGAGGAGCAGCGGCTGACGGCGCTGGAACGGCTGGCGGAGCTGGAGCTGGAGGCCGGGCGGTATGCCGTGCTGCTGGACGAGCTCGCCGCGGAAGTGGCCGGCCACCCGCTGCGGGAGCGCCTGCGCGGGCAGTACGTGCTGGCGCTGCACCGATCGGGACGGCAGGCGGAGGCGCTGGCGGCCGCGCGTGACTACCGCACGACGCTGGCCGCGCAGCAGGGCCTGGACCCCAGCCGGGAGTTCGCGGCCGTCGAGGAAGCGGTGCTGAGAGACGACCGGCCCGCGGTGGTGAACTTCCTGCCGTACGACGTGCCCGACTTCGCCGGCCGGGAAGCCGAGCTCGAGCGGCTCGCCATGCTGCCCGACGGGGTGAGCGTGGTCGCGATCGACGGCATGGCGGGCATCGGCAAGACCACGCTGGCCGTACACGCGGGACACCTGCTCGCCGAGCGCTTCCCCGACGGCGCGCTCTTCGTCGACCTGCAGGCCCACACCGCAGGCCGGGACCCCGTCGATCCCGGCGACGCGCTGGAGATCCTGCTGCGCCAGCTCGGCGTCCCCGCCGAGCGCGTACCGCCAGGGACCTCCGAACGCGCCGCGCTGTGGCGCGCCGAACTGTCGGGCCTGCGCGCCCTGGTCGTCATCGACAACGCCGCCGACACCCAGCACGTCAGGCCGCTGCTGCCCGGCGGTTCGGGCAGCATGGCCGTGATCACCAGCCGGCGCAGGCTGACCGACTTGGACGGCGCCCACGCCATCTCCGTCGACGTGCTCTCGGAGCGTGACGCGGTCGAGCTGTTCACCGGCGTCGTCGGGCCGCGCGCGCGGGAGGAGCCCGCTGCCGTCGCCGAGGTCCTGAGCCTGTGCGGGTTCCTTCCGCTGGCCGTGCGCATCGCCGCCGCGCGGCTGCGCCACCGTCCCCGGTGGACGGTGGACTACCTCGCCGTACGGCTGCGCGACCAGGGCCGCCGCCTGGCCGAACTGGCCACCGCGGAACGGGGCGTCGCGGCCGCTTTCGGGCTGTCGTACGAGCAGCTGAGCGCCGACCATCGGCGCATGTTCCGCCTGCTCGGTCTCCACCCCGGCCAGGACATCGACGCCTACGCGGCCGCCGCCCTCGCCGGCCTGACCGTTACGCGTGCCGAATCGCTCCTGGAAGACCTGCTGGACACCCACATGCTCCTCCAGCAGGAACCAGGCCGCTACACCTTCCACGACCTCCTGCGCGACCACGCCAGGTCAGCCGCCGTTCTGGAGGAACAGGACGCCTCCGCAAAGGCCGCCCTGACCAGGCTCTTCGCCTTCTACACCCACCTGACGGGCCTGGCCGCCGACCTCAGGTACGCGGACAGGGTTCTCCCAGCTCCGCACGAGCCCGCCCCGGGCCTGGAGACCCCACTCCTGTCCGACCGCGCCGACGCCGCGGCCTGGCTGGACACCGAACTGCCCGCCCTCCTGGCCGTCGGCGCGCATGCGGCGGAACACGGCTGGCACACGCAGGCCTTCTTCCTGTCCACGACCCTGTTCCCCTTCCTGGAGGAACGCGGCCGCCGCGGCGCCGCACTCACCCTCCACCTGCAATCCCTTTCAGCGGTACGGCAGGCAGCCGACCTGTGGAGCGAGGGCCGCACCCTCGCGGACCTGGCCAGAACTCACCACGCCCTGGGGAACGTGGCCCAGGCCGTCCAGTACGCCCACGAGGCGATCAGCACCTGCCGGGCGGCCGGCGACCCGGAGGGCGAAGCGGTGGGACATCACTTCCTGGGCCACTCGCTCGAACGCCGAGGCGACGTCCACGGCGCCCACGACCACTACCAACAGGCACTGGAACTGTTCCAGAAGGCGGACAACCGCGTCGGCACAGGGGTCCTCCTGATCGACATGGGCGAGACCTACAGGCAACTGGGCAAGCCCGACCTGGCCCGCGACCACCTGATGCAGGCCCAGCGGCTCAACCACGAGATCGGCAGCCAGGCAAGCCTCTGGAACGCCCAGCTCGCCCTCGGCAACCTCCACACCGACCAGAGCGAGCACGACGCCGCTCGCCGCGCCTTCGAGCGCGCCTACGCGATCAGCCGCGACCTCGGCCCGCACCTGCAGGCGGAGACCCTGAACGCCCTGGGCGCCGCCGCACGAGCCATGGGCGACCACCATCAGGCCCTCATCGATCACGACGCCTCACTCGCTCTGGCCACGGAGATCGACGATCCCCACGAAGCCGCCCACGGCCACCTCGGCCTGGCCAAGGCCCGTCACGCACTCGGCCACACCGCCCTGACCCGTACTCACGCCCAGGAGGCGATCCGCCTGCTCGAAGAGCTCGGCAACCCCGCCGCTGACACCGCCAGGGCCCTCCTGTGACGATCTTGGCTTACCTGTTCAGAAGGTCCGCCGGCACCGCGCTGACTGCTCACGTCCAGGTCCGTCCCTGAAGGAGGAGCCGACCACGGACCGCGGCGGCGGCCAGGTGAGTGATCCCGGCTCGGGAGGCGAGGAAGAGCGTGTTGATCGGCGGCAGCTCCGGCGCGTTCAGGAGGCGGAGCCGGCCGTCGGCGAGTTCGGTGGCGCACAGGTACGTGGGCAGGACGGTGATCCCCGCCCCCGCCGTCACCATCGCGAGCACGCCGCGCAGGTCGGGCACCACCACCGCGGGCGGCCGGGTCAGCCGTGCCTCGAAGACGGTGCGCCAGTAGCGGCGCAGGATCGGGAGGTTCTCCCCGTACGCGACCAGCGGCGCGTGATCTATGTCGGCGATGATCCACCGCGGAGCCGCGACCAGCGCGAACTCCTCGCCGGTGAGCGGCTCGACGTGCAGTCCCCGGCGGCGGGGACGCTGCGCGGAGATGACCAGATCGAGCCCGCCCTTGGCCAGCTCGGCGTGCAGCCCGTCGGGAAGCCCCAGGCTGACCCGCAGTTGCAGCCCCGCCCCCACCCCGCCCGATCCGGCCCGGCGCAGCATCCGCGCCCGCCGCGCGATCCTGGACTCCACCGCCCAACTCATCGCCGAGAAGGGGTATGCGGACGTCACCATCGAGGCCATCGCCTCCCGCGCCGGCGTCGGCAAGCCCACCATCTACCGCTGGTGGCCCTCCAAGGCCATGGTGACCATCGAGTTGCTCATCGAGATCGCCGAGCAGACCACCGGCTACCCTGACACCGGCGACTTCGCCGCCGACCTGCGCACCCAGATGCAGGGCCTCATCGCCGCGATCCACCCGCCCCGCACCTCACCCCTGGCCGGAGTGATCGCCGAAGGGCTCCAGAACCCCGACGTCGCCCGCCAACTCCGGAGCTCCTGCTGGAACCGCAGCTCGAACTGTTCAGAGACCGGCTGCGCCGCGCCCAGCAGCAGGGGCAGCTCCCTCCCGACGCCGACCCGGATGTCGCTCTCTACCTGCTGTACGGCCCGCTGCACTACCGCCTGCTCTATGACCTCGGCATGCCGGACGCTCGCGAACTCGACACCCTCATCGCACACGCCCTGAACGCCATGAATGGACCCGCGGAGCCACCGCCCACCCGATAACTAATCAAGAGCGAGAACCACCGTTATCTAGACATACCCTCCGCCGCGTTCGGCGTTCTTGCCGGCGAAGACCCGCCGGCACCCGGCGGTATTGGGCGCGTCGAGTTGGCGTTCGAGGCTCTTGCCGGCAGTGGGGACGCGGGCGTAGCCGAGGCGGATCTCGCTGTGGTGGGCGGGGAAGGCGGCCAGTGGATCGGCGGGCCGGCCACTTGGGCAACATCGTGCTACTTCGACTGCAGGCTGACCGGGACAGGTTTCCCGGTCGCGGTGTTCACCACTGACCGGTTGCCCAGGGGCGCCTGCAGCCGGAGTTCTACTGGATGCGCGTATCCCATCAACATGTTGTACGTCGGCTCTTCCCAAGGCCATGGCCGATCGCAGATGTCCTCCTCCACGAGGACACCGATGACAACCGTGGACCCGGTCTCCTCCATGGAAGTGGCGGCCACACGCTCGCATGGCTCAGGGTTCGATGGGGGGCGGCTGAACAGGACCTTCACGGTCAACGTCCGCCCATCGGGCGACAGCGTCACATTCTTGACGTCTCGCCATTGCGATGTGCTGCATCCCGCCAAGGCCAGCGCGACGCACGCCGCCGGGAGCGCTCTGCCCACCATGCTGGTCCTGCGCGTGGCCATTGAGTCTGCCTTCCTTGCCTGCGTTTCATGACGTCGCACCGTAAGCCGCTCGGACCGTGGTGATGTCGGTGAACGTCAGCCAGCAGTCGAACGTACCGGAGGTACCGCTGCTGAGGATGCCCTTGGCGACCACGGACCCGTCGGGCTGGAACGTGTTGATGGGACACCGGAGTCTCCGCCTTCCTCGTCGAGGCACTCCGAGGCGTGGGCGGCTCCGATCGCATCGTCCAGCAGTCCTCCGTCGATCTTGGAGTGGTCATTTCCTGCGCGAGACCATGTACGAGCCGAACCGCTCCGGCTGCACCCCGACCAGCCGCAGGGCCACGGGTGCCGGTGTGCGCCGTCGACGGCACCGTGACCGTGGTGGCAATGCCCGAGCGGGCGTGCCCTGCACGACGACGGCCGGTGGATCTAGGCGCATACCGCCAGTCAGAGGCGCTGCCGCCGTAGTCCTCGCCCAGCACCTTGCCCTCGGTGCCTCTGAGGTCGTGCCAGACCGCGACCGGCCAGCGCAGCCCCGGCGCCGGCGCGAACGCCTGCGGCGGGTACACGATCCGGCCCGGCTCCTCCACCGGCCGACCCGAGCCGTTGCCGCCGAACAGAGCGGCCGGTACTTTGCGGATCATGATGGCCCGGTGCGCGAACAGGACGTGAACGTGGAAGCGCTGGAAGCACTGTTACGAACAGGCTTGCCCGCCAAGCATGAGCAGGCACGCCTGGAGCTTGCGGAGCCTGGCCTCGTTCGCGCAAGTGACGGATCCCTCGGCGTGAGGTTGCGCCTGCACAACGAGGACACCGGCGAATCCGCAGAGCAGGCAGTCCAACTGGTCCCGGCAGGGCAGACTCCCGAGCGAACCCACGCCTATGTCCAGGCGTGGGTTCAGTCACTGCCGTCACTGCTGGCCTGTGTCGTCGGCCGGACAGGCGGATGGTCTATGACGCCCGGCATGCTGGAGTTTTCCCAGGTTGCGCTGAAAGACGATGAGGCACAGGCCGCGCCTCAGTTTCTTGAGCGGTTCACCGATCCTCGCACCCTGCAAACCTGGGTTGCGGCGGTCGACTCCGCCAACGACGAGCACTGGATCCGGGCCGTGTGCCAGGACCTCAGGCTGGGCCAGCACGCGGACGCCCTGGTGGCATTGCGCCGCCCCGGGATCGGCCTGGCTCCCCGCCGCGACGGCGTGACCGCGGGCCGCACCCATCTGGGCGGCCTCCCCGACCTGCCGCCGGGCGCGCTCTGGCCACACCGCCGAAACCACCCCATGACCCTCCTGGCGCAGTTCGATCTGGCCGAGACGAATCGCTGCGATGACGAGCGATTGCTGCCCCCGGCCGGACTGCTGCAGATCTTCGCCGACCTGGGCAGTGGCATCGCCTGGGATGACACGGCCCACGGCCCGGGAGTCCTGGTCATGACCCAACCACCCCAGGCCCGCGACCTGATCGCCGCAGAACCGCCCGCAGGAGCCGAGACACTTCCGCACCGCGCGGTGATCCCCGTAGTGGATCCCACCCTGCCCCCGCTGGAAAGCCCCTTCTACAACGACCTCACCGGCTTGGACCTCACCGGCGATGACCCGACCCACCCGAGCGAGGAATTCGCCGCGTTCATCGAGTTCCTCAACGAGTTTCATCCCCCGTTGAATGACGATGACCGGCCCCGGCACCGCCTGCTCGGCTACGCCGACCCCCTGCAGGACGATCCGTGGCGACACTGCGCAACCGCCGAACCGAGCACGCCACCCACTCAATGGCAGCTCCTGGCCCAGATCGACTCCGAGCCAGACGCACAACTCGGCGACAACGGCCTGGTCTACATCTTCATCCCACGGGACGCGCTGGATGCGGGTGACTTCACCCGATCCCACGGTGTGTGGCAAATGCATTGATCAATTCAAGTTCCCGCCATTGGCCAGCCGCGCAGCCTTCACGTCAAGACCCGTCTGGTACGCGAGCAGGGCACGGGCGTCCGGGAGTCGCAGGCGTTCGTGCCCAGAGTCCATGTGCCCGGCGCGCCCCGGCTCCGCATGTCCTTTATCGGCAAATCGCATGAACACGTCAGGTGATTGGTAGAGCCTCTGGGTGCTGTTACTTCTCACCGACATTCCGAGCCGGATCAGCCCCGAGTGCTCTCCGAACTGACCGACAGACGCTGCTGCTCCTGCCGCTCCCCCGGCATCCACCAGTAGGCCCCCTGCACGGTCGTGCGGGCGGGCGCGGCGGTTTCCGGCGGGCGCATGGCGGTCAGCCGATCGATCTCGACAGTGAGCTTAGGGTCACTGCTTGACCGCAAGCAGGCCGTACAGTTTGCTGATTTTCTCCTGGTCGGCGATGAGCGGCAGCGTGTCGAACGTCAGGTTCCAGTCGGTGATCTTGCCGTGCCGGTGGCCGAAGCGCTCGATGATGCCGTAGGTGATGTCACGACCCTGACTGCGGACCGTGCCGTACCACTCCTGATAGGTGGCGTTCTTGGTGCGGACTGTCTGCCCTGGTTCGAGCTTGCCGGCGGGGGTGCCGTCCTGGTCGTCCTCGAATTTGCCGACCAGCTTGTTGATGTAGGCGAGCTGGGCAGATCGGGTGTGCAGCGTGCGCTCGCCGAGGCCGATGCCTGACAGTGGTGCCGCGCCGACGCCGTCCACCAGCGCCTCGGCGTTCTTGCCGTTCCAGGCGGCGGCGCGGGCGAGAAGGTTCTTGGTCAGCTGGCTCAGGTGCACTGGCCTGGGGGACGCGGGTTCGTCGGAGTCGGTGATACCGCCGAACATGTCCTCCAGGCGCAGTTCCTCGGGAGCGATCGGGTTGAACCAGGTGAACCTGTCGTAGTAGCGCCGTCCTTGCACCACGTCGCCGTCCTTGTTCACCACGACGCGGTAGATGGCGGGGTAGTCGATGGTGTGGCCGTGCACCACGACCCGGTTGGCGGCGCCGTACATGACAGTGTTGTCGCCGGTGGCGATGCGAGTCGGGTGCATGTTGAAGGACGGGAGGAGCGTGAGGCTGTTGGAAATGGCCTTCTTGATGTTCTCCCTGCCCTGCACGATCGGGCTGGCCGCCTCCCAGAGCGTGGCGACCTGCGACCAGATCTTCTCGTACGCCGCAACCCGCTCGTCGAAGCCGTCCTCGGTGAGCATGGCGCCGAAGGTGGTCTGTCGCTTGATAAAGGTACTGGCCTGCGGGGTCATCCGCCCTTCGATCACCGGCTGCGCCGGTTCCTGGGCCTGGACCGGTTTCTGAGCCTGAGCTGGAGTGGCCACGACACCGAAGGAGAGAACGCCGGTAATAAAGACAAGGCTGAGGTTCCGCTTCATGTTCATGACCGATATCCAGCCCCAAATCGCCCTTATCTGTCGATTACCTACCGGGTAGGTGGATTTCGGGCGGCGTCTCCCGCAGTGCATGGTGCTCTCCTTCTCCATGAGCAACCATGCGACGATAAGGCGGGGCGGGAGTGTCGTCGGTTGATGCGACGGTGAAAGTAGCCGCACCCTTTTCGGACCCCCCCGGCCGGGCACGGCGAGCGGCATAGTGCCCCTGGCTTCCGGAGTGGGCCGTTCCTGAAACAGCCGGACTGAAGTTGATCTTGTCGTTTCAGGGGTTCCGGATCGGGTTCGCCCTGGTTCGGGGGCGCCCCTATTGGTCGGCGGTCGCGGCGAGGGTGCCGAGCAGGGCGAGCGCGTCCGCGCTCGCAGAGCCGGGCTCGGCGTGGTAGACGACGAGCTGCTGCCCCGGTGCGGCCCGTACGTCGAAGGCATGCATGCGCAGGGTGAGTTCGCCGACGTCGCGGTGGCGAAAGGCCTTCACCTCGGCGCGTTTGCCCCGGGCCTCGTTCGCCCGCCACAGTTCGGCGAACTCGCGACTGTGCGCCAGCATCGAACCGAGCACCTCGCGTACGCGCGGATGGTGCGGGTCCTGACCGTACAGCAGCCGGAAGCCGGCAACGGTGTTGACCGCGGCGGCCTCCCAGTCCTTGTAGAACCAGCGCGCGTCCGCATCGCGGAACAGCTTGTCCAGCAGGTTCGCCCCGCCACGGAACTCTTCGAAGAGCGCGTAGCCGAGCCGGTTTCCGGCGAGCACGTCGTACGCTCGCCCGAGCACCAGCGCCGGGTTGTCCGGCCAGCCGTCCAGCAGTTGCAGCAGCTCGGGATCCGCGCGCTCGGGGGTGGACCGCGCGGGCCGCGGGGTCAGCCCGGCGAGCCGGAAGAGATGCGAGTGGGCGTCGCCGTCGAGGCGGAGTGCGGTCGCCAGCGCGTTCAGCACCTGCGGTGACGGGTTCCGTTCCCGCCCCTGCTCCAGCCGCACGTAGTAGTCCGCGCTCACACCGGCCAGCAGTGCGACCTCCTCACGCCGCAGCCCGGGCACCCGCCGCCGTGGCCCGGCGGGCAGGCCGGCGTCTTCGGGGCGTACGCGTGCCCGCCTGCCGCGCAAAAAGTCACCTAGATGCCGCTCGGTCATACGTTCAGCGTAGGAGGGAACGGGCGGCCAAGGGTGGGTGCGGTACTCCCATGCACACGGCGGCCTGTAGCGCACAAGCGAACTGCCCGAGTCTCGAAGCATGACAGAGACACCGGAACAGAAGGTCGTACTGGTGACCGGCGCGAGCAGCGGCATCGGCGCGGCCACCGCCCGCACACTCGCGACCGCCGGACACCACGTGGTCCTCACCGCCCGCCGCACCGACCGGATCAAGGCGCTCGCCGCCGGCCTGTCCGCGGCCGGCCACTCCGCCGAGGCCCGCCCGCTCGACGTCACCGACAGTCCCGGCTTCCACGAGGTGGTCGAGGAGGTCGTGAACGCGTACGGCAGACTCGATGTGCTGGTCGCGAACGCCGGAGTCATGCTCCTGTCCCGGTTGGACGCACTCCTGGTCGAGGAGTGGGACCAGATGCTGAACGTCAACGTGCGCGGCCTTCTCCACGGCATCGCCGCTGCCCTGCCGATCTTCCGCAGCCAGGGAAGCGGCCATTTCGTCACGGTCGCCTCGATCGGCGCCCACCAGGTCGTGGAGACCTCCGCGATCTACTCCGCGACCAAGTACGCCGCGTGGGCGCTCACCGAGGGGCTGCGGCTGGAATCCGAGCCGGGCATCCGGGTGACCACCGTTTCCCCCGGTGTGGTCGACACCGAGCTGGCCGACCATATCACCGACCCGCTCGCCGCTGAGGTCATGCGCACGTACCGAGCCGCCTCGATCCGCTCCGAGGACATCGCGAACGCCATCGCCTACGCCCTCGCCCAGCCCTCCGACGTTGACGTCAACGAGATCGTTCTCCGTCCGTCCGCGCAGCGCTGACGGACATCTCTCCGAAGGACGGCAAGATGAGTAAGACCTGGTTCATCACCGGCGCTTCCCGAGGCTTCGGGCGCGCGTTCACCGCCGCGGCGCTGCAACGCGGCGACCGCGTGGTGGCGACCGCGCGGAACCTCGCGGCCCTCGACGACCTGGCGGCCGAGTACGAGGCGGACCTGCTGCCGCTCCGGCTCGACGTGACCGACCGCGCCGGCGTCACCGAAGCGGTCCGGCACGCCCACGCGGAGTTCGGCCGGCTCGACGTGGTCGTCAACAACGCCGGATACGGCCACTTCGGCATGGTGGAGGAGCTGTCGGAAGACGACCTTCGCGATCAGATGGAGACCAACCTGTTCGGTGCGGTCTGGGTGACTCAGGCGGCAGTGCCGCTGATGCGTGCTCAGGGACGTGGCCACATCGTGCAAATCTCCTCCATCGGTGGCGTGGGCGCCTTCACGAACCTGGGCGCGTACCACGCCTCCAAGTGGGCACTTGAGGGGATCAGTGAATCGCTCGCGCTCGAAGTCGCCGCCTTCGGCGTCAAGGTCACCCTGGTCGAGCCGGGCGGGTTCGCCACCGACTGGGCGGGCGCGTCGGCCCGCCGCTCCCTGGCACTGCCGGAGTACGACGGCGTACGCGAGGCGGCCGCCGCACGCCGCAACGTGCAGCCACCGGGCCACCCCGACGCCGCAGCCCGAGCCCTGCTGGAAGTGGTGGATGCCACTGAACCGCCGCTGCGGGTGCTCTTCGGGGCCGCCGCACCGGGGATCGTCACCGCCATCCATGAACGGCGGCTCGCGGATTGGAAGCAGTGGGAGCGGCTGGCCTACGAGGCGCAAGGATGACCGATCCAGCCGTCGGCCGCCGGCACAGCAATGTGATCGGCACCTGCACCTTTGCGCTGCCCGACCTCGGCCCTGCGGGGGTCCGGTGACGCCGGCGGTGATGGCCGCTCGGAGTCTGCCTGCGGAAGTCGGGCTGCGGGCAGCACATGAGCAGGTGCTGCGCTGCTGCGTATGGATGGAGCGGCACCGGAGGTGGCCGAACTGACCTGCGTGGCATCACCTGCAAGGGAAGCCTCACTCCGGTGCCGAGGGCGCGGGGCCGCACGCTGTCCCCGCGCCCTTGAGGAGCGCCGGCGATCAGGTTCCGGTGATCGCCTTGTCCGAGCCCAGGCTCTCGGTCCGCGTCTGCAGGAACGTCCGCAGTGTGTTCGCTTCGGTTTCGATCGCGGCCGTGTCGGCTCCATTGTTCAGTTTGTATGAACTGACCAGGTTGTCGAGCAGCTTGGAGGCGCTGCCATCGGCCAGGAGTTTGTTGTACAGGTTTCTGTACTGCTCCTCGTAGACCTTCTTGAAGGTGGCGTTCTTGAGGAACTTCTCCTTCAGCGGGTGGCCCATGGTCATGCCCCCCCTTGGCCGGTCGCCCTGCGGGGGCTGGCCGTTCTGGCGAGGGCGGCCACGGCCGAATCCCATGCTGATGCTGTCGTGGACGCCCGCCGTGGCATCGCCGTTGAAGGCGAGGTTGAGGTCCCACGTGATGACGGTGAACTTCTTGCTGCCCGAGTCGTACCAGAGGTAATAGTTCTTGCCCGGCCCGGCCATGTCGTCGAAGTTGACCATCAGGTTCTGCAGGGCCAGATAGCGGGCGAACGACTCCACCTCCAGCCGGTCGGCGAGGCCGGCGGTGAACTCGGCGTCGGAAGCTTCGTTCACCCATTTGACCAGGTCGATGACAGGCTGAAGGTCCTTGCCGCCGATCTTGTTGATCTGCTTGAAGTCGTTGACGTATTCGGTCTGGTCCTCGCCCTTGTAGGTGAAGGAGCCGGTGGCCAGCGACTTGTACAGGACGCCGTCGCCCAGGTCCTCGGCGTAGCCCTCGTCGAGGTACTCCACCAGCAGGCGCGGCGTGGAGGAACGCCCGTTCACGTTGAAGGAGCTGTACGTGGAGCGCTGCGTCGGCTCGCCGGCGGCGCCGACGACCGAGATGCCGAGCGCCTCGCTGAGCATCGTCGTCGAGCCCGTCGCAGCGGGCCGCACAGCCACCTGCGCGTGGCCCTGGTAGCGGCGGCCCTCGACGAACTCGTCGAAGCTGATCAGCCAGGGCAGCTTCTCGGGCTCCTCCGCCTTGAGCTGAGCGCCGAACATCCCGCCGCCCGGCCGCCCGTTCGTTTCCGGCTGCCCGTTCGTCATCGGCTGTCCGTTTCCTTGCGGCTGCTCACCGCCAGGCGGCTGAAACCCGTCCGGCGGCTGGAAACCCTCGGGAGGTTCGAAGCCCTCGGGCGGCCGTCCGCCGGGGAGGCCGCCCCGGCCGCTGCTGCGGGACTTGCCGTTCCAGGTCAGGCCCATGAGCGTGGAGTTGCCTTTGAGCCGGACGCCTACGCTGGGGATGCGGGTCCCGTCGATGGTGAGATCCGCCTCGACGTACTTCTTCTCGCCGCTGGCGTAGTACTCGGTCAGCATGTCCTGGTACGCCGCGTCGGTGAAGGTCAGCTTCACCTCGTGCCCGACCGTGGTGTCGAACAGGTCCTTGGTCCCGGTGAGGTTCGTCGTGACGGTGTCGGCCGAAGCGGTCTGGGCGGTGGTCACGTACGGGCGGATCGTCCCGCTGCCGAACACGCCCCAGCACGCGGCCAGGAAGGCGGTGCACAGCGCGACGAGCTTCCAGTTGTGCCGGAGCTTGATCGGGATCCGGTGGCGTAGCCGTCGCCGGTTGGTGGGATGGGTCATGGCCGCCTACAGGTCGGTCTGGTCGTACCCGGTGAGCACGGTGACGGACTGGCCGTGGTTGCGCTCGCGCAGAGCCGAGATGAGGTCGGCGGGCTCACTGCCCTTCTTGATCCTCACGGTGTACATGAGCTCGGTGAGCGCGCCGCCGCGGATCGATTCCATGCTGACCAGTTCGAACTCGTCGGTGTGCCGCACCAGCACGTCCTGGACCGTGGCGGTGAAGTCCTCGTCGGCCGGCACCTGCACCTTGACCACCTGGCGGCGCACGTTGAGCGCGAACCAGTTGAACCGCTGCATGAGCATGATGATCAGCGAGATCGCCACCGCCGCGACGATCGCGAGCAGGTAGAAGCGAGTGCCGACGGCCATGCCGACGCCCATGACCAGGAAGATGAACCCGACGTCGCGGGTCTCCTTGATCGCGTTACGGAACCGCACCACGGACAGCGCGCCGACCAGGGCGAACGCCCGCGCGATGTTCGAGCCGACGACGAGCATGATCAGCGAGATGAGCATGCCGAGGATGACGAGCGTCTGCACGTACGACTGGCTGTAGGAGACGTTGCGGTGCGTCGCCCGGTACACCCAGCCGATCATCGCGCTCAGCACGAACGACAGCGACATCGCGATCGCGATGTCGGCCACGCTGAACGTGCCGGACAGATCCTGGAAGGAGAAGTCCATCAGGGGTCAGACCTCCATGTGAGCCATCGACCGCTCGCGGCCGGGAAGATGATCGTTGTCGGGCATGTGATCGTTGCCGGGAATGTGGAAGACGGAGCGCGGAGCCAGCCCGTAGGCCTCGACGCTCTGGCAGTACTTGGACACCCGCACCACCTGCAGGCTCCGCTTGGCGGTCAGGTCGGTGAGCCAGTACGGGACCCGCTCGTTCGCCTTGACTTCCATGATCGCTTTGCGGGCGGGGACGATGAGCCGGTTCTCCGCGTCGGCGCCGAAGTGGAAGTCACGGTCCCGGCCTCTGATGCGGCGGTCGAAGGTGACGCGCAGCCCAACGTCGGCATCTCGCCCCATGTAGGCGTGGCGGGTGTAACCGGTCATCGCGGTGGCGCGCAGCTCCAGCCGGGAGACCAGGTCGAGCACCTCTTCCAGGAAGGCCCGCTGGGACGGCTCGTGGTCGACCATCTGCCGCCCGTCGCACAGCCGCAGCGCGTCAGCGTACGGCAGGCGTACCCGGCGCTTCTGGGTGACCCGGTTGACGCGCTGCTTGATCTCGACGAACACCGGGGTGTCCGGCGCCGCCGCGAACCGGTCGCCATAGTGGCGCACCCGCAGCTTCCTGCGGAACTTCAGGCCCTCGATCTTCTCCCAGTAGAAGCGCAGCTGCCGGGTGTCGTAGTAGACGCTCCAGATGTTGTAGCCCTCGTCCGGGCAGTGCCGGTCGCGGTCGAGCCGGTTCTCCAGTTCCTCGCGCAGTTCGTCGACCCGGTCCGCGTCGATCAGGTATTTGATCTCGTACCGGTTGAACGCGTGCAGTTTGCTCGGGGCGCGCAGCCGATGGCCGGCATCGCCTTCCGGCAAGACGCTCGAAGCGGTGGATTCTCCGGTCTGACCTTGGAAGACGTCTCGCTTGCGGAATCTTCGCAGCATGTCCCTCCTTCGGTGTCAGAGCACATCTGACAGCACGAAGCTGGGAATAGTGTGTGAATCGCCCGCCAATCAGAGATGAACAATCTGTTCCCATCCCCTGCCCGTTATGGCCTGGCTGATATGCGAATTCGCGGCAGGCTCAGCCGTCCTGAGACCGATACAAAGGCAACAGGACGCGGAACGTCGCTCCCGCGCCGGGCGCGCTGCGCGCCTCGATCCTGCCCGCGTGCGCCTGCACCAGCGCGGCGGCGATGGCCAGCCCCAGCCCGGTGCCGCCGTACGCGCGCGAGCGGCTCGGGTCCGCGCGATAGAACCGGTCGAACACATGGGGCAGATCGTCGGGGGCGATGCCCTGTCCCTCGTCGCGCACCTCGACCAAGGCCGCTTCGGTATCCGCGGCAGGTCCTGATCCCGCACGCACGGCCCCGTGGGGTGCGGCCTCGCCGCCGGTCCGTCGCCTGACCGCGACGCGCACCGCGGTGCCCGCCGCCGTGTGGGTGATCGCGTTTTCCACCAGGTTGGCGATGACCTGGTGCAGGCGGTGTTCGTCGCCGCGCACGAGCACCGGGTCGTCGGAGATGTGCAGATGGATGGGGCGCTCGCGGTCACGGGCCTGGGCCGCGTGCACCACATCACCCGCGAGGACCCGGAGGTCCACCACAGTGGGTTCCAGCGTGGGTTCCTGATCCAGGCGGGCCAGCAGAAGCATGTCCTCGACCAGTACGCCCATCCGTTCGGCCTCGCCCTCGATCCGGCCGAAGAGCCGCTCGGCCGCCGGGTCCCGTGTCCGGTGCCCGTGGTGGTACAGCTCGGCGAAGCCGCGGATGGACGTGAGCGGCGTACGCAGCTCGTGCGAGGCGTCGGCGACGAAGTGACGCAGCCTCCGCTCGGACTGCTCCCGCTCGCGCAGCGCGAGGGCCAGGCGCTCCAGCATCACGTTCAGGGTCCGGCCCAGCCGGCCGGTCTCGGTGCGCGGATCGGTGTCGTCGACCCTGCGATCGGTGTCCCCCTCCGCGATCGCCTCCGCTGTACGCTCGATCCGGTTCAGCGGACGCAGGCCCAGCCGCACCACGAACCAGGCGACCGCGCCCAGCAGCGACAGCACCAGGACGCCGGCGGCCAGCTCGATGACCAGCAACTGCCGCACGGTCTCCCGATTGGCCGCCAGCGACATCGACACGGCCACCCGCCCGCCGCCCGGCACGCTCGCCACGAGCACACGCCACTCCTCCGAGCCGGTCCTGCCGGCCACCGTGACGGGACGAGCCGGCAGCGCCGCGGCTTCCTGGGCCGTCAGGGCGGGCCCGTCGGAGAGGCCGGGCGGCATCTGCCGCACCACGCTTCCGTACGCGTCGTAGAAGGTCATCCGGAACTGTGTCGGCAGCTCCATGTCCCCCAGACGCCGAGGAGGCGGCGCCGTGGGGGGAGGGCGGCGGGTGAGGGTGAGGACCAGTTCGGTCAACTGGGTGTCCACCCGAGCCAGCAGCACCCGATCCAGGAGCAGCACACCCGCCACGGCGAAGACGGCCAGACCGGCAGCGCACAGGCCCAGCAAGGCGGCCAGCAGCCGATGCCGCAGCGACCACGAACGCCGAACCAGCCTCATGAGGAATCCTGCAGGCGATACCCCAGCCCACGCAACGTGTGGATCAACGGCCGGCCTTCCGCGTCGATCTTTCGCCGAAGGTAGCTGATGTAGGACTCGACGATCCGGCTGTCACCGTCGATGTCGAAGTCCCACACCCGCTCCAGAATCTGTCCCTTGCTGACGACCCGCTCGGCGTTGATCATCAGATAGCGCAGGAGGCTGAACTCCGTCGGCGAAAGATGGATGGCCCGCCCCGCCCGCCGCACCAGATGAGCCTCCTCGTCGAGCTCCAGATCCGCATAGCGGAGAACCCGGTCGTCGACCTCTTCCGGCACGGGCCGGACCCTGCGCAGGATCGCCCGCAGCCGCAGAACCACCTCCTCCAAGCTGAACGGCTTGGTGACGTAGTCGTCCCCGCCCGCGGTCAGGCCGGAAATCCGGTCCGACACGGCATCCTTGGCGGTGAGGAAGAGCACCAACGGACTGTCCTGCGCCTCCCGCAACCTGCGAGCGACCGTGAAGCCGTCCAGGTCAGGCAGCATCACGTCCAGCACGATGATGTCGGGCCGCTCGGACGCCACCGCTTTCAGCGCCGCCCGTCCACTGGACGCGGTTCGCACGTCGAAACCGTTGAGACTCAGCGCCTCGGACAACAGCTCCCGGATGTTGGGCTCGTCGTCAACGACCAGGACTTTCGCGGGCACGGACTCGTTCATGGGTACCGTTCTACGGTACCTGTGTAAGAGCAGCCTGAAAGGCCACGACCCGAGCGTGCGAGGCGCGAAGTCGGGCCGCGTCCCTTACTCCCCACAATCTCCTGTACGTTGCCGCCAATGCCTTCCTCGCCACCCCGCACGCCGCCTACGCCTCGGCCATCGACCGCGTCATCGTGCTGCTCGCCGAGATCGGCGCCATCACCTCCTGGCTGCTCCGGTGCCAGACCACGAAGCACTGGGCCGCCCCGCCAGCCAGCCTCGGCCGACGCCGAACGCCGCAAGGAAAGCGCGAACGGACCCGCGCGGTCGCCAAGACCACCATCCGCCGGCTGCTGTCCCGCCGCGACATCTAGCTAGATGATGTCCCGGAGGCAGCGGTGGCCCAGCCGCCGAGAGCTCGGGCTGGGCGAGGACGTCGCCGCGGTGTACGACTCGGACACGACCCCGGGGCCGTCATCGGATGCTGATCCGCCGGTGTTCTGAGGTCGGATCGGGCATTAAGCCAGTCCGCCGGGCGCAAGGTCTTCGGCCTCGCCACCGCAGGCGTCCGTCTTGCTTGACCTCGTGCGCGTCAGTCCGGCAGCCAGTGCAGCTCGTGCGCCAGCGTTTTGGCGACGGCACGGATGCGGCGGTGCAGCGGCGATTGCTCGCGCGGGAGGACCAGGTGGATCGTCAGGCTGGGCGCTCCCCGCAGCGGTCGCCAGGTGAGACCGGGCGGTGCTGCCGCGACCG
This sequence comes from Nonomuraea sp. NPDC049725, assembly GCF_040674795.1. Classification (NCBI taxonomy): domain Bacteria; kingdom Bacillati; phylum Actinomycetota; class Actinomycetes; order Streptosporangiales; family Streptosporangiaceae; genus Nonomuraea; species Nonomuraea sp. NPDC049725. The sequence goes on along the minus strand of NZ_JBFANJ010000035.1, from coordinate 4,161 downwards.
CGGCTTCTCCGGCCGGAGCGAGGGTGACCCCGTCGAGCAGGTCGCGCTGAGACATGTCGAAGGAGACTGCGGGCGTGTGGAATCGAGGGTGTGGCCGGATGTCTCGGAACAGTGCGGACAGCTGATCGTGGACCACGGGGTTGGCCGCACGATCCGGGAGTCGCAGCGGATACGCGGCCGCGTCGGCGATCTCGATCTCCGGGTGTTCGGCCAGCGGATGGTGCTGCGCCAGCTGGACCCCGACGCGCATACGCCGCAGCAGGAACCGGCGCACGCCACGGCCCGGCTGTTCACCACGGGTGATCCCGGCATCGATTCGGCCATCGGCGACCGCGAGGGAGATCTCCGGTGTCGCCATCGGTACCGCGCCGACCTCGAGCCCGCTGTTGCCGCGAACCAGCCTGTCCACCAGGGCCGGTACCGTCTCGGCCCCGGCGCTGAGGCTGTATCCGATGCGCAGCGTGCCCAGCTCACCGGCCGCCGCGCTCCGGGCGGTGTCCCATGCCCGGTCCAGCGCCGCCAGCGCGGGCGGTGCGGACTCCGCCAAAGCCGCACCGGCCGTGGTCAATGCGACGCTACGCGTGTTGCGGATCAGCAGGGCCGTACCGAGTTCCGCCTCCAACCGGCGCATCCGGGCGCTGAGTGCGGGCTGTGCGATACCGATCCGTGCGGCCGCGCGGGTGAAGTTCAGCTCCTGCGCCAGTATCAGGAAGTAGCGCAGGCTCACCGTATCCGGCGCCACGTGCCCTCCCCGCCGATTGATAACGGTTCGTTCTGAGTCTATCCCGTACCGGTCTTTCCCTCGGCCGCGCACCAAGCCCTAACCTGCGCATATGACGATTCAACCGGCCGCAGTACCCATCGCCGGGATCGATCGATCTGCATGTCAATGCGAAGTCGGACGTGTCCGGCCCAACACAGGAGGTTTCCGTGGCCAAGGGCTACTGGGTCAGTGTCTACCCCGCTATTTCCGACCCTGAGGGGCTGACTGCCTACGACAAGCTGGCCGGTCCGGCTGTCCAGGCTGGAGGCGGGCGCACCATATCCCTCCTCCCGTCCCAGGGCGGTCGAGTCGTCGCCCACGAGGCCGGAATTGCGCAACGCGTCGTTCTGATCGAGTTCGACAGCTTTGATCAGGCCGTCGCGGCATACGAGAGTGAGGCGTACCAGAAGGCGCTGGTGGCCCTCCCCGACGGCTTCGAGCGCGACTTCCGCATCATCGACGGCATCGACTGACCTCGACGGCCTGCATGAGGCCACGGGCAGCCCGCCGTGTCCTGCTCAACCTCATCGACCAGGGCCTGGCCTGGCAGCTCCCGCCCATGCGCTCGACCGGCCCCGGCCGGCCGCCGATAGCGGGGAAGACTTCCTCCATCGCAAGGCTGGCCGGCTACCGCGGCCTGTTCGACTCCCTGGTCACGGTGCTGTCCAACCGGCTGACCGAACCGCTCAACCTCCCCGGCGATCGCCGGGCCGAAAGCTACCCTTCCAGCAGGCGCCGCGTCGTCGTCCAACGGCAGCCCGGTGCCGTGCGGCGGGCTACTCCATGTCCTAGCAGCCCGCGAGGTCGCTCCGGCCTGCTGATGCGGCGAGCGACGGCGAGTAGTCGTCGAGGGTCATGGCGTTGTGCAGGCGTGCGCTCTTGCTGGCCAGGCGGAGAAGTGCGCGCCGGGGCCGGGCGGGCAGGGCGGAGATCAGGCGGGCGCCCTGGGCCAGTCCTCGTACGCCGAGGCGGGAGGCGGGGATCAGGGTTTTGGCCGCGCTGAGCGCGGCCGCGTGGCTGCCGCGCACGTGCCCGGCCATCGCGTGCTCGTAGGCGGGGAAGGCGCGCTGGTGGTCGCCGCCCGCTCGCGCCAGTTCCCCGGCCAGTACGTAGGCGCCGACGACGGCCAGGCTGGTGCTGCCGCCGACGGCCGGGCCGGGACAGTAGCCGGCGTCGCCGACGAGCGTCACCCGGCCGCGCGACCAGGTGTCCATGCGGACCTGGGTGATCGAGTCGAAGTAGAAGGCCGGGGTACGGTCCAGCTCGTCCAGCCAGCGGTCCACCTCGGGGTGCATGCCGTCGAACGCGCCGCGCAGCAGCTCCTTCTGCCGGGGCACGTCGTGGTGGTGGTAGTCGAGTTCGGGTTCACTACGGAACAGGAGCAACGCCCGTGCCTCGTCGAGGTGTCGCGCGCCGTACATGCCGGCGGTGCGGCCCACGCCGACGTGCATGAGGAGCTCTCCGTCGAGGCCGAAGGCGTGAGGCAGGGTCAGCACCCCGAAGTAGGCGCCGATGAAGGCGCCGAAGCGGGGCTCCTCGCCGAAGACGAGGCGGCGCACGTTGGAGTGCAGCCCGTCCGCGCCGATGACGATGTTGAAGCGGCGCGGCGCGGCGCGCTCGAACTGTACCTCGCCGTCGGGCGAGATCGCGGTGATCGAGTCGCCGAAGAGGTACTCGACGTAGTCGCGGGTGGCGTCATAGTAGATCTCGCTCAGGTCGTCGCGCATGATCTCCAGGTGCCGGTCGGAGGTGGCGTTGAAGATCTTGGACAGGTTCACCCGGACAGGGCGCCGGGCGCCCTCCTGGTGAATGGTCATCCGGTTGGTGCCGGTGGCCCGCTCCTCGACGCGCGCGATCAGGCCCATCTGCTGCGAGATGTTCATCGCGGGCCGGAACAGGTCGACCGCGTGGCCGCCGGTCTTGCGCAAAGCCGGCGCGCGCTCGACGACGGTGACGGAGAAGCCGTGCCTGGTCAGCCAGTACGCCAGGACCGGACCGGCGATGCTGGCGCCGGAGATGAGAATCCGCATGGCATTCCTGCTTGTCATTCAGCCCACCCGTACGTCGTGGAGCGCGCGGTCGACCGGCCGTGACCGCCCGTCGGAAACGTTCATGAGCCCACTGTCGCCGCCGGTACGCGCCGGTGGCTTGGACAAACGTTCCCCTCTACCGCCTGGTCGGTGGGTTGAAGCACGGCCTCGAGAATCGCTGCGGACCGCCGCATACAACTCGACCTTGGACTTGGGCTGCACCAGCGCCACCTCATCCCGCGAAGCGCATCAATGCTCCCACCACAAGCCCTCAGGGCGCTGTTACTTCCCAGCGACATCACCTTGCAGCGGAAACGATCGCTGTCACCTGTCATCGACAGAACCAGACGTGAAATGGACGCAGGACCACGTCCGTGGACGTGACCAGGCCATGCGGCGGGATGTTCAGCGTCGTCAGCGCTCTTCGTTGGTTGGATGATGGGGCATCGTGACGGACTCGGCGAAGTGGAGGTCGCACGCTGATCCCCTACGCCGAAACTGTCGGTGCCCGTTCGTGACATCTCGGTCACCAAGACGGGCAGCGGCCGGGTTTCGGGTCGAGCCGGGATAGCAGGAGTTCCGGCCTTGGCGGGGCAGAGGACTCGTGCCAGGAGTGCGCCGCGGTCGGCCGACACAGCCTGCTCAGCGTTTACGTCGCGTGGGGTCGCCGGTCTTGCGGCGTTTTCCTGCCAGTGGCTGTGCTCCCCGATGGCGCGGAGGCCGGGGCCGGCGAGCGTGCGCGGTGGCATCCTCCCCGTTCGTCTCGTCGACGGCCACCGTGACCTCGGTGGCCTCGCCGGGACCGGTGGCGGGTTGTCCGGTGAGCAGGTCGGTGAGCCGGTAGGCGGCGTGGCCGTCCAGTGCGCTCTGGCCGCGGTCGTAGCGCTGGGTGGTGACCGGGGAGGCGTGTCCGAGCAGTTCCTGGACGTCTTCGACGGCGACTCCCGCGGCCCGGAGCAGGGTGGCGGCGGTGGCGCGGAGCATGTGCGGGGTCAGCTTCGCGAGGTCCAGCCCTGCGGCGCGGGCGGCGCGGCGCAGCGCGGTCTGCTGCCGCCAGCGGTCGAAGCTGCGGCCGTCGGCGCGTAGCAGGAGCAGCTGGTCGGTGCGGCGGCCCTCCAGCAGCGGCCGGAGCAGCTCCATCACCTCGGCGGCCAGCGGCACGACGACCTGCCGGCCGCCCTTGAGCCGGAAGGCGATCACCCAGTGCCCCGCCGAACGCTCGATCCGCCCCGCCGTCAGCCCCTCCAGCTCAGCGGCGCGCAGCCCGAGGGTGGCCAGCAGCATCACCGCCGCGGCGTCGACCGGATGACGCTGGGCGATCTGCTGCGCACCGCGTACGAGGGCGGCGGCCTCGTCGAGGGCCAGTGC
>NZ_JBFANJ010000034.1:0-31422 GCF_040674795.1 Nonomuraea sp. NPDC049725 | reverse complement strand
AGCCGCCTACAGAGGGGCAGCTGACTCGCCTGGCGCTTCGGAACGAGGCGATCATGCAGTCACCTCATCCGTTGAAGACGACGCTACAGCTGATCTTGCAGCGTCATGGCTACACGGGCGGGCGGGTTGGGGAATGGTGGGACTTCATCCAGAAGGTCCGTAACGAGCTGCGGTGAGGCGCCCCGTCAGCCTTGTGGCCACCGTGAGAGCTCAAGGACCGCGACCTTACGAGGTCAACCGAAGGAAGTCGTACAGTCAGCCCTCGTCATGGGCGAAAGCTATTGCGGTGTCCTTCACCTCGAACGAGGACAGCCCGTTATCCGGACCTGGCCCGTACCCCCCTACCTCGCAGGCAATCCGTCTCTCGCGGGATGGCACGATGTGCGACAGCCTGACTGCTCTATGCCTGATCTGAGCGACTGAGGTGAGGACCGGGTGGCTCAGCCGGCGGTTGCCTTGGCGTAGTGGAATACCTCAGGTGGGAGCCGGTGGTCCAGGCGCCAGACGAAGCGGACGGGTCGCTCGCCCTCGTGGCTCACGTACCGCATCGGCCCCGCGTACGTGTACGGCGGGGCGCCCAGTCCTTCGTCGCGCTTGGACTGCCTGATGAGGAGGTGGATCGTGGATTCGCCCGTCACGTAGCGGCGGGCGGTGGCGGCCGACGAGCGTAGGGTGCTCTGCGATTCCCACTGGAACAGGTCCTCGCTGATCGCCCGGTCGGCGTACAGCGTGGTGGGGGAGTAGTGGTCCTCCACCTTGTCGATGGTGACGAAGAACAGGTCCGCCCGGTGCTCCTGCACGTATTTGACGCCCTCCCGCATGTGCGCGGGCTTGTCGATGCCGAAGGCGGCCAGCACCTCGTTCTTGCTGTAGCGGGCGTGCACGTGCAGAGGCACGACGGGGTCCAGCGGCGGGGCCACGTGTCGCAGGCCGGAGCGGAGCACGTTCGCCAGCTCTTTCAGCTCATCCGCGCGAGCACCCGTGAGGCGGGCGAATCGGGTCTCCATCCCGGAGATCGGTTCGGTGCCGCCCCACAGCATCGCGTCCAGCATCGCCATCAGGCGTAGCTCGCGCGGCGATTGCGGAGCCTTTCCGGCCAGCACCTCGGTGAGGAAGGCCAGGCGTTCGACGTCGTCGATGTGCAACATCCGGCCGAAGGCCCGTCCGAGCGCCTCGTCACCCGGCGTGCTGCTGAAGCCGGCCGCGTGCCGCAGTGAGGCCCAGCCCTGGCGGCTGCGACGGTAGAGGTCTTCGACGTCCAGCCCGGTCTCCTGCAGGAACGTGGGCAGATTGACGTCTCCGAGGTCGCGGAGTTCTCGCGCCAGGTCCCGCCAGCTGAGGTTGAGGGCCTGCCGGACATTGTCGAGGACGAGCCGGCGTACGTCCCGGTCCAGGTCGATCACGCAACCTGCCGGCAGCGTGGGGAAGCCCTGCTCGATTTCCCGGGCGATGCCGGTACGGCTGGCGCCGGTGAGCGCTCGGTAGCGCCGGTCGAAGCGGAACTGTTTGTGCTGGTGGCCGACGAAGTCGAGCACGGTCAAGCACGGCTTGTCCTCGGCCAGCCGTAGCCCACGGCCGAGCTGCTGCAGGAAGACGGTGGCGCTGTCGGTAGGCCGCAGGAACAGCACGGTGTCGATCTCTGGGACGTCAACGCCCTCGTTGAAGAGGTCGACGGTGAACACGGCGTTGATCTTGCGGTCTCGCAGGTCACGTAGTGCCTGGTCACGCTCGTCACGCAGGCTGTGCGCGGTGACGGCGACGGAGGGGAGCCCGGCTCGGGTGAAGCGGTCGGCCATGAAGCGGGCGTGGTCGATGCTCACGCAGAAGCCGAGGGCGCGCATCCGCCCGACGTCGCCGATCTTGCGTTGCAATGCCTCCAGGACTACGGCGGCGCGGCGGTCGTTGCCGGTGTAGACGTTGGAGAGCTGGCCCACGTCATACCCCTGGCCTCGGCGCCAGCCGATCTGACGCAGGTCGGTGCCGTCGTGGACGCCGAAATACTGGAACGGGGCCAGCAGTCCGCGTTCCAGCGCCTCCCACAGGCGGAGTTCGGCGGCAATACGGCCACCGAACCAGTGCTTGATGTCCTGCCCGTCGGCGCGTTCCGGCGTGGCGGTCAGGCCCAGGAGCACCTTGGGCCGAACTCCGGTGAGCAGTCTCCGGTACGTGGCGGCCTCGGCGTGGTGGAACTCGTCCACGATCACCATGTCGTAGCGGTCAGGCTCAAGGAGCGGGTTGGCGTCCAAGCTCTGGATCGAGGCGAACACATGCCGCCACTGCTCGGGGCGGGCGCCGTCCACGTACAGCTCGCCGAACGTCTCATCTCGCATCACCTGCCGGAAAGTGAGCAGGCTCTGCCGCAGAATTTCTTTGCGGTGAGCGACGAACAGCACCGACTCCGCCTGCCCGGCCGCGCGCAGCCGCCGGTAATCGAGCGCGGCAACGACGGTCTTGCCGGTGCCTGTGGCCATGACGACGAGGTTGTGCCACCGGTTGTGGATCTGCCGTTCGGCGTCGAGCTCGTCCAGGATTTCCCGCTGGTAGGAGTACGGCCGGACGTCCACGTGCGCGAAGTCGAGCACGACCGCCCGCCCGCCGCCACGTTCGGCGGACAGGGCGCGGTCCAGCCGCTCGGCGTCATGCTCCGGGTCGTAGGGCTCGAACGACGGATCGCCCCAGTAGTCGTCGAAAGTGGCGGCGAACGTGTCGATCAGGTGCGGCTGTTCGGCCTGGGCAAGGCGGACGTTCCACTCAAGGCCGTGACTGAGAGCGGTGCGCGACAGGTTGGAGGAGCCGACGTAGGCGGTGGACAGGCCGTTGCCGCGGTGAAACAGCCACGCCTTGGCGTGCAGCCTGGTCATCCGGGTGTCGTAGGAGATGCGGATCTCGGCGCCCATGGCCGCCAGCCGGTCCAGCGCAAGGCGGTCGGTGGCGCCGATGTACGTGGTGGTGACCACGCGCAACCTGCCGCCACGCTTTAGGAATTCGTAAATCTCCTCGGCGAGGACGCGTACGCCGTTCCACTTCACGAACGCGCACAGCAGGTCGACGTGATCGGCGGAGGCCAGCTCCCGCTTGAGCTCATGGCCGATCTCCGGCTGTCCGCGGCCGTTGACCAGCAATGCGCTTCCGGTGAGAGGGACCACCGGCCGCGCTGGGAAGCGCACGCGCCCGCCCGCGTCTCGGCCCCTGGCGATGCCCAGCAACTCATCTGCGGCTTCAACGAGTTCCTCGGGCGAAGCGGCCTCGGGTACCAGTTCACCGATCAAGTCGGCGATCCGGTTGACGATCTCCACCTGCCGCGCCAGCCGCACCGTGTCGCTCTCACCCCGCACCGAGCGGAGCGCCCGGCGAGTGAGGGCAGCCAGATGCCGGGCCAGTGTCTCGTGAGAGTCGGCGAGATCCAAGGACCGGCGATCGATCAAGTCGCGATCGGACACCGCACGCAGCAAGGCGCCCATCTCGCGGGTGATCAGATGCTGGTAGACACCCGGCTGAAGATCGCTCACCTCGGCGACTATAGGACGCAGCCGGCCAGAGCGGTATGCCTTTGCCGAGGTCGAAGAGTGCCTCCCTACTGGCGGCTGATGGTGAACTGGATCGAGTGGTCGCATAGATCTGGCGCTGGGGCAGGGGCGGTGAGCGCGCCTGTACGACTCGCGGCTTCTTCTGTACGTCCTGGGACATTCCCAGCGGCACGACAACCCGTCGAGGCCGAGCCTGGAAACTGCTTAAGGGAGTACGGGCCGTCCTGCGACACGAGTGCCGACTATCCCGTCTACCTCCTGCTGAACGACAGCCTCTGGCTGTTGAGACCCGCCATGGGGGCGACAGGCCGCGCGCGGAGGGAGGCGGTGCAGTACATCCAACCGTGGCATGGGTTGGCATGCCAGGAGTCGTGCGCACTCAATTGGCGCGATCTCAGCCGCAGCCGTACATCATCGGACCACCTAGAGCCCTTCAACCGGCGCATATCCTGGTCAGGAACTCTCTCTGGCTGCTGGACGATGGTGCCCCAATAGGATTCGAACTGCGGCACCCGCTTTAGGAGAGCGAGGGCAGTGCGACTGCTTTGTGGCACCTGAGCTGCAGGAATGCCTCACACATCTCGTGATGCCCTCAAGATCATCCCGCGCATCTCCCACTGCTGGCTGAACGTTGATGCGCCTCGCCCAGCACAACGGCACCGGGAGTGAACGCTCACGACCGCCGCCGGCGTTCAGTAACTGCAGATCCCTAGGTTACGCACAGGCTCTTCCCCGCTGCTTCTGGAGCGCAGTTGCGTCGATCAGTCGCTGTTCGCCATGGTCGTGATGAGTACTCCCTACGGAGAGTGTCCACCCGCAATGTCCACAACTAGGTCGATCCCTGCATGGACAACGGGATCTCCAAGCCAGAGGAGTCAGGATCTGGTTCAATGAGGTATGGACTTACCTCTCTACTTCTCCCAATACTTCAATATCGACTCCGATGTGCTCGATCAGTATGGCGCGTTCGATATCAGCGTTGTCTCGGACCTGCCGCTTTTTATTGACCCATTTTTGCTATTTAATAGCGAGAATCCGACATATCAGAACCTCCATGAGGAGATTCTTCGTTACCTGCGTTTCTTGCGAGATCAGGCAGCGCACAACCTCGACGCTGGTTCGATCGATGCATGGTATCGGTTCAAGGAGGTTAAACAGAATTGGCTCGGGTTCACATTGTTTGGTAATAGTGGTGCCGGGCTAGGAAAGGAGTTCGCCGTCGCGCTTCATGGTGCGTTGGGAGATATGTTTCGCGATTTTGGTCGGGAGACGGTCACGCGCGGATCGCATTTGGAGAAGCTGTGCTTGATCCGTCCAGGCGTTGGTAAGGACAATATCAGCGATTTTACGGCCAATCTTATCAAGGCATTCCTGTGTGAATACACGCAGATCTTTGCACGGAAATACTTAAGCCAGAAAGATTGTGAGGTCTTCGCTGTTTCCCGTGTACGGTTCAACTATGAAACGCGCACATGGGTCACGGGACGATACTATCTGCCACGCCTCCGCAATGATTTTGTTCTACTCACTCCCACTGATCTACTTACGCGAGATGATACTTGGATAAACTACAGTGATATGGTATCCAAGTTTCGGCTACTTCCCGATGCCGTTTCGAATATTGAGCAACGATCTAGAATCAATCAGTATTTCGCCCGTATGCTCGGCGATGAGGACCGAACTGCCAAGAAGCAGCGCGAGGCTGTTGCTGCAACGATCAATAAGTTTCCAGAACTAGTCGACCTCTATATTAAGCTTCAAGAGGATAATGGCTCTCGAGCAGAGGCCGACAGTGCGAGAAAAGTCAAAGAAGCCTACCAAGCTCTAGTGTTGCAGCTTCAACAGGCACTCGTGGAGCTAACTTCCAAAACCGAGTTTTATCAGAAGCCATGGAGCAGTTATCGGGAGTGCTTGGAGCGCGTGCAGTACTTCAAAGCTTACATCGAAAATAACGATGGGTACCGGCTGTTCAATCGCAACGGCAAACCATTCTCCAACGAAAAAGATCTACAGCTGGCCTTCGGCCTGGTTTGGTGTGGTAGTGAATTCGACATCAATCGTGAAGTCAACAATGGGCGCGGCCCAGTGGACTTCAAGGCCAGTTACGGAGCGGGCGATAAGTCGCTGATAGAATTTAAGCTCGCGAGCAACACCGCACTCAAGCGCAACCTTCAGAAGCAGGTGCAGATATATGAAGCTGCTAATAAGACGCGGACATCGGTGAAGGTGATCGTTATCTATACTGCGAAGCAGGAGCGCGGTGTGAAGAAGATCCTTCACGAGCTTGGGCTTGAAAGAGAAGAATCGATTGTACTGATCGACGCTCGCAGTGACAATAAGCCTGCAGCGTCAACTGCTTAAAATAGGACTACGCAGAATTTGCGGCAGCGCTCTGGAACGTGGAAGCCGCTATCTCGGCTTGGGTGACTTGTATTAGATGAATGGCGCACGTGGAGCGTGCCATGGTCTCGTCCGACATAGGAGTCAACAACGGAGCTCCTTTGATACCGATTACTCGACGCCGGTGACGGGGAAGGCGATGAGTTCGCCGTTCCAAGGGGTCTCTTCCAGGTCAGGGAGCTGGGAGAGCGGCAGAGCCTGATCTTGCTCGTGGGCCATCATGTCGCGCCAGGCCTCGAGGGTGCCCGACACAAGGTAAGGGCCGACAGCGATCTCCAGGGTGTCGCCCTCCACGTGGACCGGAGCGGTCTGGCCCGCGACTTCGAGGTCGCTGTCGAGGCCGTTGCTCGCGGCGTCGATCACGGCAACCAGGTCGTCGAAGCTGAAGGAGCCAGTCCATGTCACGTCGTTGACTCTGGCGGTCGCCACGATCTTGCTGACGTCCCAGCGGCTCTGGTAAAGAACGAACTCCAGAGTGCAGCCCGGCTGTACCTCGGCCGGCGCAGTGGCCTGGTTGAGCCAGGTTGGCCGGAAGCTGTCAAGGAGTTCGGTCATGGCCGTGGCGAGAAGACGGCGGCGTTCGGCCAGGAATTCGCGATAGCTTGCGGCGTCGCGAAGCTGCTCGTCGTATGGGACGAAGTGGGCGGCCAACTCCTCCTTGGTTAGGGGCGGCCCATCGTCGACGAAGTAGACGCTCGGCGAACGATCGCTGATCTTCCGATTGGCTTTTCCGGAGATGAAGGCCAGGTTGGCAAGGTCGTTGATCTCCGCCTTGGTGTACTTCTTCGGGTGGTTTTTGAGCGTCGCCTGCGGGTGGATGTGGTGGTGCTCCAGCTTGATGTGGTCTTCAGCGATTGCTGAGATTTCGGTGCCGAACCACCAGTCGAGGGCGCCTGCCTTCTTTGCCACTAGGTAGCTCAGCGGGAAGTAGGCGCTCTCCCGCGTCTTGCCTGCTAGGTCTTGTGGGGTGATCTCGATCCGGGCGCCAATGATGCCAAGGTTTGCGAGCAGCTTCCTGATCGGCTCCGGCTCTCGCACCGTCGGGATGTCACGGCCAAGCATCGTGTCGGTCGAACTGCTGTAGCGGTTGCGCAGGTTGGCCAGGAGGAACCAGTAAAGGATGCCGTCTCGGGTCTCTGTGTCGAGCGGCGCATCCGGTCGTTCGCCGAGAAAGATGACCAGCGGTAGTAGCGCCATGTGGGACGGGATGAGTGCGCTGCTAGTGATCTTCAGGTTCTCCTTGAGCAGAGGAACCAGATGACGCAGGCCGCGCTGAACAGTATTCCACCCGGCGTTCAGCACATCGTCGGTCGCGGCGACCAAGCGGCCATGTGACCATGTGGAGAGCCCACCGCCGAGGACGGCCCCGGCCAGGGCGCGGGTGAGGAATGTGACGTCGAGGTCCGGGTAGTGGCGCTGCGTCCAGTACGCCGCCTCGTCCTCAAGTTTCTGCAGGATACCCGGCCAGCGAGCAGAGAGCATGGCGAGCGTCAGGTCAGTAGTCTTGAGCGCCCGGCCGCTGTTGACGCGGACGAAGATCTGCGCGATCTCGTCGTAGCCGAATCCGACGAGCAGTTCCATGTAGTACATGCGAATCTTGATCGCCGCCAGCTTGCTCAGCCGCCGCCCAAGCTCCTTGGACGATGCCTGCACGCCGGCATCGAGCAGGTTTCCCTGCATCTCGAACAGGTCGGCGTCGTCACGGAGCACGTCGTAGACCTTGATCCAGCGGAAGTCGTTCTTGGTCGAGCTGCTCTGGTTCTGAAATGTCTCGTTTTCAATATCGAAGACGATCTGGGCATCATCGTGGTTGTTGAAGACACGGTGGAGCGAGGTGAGCCGTTGCTGGCCATCCAGCAGGTAGAGGGGAGGCACCGTCGATTCCTGGGGGCTGGTCCCGATCGCCGCTTCGCGTGTCAGCGGCGTCTCTCCCGTCTTCCACAGCAGCAGTGAGCCCGACGGATACTCGCGGTAGAGCGAGTCGATCAACTTCGCGACCTGTGTGGGCTGCCAGACGTAGCCGCGCTGGATTTCCGGGAGCTTGATCTCCCCGGCGGAGATCTGGTCGATCAGCATCTTGATGGAGCGCTCGGTCTTCTCCACAGGCATGGGGGGTGTTGCCTCGTTCCTGGTCTGGGAGGAGCGATGTGGATGAATCAAATGGGTACGGCTGCCACCGCGTGGGCGCTGGCCGTACCCGGTCAGCGGTCTTCGAACTTGCCCTCGACCTTGAGGTGGCCGAGGTTCTCGAGCACCTTCATGACGGTGTCGTCGGAGAAGCCTTCGGTGCGTCGCGCGGTGATCTGAACCTCCACCTCGAGCTCGACGCCGTCGGGGGCAGTGAGCAGGGCGAGGAGGTCCTTCGCGAGGTTGTTGAGGTCGCGAGAGTAGCGTTCCGGGTTGACCTTGAGCGAGCCCCAGAACCTCGTGTTCCGTACGGCAGGCGATGCCGTGGGTTTCGGACCTGGACCCGCAGAGCCGGGCGTCGGCTGCTCAAAGGGGTCGGATCCCGTTGTCTCGGTGAGGTCCGCTGCGCCCCCGCCCGGCGTCGGGGCGGGCTGGCGCTCCTGCTCTTCACGGGCACGCTGGGCCTTGGCACGGCCGAGTTCTACCAAGACGCTTCGGTCGGTCAGTTGGCTGAAGTATTCGCCGGTGCCGGGGATGACGAGCTCGATGTAGCGGCCGTCCTCCTCATCGTACCCGGCGGCGACTGCGAAGCCCTCGACATCGCCGGTCAGCTCTTCGAGCACCCGGAAGATCCCCTCTTCGAGGACCTTCCGATTGCGCAAGCGGCTGAGGTAGGGGAAGCGGCAGTAGTACTGCCACAGGTCTCCAAGGGAGATGTGCCCCTTCTCCCAGACCTTGGAGAGCTTCTTCTCCAGATCATGGCGGATCAGCCGGGCGCCCTGGACCGCGCGAAGCTGGTCGAGGTTACGCAGCTTGGTCTCCACCCGAGCGGGGATGACGTCGCCCATGTCGTCGAGAGTGACCGAGCGCAAGCCGATGCGCCCGGTCTTGTCGTCCCAGATCGGATAGATCACCGTGTTGTACGCCTGGGTGAGTCGCAGCCAGACTGTGTCGTCGGCAGTCTTGCGGCGCTTCTTCGCCATTGCGGCCTGGTCAGGGACGAGGGGCAGGTCCCGGTCGCTGACGATGGAATCCCACGCAAGGTAGTCGCGGGTGGCGTCCATCAGGTAGTCGAGTAGCTCGCGGTCCGCGGCAGCGAAGACCAGCATGTTCTGATTGACCCGAGGTGTGTCGCCACGAGCCTCCAACGCCTGAGTGGCGAAGTCTCGAGCCGGACTGACCTGGTTCTGCGCAGAGAAGTGATAGCGCGGGTGAATGATGGAGAGAGCGACCTCGTTGGTCTCGGGGATATCGCCCCGCTCCAGTCCGGGGAAGACCTTCCCGAAGAGCCCTCTGTGCTTGCTCGCGGCGTCGCGCTCCTTCAGGCGACGAACGATCTCCACGTATACGTCTTCGGGGTGGCTGCGGTACTCCTCGGAACGGTCCCGGGCAAGCCGGTTGACCGACTGCTGAGTGTCGAACCAGTAGGAACTGCCGTCCACGTAGAAGTAGAGCGCCTGCTCGCTGAGCAGGTGGATCGCCGAGGCGAAGTTGCCTACGATGTCGCCGGGCAGGGCGGTGCCGAGCCAGATCCGCTTTCGCTCGACGCCCTTCTGCTGTGCGCCGGTGCGGGCGGCGGAGGCCAGGAATGCGGCCCGCGCCAAGCGACGGGTGATGTGCCGCTGGGCGAAGACGGCGCGGCTCTTGTCCACCCGCTCTGGCGTGGAGCTCGGGGCGTCGACGTCCGCCTCGATGACCGCTTTCCACGAGTCGGACAGGTAGTGGGTGACCTCGCCGAGCACCCACTCGTCTCCGAGCGGCAGCGACCCCGGCATGATCAACGGAGCCGGGTCCTCGGCCTGCCATAGTCGGTAGATCACCGCGCTCATCAGCCGGAGAACACCGCGGGTCTTCTGGAATCGCTCCAGCGTCGACCAGTCTTCGTAGAGCCGGTGGAACAACTCGGGGTGGATCGGGTATGCCGCCTTGATCTCGTCCTCGTACTTGGGGTCGAGCACCGCGTTCGGGAACTCAGCCCCGTGCTCGCGGTAGAACTTCACCAACGCCTTGGCAATGAAGTCGCGCTCCTTCTTCGCGGCGGAGGTCGGCTCCTCAAACAACCGCCGCCGGACGATTTCGAACGACTCGTCCGGCGTGGCCGGTCGCCAGTGCTTTCCAAGCCGGCCGACGACGTTCTGTAGCCGCTCCAGGGCCTCTTGGCCGCGGACACCACCAACCTCGGCCTCGTTGCCCCTCGCGTTGCGGTCCTTCGGGTCATGCGAGGCTGGCACGGAAACTATGAGCATGACGCCCGGGATGGCCTTGGCGAGCTCGGTGAGGGTCTGGGCGAAGGTGAACTGTCCCTCGAAGTTGCCGCCGGGCAGGTCCTCGCGGCCGTGAAGCAGGCGCGCGTACGCCACCCATTCGTCGATGAGGATCACGCATGGCGCGTACGCCTCTAGCAGCTGCCGGAGCGACGCCCCGGAGGGGACCCTATTCTGGTCAGACGCGGCGACGATGTCGTAGGCGTCCTGCCCGCCGAGCTGCCAGGCCAGCTCGCCCCAAAGCGTGTTGATCCCAGGACGGCCGCCCTCGTGGGAGGGCTTGGCCGTCTCGATGTGGTTGCCGACGATCGCGACGCGGCGCACGCCGGAGACGATCGGGGTCTCACCCAGCATGTCCTGCACCGGCTGCGGGAAGTCGATGGCCTTGTAGCCGGGGGCGTAGAGGTGCCAGACCGCGAGCATCGAGTGGGTCTTACCGCCGCCGAAGTTCGTCTGCAGATTAAAGACCGGCTCTGCGTTGCCATCGCCGGCGATCCGGCGGGCGGTGTTGGACAGCAGCTCCTTCAGGCCGTCGGTGAGGTAGGTGCGCTCGAAGAACTGGATGGGGTCGGCGTACTCAGAGCTCTTCGCCTTGCCGTTCGCTACGTGATAGAGGTCCGCGGCGAACTCCGCCTGAGCGTACTTACCGGTGCGGACGTCCTCATGCGGGATCATAACCTCGCGCCAGCTACCGAGCTTCTCTGCCGAAACGGTGATGGACGCGGACGCGCTCTTGCGGGCGCGGTCGAGCGCCCGCTTGTTGTCGATCTGAGTGCGGTGCTCCTCGCGCTGCTCACGGACCTGGTCGGCGGCGGTCGTCGCGCCGACGGCGCGGAGCAGCCGCTCCATCGTGTCAAGGATCCGGTAAGTGTCGTCGTAGGTGAGCTTCTCGTTGTGTGCCCAGGCATTGCGGGCGTCGCGCAGCTCGCTCGCGTAACGCTGGCCGGAGTGGCCGATCAGATCGTGGAAGACCTTCCGATAGTCGGTGATGACCTTCAGCTGGAGCTGCGGGTCGTGCTTGGCAAGCTTCATCCCGCCGCCGTGCTTGCTGGCTTCATTAGCAGCAATCAGGTCCAGCCAGTCCTTGCCTGAGGGGGCAGCGTCCTGCATAAGCCGATCGACGACCGGCTCCAGCCCCTCGGCGAGGATCTCGAACCCCTTGCCCACCCGCTGGGCATGCGATAGCGCCATGTCTTTCTTGCCTAACCCTTCGCCGCCCATGTTCACCCGCCCAGCTGCTTGTCACTCGTCATCGTCGTCGGCCTCCTCTTCGAAGGAGGAGAAGAGATCATCGATCTCACGCGTAACGTATCGCTCAGGCGAGACATTCTGGGCAGCCGTCATGATGTCCGGCCAAGCGGTGCCGAGCGCGTTGAACATTGCGGCTGTCTTCTGGTACTTCCGGTCGGAAATCTTGAAGAGCCGATGGACGAGCCGATTAACTCGGTCGAGGCTGATTGCGGCGTCCGTACGGCTCCCCACCCCGGCAACCAGGCGGGCCGCGCCGTCAATGCCCTGCTCATTGAAGCGCTTGGCCAGGTGCATCGCGACCTCCCAGTGTGAGATCCGATCGTCCTTGACTGGGTCGTAGTTCGCTGGCAGATCATCGAAGTCGAGCAGGCAGACCGTGGACCGGGGGGTGTTGCTGACGATCCCCGCCTCGACGAGGTCGCGGATGGCGGTGCCGGTCTGGCGGAGCACAACGTCGGCATCCCCATAGGCACCACGATCGAACGCGAACTGGCGGAACCACTTCAGCGCGAACCGGGTGGGTGCGTCGAACTCGGCCTCCTCGCCATCGATGATGGCGGTCGCGGCCTTGTCGATCTCGATAAGCGCCTCGCGTACGGTCATCGGCTTGCCATCCGGCTGGAGGACCTCCTTGTAGCCCGAGAAGATTCGCATCCCGGGCCCGATCGCCGCCTGGCCCATGTCGAGCGGCGAGACGCCGCCCTTGCGCAGATCCTCAATCGCCTCTGGAAGCTCCTCCTGGAGCTCCGCCAGGAAGGCCGACTTGTCGGCGATCTCCTCGGCCTGCCGTTGACGGCATATCAGAATGATGTAGGAGGCAAGGGCGTTGGCCCCCTGGCCGATCGCACGGCTGTCGTGGGTCGCTTCGATGGGCATCGTTCCAACTACGCCAAGACCCGAAGCAAGCACAGCTTGGAGGAGTGAAACCCATGCCGAGGAGACAGCACCAGTACCTTCCTCGTCGTCCTGCTTGGCAGCGTATGCCACGACGATTGGCAGATCGGGTCGAGATGCCCTCTGGAGTGACGTGAAGACCTCTGTGAAGCCGTCGATGAAATACTGTTGCGCCTTCTCCTTGCTACCGTCATGGCGGGCGGGGTTCGCCACCAGCTCAACGGCTTTCGGCGTGGCGATCGTTCCAAATAGATCCGGGTGAACGGCTTGAAGTGCACGACGGAGCCAGATGTAAAAGTAATCACTCAGATCGGCATAGTTAATCTGTCCGAAGTATGGTGGATCTGTCACGATCAGTGCCGTCCCGGGCTCGACGAGCTCGCCTGCTCGGCGGGCATCCACCTGCACAACTTTTCCTGGCTGGGCATCATATGGAAGCGCACGCAAGGCGGCAATCACGGCGTTGATCTGAGTTGACCAACTCCCCATAGATTTCCCGAAGGGATACGCCTCGGCGAAGTCCCAGAGCATAGGTATCGCTTGTGTCGCAAATGCTGGCATGCAAAACGAGGGGCCTTGTCGGGTCGCCCAACGAACCAGCATGGAGTTAGTGAGAGACATCTTGCTGACACATATGCCGAGGAGGGTGGTAACCGCACGGGCTTGCTCGATGCTACCTCCGTCTCCAAGGACCTGGTCGTAGACCTTTACCACCTCATCGGCGAATGCCGTCAGCACGGCAAGTTGCCGCGGTGTGTAGAGGTCAACATGACGATGCAAGCCATACAGGCTGGCCCGAAAGTCCCGTGTGTTACTACCGATCTCAATCTCATCGAGATCATCTGGCGTTTCGACACTTGCTGGCGGCAAGAGTTCGGCCGACGGACTAACAAACGTTCGCCCGCTTTTCGTATCCATACAGTAGGCCATCAGCTGCAGTCCCAGTTGGCCAGTCATGCCAGCGGCGCGAAGTTCCTTCTCGCTCAAAGGGGATCCGCACTTCGGGCATGCGAACTGAGCGCGCCCGCTGCCCTTGGTCGCCTTAGCCGGGCCGTTCTTGCCTTGATGGACGATAAATTTAACCTTATCTCCATTTACGACTGGTTCGACGGTGGCTTCGCGCCCTTTCTGCTTACTGACCCATGGCGACCCGAACAGGGGGACCTGAACCGCGCACATGGGATTCGTGCAAGGCGCGGTTCTTGCCCAGAGCCAAGCTACGGGGGCGCCATCAGGAGGGACCGGATAGTAGTGGCCAACCTTCTCCTTGACTCGTTCTTGCACGACAGTTCCGTAGTAGCGAAGATCGTCGGCGAAGCCATCGTAAGGCAGATCGCGCATCCGAGTCGCATCGTTACTCTTGGATAGCGCGGGCGTCAGCGCGACGGCGGGAAGCAGCTCCCCGAGCGCGCGGGTCACCAAGGCCGCCACAGGATTGAGGTCTGAGCTCACCACCGGAAGCCCCAATCGGAGCGCCTCCACGATGGTCGAACCGCCGCCCGCGAAAGGATCAATGACGGTAGGCAGCTCAGGGTTCGACGCCGCGATCAACTTGCGCGCCTTGCGCAACACATCCTCTGGAGGCGCTGTGCCGTCGGTGGGGACAAGATCCTTAATGATCTCGATCAGGTCGTTGCGTTCTTTTCCAGGTCCCGGGTCATCAACCAGCGACGCGAAGATCAGAGCGCGCAGAGCGGGAGTCGGCATGGGAGCGAACCATTTGTGCAGATTCTTGATGGTGCCCACCGCCCGACGCTTATCCTTTACGCTGGCGGTGCTGATCTGTGTAAGAGGCAACGTCACGTCGATGAGTTTGCGCTTGTACCCATCATTGGTTCCCTGGCTCATAGAGGGGCTCCTCCTCGCGTCCACGTCTTCTTCCAGTCGCCACCGAGCTCGGTGGCGTCGAACTTCCCGAAATCTACGTCCTTGAATGGATCGACGACATATCGGACATCGTCGTTGTCGGGCCCGCCCGGATGGACGCTGACCAGCGCCAGCCGGAAGTTCTGCCCTGAATTCTTGCCGGTAAGGACCTCGGTTCGGGTGACATGGAAGCTGTCCGCTCCGGTGATCCGCCCCTTGACCTCGATGAACACCCAGTGGTCATCCACGGTACGCGACCGGATGTCGTACCCGGGATTGTTATGGGCCATCTCCTCCGGGATCCGGCCGAGCTTCCGCTCCTCTTGTAGCACCCGGTCGACCGCGCGGCGTTCCACGGCCTCGGTCTCCCGGGCGTACGCCTCCGGCGGCTGATCTCGGAGCCCGGCCAATCGGTCGAGCAATCCCTGCGGGATCACCAGGGCGGCCCCGCCGACCCGGGGCGGCCGAACCTGGAGGCGGGCGTCGCGGTCGAGCTCACCCATGCGCCGTTCCAACCGCTGTTCCAGGTTCCTAGCCTGGCGGTCGGCGAACTCGGACTTCATCTTGACCGACTTGCCGGACTGCTCGGCGTCGAGGAGGTCGGCATGGCGCGAGTCCCAGTAGTTGATCTCCTGGAGGAGTCGCTGCCGTACCAAGCGTCGGGTCCGCTCGGTCTCGCGGATGACGCGTTCTTGCAGGTCGGCGATGCGTGCGCTCAGGCCGTTTTGCACAGCCCAGCCGATGGCAATGTCCTCGACGCCATTGGCCAGCCATGACTCTTCCAGGACGGGCTGGACCAGGGCACGCTCCTCCTCGGTCGCCGGCGCGTAGTCGAGATAGGGGGCGGCTCCGGCCATGCGAGCTTCGGAACGGCCGATCTCGACGAAGTCGAAGCACTTGCTAATGATCCGCGGCTTTTCGTGCCCGTCGGCGATCTCCTGACTGACCGCGACGAGCAACCGCGGCTCTTCGCCGACGTCCCGCCGATTGACCAGGATGACGCCCTGCTTCAGCTGCGAGCCGTACCTGTCGACGATCAGCGAGACCACGGCGTCGAGCAACGGGTGCCCCGGGGCGAGCAGCGCTGCTTGGGGCGCGCCCGCCTGGCGGACGAGGGACCTGTCGAAGGTGACCCGCTCATAACGGTGAACCACCGGCGCACCGATCTTGATGAGCTGCTCGAAGTGGCGGACGTCGGCCGGGACGTGGGTGATCTCGTACCGGCCCGGCTCACGCTCGGAGATCCGGCCCCCGAGCAGCTTGAAGGCGGTGAGGAAGAACGCCTTGATGTAGTGCGGTTGGAGGCGGCGAGCCTTGGCCTCCTCCATGCGCAGCCGCCATTCGGCGACATCGGCCTCAGCAAGCTTCTGGTGCGCGAGGGCCCGCTCGGCCAGCAGCTTCTCAAGGCCGTCGCCGACCGAGGAGTCGATGACCTCGTTGAGCCGGTTGCGTACCTCGGGCTGGTCGCCGTACTGGATGGCCTCCATGAGTAGCGCGCGAAGCGGCCGGTCCTGGAACGCCTCACCGAGGACGTCGAAGACCTTGCCCTTGTAAGCCTTCCGCTGTTCCTCGATCTTGCCCAGAAGGCGCATGAACACCGCGCCCTCGCGCGTGTCCTCGGCGACCAGATTCCACAGGTGGCAGACCTCGGTCTGGCCGATCCGGTGGATGCGGCCGAAACGCTGCTCGATCCGGTTGGGGTTCCACGGAAGGTCGTAGTTCACCATGAGATTGGCGCGCTGAAGGTTGAGACCTTCGCCGGCCGCATCAGTGGCGATCAAGATGCGGCAGTCCTTGTCCTGGGTGAACAGCTCCTTAATCTTCCGGCGATTGTCGCGGGAGACACCGCCGTGGATGGTGACGACCGCTTCTTCGCTGCCGAGAAGCCCGCTGATCCGATCACGGAGGTACTCCAGGGTGTCTTTGTGCTCCGTGAAGATGATCAGCTTGCGGGGGCTGCCGTCTGCGTCGCGGACCATGGGATGGCTGAGCAGCAGTTCACGGAGCTCGATCCACTTCTTGTCGGTGCCGCTGTGCCGTACCCGGCGGGCGACCTCGACCAGGTCGGCGAGGATCAGAATTTCCTTGTCGAGTTCGGCGAGGGTCTGCGCGGCGGTTGCGGCGTCGACGACGTCGTTCTCAAGCTCTTCGAGTTCTGCACTGGGCAGGTCATCCAGGGTTGCGTCGTATTCGGACAGGTCTTTGCCGAGCATCGCGGCAAGCCGGTCTCGGAGCGTGGCTTCCATCGGACTGCGGCCGGTGAGCATCTCCTGGCGCAGGAGTTGCAAGCGCTTATGACGGCGGATGAGCGACTGCAGGATCGCCTCTGGGCTGGAGGCCAGGCGCCGCTGGAGGACTGTGAGGGCGAAGCCGACGGTGTTGCCGCGTTTGCCGTCCGCCATGGCTTGCGCCTTGCCCATTTGGTCGCGGACATACTCCGTCACGACCTCGTACAGCTCGCGCTCGGCGTCAGAGAGCAAGTAGGGGACTGTGTATGCGCGCCGCTCGGGAAAGAGCGGCTTGCCCTCGAAGGTGAGCAGGTCTTCCTTGACCATGCGACGCATGAGACCGTCGGTGTCGGTGGAGCTGACACCCTCGCGATACTTGCCCTCGAACCGGTCAGAGTCGAGCAGGCCCATGAAGAGTTGAAAGTTGGCCTCGCTGCCTGCGTGCGGGGTTGCGGTCATCAGCAGCAGGTGACGGGTGTGCTTGCCGAGCATCTCCCCGAGTTGGTAGCGCTTGGTCTTTTTCAGCTCATCGCCGAAGTAGCTGGCGGACATGCGGTGGGCCTCGTCGACCACGACCAGGTCATAGTCGGACTGCTTGAGCTGCTCCTGGAGCTCCTCGGAGCGAGAGAGCTGGTCCATCCGTGCGATGAGGAGCGGGTACTTCTCGAAGGCAGTCTGGTCGAGCTGGGCATTGATTAGGTCACGGGTGAGCACGTCGAAACGGAGGCCGAACTTGTCGAGGAGCTCCTCCTGCCACTGGTCGACGAGACCGCCTGGGGCGACGATCAGGCACCGCTCCAAGTCACCGCGGAGCATGAGCTCCTTGATGTAGAGGCCGGCCATGATGGTCTTGCCCGCGCCTGGGTCGTCGGCCAGAACGAAGCGCAGCGGGCTGCGGTCAAGAAGCTCGCCGTAGACGGCTTGGATCTGGTGCGGAAGTGGCTCTAGGTCACTGGTCGTGACCGCGAGCATGGGGTCGAAGCGGGCAGCCATACGGATGCGGAGAGCCTCGGCGGCGAGCTTGAAAAGCGCGCCATCGCCGTCAAAGCTGTAGGCCGCCGACGCAGTCCGGATGGTAAGGCGGGCCTCCCAGTCGCGATAGAGGAGCTGGTCCGCGACGCCGCCGTCCTCAGTACGGTAGGTGAGCATGACTGCGTCGTCGCCGTACCACTTGGCCGCTACGACGGTGACGTTGCCGTTCGTCATCACTCCGCCCACAACGGCGCCGGGCGTCAGGTCCTCCAGCCTTACCCCCGCCACGCGCGCCTCCCCGTAGCCCTGGCCCCGTGCTTCACGTTATTTCGCAATCCTTCTGGTCGAGCCACGCAGAATATAGCGGGCAGCCCCGACAGATCAGTTCGGAAGCCTTCGAAGTGTGTGCGACTCTCCGTAACATTCTCACAGCGCATGGTGGCGAAGAAGATGAGAACTTCATTCAGCCAGCACGGCATGGTGCCGAGCAAGGTATATCGCGATGCGTCCGCGCCGCGTTACAGCTGGGCTGGAGCTTACGGAGGCCACCCATCGGCCGTTCCCTTCACCCAAACTTGGGCATGGTTCGCATTTGCCCATGACGGCGGAAGTGGATGTCGCATGTCGATACCGGCAGACTAGAGCATCGCCATCAGGCCAGCAGCATGATCTCATTCGATGGCAAGTGGACCCGCACCGCAGGGCCGCCAGGCCCGAGGAGCGGAAGCCGCGCGGCAGCCGATCGCCCCAACGACCCATGGCCAGAACCGAAGTGAGCGATCGTCACGGCCTTCATTGGTGGCTTTTCCTGGCCTCTTGGGCGCGTGGGCGGTGTGTGCCGGGCCGGCCGAAGAGCCGCAGCCGGGCACGCAGACCGCTCGCGCGCCGGCGGGCCGCGCAGCGGGCCGCCTTTAAAGACGTAGAGAAAGTTCTCATCCGGCGACCCCGCGTCTAAAAATGATCTTGATGTGAGGCTAGATGATTGATTCCAAGGGGTTGGGATCAGTGGTCGTAGGCGGTCAGTGAGCGCGCGATGGGCTGACCGGTCTTGTCGTTGTGCCAGATCACGGCGGTCAGCGCAAGGATGCGGGTGATCACGCGGATGATGACACCGCGAACGTGCGCCCGCCGTGGCGTTCGAGGTCGAGCTGGCCCTTTGCGGGCCTTGCGCAGCAGGCGCACTCCTGCGGTGGCCAGGGCGTGTTCGAAGTCACGGCCGTAGTACTGCATGTCGGCGATCAGGTCCTGCCGGCCTCGGTGGCGGGCCAGCAGGTCGGGGTCGGCTTCGAGCATGCCTAGCAGGGTGAGGCGTTCGTCGGCCTTGGCGCCGGTCAGGGCGAAGGCGGCGGGCAGGCCGCCCAGGGTGCACATCAGGTGCAGGCGCAGGCCCCAGAAGAAGCGGGAGTGCGAGGCGCAGTAGCCGTACTCGGCCCAGCCGGCCAGGTCGGAGCGCTGGGCGGTCTGCCGGGAGCGGCCGCACTCGACCGGGGTGGAGTCGGCCACCCACACGTCGTCGCTCCACAGGCTGGTGTCCCGGCCGAGAATGCGGATCAGGTGGAGCACCAGGCCGGTGGCGGCGCGCAGGCGCTTGTTGTAGCCGGACTGGCCGGGCAGGTAAGGAAACAGGCCGGTCAGGTGGGCGCGAGCGTAGCGCAGCCAGCGCCGCTCTGAGGTGAAGCCGAGCAGCGCCGACAATACCGCCAGCGTCACCAGCTCCGCGTCACTGAGCCGAGGCTGCAGCCCGGTCGCAGGCCGCTCGGGAGCCAGATCCGGAGAAGCGATCAGCTGATCGTCGATCTTCACGTACAGTGCTGTCGCGAGGGTGTTCAGTTCTGTCGTCACAAACGGATCTTGAACGCCCTCGCTTCATGTCCGCAGCCGAACAGCTGATCTCCACCCCTTGGAATCAATCATCTAGACGCTCATTCGTTGCTGCTGGTCGCACTCTCATCGCCGGCGTCCTTCACGAAGCTGCCCAGGTTCGGGACGGTGTAGATCCTGTCGGCGGCTCTGAGGCGTTCCATGGCCTTGCGTATGGTGGGGCGGGCGACCCCGAACTCCTCCATCAGCTTGACTTCGGAGATCTTGAACTTGGGTCCCCATTCGCCTGAGTCGATCCGCGCGTTGAGGACCTCAAGGATCTGCTGCCAGCGAGAGCGATCCCCGTCGAATTCCCATGTGCGCGTGTGCTCGACATATCTGGCCACCCTATGAGGCTAGGAGGGCGCTTCATGCCCCTTCACACCGGCTCATGAAGCTTCATGCAGCTCCATGCTGTAGACAAGAGGCTCGCTATCCTCGCGGTATGGCGTCGATGAGCGATAGGACAGAGTCCCTCCGGGTGGGGCAAGGGCGTACGTGCTCGGCCACAAGCGCAGAGGTGCGCGCTGCATGGCCGGGATCTATCCGCTCGCTCATCGGCACCCCTGCCTGTTCGGGGTGGGGGAGCTGTTGACGAACTGGGGATCTATCACAGCCTTCACCCGGCTCCGGCGAACCCCAACCTGACTCCCGTTCGCTGGTATCCCTGCGACTCCCGCACCACCCGCGCCCGCGTCCGCGACTACACGTGTGGCTGCCTGCCCGTCGTCTTCGAGTTCTGCGTCCGACCTACGGCAGGCGGCCAAGGCGGGGGAGGAGTTCGACGTCACCACCGGTCTGCCAGTCTTGATGCTGGCGCCGGAGTCGTCGGGGCCGACGTTCCTGGAGTTCGCCCAGGCGTACATCCTTCAGCGCTGGAACAACTCGGCTGCCAAGACCCGCGAGACGGATGCGTACGCGCTCCTCAGTCTCATTCCGGCTCTGGTGGATGACGCGCCGCGTCGCCCATCCGCCGAAGACCTGCGGGAGGTCCTCCGGGCTCATGCGCTCCTCCCGGAGAAGCGGCGAGTCACCCCTGACCCCTGCCCAAGTCGCGGCTCTGGGCTGGTTGGAGCGGGCTTTGCTACCGCTGTCGAACCTGGGGAGGCGCCCGTTCTTCGCACGGCACTCGACGCCATCTTGGTCACCTTCGCTGGCGCCCCCGCAGGGGCGAACACCGTGCGGCGTAAGCGTGCGGTCCTTCATCACCTGCTGGAGCATGCGATCGAGCAGAAGGTGTTCAGCAGCAACCCGCTGGACGCGATTAAGTGGACGGTGCCGAAGGCCGTGACGGTCGTCGATCCCCGTACTGTGGTCAACCCGCCTCAAGGCGCTGTTCGGGTGCATCTACTACGCAGCGCTTCGGCCGGAGGAGGCGGCGGATCTGCGCGCCAACAACTGCACGCTGCCCGAATCGGGATTAGGGTTGATCGTCTTGGAGCAAGCGCGACCGCAGAGCACGAAGCGATGGACGAACTCCGGCGAGACTCACGAGTCCCGGAGCCTGAAGCACCGCCCGGACAAGGAAACGCGAGAGATCCCGATCCCGCCCGTCCAGGTCGCCATGGTCCGCGAACACATCCCCGAGTACGGCACGGCCAAGGACGGCAGGATCTTCCGCACCGGTACCGGCGGAACCTACTCCAGCTCGGCGCACTCGTACGTCTGGCAGGAAGCTCGGAAACTCGCCCTCACTCCGGCTCAGGTGGCCTCGTCGCTCGCCGCACGTCCGTACGACCTCCGCCATGCGGCGGTGTCGCTCTGGCTGAATGCCGGTGTCCCGGCCCCTGAGGCCGCAAAACGCGCTGGGCATGGTGTTGATGTGCTGCTTCGTGTCTACGCGAAATGCATGGACGGCCAGCAGGAACAGATCAACGGAAAGATCAACAACGCTCTCGACGTATAGGAAGCCGGACTTCGGCCCCCGCTGCGGGCTGGGGCCCTTCTTCTATGCGCCCGCGGGCAACGTCCTCGCGACACGCGACAAGTTAGGTGATCGCGACGGATCTCGAAATCATGCGGCACCCTGGCAACCACTCCGTGAACAAGGAGGATTATGCACGGTGATCACTCCCGGTCGAAGGTTCCGGGCCGCGCAGACGGCCACCGTACGGCCTGCCGCTGCATAGACGCACCACTCTCCATGAGTCGGAGTTGACCGCTGAGCCGCAGCCTGGGCCGCCGGTCAGCTATAGAGATGCCTCGATCTTTGGGAGGGACGATCTTTGGCCCCGGATGTACTCGACTCCGACACCTCCCAGGGGACATCCTCAGGGCGTCGGAGATCACTGGCTGAAACCGCTGCTGGTCGCGGGCTTCGTGGCATGCCTTGCTCTCGGGATGTGGTCGGGCATGTCCGGCGCGGGAACCTCGCCATCGAAGACCGGCGTCGCCTCGGCGCCCCTCACCGGCACTACACGACCGCCCAGGATGCAGCGCCAGCCCCGCGGCCGACTCTCACGTCCGCCGCCGCCCCTGCGGTGCCCTCCGTCTGGCCCCGATCAGAGCGCAAGGCTTCGAAGGGGGGATCGAAGCGATCCGGGCGGAGCCACGGACCAGTGAGCCGTACGGCGCGGCAGCAGGAGCCGCCTGCGGCCGGAAGGAGGAACCGCTCGCAGAAGACGGTCCGAAAGAACTCTGGGGGAAACATCAGGAAGGGACCGTCTCGCTTGATCTCCGCGAAGTGCGACCGACTGTTCCCGCCGTCTCGTCCCAAGTTCCGCATCCGTAACCGGGTCTGCCATCAAATCTATGGCTAGCGTGCGGCTCGACGGCGTACGGGGACGTGACTTTTCAGAAGGTCGTGGAACGGAGCCATGGTCACGCGAGGATCCGCTTCAACCTGTGGCGAGTCTGATCGATCAAGCTGGTCGCGGCACCGAGCCGGTTGTCGACGCTGATATGCGCTGCGGATGGGCTGTTGTCGGTGTCCAGGCTGCTGGCGTAGGCGGCCCAGTTGTCCAGCTTCCAGGCGTCGCGGGTGGCTCGGCGGATCTCCATGTGCTTGCGCATGGACGCGGCGTCGCAGCGTATCCAGATCACGCCCACGTCCGCGCCCATGGCTGAGCACTGGTCTGTCAGGCGGGACATCCAATCGGGGCTGTTCAGTTCGGCGATGAAGGGCGCGGACAGGATGGCCGAGGTACCCGCCCGCAGATTGTCAAAGGCGGTCTCCAGCACACAGCGGTACTCCAAGGGTCGCACTTAGCGTAGGTAGAGCTCGGTGTGCCGGTCATGGGGATCTCCGCCGAGTGATGTGAGCAGTCGCTCGGACATGGCGCAGGTCATGGAATCCTTGTCCAGGAGGGCCCAACCGGTGACCTCGGAGAGGAACCGGGAGAACTCACTCTTGCCGGAACCGGCGTAGCCGCAGACGAGCGTGAGAACCGGCTTGACGCTGTGCTGCTGGTGGCGTTTGCGCCAGGCATCCATAACGCGGCTGATGAATCGCGTGGGCTCGACGTCCGCCAGAGGGGCGGCAACGCTTATGAGGCTTTGTTGGATGACTTCGGCAGCGATGTCGCTGGCGGAGAGGTCGAGACCAACCGGAGTCGTGGGTCTTCACGCGTCAATCATGCGGCGCATAAACGGCTCGTGAGCCGTGATTTGCAATAGCTATGGACGGCACCGAAAGCCGGACATCGAGCCTATGGTGCACCATATATGGACTTATTGCGACTAACCGTACATCGGCTATTCCGCTTCAATATGGCACCGTATTGCGGGTTCACTTGGTGCGCCCGTTGTGTTTGACTCCTGATCTGTAGCCACGCCCTTGGGGAGGGGCCATGGGGGAGTTCGTCGGGATCGATCCCCTCGGCGCAGAGAAACTGATCCGCCAGATGGAAGCGGGGAAGGACGTCCTGGCCAGGGCGCGTCCGGGGCTCGAAGCGGCGATCGCGGAGGCGGGCGCCGAGTGGGCCGGCCGCGAAGGCGTTGCCCCGATGCACCGCACCTGGTGGTTCTTCCACGAGTCGCAGCAGGATCTCAAGTGGCGCATCGACACCATCAAGCGCATCGTGCCGACTCAGCAGACAGGCATGCTGACCGGTACCTTCCCCTTCAGCAGCGCCACCGAGGCCACAGAGGCGGCCAAGCGGGACGCGGGTGTCATCACTGCTGCGCTCAACTACCACGACCAGTTCCTGTCCGGGCCGAGCTGGGCCGGGGTGGAGAAGGCCCTGGCAGCGC
This sequence comes from Nonomuraea sp. NPDC049725, assembly GCF_040674795.1. Classification (NCBI taxonomy): domain Bacteria; kingdom Bacillati; phylum Actinomycetota; class Actinomycetes; order Streptosporangiales; family Streptosporangiaceae; genus Nonomuraea; species Nonomuraea sp. NPDC049725. The sequence goes on along the minus strand of NZ_JBFANJ010000034.1, from coordinate 7,842 downwards.
TCAAGAGCAGGATCGACGATCCGAGCTACTCGGCAGCCCTGCTGACCGCACTCGGTCCCACGACCTTCCAGAAGTTGATTCGCGACTGGATGAACACCCAAGCCGCAGGCGCGCGTAGAGGACTGACCCCGGACACGCTCAAGCGCGCCGGTGAATCCTCGCCCGGCCTGCTGGCCAGAGCCTTCGCCGCCGCTGAGAGCTCCGGGCGACTCGGGAACGAGTGGCAGAAGATGATCGAGACAGCCCCATCGGACATCCTCTCCAGCCTCGTCGCGCTGGCCCCGCAGTCCGGCACGTTCCTCAACCGGGTGGCGACCAACCTGCTGACCCGCCCACCGAACTCCGACACGTTCCCCACCGATCCGAACTGGAACCTGCACAACCTGGCCAAGGCGTACGAGGCGAACCCGGAGGCGTTCCGGCGGCTGCTGGCCGAGCATCCGAACGAGGCCGGGGTCATGCTGGACGCCTACACCATCAGGTCATTAGGCGTTCCTGCGTACGAGGAGACCTTGGCCAGGGCGCTGCATGGGGCCTTGAAACCCGGCGTCGGGGCTGACGACATGCGGGAGCGGGCCTGGATCACGGTCATCAACAGCATCGGATCCGAGCACACGTTGTGGGTGGGTGGCGGCATCGGCACCTTCGCCGATTCGCCGATCAGCCGGGTTCTGGCTCAGGACATCACGCCCATCCTCGACAAGCTCGCCCGCGGCCAGGCAGAGCGGAACTCGCCGGAGGTGCCGTACTTGGAGCCCAGGGCGCCTTGGGACAAGCTCGACCCCACAGTGAGTGCCCGGTTCCTTGGCGCGCTGATGCAGGACTCCACCGCGGCCGACACGTTGATGAAGGCCGGTACGGACTACATGAAGCAGCTGGACATGGGGCGCTTCCATCCCTTCGATCCGAGCAACTACGGACGAGAAGCGCACATCAACCTGGCCGAGCGAACAGGTGCGCTGACGAACCTGCTGCTGGCCGGCTCGACCTATGCGGAGTGGAGCGACGACGAGTACGCCGACCGCCTGGCCGGCTTCCTCCTCATGCCGGTCGACTTCATCAACAACAAGTACCTACCTATGGACAGTGCCCTTGCGTCCACGGGGAAGGACAAGGGGCTCGACGACGTCAAAGACGTGATGAAGAACCTCATCACGGACTACCTCGACAAGAAGACGCCAGATACAGCCCGGTCGATCGCCAGCACCCTCGTGAACGAGCAGGTCGAATGGCTGAGCCGCTCGCTCAGAGAGAACGGGCAGAAGGCGTTGACCGCATCCGAGACGGCCATGATGCGAGACGCGATGGAAGGTCGGATCCACGATGCCTTGCTCGACGCACTGGAAAGACGGGGTGGCTGACCATGCCCGTCAAACACCAACTCCTCCGTGAGGCGGCTGAGAAGGAGGCGCTCGCCTCCACCTTAGTCAGGTACGCCAGGACCCTGGCCGACACCTTCGACGGCATTCCTGCCAAACCAGGCGACAGCAAACCGTTCTGGGAAGGGCAGGCTGCCGAGCGGTACCTCACGCATGCGGCCCGCCTGAGACGCGAACTGGCCGAGCTGGAAAATTCGTGCCTGGCCACCGCCGAGAACCTTCGCCGGCGCGCTAAGCAGCTCCGAGAAGATGCCGCGCGTGTACCTGACCCCATGTGACTGCATTCAGGCGTTGACGGGATAGCACTCCGTCTTCCCGACGATCATGACGTTAGGTGTCGAGTTCATGCGGGCGAGCAGGACGAAGGTCACCCTTGTCTCAGGATTGACCACCACGGCGACACTCACATCGTCTTCCCAAAGATCGAGATTATCCACGACCTGAGTGGAATATCCCTTGCCGATGAGCTGGCCCTTCAGCAGCCCGACAAGGTTGGTCGCACTCTCCGCAGACGGATTCGCGAAGTTCCCCTTGGCGATGTAGAAGCGCTGCTCCTCATCGTTGAGGCAGGTCGAGTCTCGGTCCCGGTCGGCACGTTCTCTTGTCAGCTCGGTCAGGCCTGCCTCGATGCCCGCAACCACCGCGTCACCGTCGCTCACGAGCTGCCGTGATGCCTCCGCCAATGTCGGCCGCTCTGACTCGCCCGAGCACGCCGTCAAGGCCGCGAAACAGATAAGCGTCGCGACAATTGCCCTCGAATACGCAACATGGCGCACGTCCGGACCTTATCCGACCATCTCTCGCTCGTACATCCGTTCTTTCCATCTATAGCGAGCTGCGATGAAGCCGGTGCTCTTCCGCTCCGTGGCGGCGGGGGTTCGATCCTTGCTTGGTGGGCTCCAGGCGGAGATGGCCGACGACCGTGCTGCCGCGGTAGTCGTCGTTGCCGCACGCAGGGCACGACGAGATTTACTCCTCGCTGAACGGCACGGTCATCGTGACGGCTGCCTGATCGGAGTAGGCATACACCACCGCCTCCTGCGAGGCGAGATGAACGGGCTCGCAGTTCGGCCGGCGAGAGGTGCCTGTCTATATCTGCGACGAGTGTTGCACTGATCTGTCCTGAATTGTCGGCAATCACAGCTACAGTACGCCTCGCACCATCCCTTCGCCCCCGTCCCGTCTGCCAGCCGCAAGGCTGGCCGGCGTTCCGAAGGAGCGCTCTTGTGGCGTTGCGTTGTCTGTATCAGGGCAGTGCCGGTGAACTCGCCGAGATCATCGTCCAGAGTCATCTGGTCGAGGAACTGCGCCGACGATTCGTTTCGGTGCATGGAGCGAAGCCGAGAGAGAGCGAGAGCGCCTCGTGGGGCGGCAGCATTCCCACGGTGGTCGACCTGCTAATCAATGCCGGCCTGCAGGACGTACAGGTGCTGATCGAGCTGACCGCGCCGATCTGTGACCTGCGCATGGACATCGTTCTGGTCGGAAGCGAACCCGCAACCGGCGAGATCTGCGTTGTAGTGGTGGAGAACAAGCAGTGGTCGCAGATCCGGCCGGTGCGCGGCACGCAGATGGTGCATGTGCCGAACGCGCCCGGCCGCAACCCGCGCCTTCACCCGGCAACCCAAGCCAACGGATACCGGCAGGCGTTGCGCGACTTCGTGCCGATGTTACGGACCGCCAAGGTGATGAGCTTGGTCAACTTACACAACATGCCCGCCGCGCTCCTTGAGACGATTCGAGATGAAGACCAGTTGGAGAGCGGCGCGAAGCGTACGCATATGTACGGGAAGGAACCAGAGGAACGTGAGCGGTTCGCGGCCATGCTCACAAGGACGCTCTCGGGCAATAAGGCACTTGAGTATGCCCGCGACCTGCTGTCCGCCCGGGTGTCGCCGACGGAGAGCCTGATGACCGCAGTCAGCAAGAGCGTGCGCGGACGTTCTGTCTTTCCGCTGCTGGACGAGCAGCGTAAAGCCGTCGAGTACGTGAAGGCCCAGTTGGCGGTCAGCCGCCGGGGCAACAAGCGAGTCGTGCTGATCGTGGGCGGTCCCGGCACGGGCAAGAGTGTGATCGCCTTGGAACTGCTGGCTGCGTGCAGTAGGGATGGGCTGAAGGTTGCGCACGCCACTGGCAGCCGATCCTTCACCCGCACGCTGTGGGAGTACGCCGGCGAGGACACGCGCGCCAGGCGAATTTTCCGGTACTTCAACAGTTTCGAAACCCTACGCTCGAAGCTGGACATGCTCATCGCCGATGAGGCGCACCGGCTCAGGCGCCAGACACCCGGCACGGGCCCGTCCCAGGTCAAGCAGCTCATCGAGGCGGCGGATGTACCCGTCTTCCTGCTGGACGAGCACCAGGTGGTGCGCCCCGGCGAAGACGGCACCATCCAGCTCATTGAGAACGCGGCCAAGGAGATGAAGCACGAGGTCCTGCGAATCGACCTGCGCAGCCAGTTCCGCTGCGGCGGCGACCCGGAGTACATCCGTTGGGTCGAGCAGTTACTTGGCCTGGTGGCTGGAGAGCCGCCGCACCGTTGGCGGCCTCGGGAGAACTATGAACTGTACGTCGCCCCCACCCCAGAGGCGATGGAGAAGTTCCTCAACAAGCGCGCCGCCGAAACCAACAGCAGCGCCCGCATCGCGGCCGGCTTCTGCTGGCCCTGGACGTTCCCCCGAAACGGCACCCTTACCGACGACGTCCGCATCAACGGCTGGAACCGACCATGGAACGTCAAGGGGGACGAGTGGGTCGGTGATAAGCCGCCGCACACGCTATGGGCGACGCACCCAGGCGGCCACGGTCAGATCGGCTGCATCTACACCGCTCAGGGCTTCGAGTACGCCTGGGCTGGCGTCATCTTCGGCCCCGACCTGGTCTGGCGTGACGGAGGCTGGCAGGCCGACATCAGCCAGAACCGCGACAGGTCGGTCGAGAACGCGCTCGACTTCGACTTCCTGGTCCGCAACACCTACAGGGTGCTTGCTACCCGCGGAATGCGCGGCACCGTGCTGTACTCCGTCGACCGCACCACCAATGTGATGCTGGCCAAGCTTGGTGCTCGCTTGCTCAACTATGACGGCGTGCCCATGAACGCTCCCCAGTAGCAGGACGGCTACTGCAGTTTGCGCAGCGTGACCTGCGCAAATCTGCTGGCATTTCTGCCGGCCTTAGAGATCATCCTGTGCCTAGCGTTCATAGTGAGTCCGACGGTGTACCGGCCATTCCCCCACGCCTCACAGATGTTGCGAGAGCCGGACGACCTCGAACAGCGTCATGGACCTCGGCGATGCGTTCCGTCCACTCGATCCGCTGATCTGCTGACAAGGGCAACGGGATTCGGAACAGCGTGGCGGGTCGGGCGGTGCGTGCTACTGCCAGGCACAAGCTCGTTGAGTGGCGGCGATGATAGCCAGCGGACCCCGCAGGAGGGATTGGTTGATCGGGGCGGGAAGGTATGAAGATCCCGGTAATCTTCAGGCGTATCCGTGATGCGGCCCGACGGGCTTCCGTTTTGATACCGGACATGCCCCCATACCGCACGAGTCCTTCGTGCTGCCTGGGGGTAGATCCGTGGCTGTCTTCCGGCATTCGGCGGAAAGCCTGGTTCAGCTGGTGTCCGAGTCCGTGGCCGAGCGCGTCCTCAGCGACGTGATCGCGGACTACCTGCGCTCTACGCAAGGCATCAACCCGGGCAAGGGCGAACGCAAGTCCTGGGACCGCAGCATCCCTATTCTGGCCCGCGACCTGGTGGAAGCCGGCCTCGGTGGGGTGGAGATGCTCATCGAGTACCAGCTCCCGTTAACCAGCAAGCGGGCCGACGTCATCCTCGCCGGGCGCGACCGGCGGACGGGAGCCGACTCCTACCTGATCGTCGAGCTGAAGCAGTGGAGCCAGGCCGAGCTGTACGAGGACGACACCGAACTGGTCCTGGTGCCGGGCATGGGCGATCGGCCCAAGCTGCACCCGGTCGTCCAGGTGCGGGGCTACTGCGAATACCTGGCCGACTTCGTCGGGGCTCTGGAGCAGCACAGGAACGCGGTGCGCGGGGTGGTGTACCTGCACAACGCCAGCGATCCTGACATTCACGACCTCTATGACCACGTCGAGGACGAGCGCACCCGGCTCTTCAGCAAGACGCGCCGGGGCCAGTTCGTCGACTACCTCAAGGCCCAGTTCGCCCCTGAACCGGGAGCCGCCGCGGCCGATCGGCTGCTGTCCAGCGCCATCCGCCCGTCCAAGCAGCTGCTGAAGGTGGCCGCTGGCGAGATCAAGAAGCGTGACCAGTTCGTCCTGCTGGCCGAACAGCGCCTGGCCTACGAGATGGTGCTGCACGCAGTGGAGAAGGCGCGGGCAGGCAACTCGAAGCAGGTCGTGATCATCACTGGCGGGCCGGGTTCCGGCAAGAGCGTCATTGCGCTGTCCCTGCTCGGGGAACTGTCTGACCGGGGATACTCGGCGCTGCACGCCACCGGCTCACGGTCCTTCACCGAGACGATGAGGCGAGTCGTCGCCAAGGGCTCGACCCGTTTGAAGGGGATGTTCAAGTACTTCAACAACTTCATGACCGCGAAGTCGAACGAACTGGACGTGCTGATCTGTGACGAGGCCCACCGCATCCGCGAGACCTCGGAGAACAGGTTCACCAAGTCGGCACAGCGGACGGGCCGGCCACAGTTGGATGAGCTGATCGCCGCGGCGAGGGTGCCGGTGTTCCTGCTGGACGAGCATCAGGTGGTACGGCCTGGCGAGATGGGGCGGGTCGCCGACATCACGGCTTACGCCGAATCGCTCGGTCTGGCCGTACACCAGGTCGACCTGGATGCGCAGTTCCGTTGTGGCGGGAGCCGCAAGTACGAGGAGTGGGTGCTGCGGCTGCTGGGCCTGGACGGCGGTGCTCCGGAGCCGTGGACGGGTGACGATCACTTCGCCGTCTCTCTCACCGAGTCGCCCTACGAACTGGAGGCCCTGCTGAGGAGCAAGCTGGAAGCGGAATTCTCGGCACGGATGACGGCGGGGTTCTGCTGGCCCTGGAGTGCCCCGGCGGATGACAGCCTGGTCGCGGACGTACGGGTCGGCGACTGGGCGCGGCCCTGGAACGTCAAGGGTGACAGGGCCGTGGGGAACGCTCCGGCCAGCGCCCTCTGGGCCACCGCTGATGGCGGGTTCGAGCAGGTGGGGTGCGTCTATACCGCTCAGGGCTTCGAGTATGACTGGAACGGGGTGATCTTCGGCCCGGACCTCGTGTATCGGGACGGGAAACTGGTCACCGTCCGGAGCGCCAGCAAGGACCCGGCGCTGATGAAGAAGGGAGTCAGCGACGAGCAGGCGGATCAGCTGATCCGCAACACTTACAAGGTGCTGCTGACGCGCGGCATGATGGGCACCGCACTGTACTCGGTCGACCCGGCGACTCAGGAGTTCCTCGCAGGGCTGCTGGAGCAGCGCGCCTAGGCTACGTGTTTGTCGGTGGCGTGCACTAACTTCCTCATACCGACCGGCCTGGGAGGCAAGGATGAACACTGCCGAACTGCTCGAGCCGGCCAAGCTGTGGGAGGCGGCGGAAGTTCTCGGCCGTCCGGGTCCGGTGCCGGCTGCCGCGGGCATCTATGGGTGGTACTTCACTCGGCCACCGCATCCCGGCCTGGCCGCCGACCGTCTCCTCTATGTGGGGATTGCGCCGCGCCGCATGGCCACCCGCGCCAGCAAGCAGAACCTCCGTAGCAGGGTCCGGTATCACTTCCGGGGCAACGCCGAAGGATCTACCCTGCGGCTCACTCTTGGCTGCCTGCTCGGGCTCGAACTCCGCCGGGTAGGCAGCGGCAAGCGGCTTACCTTCGGTCAGGCCGGCGAGAAGGAACTGACGGAGTGGATGGCTGAGTACGCCCGTGTGTGCTGGATCGAGCATGATGCGCCTTGGGAGGGCGAATCCGAGCTGATCGCTCGGCTGGACCTGCCCCTCAACCTAGATCAGAACCGTCACCACGCCTTCCACTCCTACTTGAGCGGCGTCCGCGCCTCCGCTCGTGCACTGGCGCGGAGCCTTCCGATCAGCGTCTGAAAGCTCCGGTCGGTTTGTGATCGACTCGGACATAGGACCGCGGTGTTCGCATGCACGGGTGCGTTCACGCGAGGTAGAGGCGTTCGCGGAAGGCTCCGCGCTCTTCACGTTTGGCCGCTGCCACTGCTTCGATCGTGGTCCAGTCGTGCCCGTGGACCGCGGCCAGGGCGCGTAGGACCTCGTACACGTCAGCTATCTCGCCGGTTACCTCGTCTGGTGACGCCTGCCCGAGCTCGGTGGACTCCTCGAACAACTTGGCCACCAGGGCATCCCGGTAGGCATCCTCGGGGAGCACCGTGACGGTCGGTTCCTGGCCGCTCTGGCGAATGATGTCCGGAATTTTGTCTCGCACCAGTTTCCCCATGTCCCGGAGTCCTCCAAGGTCAGTACGGCAGAGGT
>NZ_JBFANJ010000033.1:0-37830 GCF_040674795.1 Nonomuraea sp. NPDC049725 | reverse complement strand
ATCAACAACATGATCCCCGCCCCGCCCAGCGCCGCCGCCACCCGATGCACCTTCTCCGACGCGATCAACGCGTACGCGACAAGGAACACCGCCACGCTCACCCAGGCGAGCGCCGTCATGCGCCGAGCGCCCGGTCGAGCAGCGCCTGGAGCGTGACCGCGCCCAGCAGGCGGCCGTCGCGGACGACGGCGACCAGCGGGCTGCGGGTGCGCGCCATCAGCGCGGCCAGCTCCAGCACGGTGGCGTCCTCGTCGGTGATCGGCAGCTCGCGCCACCGGCCGGACGGCAGCGCCTCGCGCACCGTGCGGCCGTCGAGCCGGTCCAGGAACGCGTCGGCGTGCGCCTCGTCCACCACGCGGGCCAGCGCCGGGTCGTCCTGGCAGTAGCCCGGCACGGCCAGGCGCAGCACCTCGGCGCCGGGCAGGATCGTGAGCGGCGCACGGTCGCCGCCGGTGACGATGAGTCCGGGCAGGTCCTGCTCGGCCAGCAGTCTCGCGGCTTCGAGCACGGGGGTGTCGGGGCCGACGACGGGGAAGTCGGCAAGGAGGTCTCGGGCGCGCACGCGCACATCCTTCGTTCGACGGGGATGGGACGTGCCGACCAGACTTCCCGGCTCACCTGACCATGACGGTATCACCCGTCCCGGGGTGAGCAGCAGATCACACCAGGCACGTATCACCGCATTTCGCTCAATATTGTTCATCTCATGACATCCCTGCTGCTCGTCGAAGATGACGCGGTGATCCGCACCTCGGTCGGCCGGGCCCTGGAGCGCTACGGCTACCGGGTGTCCACCGCCGCCGACGGCCTCGGCGGGCTGGAGGCGGCGCTGGCGGGCGGCCACGACCTGCTGCTGCTGGACGTGATGCTGCCCGGCCTGGACGGCATCAGCCTGTGCCGCAGGGTCCGGGAGAGCAGCCAGGTGCCCATCCTGCTGCTGTCGGCCCGCGGCGACGGCCTGGACGTCGTCGCCGGGCTGGAGGGCGGCGCCGACGACTACGTGGTCAAACCGGTCGACCTGCCGGTGCTGGTGGCCAGGATCCGCTCGCTGCTGCGCCGCGCCGCCGTCGCCCAGCCCTCCCCCGCGTCCGGGCAGGCGGGCGCGGTGCTCACGTTCGGCGAGCTGAGCGTCGACACCGGGGCGCTGGAGGTGCGGCGGGCCGGGCGGCGCGTCGAGCTGACGCCGACCGAACTGCGGCTGCTGCTGGAGTTCGCCGCCCACCCCGGCATCGTGCTCGAACGGGCCACGCTGCTGCGCACGGTCTGGGACTACGGGTGGGACGGCGACAGCCGCGTCGTCGACCTGTGCGTGCAGCGGCTGCGCAAGAAGATCGGCGCCGGCCGCATCGAGACCGTGCGCGGGTTCGGCTACAAGCTGACCACCACGTGAACCCGGCCTCGCTGCGGTGGAAGATCGCCGCCCTCGTCACGCTCGCCGCCGCCGTCGCCGCCGCCATGGTCGGGCTCCTCGTGCACCAGGCCACCTGGCAGCGCGCCCTGGACACCGGCGAGACCGAGGCCCTGGACGCCCTGGAGAAGTCCCTCGCCTCCGGCCGGCCCGGCGTGGTCGCCCTCGCCGAACTGCCCGGCGACCTGGCGGCCCGGCTGCGGCCCGGCCGCCCGGCCGTCGGGTACGGCCTCGACCACCGCGACGAGCCGTGGATGTGGGCCGCCCAGCCGTACGGCGACGGCCGGCACGCGGTCAGCGTGCAGATCTCGATGGGCTCGCAGCTGCTCCGGCTGCACGCGCTCGACCGCGACATGGCCAAGGCCGCGCTGACCGCGCTCGCCGTGGTGGTGCCGGTCTCGGCGGGCCTGGCCGAGCTGGCCAACCGGCGGCTGCGCCGCGTCGCCCGTACCGCCCGCAGGATCGCCGCCGGCGACCTCGACGCCCGCACCGGCCCCGCACCGCCGCGCCGGGCGCGATGGCGCGGCCGGGACGAGATCACCGACATCGCCGCCGCCGTCGACTCCATGGCGGCCGCGCTCCAGCACCGGCTGCTGGCCGAGCAGCGGTTCACCGCCGACGTCGCCCACGACCTGCGCACCCCGCTGATGGGGCTGGTCGCCGTCGTCGAGCTGCTGGAGGAGGGCGAGGCGGCCGACCTGGTACGCGACCGGGTGCGGGTGCTGCGCTCGCTGGTGGAGGACCTGCTGGAGGTCTCCCGGCTGGACGCGGGCGCCGAGGTCGCCGAGCGGGCCCGGGTGCCGCTGGCCGAGCTGGCCGAGGAGTCGGCGGCCCGGGTGGGCGTCGAGGCGCGGGTGATCGCCGCCGGGAACCCGGTGGCCGAGACGGACCCGCGCCGCCTCGACCGGATCCTCGCCAACCTCGTGCTCAACGCCCACCGCCACGGCGCCCCGCCGGTCGAGATCACGATCGGCGTCACGACCGGCGGCCACGTGATCGAGGTCCGCGACCGGGGGCCGGGCTTCCCCGCGGAGCTCCTGGACGGCGGCCCCGAACGCTTCCGCACCGGCGCCGCCGAACGCGGCCACGGCCACGGCCTCGGGCTGACGATCGCGCTGGGCCAGGCCCGGGTCATCGGCGCCGAGCTGTCCCTGGCCAACACGCCGGACGGCGCCGTGGCCGTGCTGCGCCTCCCCCGCGGGCCCGCAGGCTGATACACGGCCGATACACGGCCGAGCGGCGGCGGAGACACGGTCACGGCCTGACGGATACGGCGATGGCGCACCGTTTCCGGCATGCGATGTACGTTCATGCTTGTCTTGTTGCTGGTGAGCGCGTGCTCGGCCGTTCCGTCCGGGGCCGCGGCGCTGCCGTGGCCCGCCGAAGGGCAGGCGGCGGTCGAGGTCGACGGCCTGGGCAGCCTGGGCGCCACCGGCGACCGCGAACCGGTGCCCATCGCCAGCCTCACCAAGGTCATGACCGCCTACGTGATCCTGCGCCGCCACCCGCTCCGGCCCGGCGACGACGGCCCGCCGATCACGGTGGACCGCACTGCCGCCGAGGAGGCGTACGCGCCGCAGGAGTCGACCGTCCCGGTCCGCGAAGGTCAGACGATCCGGCTGCGGCGGCTGCTGGAGCTGATGCTGGTGCCCTCGGGCAACAACGCGGCCCGCCTCCTGGCCCGTCACGACGCCGGCTCCGAGGCGCGGTTCGTCCAGCGGATGAACGCAGCCGCCCGCCGTCTGGGCATGGCCGACACCACCTACACGGGCGCCAGCGGCAACGAGGACACCACCGTCAGCACCGCCTCCGACCAGCTCAAGCTCGCCCGGGCGGCGATGCGCGACCCGGCGTTCCGCGCGATCGTGGCGTCGCCGGGCACGGCCGTCCCCGGCGACGCCCGCACGCTGCCCAGCACCAACACGCTGCTCGGCAGGCACGGCGTCATCGGCGTCAAGACCGGCTCCGGCACCGCCGCCGGAGGCAACCTCATGTGGGCCTCCCGGGTACGGGGCCGCCTGGTGCTCGGCGTCATCCTCGGACAGGCGGCCGGCACCAACCCGGTCGCGGCCAAGGCCGCGGCCCTGGAGGCGGGCAGCCGGATGACGGCGGCGGTCGAGCAGCACCTAACCCGATCACGCTGAGCCGTATGCCGCCGGGCGGCGGCGCCTGCCCGCCCGCCTCCGGCACCGCAGCGGCGGGCCCCGCACGAGCTCCAGCGCCCGGCCCGCCGGGCTCGGCGCCATCCGTCGCGCCCGAGACCGGCGGCCGGTGATCTCCCGGTGCTCCCGCAGCTCGATCAAGCGGGTTGGCTCCCCGTCCTCAGTACGAGGAATCTCCCGGGGAGACGAGCCCCGTCTCGTACGCGAGCACGACGGCCTGGGCACGGTCACGCAGGCCGAGCTTGGTGAAGATGCGGCCGACATGGGTCTTGACGGTCGACTCGCTCAGCGTGAGCGCACCGGCCAGCTCCGCGTTGGACAGGCCCTGCCCCACGAGCGTCAGCACCTCGAGCTCCCGGGGTGTCAGGGCGGCGAGGTCACGGTGCGGGGCGGGCGCGCGGGCCGGCTGACGGTCACCGGCGGCGAACCGCTCCACCAGCCGCCGGGTGATCGACGGCGCCAGAAGGGCGTCACCGGTGCCGACCAGGCGCACCGCGGCGGCCAGGTGGTCGGCGGTCACGTCCTTGAGCAGGAAGCCGCTCGCGCCGAGCTGGAGGGCGGCGTAGACGTACCGGTCGAGGTCGAACGTGGTCAGCATGATCACCCGGCAGCCGGGGAGCTCCCGCAGGATGTGACCGGCGGCTTCGAGCCCGTCCATGGTGGGCATGCGGATGTCCATCAGCACGACGTCGGGACGCAGCTCCCGCGCGGCGGCGACCGCTTCGGCCCCGTCGGCTGCCTCCCCGGCCACGGGGATGCCCCGGGTGGTGAGGATCAGCCGGAACCCGCTGCGTACCAAAGCCTGGTCGTCGGCGATGAGCACCCGCGGATCTTCGTACGCCGTCATGTGCCGTCCAGCGGGATGCGAGCCCGGACGCGATAGCCGCCGCCCAGCCGTCTTCTGGCGTCAAGATCGCCACCGTAGACGGCGACCCGCTCCCGCAACCCGAGCAACCCGCGCCCAGCCCCCTCCTGGCGACCAGCTTCTCGGTACCGGCCGACCCCTTCCTGATGACCGGTCCCGGACGGTCGATCGGCGGAGGTCAGCACGCTGGGCCCGGTGTTGAGAACCTCCACCCGCAGCGAACGGTCGGCGTATCGCACCGTGACCTGCGCCGTCACGCCGCTGCCGTGCTTGAGCGCGTTGGTGAGCGCCTCCTGCACGATCCGGTACGCGGTGACGTCGATCCCGGCCGGCAGCGGCCGCGGCTCCCCCGAGATCCGCACGTCGACGGGCAGCCCGGCGAAGGCGATCCGGTCGATCAGCGGCCCCAACCGGCTCAGGCTCGGCTGCGGCGCCAGGTCGCCCCCGTACGGCTCGCCGCCCCCGTACGGCTCGTCGTCGCCGCTCTGCGACGGCGCGAGCACCCCCAGCAGGTGGCGCAGCTCGGTCATCGCGTCCCGCCCGGCGCCCTCGACGGCCTTCAACGCGGCCTCCGCCTCACCCGGCATCGTCGGCAGCACCTCACGAGCGGCGGCCGCCTGCACCACCATGAGGCTGACGTTGTGGCTGACGATGTCGTGCAGCTCGCGGGCGATGCGGGCGCGCTCGGCGTCGACGGCGGTGCGGGCGGCGCTCTCACGCTCGCGCTCCAGCAGCCAGCCGCGCTCCTCCAGCGCCTCACGGTGCAGGCGCCGCGCCCTCACCAGCGCCACGGCCAGCCCCGAGGCGACGGCGCAGGTCACCCCCAGCGCGACGTACGACCACACGCCACCACTCTCCCAGACCGCCCCCGAAACCCGCATCAGCCTCCGGACCGATCCCGTACGCCCCCGGTACGACCGCCACCGCCGTCCGGCCATCCGCACGCTCCGGACACAACGCGCCTCAGCCCCGCACGCCCCGAACACGACGAGCACCCGCCCTCCCAGGCCCGTCCCGTACGCCCCCGAGCACTCGCCCTCCCAGGCCCATCCCGTACGCCCCCGGTACGACATGGCCGGGCGAGATCGGTCCCCGGACCGATGTGGGCCGATCGGGTGCTGGCCTAGCGTGCTGCGCGTGAGCCAAGAAGACATCGTGCGGCTGGACGGCGTGCGCAAGGACTACGGCGAGACCTCGGCGCTGGACGGCGTGTCCCTGCGCATCGGCGCGGGCGAGGCCGTCGCGGTGATGGGCCCGTCAGGGTGCGGCAAGTCGACCCTGCTCAACATGATCGCGGGCCTGGACCGCCCGACCGGCGGCTCGGTCGTGGTCGCGGGCCAGGATCTGAGCCGATTGGACGAGACGGGGCTGGCGCTGTTCCGGCGGCGGCACATCGGGATGATCTTCCAGTTCTTCAACCTGGTCGACGACCTGCCGGCGCTGGACAACGTGGCACTGCCGGCCCAGCTCACCGGCATCCCGGCCCGCCAGGCGCGACGGCGTGCGCTGGAGCTGCTGGACGAGCTCGGCATCGCGGGCCGCAAGGACGCCTACCCCGCGGTGCTCAGCGGCGGCGAACGCCAGCGCGTCGCGGTGGCACGCGCCCTGATGAACCGCCCGGCGCTGCTCCTGGCCGACGAGCCGACCGGCGCGCTCGACAGCCGCTTCGGCGAACAGGTGATGGACCTGCTCATCGACCTCAACCAGATCGGCCAGACCCTGCTGCTCGTCACCCACGACCCCCACCTGGCCACCCGCTGCGCCACCCGCCTCATCGAGCTCGCCGACGGCCGGGTGGCCCGCGAGAACATCCTGGAGCACACCGAATGAGCACATGGAGCGTGCAACATGCCTGCGGGACCGGGATGCGCAGCACCGAAGCGAGCGTGCCGGGACGTGCGCAGTGACCCCCACCCCAGGCACCCCCGAACCCCCAGCCGAGCCGCCGTCCGAGCACGTCACCGGGCACCCCTCAGCCCCGCCGCCCAAGCACCCCACCGGGCACCCCTCAGCCCCGCCGCCCAAGCACCCCACCGGGCACCCCTCAGCCCCGCCGCCCAAGCACCCCACCGGGCACCCCTCAGCCCCGCCGTCTGAGCACCCCACCGGGCACCCCTCAGCCCCGCCGTCTGAGCAGCCCGCCGGGCATCCCACCAGACCCCCCTCCCAGCACCTCACAGAATCCCCCTCCGAGTACCCCACCGGGCACCAGTCCGGGCACTCCACCAAGCGCCCGCCCACGCGCCCGTCCGAGCACCGGTCCGGGCACCGAGGCGGGCGGCGGGCGGAAGCCGGAGCCGGGGCAGGGGCAGGGGCAGGAGCGCGAACTGGGGCTGCGACCAGAGCCGGGGCTGGAGCTGGAGTTGGGGCCCAGGCTGGAGCCGGGGCGCAAGCTGGGGCTGGGGCCGGGGCCGGAGGCCGAGCTGGGGCCGGGGCGGGGGCGGTGTGGCGGGTGGCGCGGGCGGCGGTGCGGCGGCGGAGGCTGCAGACGGTCATCACCGGCCTGGTCGTCCTGTGCGGCACCACGACAATCATGCTCACCCTGGGCCTGCTCGACGCCGCCACCTCCCCGTTCGACCGGGCGTTCGCCGGGCAGCGCGGCGCCCACGTGGTCGCCTCCTTCGACGCGGCCAAGGTGTCGAAGGAGGCGCTGGCGGCGACCGCCGGGCGGCCCGGCGTCGAGGCTGCGGCGGGCCCGTTCGACCAGGTCGTCGTCGACTTCCCCAGGACCACCGACATCCCCGAGGCGGAGGGCCCGCTCAAGCTGGTGGGCCGGGCCGATCCGGGCGGCCCGGTGGATCGCGTCCACCCGCTGCACGGGCGCTGGGCCACCGCGCCCGGCGAGATCGTGCTCAACCTGCGCGACGCCGACGGCCTGCTCCGCCCCGGCATGCTGGGGGCGCGGCTCCGTGCGCCGGGGCTGCCGCCGTTGACGGTCGTCGGGGTCGCCTCCGGCATGAGCCAGTCGGCCGACGCCTGGGTCACGCCCGCCCAGGCCGCCGCGCTGCGCCCGACCGGCGTGCAGATGCTCTACCGCTTCACCGGCGACACCTCCACCGAGCAGGCCGTACGCGCCGGGCTCGACGCGGCCACCGCCGGGCTGCCCGCGGGCGCGCTGACGGTAGCGCAGTCCCATCTCTCGCTGCGCCGCGCCTTCTCCAGCGCCGCCAACGCCTATCTGCCGCTGATGACGCTGTTCGGCGTGCTCGGCCTGCTGGTCGCCGTCCTCATGGTGGCCAACGTGGTCAGCGGCGCCGTCGTGTCGGGTTCGCGCCACATCGGCGTGCTGAAGGCCATCGGGTTCACCCCCAACCAGGTGGTCGCCGTCTATCTGGCGATGGTGTCGCTGCCGGGCGCCGCCGGGTGCGTCGCGGGCACGCTGCTGGGCAACGCACTGGCCGGGCCCGTGCTGGACACCGCCTTCCAGGGGGTCGAGCGCGGCAGCGCCGGCATCGGGATCAGCCCGTGGGTGTCCGCCGTCTGCTTGGCCGGCATGCCGCTCGTCGTCGTACTGGCCGCGCTGGTGCCGGCGCTGCGCGCGCACCGGCTGCCGGCCGCGCGGGCGATCAGCGCGGGCGGCGCAGGCAGCGCGCCGCTACGGGGCCGCGGGCTGCGCGTCCAGCGGCTGCTCGGCGGCACCCGGCTGCCCCGCCCCGTCAGCCTGGGTCTGGGCCAGCCGTTCGCCCGCCCGGGCCGGACCGCGATGACGATGGCGGCGATCGTCCTCGGGGTCGTCACCGTCACCCTCACCACCGGCCTGACCAGCACGATGGTGGCCTTCGCCGAGGCGGACGCCGGCACGGCCCCGCGGGTCGGCGTGCGGGCGGGCCAGCCGGCGTTCCAGCAGGTGGCGCCCAAGCTCGACGACGAGCGGATCGAGGCGCTGCTGCGGTCGCTGCCGGGCGCGTCGCGCGTGACGGCGAAGGTGTTCGTCGACGTGCACCTGACCGGGCACGCGCAGCGCAGCGCCGTGAACTTCCAGCGCGGCGACCCACCGGCGATGGCCGCCCAGATCGTCGAGGGACGCTGGCCGGCCGCGCCCGGCGAGATCGCCGCCCCGCCGGCGTTCCTGGCGCAGCGCGGCCTGGCCGTCGGCGACCGGATCACGCTGGAGCTCGACGGCAGACGGGTCCCCGCCGCCGTCGTCGGCCAGATCATGAACGGCGACCCGCGCTTCCTCTGGTCCACCTGGGAGACGCTGACCGCGCTCGCCCCGGGCACCGGCGCCGACCACTACGAGGTACTGCTCACCCCAGGGGCCGACGCCGACGCCTACGCCGCCGCGGTCAGGGCGGCCGACCCCGGCCTCCACCCGTCCGTCGCCCGCCCCGACACCCGCGCCACCGCGACCGTCGTCGCGGTCGCCTCCGTCTTCACCACGCTGCTGATCGTCGTGGCGTCGCTCGGCGTGTTCAACACCGTACTGCTCAACGCCCGCGAACGCCGCCGCGACCTGGGCATGCTCAAGTCCATCGGGATGACGCCCCGCCAGGTCACGATCATGATGGTGACGTCGATGGCGGCGCTGGGCGTGGCCGGCGGCCTGCTCGGCATCCCCGGCGGGATCGCCGCGCACCGCCTGATCGTCGACAACGTGGGCACCGTCGTGTTCCCCGAGGCCATGAAGAACGTCTGGGACGCGCCGCAGCTCGTAGGGGCGGCGCTGTCGGGCGTGGTGATCGCCGTCCTCGGCGCCCTGCTCCCCGCCCGCTCGGCAGCCCGCCAGACGATCGCCACCGTCCTGCACAACGAGTGACCGCAGTGATCAGGAAAAGACGGCCCACTCGCGCCTACGCGCCGAGCGGCCCCCTGCGCAACATCGGCATCGGCACGTTCGGTGCGGGGCGAGCCGCAGAAGCCCGTACGGCAGGGGCCGCTCTCGCCGGTGAGGTTGTTTCACGTGTACGGGCGCGTACGACGTGCGGCTTCCCAGGCGCGGGATTGCGTCGTCGAGCCGGCCGGGTGGTCGCCCTATGCGGTCTTGCCGGGTTCGGGGAGTGGTGGTGGGGCGGCGAGGGCGCGCAGGAGGGTGGTGTGGAACGCGCGGGTGGCTTCGGCTCGGGACAGGCGGCCTGCGGCGGTCTCCTCGGCGGCGGCGTGGGTGAGCTTGATGGTGACGGTGGCCAGCCAGGCGGCCGGGAGCCGGTCGTCGAACTCGCCGCTGTCCTGGCCGCGCCGGATGACCCGCAGGAGGCGATCGCTGATGGGGGCGTGGCGTTCGTGGTCGTCCTGCGGGGGCACGGCCACGGAGCTGATCTTCTCCAGCAGGGCGGGGTAGCGTCCGGCGGTCTCGGCGCCGGCGTCGAGCAGGCGCAGCAGCGCGGCGGCGGCCGGGCCGGTGTCGGGGCCGGTGGCGTCCATGGCGGCGGCGGTCTCTTCGGTGAGCCGGTCGACGACGGCCGCGAGCAGCCGGTCCCGGTTGGGGAAGTGGGCGTAGACGGTCTGGCGGGTGACGCCGGCGGCCGTGGCGATGGCTTCGACGCTGGCGTCGGGCCGGGTGCCGAGCAGGCGCACCGCGGCGTCCAGGACGGCGGCCCGGCTGCGCTGGGCGTCGGCACGGCGGTTGGGAGTCATCTCTTACACCTTGTCAAAATTGTGGGGCCACGCATATCTTACAACGCGTAAGAGATCGTACCGTTGGCGAAGGAAGACCGTGATCACCACCGATCCCGCGCAGTTCATCACCGACTTCTACTCCTCCTTCCACGACGACCTCGTCTCCACCGACGAGGACGCGGCCGTGATCGTCGACCGCTATCACACGCCGGACGTCGTCCAGTACGCCGACGGCAACCGCATGGACCGCGGCAAGCTCATCGCGCACACCCGCCCGGTCCGCAAGAACCGGCCCACCAGCCGCATCGAGGTGCACGACGCGCTGGCCGACGGCGACCGGCTCGCCGCCCGCTACACCCTGTACGTGCACAACCGCGGCAAGGACCTGGCCATCGAGGTGCACTTCTTCGGCCGGTTCGCGCCCGACGGCCGTCTGCGCGAGGGCAACTCCTTCACCCGCACCGTCAAGGAGTTCGCATGATCACCGGCACGTACACCGTGGCCGGGATGGCGTGCGGCCACTGCGCGGACGCCGTCACCGAGGAGGTGGAGCGCGTCGCCGGGGTCACCGCCGTCGCCGTGGACGTGGAGCACGACACGATGACCGTGACCAGCAACCGCCCCCTGAACGTCGAGGAGGTGCGCGCCGCCGTCGAGGAGGCCGGCTACGAACTCCTGAACACCGAGGCCCAGTAACAGACGCCCGGAAAGGCGCACCCGAAGTGACCGGCCGGGACGTACGGCGCCGGCCGGCACCCGGCGGCCCTGACCCGGCGGCCCTGACACAGCGCGCCTGACACAATGGCGTGAATGGTCACCCGTGTCCTCATCGCCGACGACCAGAGCGGCATCCGTGAAGCGTTCCGGCTGATCCTCGACGCCCAGCCCGACATCACCGTGGTGGCCGAGGCCGCCGACGGGCTGGCCGCCATCGAGACCGCCAGGGCGATCGGGCCGGACGTGGTGCTCGCCGACATCCGCATGCCGGGCGCCGACGGCATCGAGGTGGCCCGGGCCCTGTCGGGTACCGGCGTGCACGTGGTGATCGTGACGACGTTCGGGCTGGACGAGTACGTGCACGCGGCGCTGCGGCACGGGGCCTCCGGCTTCGTGCTCAAACGCTCCGGGCCCGCGCTGCTCGTGGAGGCGGTGCGGGCGGCGGTGAACGGCGACATGCTGATCAGCCCGCAGCTCACCGTACGGCTGCTGCGCGAGCGCGCGCTGCCCCGGGAGGCGACGGCCGTCGTCCTCACCGAGCGGGAGGACGAGATCGTCGCCCTGGTCGCCCAGGGCAGGACGAACGGGGAGATCGCCGCCGAGCTGTTCCTGTCGCCGGGCACCGTCAAGAACCACATCGCGGCCATCCAGCGCAAGGTGGGCGCGCGGAACCGGGTGGCGATCGCCGCCTGGGCCTGGGCCAACGGCCGCGTCACCGACCTGTAGGCCGACCCCGCCGCACGGGCCCCGGCCCCACACCCCGGCCCCGCACCCCCGGCCCCGCGCCCCGCACCCCCGCGCCCCGGGCCCCGGGCGCCGCCCGGCGGCCGTGGTCCGCCTACGATCGACTCCATGAGGCACATCGTGCGCTATGCCCGGAATGGCGAGATCCGAGCCGGAGTTCAGACCGGCGACACCGTGCACCCTCTCCCGCTCCCTCTCCCGGAACTTCTCCGCCTCCCCCTCGACGACCTGCGCGACCTCGTCACCGCCGCCGACGACAGCACGCCCCCGGAGCCCGCCCCGGACACCACCCTCGCCCCCGTCGACGGCCGCATGGAGGTCTGGGCCGCCGGGGTCACCTACCGCCGCTCCCGCCAGGCCCGCGTCACCGAGAGCGAGGCCGACGCCGACGTCTACGAACGCGTCTACGACGCCGAACGCCCCGAGCTGTTCTTCAAGTCCACCGCCTGGCGCGTCGTCGGCCCCGGCGGCACGATCGCCGTCCGCCAGGACTCCGTCATCGACGTCCCCGAACCGGAGCTGGCCCTCGTCGTCAACGCCCACGGCGAGATCGCCGGCTACACCGTCTGCGACGACGTCAGCTCCCGCACGATCGAGGGCGCCAACCCCCTCTACCTGCCCCAGGCCAAGGTCTACCTGGGCGCCTGCGCCCTCGGCCCCGCGATCCGCCCCGCCTGGGAGGTCCCGGACCCGTACGCGCTGCCGATCAGCATGCGCATCCACCGGGGCGGCGCCCTCGCCTGGTCAGGCGAGGCTTCCACGGCGGAGCTGCACCGCCGCCTCGACGACCTGGTCGCGCACCTGTTCGCCGCCGACGTGCACCCTGACGGCGTCGTGCTGGCCACCGGGACCTGCCTCGTCCCCGACCTGCCGTTCACGCTGGCCACCGGCGACACGGTCCACATCGAGATCGGCGAGGTCGGCGCCCTCACCACCGGCGTCGTGCGCGGCAGGCCGCCTCTGCCCTAACCGATCGGCTGTTCCGTCCAGATCGTCTTGCCCTCGGGCGTGTAGCGGCTCCCCCATCGCGCCGCCAGCTGCGCCACCAGGAACAGCCCCCGCCCGCCCTCGTCGACCTCGCGCGCCCGCCGCAACCGCGGCTGGGTGCTGCTCGGGTCCGACACCTCGCACACCAGCACCCGCCGGTCGCGGATGAGCCGCAGGCCCACCGGCTCACCCGCGTGCATGATCGCGTTCGTCACCAGCTCGCTCACGATCAGCTCCGTCGTGAACGCGAGCGCGTCCAGCCCCCACAGCGACAACTGCTCGTTGGCCACCATCCGCGCCTGCGCGACGATGGACGGATCCGCCCGGAACTCCCACGACGCCATGTCCCCCTCCGGCACCCCATGCGTGCGCGCCAGCAGCAGCGTCACGTCGTCGGCGCGCGACTCCGGCGACAGCTCCGTCATCAAGCGGTCACTGATCTCCCGCAGCGAGCCGTCCGGCCGGCACAGCCCGTCGAGCCGCCGCCGCAGCGAGTCCATCCCCCCGTCCAGGTCGTGGTCGTCGGCGTCCACCAGCCCGTTCGTGTACAGCGCCAGCACCGCCCCGTCCGGCAGCGTCACCTCCACCGGCTCGAACGGCATGCCGCCCACCCCGAGCGGCGGCCCCGGCATCATCTCCACGAAGGCCGCGGGCCCGCCGGGCGGCACCACCACCGGCGGCGGATGCCCCGCGCTGGCCATCACGCACCGCCGCGTGACCGGGTCGAACACCGCGTACAGGCACGTGGCCTCCATCACGTCCACGCGTTCCAGGTCGGACTCCTCGGCCAGCCGCACCACCAGGTCGTCCATGTGGGCCAGCAGCTCGTCCGGTGACAGGTCCAGGTCCGCCAGCGCCTGGATCGCCGTACGCAGCCTCGCCATCGCCGCCGTCGCGCGCAGCCCGTGCCCCACCACGTCGCCCACCACGAACGCCACCCGCAACGACGACTGCGGGATCACGTCGAACCAGTCGCCCCCCACGCCCGAAGCCCCGCCCGCCGGCACATACGCCCCCGCCGTCTCCGCCGCCGTCAGCGACGCCGGCACCTGCGGCAGCAGGCTCCGCTGCAACGTCACCGCCGCGCGGTGCTCCTGCGCGTAGCGCCGCGCGTTGTCCAGCCCGAGCGCCGCCCGCGAGCCGATCTCCGCCAGCAGCCGCGTGTCCTCGTCGTCGAACGGGTCCGAGCCCGCCGCCCGCCACAGCGTCACCGCGCCCAGCAGCATCCCCCGGGCGCGCAACGGCGCGCACAGCATCGCCCGCGCGTTCTCCGGCACCAGCAGCCGCACCAGCTCCGGCCGGTCCCCCAGCAGCCGCATCGCCTCCTCGGCGGTCAGCGACAGCAGCGACTGCCCGAGCCAGAACTCCTGCATCTCCCGCAGTTCGGGAATCGGCGGCAGCTCCCACCCGGCCCGGGCCGTCCCCTCCGGCCACGGCCCGCTCACGGCGCACCGGTGGAACCGCAGCGCCACGCCCGGCTGCAGCGGCGACGGCTCCTCGCCGTTCAGCACCGCCATCGACAGGTCCACCGCCGCCAGGTCCGCCAGGCCGGGCACCAGCACCCCCGCCAGGTCCTCGGCCGTCCCCACCACGTCCAGCGACGCGCCGATGCTCGCCGCCGACCGGTACAGCAGCTCCAGCCGCCGCCCCGGGTCCTCGGAGCCCACCTCCGCGAACACCACCAGCACGCCCGACGGCTCCCCGTGGTCCTCCATCCGGAAGGCGGACATCGACACCCACCGCTCGTCGCCGCCGGGCTCGCGCGGCCGGATGACCTGCCACCAGTCCACCACCGGCTCGCCCGTGGCCAGCACCTCGCGCAAGCGCCGCTCGGCCTCCTTCGCCGCGGGCGCGGCCATCAGGTCCCGCAGCCCGCTGCCCTCGGGCAGCGCCAGCCCGCTGCGACGCTCCGCGAACCGGCCGGTGTCGACGACCCGCAGGTCCCGTCCCAGCATCTCGATCCACACGGATGTCGTTCCCACGGGCCACCTCCCCTGTTCCGCCCCCTTCCCGGCGGTCCGGGCAAGAGCCGTCACGCAGGGCAATGATTCAGCAGATCTCTGCTGGTGCGTTCGGTGCGGGTTGCGAAGTTTGTGCCCTGGATGATGTGGACGATTCCGGCGCCTTTACAAAGTAGATCACTGGTAGGCGAAATACACGTCGTCCAGATCGCCGTGGAACTGGTCGGTCTGCCGGTCGTCCCGCGCCGGGTCCACCCGCTTGCCGCCGACCGTCGGCGCTCCCCTCGGCCGGATCGCGCCCAGCCTCCCCGTCGCGTACACCGGCGCCACGACCGGCGCCCCGCTCCCCCGGTCGAGCACCCGCAGCTCGAACAGCACCGGTGACACCCGCGCGCACCGCAGCACGTACCAGCGCCCCACCGGCAGCCGCAGCATCGCCGGGCGCAGCAGCACCACGCCCGCGCCGTCCGACCACCGGCAGGCGGGCACTCCCCCGTCCACCTGCAGCTTCCACTGCGCGTGCCCGGGCCCGGCCAGGCCGTGCTGCCACACGTTCATCCCGGCGGCCCGCGGCGGCTCGGCCGTCAGCCGGACGGCGGCCCCGAACGCGAACGGGCCCGGCCCGCCGAACCCGTCGGGCACGCGCGGCACGCGTGGCACGATGATCGCCTGCGCGCACGGCGGCGCGAGGCAGGAGCCGGCCGGAAAACGCAGGAACCGCCCGCCCGGCGACAGGACCCGCCCGCCGCCGGAGGACAGCACGTCGCCGTGCCGCGCGTGGCGCGTGCTGTCGGCGACCAGCACGGGCGAGATCATCGCGCCCGCGTAACGCAGTTCGGCGGCGCGGCCCACCCCTGACGGGCCGGCCGCCGCCGCCGTCACGGCGAGCGCCGTGACGGCCTGGAGAACGCGTGCCATGACGCCCAGCGCAACAGCGTTCGCGCCGCCGCGCAACAGGGCGTCACCGATTCATCCGGACGAGTCAGCGGTTGACGTGGACCTGGCCGAACTCCACCCGCGGCGAGGCGCCGGCGAAGTTGCCGTTGACCTCGGCCTTCTCGGCGGCGTTCGGGTACGGGTTGGTGCAGGAGGTGCCCGCGCTCGCGCCGGACATCAGGTCCGTGCAGCGGCCGGTGCGCCGGTCGGGCAGGCCGAGGATGTGGCCGATCTCGTGGGTGGCGATGCGCAGCGCGTTGTGGCCCTGGGCGGTGGCCTGCCGGCCCATCCAGACGTAGCCTCGGCCCAGGCTGGTGGGCATGGCGCGGGGCCAGCCGTTGTCGGCGTAGACGATGAAGTGGGCGGGGGTGCCGGGTTCGAGCCGGACGTTGGTCACGCTGGAGTTCCAGATCTGCGCGGCCTGGTCGACCACGCCACGGAACTCGGCGGCCCTGGACGCGTCGTACCGGAGCACGGTGACCGCCTGCGCGGGCGAGCTGACGAGCAGGACCGTGACGCCGAGGACGAGAGCGAACAGAGCGCGTAAGGCTCTTGACATGGAGCCTCCTCTGAGAGTTGGGGAGTGCTGTCACGGTATGCGGGGCACGCCGCGCGCGGGACGACGCAATTTGCCCCTATTACGGTGTTATGGCCGTGCGCGGGGGACGACCAGGCCCGACTCGTAGGCGGCCACCACGGCCTGGGTGCGGTCACGCAGGCCGAGCTTGCCGAGCACCCGGCTCACGTGGGTCTTGACCGTCTCCTCGGTGATCGTCAGCCGGGAGGCGATCTCCGGATTGGACAGCCCCTCCGCGACCAGGCGCAGCACCTCGGTCTCCCGCGGGGTGAGCCCGGCCAGCGAGCCGACGGGCCGCCCGGGACGCTGGCGGGCGAACTCGTCGATGAGCCGGCGTGTCACGGCCGGGGCCAGCAGCGCCTCACCGGCCGCGACGACCCGGACCGCGTCGAACAGCCGCTCGGCGGTCACGTCCTTCAGCAGGAAGCCGCTGGCTCCCGCCCGCAGCGCGTCGTAGACGTACTCGTCCAGGTCGAACGTCGTCAGGATGAGCACGCGCGGCCCGCCCGGGCCTGCCAGGCGGCGGGTGGCTTCGATGCCGTCGGTGCCCGGCATGCGCACGTCCATGAGCACGACGTCGGCCGCGTGCTCGCGGCAGGCGCGCACCGCCTCGGCGCCGTCGGCGGCGGTGGCGACGACGGCGAAGTCGGGCTGGGTGCCGAGCAGCTCGGCGAACCCGGTGCGCACGACGAGGTGGTCGTCGGCGACGACGACGCGGATCATGCGGCGGCCCCCGGCAGCGTCGCCTCGACCATGAACCCGCCACCCGGCCCTGGCCCGGCCCGCAGCTCGCCGCCGACGGCGACCGCCCGCTCCCGCATCCCCGTCAGCCCGTGCCCGCCACCGGGAGAGCCGGGGCCGCCGGGGCCGCCGGGGCCGTTGTCGCGGACGCGCACGCGCAGCAGGCCGCCGCCGTAGTGCAGCTCCACGTCGACGGCCGCGCCGGGCGCGTGCCTGCGCGCGTTGGTGAGCGCCTCCTGGACGATCCGGTACGCGGCGAGCTCCACCCCGGGGTCGAGCGGGACGGGCGGTCCGGTGAGGATGAGCCGGGTGGCGCTGCCGGCGGCCTCGCGCGCCTCGTCGACCAGCGCGTTGAGCTCGCCGAGGCGCAGCCCCGGCTGAGGACGCCGCTCCCCCGGCTCGCCGCCGGCGTCCTCGCGCAGCACGCCGAGCAGCCGCCGCATCTCGGTGAGGGCGGCGCGGGCGGTGTCGCCGATGGCGGTCAGCCGTTCGGCGCCGGCGGCGGGCAGCCCGGGGGTGGTGAGGCGGGCGGTCTCGGCCTGGACGCTCACCATGGAAATGTGGTGGGCGACGACGTCGTGCAGCTCGCGGGCTATCCGGGCGCGCTCGCCGCGCGCGGTGTGCTCCAGCAGCGTGCCCGCCAGCTCCTCGTGCGCGGCGGTGACGCGCGCGGCGTGCCGGACCGCCCCGGCCGCGAGCGTCGCCGGGACGAGCGCGGCCAGCGCGATGGTGAGCGTCCCCGCGTACGTGCCCGTCCCGCCGCCCAGGTGGCCGGCCAGCGCCAGCAGCGGGAACGGCACGCCGGCGAGCACGAGCGGCGCCCACGGCCGGTCCCGCGCGGGCCCGGCCCGGCCGAGCCGGTAGGCGGTGACGAGCTGGGCGGCGGCGCCCGCGATCGTGAGGGTCTGGAAGGCGGCCAGGGACACGACGGTGGCCGGGGTGACCAGCGCGGCGGCGGCCAGGGGGCGGGCCCGCAGCAGCGCGGCGGGCAGCGTGGTGGCGAGCGCCAGCAGCGCGTGACCGACGAACGCGAGCGGCCGCCCGCCCGGCCCCTGCCCGGCCGGCCGGGGCTCCCCTGGTGGCAGGCCCAGGGCCGGGACGCCCACCGGATGGCCGGTCAGCGGCGCGTCACCGGCGTGCGCCAGCGACTCGGCGACCGCGAGCGCCACCACCAGTGACATCAGCAGCGCCGGCAGGGCTGTCGGCAGAGCTGTCGGCAGGGCCGGCGCGTGCGGGCTCGCGGCGAGCAGCCGCCGCCACCGCTGCCGGACCTCCCCTGGTTTCACAGGTGTCCATTGTTCCCGCCCGCCGGCGTCCCGGCATCCCTCCTGGGAGGGATGCCGCGTCGCTCGCGCCCGTGACCTGCGAGATGGCTCGGCGCCGTGACGACCGGGCGGGGTGGTCGCCCCTAGGGTTCCCGGACATGGAGGCAACGATCGAAGTGGCCGGGCTGCGCAAGCGGTTCGGCGAGGTGCCGGCGCTGGACGGGATGTCGTTCACGGTGACGCCGGGGCGGGTCACCGGGTTCGTCGGGCCCAACGGCGCGGGCAAGTCCACCACGATGCGGGTGGTGCTCGGCCTGGACGCCGCCGACGCGGGCACGGCGCTGGTGGGCGGCCGGCCGTACCGGAGTCTGCGCACGCCGCTCGCGCACGTCGGCGCGCTGCTGGACGGGGCGGCGCCGCAGCCGGGCCGGACGGCGCGCAACCACCTGCTGTGGCTGGCTCACTCGCAGGGGTTCGCGGGGCGGCGGGTGGACGAGGTGCTGGAGCTGGCCGGGCTGGCGGCGGTGGCGCGGCGGCGGGCCGGCGGGTTCTCGCTGGGGATGCGGCAGCGCCTCGGCATCGCGGCGGCGCTGCTGGGCGATCCGCCGGTGCTCATGCTGGACGAGCCGTTCAACGGGCTGGACCCGGACGGGATCGTGTGGATGCGCGGCCTGCTGCGGTCGCTGGCCGCCGAGGGGCGGGCGGTGCTGGTGTCGAGCCACCTGATGAGCGAGCTGGAGGACACGGCCGGCCATCTCGTGGTGGCGGGCCGGGGGCGGGTGGTGGCCGACACGAGCGTGGCGGACCTGATCGAGGCGGCTTCCGGCGGCCGGGTGACGCTGCGGACGCGGGCGCGGGCGGAGGCGATGGAGACGCTGGCGCGGGCGGGCGCGACGGTGGCCGCGACGGGCCGGGACACGCTGACCGCCGGCGGGCTGGCGGCCGAGCGGGTGGTGGAGCTGCTGACCCGGGACGGGGTGCCCTTTGCCGAGGTGAGCGCGCATCGCGCCACGCTGGAGGAGGCGTACATGGACCTGACCCGCGACGCCGTGGAGTTCCGGGGGGCGGAGCGATGAGCGGGTTCCGGCGGCTGGTGCGCGCGGAGTGGACCAAGTTCAGGACCGTGCGCGGCTGGGTGCTCGGCCTGGTGGCGGCCGTGGCGCTGACCGCCGGGCTGGGGTTGCAGGCCGCGGCGGGCAGCCATGCGTCGTGCGGCATGGGCGCGGTCGAGGTGGCCTGTCCCGCGCCGCCGGTGGGGCCGGGCGGCGAGGCGGTGACCGACCGGTTCTTCTTCGTCCACCAGCGTCTCGACGGCGACGGCGCCATCACGGCCAGGGTCGCGTCGATGACCGGGCGGATCCGCAAGCCGGACGAGCGGCCGGGCGTCACCAACCTCGTGGCCGGCGTCGTCCCGTGGGCGAAGGCGGGCGTCATGGTCAAGGACGGCACCAGGCAGGGCGCCGCGTACGCCGCCGTCATGGTCACCGGCGGGCACGGGGTGCGCATGCAGCACGGCTTCACCGAGGACAGGGCCGGGACGGCGGCGTCCGCGCCGGTGTGGCTGCGGCTGGTGCGCTCGGGTGACGAGCTCACCGGGTTCGAGTCGCCGGACGGCCGGACGTGGGCCGAGGTGGGCACGGCGACGCTGGCCGGGCTGCCGGAGTCGGTGCGCATCGGGCTGTTCGTCACCTCGCCGGGCGACCTGACGTTCTCGCAGGACGTGCTCGGCGGGACGGTCGCGGCGGAGCGCTTCACCGAGGCGACGGCCGCGTTCGACCAGGTCGGCGTGCGGGGGGCGGCGACCGGCGGGGAGTGGAGCCACGACGACGTCGGCGTCACCGTGGGGCCCGGCGGCGCGCCGCACCACCCGGGCCGGCACGTCCGCCAGGGGGACACGTTCACGGTGACCGGCACCGGCGACATCGCGCCGGCCGGCGACGAGGGCGGGATGCGGGTCGAGCAGACGCTGACGGGCCTGCTCGCCGGGCTGGTCGTGGTGGTCGTGGTGGCGGCCGGGTTCGTCACCGCCGAGTACCGCGGGGGGCTGATCCGCATCACGCTGGCAGCCGCGCCGGGGCGGGGGCGGGTGCTGGCGGCCAAGGCGATCGTGGTCGGCGCGGTCACGTTCGCCGCCGGGCTGGCCGCCGCCGCGGTCACGGTGCCGCTCGGCGTACGCGTCCTGGAGGCGAACGGCAACCGGGTGCTGCCGGTGAGCCTGCTGACCGGGGCGCGGGTGGTGGTGGGCAGCGCGGCGCTGCTGGCGCTGGCCGCCGTGCTGGCGCTGGCGCTGGGGGCGCTGCTGCGACGCGGGGTGCTCGCGGTCGCCGTGGCCGTGGCGGTGATCGTGCTGCCGTACTTCCTGGCGACGGTCTCGGTGCTGCCGCTGGAGGCGGCCCGCTGGCTGCTGCGGCTGACGCCGGCGGCCGGGTTCGCCGTCCAGCAGACGGTCATGGAGTATCCGCAGGTCGCCGGGCATTACGCGCCGGTGCTCGGCTACTATCCGCTGCCGCCGTGGGGCGGGCTCGCGGTGCTCGCCGCCTACGCGGCGCTCGCGCTGGGCCTGGCCGTGGCGGCGCTGCGCCGGAGGGACGCGTGAGCCGGCTCCTGCGCGCCGAGTGGACCAAGCTGCGCACGGCGCCGGGCACCGGGTGGCTGCTGGCGGCCGTCGTGCTGGTCACCGCCGGGGTGGGCGCCGCCGTGGCCGCCGCGCTGACGGATCCTCCGTACGACGTGGCCAGGACGGCGCTGGCCGGGGTCGTGGCCGGGCAGGCGGTCGTGGCGATCCTGGCGGTGGTGTCGGTGGGCGGCGAGTACGGCACCGGGATGATCCGCACGACGCTGACGGCGATGCCGCGCCGGGGCGGTGTGCTGGCGGCCAAGGCCGTGCTGCTCTGCGGGCTGACGCTGGCCGCCGGGAGCGTGGCGGTGCTCGGCTCGCTGGCCGCGGGGCGGCTGCTGCTGCCGGGCGGCGAGGCGCTGTCGCTCGCGGACGGGCCGGTGCTGCGGGCGGCGGCCGGGTCGGTGCTCTACCTGGCCCTGGCCGGGCTCCTGAGCCTGGGCGTGGCCGTCGCCGTGCGTGATCCGGCGGTCGCGGCCGGGACGGTGCTCGGGCTGCTCTACCTGCCGGCGCTGCTGACGTTCCTGGTGCGGGACGCCGGCTGGCAGCGGCTGCTCTACCGGGTGTCGCCGATGAACGCCGGGCTGACAGTGCAGGTCACCGAGCCGGCGGGGCTGCCGCTCGGCCCCTGGGAGGGGCTGGCGGTGCTCGCCCTCTGGGCGGCGGGCGCGCTCGGCGTCGGCGGGCTGCTGCTGCGGCGCAGGGACGCGTAGGACCCTTTGACATGCAGCCGTCCGGCTGCTTATTCTCGAAAGGCAGCCAGATGGCTGCATGTCATGGGGAGTGCGGATGGACGAGGTGTTCCGGGCGCTGGCCGACCCGAGCCGCCGCAGGCTGCTCGACAGACTCAACGCGCGCAACGGGCAGAGCCTGCGCGAGCTGTGCGCCGGGCTCGACATGGCCCGCCAGTCCGTCAGCAAGCACCTGGCCGTGCTGGAGGCCGCCCACCTGGTGACCACCATCCGGCGCGGCAGGGAGAAGCTGCACTACCTCGACGCCGCGCCGATCAACGCCATCGCCGAGCGGTGGATCGGCCGCTACGACCGGCAGCGCGCACAGGCGCTGCACGACCTGCGCACCACACTGGAGCAGAGCGCCATGAACGCCTTCGTCTACACCACCTACATCAGGACCACGCCCGAGCGCCTGTGGCAGGCGCTGACCGACCCCGCCTTCACCCGCCGCTACTGGGGCGTCTCCTTCGACACCGACTGGACGCCCGGCTCCCCCATGACCTGGGACGAGAACGGCCGCAGGACCGCGCACCCGGAGCAGGTCGTGCTGGAGTCCGAGCCCGGCCGCCGCCTGTCCTACACCTGGCACACCTTCACCCCGGAGTGGGCCGAGGCCGCCGGGGTGAGCCCCGAGACGCTCGCCCGGCTCACCGCGGAGGGCCGGACGAAGGTCACGTTCGACCTCGAACCGCACGGCGACACGGTCAAGCTGACCGTCGTGCACGACGGCTTCGACCCCGGCAGCACGCTGCGCGACATGGTCTCCGAGGGCTGGCCGGCCCTGCTGTCGAGCATGAAGACGCTGCTGGAGACCGGCGAGGCCCTGCCCGCCTGATCATGGTACGGTCGCACCATGCCCCGACAGGCGGACCATGACCTGCGCCGACGCCAGATCGCCGAGGCCGTGTGGCGGCTGGCCACCCGGGGCGGCCTGGAGGACGTCACGCTGAGGCAGGTCGCCACCGAGGCCGGGGTCTCGGCCAGGCTGCTGCAGTATTACTTCGGCACCCGCGACCAGCTCCTGCTCGGCGCGCTGGAGATCCTCAACGCCGACGCGGAGGAGCGGGCCCGGCGGCGGCTGGAGCTGCTCGGCGACGAGCCCGGCACGCGGGCGCTGGTGCGCGGCGTGCTCATGGAGCTGCTGCCGCTCGACGAGGAGCGCCGCAACCGGCACCTGGTGTACGTGGCGTACTTCGTCCGGTTCCTGGCCGATCCGGCGCTCGCCGCGGTGGCCCACGACGCCCCGCTCGCCCTGGAGGGCCTCGTCGCCGGGCTGCTGGCGCGCGGGCTGGAGAGCGGCGAGGTGCGCGCGGACGTCGACGTCGAGGCGGAGGCGGCGTTCCTGGTGGCGGGGGCCGAGGGCCTGATGTCGCGGGTGCTGCTCGGCCAGCGCACGCCGGAGGAGGCCGTCGCGCTCGTCGACCGGCAGCTTGGCCGGGTCTTCACGCCCGGCTAGCATCCCGGGCCATGATCAGACGATTAGGGATCGCCCTCACCGCCGTCACGCTCGTCGCCACGCTCCTCCCGGCCGCCCCCGCCGCGGCGGCGGAGCGCGGGTTCATGATCCGCAACGTCTCGTCGGGCGGGTGCCTGGGCGTCGGCAAGGACCGCACCGTGCGGAAGCTCGGCCACCTGCTGCACACCTGGTCCTGCGACCCGTACGCCAAGGCGCTGCGCTGGCGGCGCACCGAGCACGGCCAGTTCGTCAGCCTCGGCGCCTCCCGCGCCTGCGCCGACGCCCCGGCACGCGACGCCGTCCTGGCGCGCCGCTGCCAGGCCGGGAACAAGCGGCAGCGCTTCACCGTCCGCCTGGTCCGGGAGCGGATGGGCGGCGACTGGCAGCTCCTGCGCTGGAAGCACCTGAAGGACCGGTGCCTGATGGAGGGGCGCTCCGGGTTCACCCACGCCGTCTTCGCCGATCGCTGCAATTCCTCCAGCACCAACCAGCTATGGGTGCTCGACTCCTGAGTTATAGTCGGTATCGACTAGTCGAAACCGACTAACTGAGGGAGTTCCCGGATGCCGCGCAAGGTGGCCAACCCGCTGGCCCTGGCCGTGCTCGCCTACCTGACGGCCGAGCCGATGCACCCGTACGAGCTGGGGCGCCGGCTCAAGGAGCACGGCAAGGACCGCAACATCAAGTACAACCGGGGCTCCCTCTACATGGTCGTGGAGCAGCTGCGCAAGGCCGGGTTCGTCGCCGAGCGGGAGACCGTGCGCGACACCCAGCGGCCCGAGCGCACCATCTACGGCATCACCCCCGAGGGCCGGGAGGAGCTGCACACGTGGCTGGGCGAGCTGGTCTCCCAGCCACGCGAGGAGTATCCGCACTTCGGGGTCGCCCTGTCGCTGCTGTCGGTGCTCGACCCGGCCGAGGCCGCCGCCCTGCTCGGCCGCCGCCTGGCCACGCTGGACGAGCAGGTGGCCGAGGTCGAGGGCGTGCTCGCCGCCGCGGCCGGCGACGGCGTGCTGTGGGTGTTCCTGGCCGAGGAGCGCTACCGGCTGGCCCTGCTGGAGGCCGAACGGCGTTTCGTCACCGAGCTCGTCGCATCGCTCGGCGACCCGGCCTACGTCCGGGCCTGGCAGGAGTTCAAGGAGGCGCGGACATGACCGTCAGGACGGCGATCGTGATCGGCGGCGGCGTCGCCGGGCCCGTCGCGGCGATCGCCCTGCGCCGGGCCGGCATCGACGCGGCCGTGTACGAGGCCTATCCCACCACGGCCGACGGGGTGGGCGGCTCGCTGGCCGTCGCGCCGAACGGCCTGGCCGCGCTGCGCGCCGTCGGCGCCGAGGACGCGGTGCTCGCCGTCTCCCGGCCGATGCCGGGCATGGTCATGGCCTTCGGGCGCCGCCGGATGGAGATCCCCGCGCTGCCCGGCGTGCCCTCCTTACGCCTGCTGTGGCGCGCCGACCTGCACCGGGCGCTGCACGAGCGGGCGAGGGCCGAGGGCGTGCGGATCGAGCACGGCCGCCGCCTGGTGTCCGTGGACGAGCCCGGCCCCGGCGTCGTGGCCCGCTTCGCCGACGGCTCCACGGCGAGCGCCGACATCCTCGTCGGGGCCGACGGCGTCAACTCCACCGTCCGCACGCTGATCGACCCGGCCGCGCCCGGCCCCCTCCACACCGGGCTGCTCGGCTTCGAGTCGATCGCCGACGTGGAGGTGCCCGAGGACCCCGGCACCATCGTCTACGCCTTCGGCAGGCGCGGCTTCTACCTCTACCGGCGCCACCCCGGCGGCGGCACCGAGTGGGGCGCCAACCTGCCCCAGGACCGGCCCTGGAGCCCGGCCGAGGCCCGCGCCGTCCCCGCCGCCGAGTGGCTGCGCGTCCTGGCCGAGGTCCACGCGGGCGACGACCCCGGCGCCGAGCTGATCCGCGCCACCAGCCCCGACCGGCTCCAGGTCCTCGGCTCGCTGAAGATCATGCCGAGCCTGCCGCGCTGGCACCGGGGCCGGATGGCGCTGGTCGGCGACGCCGCGCACGCGCCGTCCAACAGCTCCGGCCAGGGCGCCTCGCTCGCCGTCGAGAGCGCCGTGCAGCTCGCCCGCTGCCTGCGCGACCTGCCCGGCCCCGGGCCAGCGTTCGAGGCGTACGAGCGGCTGCGCCGCCCCCGCGTCGAGCGGGTCGCGGCGCGCGCCTCGCGCATCAACCACGCCAAGGCGCCCGGGCCGGTGGCGCGGGCGCTGATGCCGATCCTGATGCCGCTCGCGATGCGCACCGTCATGGCGCCCGAGCGCGCCGTCGGCCCCGAGCAGCGGTACGTGATCGACTGGGCCGAGCCGGTCCGTCAGGCCCAGCCGTAGACGGACCTGACGGCCGCGGCGATCTCGTTCACCAGGCCGGACTGGTTGCCGTTCACCAGGATCGCGTAACCCGCGCCGAGCTCCGGATAGCCCCTGAACACGGACTTGAACCCGTAGTTGGAGCCGTCATGGGTGTAGGAGAAGTCTCGCGTCCCCCGGTTGGCCAGGAACAGGCCACGGCCCATGTCCGGCTGCGGGCCGGGCGTGAGCAGCGTGCGCGCGGAGGCCCTGGTGAGCGGGCCGGCGATGTCGCCGGTGGCGCTCCACGCCCGGTTGAGCCACGCCATCAGGCGGCCCAGGTCCAGGACGGAGGTGTAGAGCCCGGCGGCGGCCGACTCCGGGTAGCGGTTGCGCCTGCCGGGGATCACCGCGCCCGTCGAGGTGTGCCCGGAGGCCAGCTCGAAGGCGGGCGACAGCGCGTACGAGCTGGTCTTCATGCCGAGCGGGCCGAACACCTCGCGCGTCATGTACGCGTCCAGCGACAGGCCGGTCTTCTCCTCGATCATCCGCTGGAGCAGCACGAACCCGGCGCCCGAGTAGTGGTATTCGGCGCCCGGCTCGGTGGTGAGCTCGATCCTGGGCGAGTTGCCCTCGCCGTTCATGACCTGCAGCAGCGAGGGCACGCTCACGCCCGGCCCGTAGCCGGCGAAGCCGCCGCCCCCGGCCGCGAAGCCCGAGCACGCCTCGGCGGGCGAGGTGGAGCCGCGCCCGATGACGCCGCCCCGGTGGGTGAGCAGGCGGTCGATCGTCGGCGCCGGGCCCTCCGGCACGCACGCGCGGCGCGGCAGCGTCCAGCCCAGATGCGGCCGCACGTCGCCCGACAGCGGCAGGCCGAGCGTCTGGGACAGCCGCAGCACGCCGACCGAGGCGACGGCCTTGCTGATGGAGGCCGCCTGGAAGGCCGACTCCGGGTGCGTGGCCGCGCCGCCGCCCGCCTCCAGCCACCCGTAGCCGGTGGACCAGGCGACCCGGTTGCCGATCACCACCGCGATCGCCACGCCGGGCGTGCCGTAGTCGCGCATCCGCTGCCAGATGGTGGCGCCGCGCACCGAGTTCTCCACCTTGCGCACCGGGTCGGCGGGCAGCGCGGGGGCCTGGCCGCGCGAACACAGCGACCAGCCGTCGCCGACCGGCGAGAAGGCTATGTTGTGCACCTCCCAGCCGCCGGCGGCCAGGTCGTTCATCTCCTTGAAGCACTCGTCGTCGATGCCGCGCACGTGGAACTCGTCCTGCGCGACGACCGCCCACCCGCCGGTGTACGGGAACACAACCCGGGTGATCCGCCGGCCGCCCTGGGTCAGGTTGCGCATCATCTGGTAGCACTCGTCGTCGATGCCGCGCGAGAAGGTGTCCTTGGTGCCGACCACCACCCACCGGTTGCCTCCGGCGGGCGGGAAGGCGACGTGCACGACCTGCTGACCGGCCTTGTAGTAGGCGAGGACGCGCTGGTAGCACTCCTCGGGCACGTTGCGCGCGGTCACCCCGGTGTCGGTGGTGATCAGCCACCGGTTGCCGCCCTCGGGCGGGAAGGCCACGCAGTGCACCTTCCTGCCCGCCGCGAGCAGCTTCTTGAGCTCGGCGAAACACTCCGACGGCACCCCGGCCGCGGCGTAACGGCCGTCGCGGGTGACCATGACCCAGCCGTTGGACGGGGTGAACGCGAAGGTGGCGATGCCGTAGCGGGCCAGCTCGCCCATCTTGGTGTGCGCGGCGTCGGGGACGCGCCGGTTGAAGTACGGGTACGCGGCGGCGGCGTGCGCCGGCCGGGCGAGCCCCACGGCGGCGGCCCCGGCGGCGCCGGTCAGCGTGAGAAAGCGTCTGCGGTCCATGCCGGCTCCTCAAGTCGTGCGCAAGAAAGGGATCAATCTTGCCCTACTCGAGGCCCCTTCCGTGATCTCACTCGGGGAGCAGGTGCGCGAGCAGCAGCTTGACGAACAGCACCGGCGCGAACCAGGCCAGCGCGACCGGCATGGCGGCGCAGGAGACCGCGATGGCCAGGACCGTGGCCGCGTACGCCACCGGCCGCCGCAGGTCCGCCGGGACGGCCAGCGCGGCGACCGCCCCGGCCAGGGCCAGGCCGTACACCAGCGCCGCCCCGCCCCAGCCGACGCCGGGCACGGTCAGCGCGAGCAGGAACGGCTGCCCGTGCAGGGCGACGAACGCCAGGTGGTGACGCCGGGTGCGGCCGGGGCCGTGGAAGCGGCGTTTGGCGGCGGCGGTCGCGTTGACCGTCGCGCCGCCGAACAGGTCGAAGGCCAGCACGGCGATCACCACGACGGCGAGCGCGGGCAGCCCGTCGGCCTGCCACACCGCGACGAGCGTGCCGGTGAGCGCGGCGGTGTAGGCGAGCAGCGACTCGGCTCCGGTGGCGCCCGGCGCGACGAGCAGGCCGTTGACGCGGCGGCCGAGGCCGTGCGGCTCCCCCGCGGTCATGCGCGCAGCCCGTCGAGGCAGACGGCGATGACCGGGCCGGCCAGGTCGCCGATCGGCAGGCGCGGGTCGATGATCCACTGGAGCAGGCAGCCCTCGACGGCGCCGACGACGACCGCGGCCTCCCTCTCCCCCGTGCCGGGCCGTACCAGCCCCTGCCCGGCCGCCTCCGTGAGCAGGCCGGCGACGGCGGCGCGGTAGTCGTCGTAGAGCCCGGCCATGTCCAGCGGGGCGGCGGGGTCGCCGCGGCCGAGCGCCCACAGGTCGAGCAGCACCCGGCTCAGCTCCGGCTCGCGGGAGGCCACCTCGACGACCGAGCGCACGAGGGCGGCGAGCCGGTCGAGGGGGTCGCCGCCGCCCTCGCGGGCCTGGCGCAGGATGTCCTGCCAGGCGGTGTTCAGGGCCGCGAAGGCGGCTTCGAGGATCGCCTCCCGGCTGTCGAAGGACAGGTAGACGCTGCCCTTGGCGATGCCGGCCTCGGCGGCGACGTCCTCGATGCGGGTCGCGGCGAAGCCCTTGCGGGCGAAGACCCGGACGGCGGCGGCGAGGATCCCCTCGCGGCGCGCGTCATGGTCGACTCTCTTCGGTGCCATGCCGCCCAGCTTATTATGAATGACCGGTCAGTCAAGTTCGTGGAGGACGACGGGCACGGCCTTCGGCCCGAGGTCGGGGCCCGTCTCGATCCACTCGATCGCCTCCACCGGCCCGTCCAGGTGCAGGCCGGGCCGCTGCCGGGCGAGCGCGTCCAGGGCGGCGGCGACCTGGGCGCGGGCCGGGACCGCGCCGAGGCAGTAGTGCGCGCCGTGGCCGAACACCAGCAGCGGGCTCGACCGCCTGCCCGGCAGGAACCGGTCCGGGTCCGGGAAGTGCGCCGGGTCCCGGTGCGCGGCCTCCAGCCGGACGAGCACCAGGTCACCGGCCGCGATCCGGGTCCCGGCCAGCGTGACGTCCTCGTGGGCGTAGCGGGGGAACGGCTCGCCGGTCAGCCCCGACTGCATCCGCAGCACCTCGTCCACGACCGCGTCCGGCGCCCCGGCGGGTCCTGCGGCGTCGGCGAGGCGGTCCTCGGTGAGCAGGCGCAGCGCGGCGACGGCGATCGCGTTGCGGGCCGACACGTAGCCGCCCGACACGATCGTGGTGACCATCGCGACCAGCTCGGCGTCCCCCAGCCGCCCGTCATCGGCGTCCCGCACGCCGACGAGCGTGCTGAGCAGGTCGTCGCCGGGGTCGCGCCGCCGTGCCTCGACCAGCTCTGCCGCGTACGCCCCCAGCGCCTCCCACGCCCGCGCCGCCGCGGCCACCTCCTCCTCCCCGCCGAAGAAGAAGTCGGCCTCGCCCGCCGCGTCGGCCAGCGCGCGGAAGCGGTCCCGCTCGGCGGCGCGCACGCCCAGCAGCTCGCCGATGACGCCGATCGACAGCGGCGTGGCCAGGTCCTCGACCAGGTCGGCGCGCGGGCCGGTCATCGCCGCCACAAGCTCCCCGGCCAGCTTCCCGACCCGGGGCCGCAGCGCGGTGAGCGTGCGGGGGGCGAACGCCTTCGCCACCAGGCGGCGCAGCCGGGCGTGCGCCTCGCCGTCCTGGAACAGCGTGTCGTTGCCCGGCTGCGCCTCACCGGCCGGCGCGAGCCCGAACCGGCGGTCGCCCAGCACCGCCGCCGCCGCGTCGTACGAGGTGACGAGCCAGGCAGGCCGGCCGTCGGGGGCGAGCACGGGCGCGACGGGCGCCTCGGCCCGCAGCCGCGCGTACTCCGGCGGCGGCGCCAGCGGACGGGGCCGTTCGAACGGCAGGGTCGGTCGCATGCGAAGTCACTCCTCGTGATGGTTGCGCGGGGGTCGGCATCAGTGAACTCGTTGACGCAGCGTCAAGGTCAACCCGCCGCGAACCGGGCGGCTCCCGGTGTGCGATAGAGGGGGTGTGAGAGCGTTCCCCTTCCGGCGGCGCGAGCCCCCGCCCGGCGTCGGCGCCGACAGCTCCGACGCCGAGCTGCTCGCGGCCGTCGCCGCGCGCAGCACGCCCGCGCTGCGCATCCTGCACCAGCGTCACGCGCCCTGGCTGCGCGCCCGGCTGGCCGGCCGCTGCCCCGACCCGGACGTGGTCGACGACGCGCTCCAGGAGACGTTCCTGGCCGTGTGGCGGTCGGCGGGCCGGTTCGACGGCGGCAACACGGCGGGCTGGCTGTGGACGATCGCGATCCGCCGGCTCGTCTCGGCGCTGCGCGGGCGCGGCTCGCGCTGGATCGGCACCGGCGAGAGCGAGACGGCGCACGCGCCGGTGTCGGCGTCCGCCGAGGACGTCGTCCTGCTCGGCGTCGAGCACGGCGACCTCGGCGGGGCGCTGACGCGACTCCCCCAGGAGCTGCGCGCGGTGATCGAGGCGACCGTGCTCGACGGCCTCACGACCAGGGAGGCCGCGCACCTGCTCGGCATCCCGGAGGGCACGGTCAAGTCCCGCGCGATGCGCGCCCGGGCCCGGCTACGCGAGGAACTGTCATGACCACCAGCTGGCACATCTCCGACGAACTACGCGACCGCTATCTCGCCGGTACGCTCGCCGCGCCCCTGGCCACCTCGGTGGACGCCCACCTCGGCGGCTGCGCCGAGTGCCGGGCGGCGGTGCCGTACGAGAGCGCCTGGCTGGAGGCGTCCTGGGGGCGCATCGAGACCGAGCTGATCAGGCCGCGCCCCGGCTGGGGCGAGCGCCTGCTGCGGCTCGGCGGCGTGCCCGGCCACCTGGCCAGGCTGCTGTCGGCGACGCCGACGATGAGCCGGGCCTGGGTGGCGGCGGTGGTGGCCGCGCTGGCGTTCGGCGTGCTGGCGGCGCGGCATCAGGCCGAGCTGCTGCCCGCGTTCCTCATCCTGGCGCCGGTGCTGCCGCTGACCGGGATCGCGCTCGCCTACGGGCCGCGCGCCGACCCGGCGCACGAGCTGCTGGCCGCCACGCCGCTGGCCGGGCCGAGGCTGCTCCTGACCCGCGCCACGGCGGTGCTCGCCGTCGCCACCCCGCTGGCGCTCGTCGCCTCGCCGCTGCTGCCCGCGCCGCCCGGCCTGAGCGCCGCCTGGCTGCTGCCGTCGCTGGCCGCCGCCTCGGCCTGCCTGGCCTTGTCGCACCGCCTGCCCGTGCCCGTCTCCGCGCTCGCCGTGGGCGCGCTGTGGCTGGCCGTCGTCGGCGCGGGCCACCTCACCGGCGGCTGGCTGACCGCCTTCGGGCCCGCCGCGCAGGTCGCGTACGGGCTGATCGCCCTGTCCCTGTCCTTCCGCCTCTACCGGATGAGCATCAGATGATCACTGTGACGAACCTCACCAAACGGTACGGCGGGCGGTACGCGCTCGCCGGGCTCGACCTGGCCGTCGGCACCGGCGTGACCGGGCTGCTCGGCCCGAACGGCGCCGGCAAGACCACGCTGCTCCGCTGCCTGGCCACCACGCTCGCCCCCGACGGCGGGTCCGTCGACGCGTTCGGCCTCGACCCGGCCGACCCCGTCCAGCGGACCGCGCTGCGGCGCAGGCTCGGCTACCTGCCGCAGGACCCGGGCTTCTACCCGCACTTCACCGCGTTCGACCTGGTCGACTACGTGGCGATCCTCAAGGAGCTGACCGACCGCGAACAGCGGCACGCCGAGGTGCGGCGCGTCCTGGCCGAGGTGGACCTGACCGGACAGGCCGGTACGAAGGTCCGCAAACTGTCGGGCGGGATGCGGCAGCGGCTCGCGCTGGCCCAGGCGCTGCTCGGCGAACCCGACCTGCTCATCCTCGACGAGCCCACCGTGGGGCTGGACCCGGCGCAGCGGATGCTGTTCAGGACCCTGATCTCGCGGATGGGCGAGAGCCGCGCCGTCGTGCTGTCCACGCACCAGACGGAGGACGTCGCGGCGCTGTGCGAACGCGTGATCGTCATGCGCGAGGGCCGCGCCGTCTTCGACGGGACACCCGGGCAGCTCGCCGAGGTCGCCGCCGGGCAGGTGTGGCTGTCGGACACCGCGCCGCCGGCGTCACGGGTGTTCTGGCGCACCGCCGACGGCCGCTACCGCACCCTCGGCGAACGGCCCCCGGCCGCCCACGGGACGGCGCCCGGCGTCGAGGACGGCTACCTCACGCTGCTCGGGGAGGCGGCGTGACGCGGCGGCTGTTCCTGTTCGAGGCGCGCAGGCTGGCCCGGCATCCGCTGGTGTGGGGCGCCGCCGCGCTGGTGCTGGCCCTGCAGACCTACCTGAGCCGGGGCCAGCAGCCCCACTGGGGCGTCGACCCGGTCCACGCGACCGGGCTGTCCACCTGCCTGGCCGCGATGGTGCTCGTCGTCACCTCGCTGGCCGTCTCACGCGACGAGCGCCACGGCATGCCCGAGACGCTCGCCGGCCTGCCGGGCCGGGCCGAGCACCGGACCCGGGCGATCCTGCTGGCCGCGCCCCTCGTCGCCGGCCTCGCCACGGCGACGGCCATGGGCGGCTACCTCGCGATCCGGCTCGCCACCGGGCCCGCCGCCGGACGGCTCGACCTGTGGGAGCCGCTGACCGCCGTCGCCGTCGCGATGCTCGCCGCCACCCTCGGCGCGGCCGTCGGACGGTGGGCGCGCCGGCTCATCGCCGGGCCGATGGTGGCCGCCGTCCTCGGCTACCTGATCTACACGAACCCGCAGAACGACCTCCTCGGCTGGTGGCTGCCGGTCATGCAGGACCACCGCGCCGACTGGCCCGACCGGCCGTCGGGGATCCACCTGCTGTACGTGCTCGCGCTCGCCGCGGCCTTCGCCGGGGTCGCGCTGCTCAGACACCGGCCCCGGCTGCTGCCCGCCGTCGCGGTCGTGGCGGCGCTGGCCCTCGCGGCGCCCGCGGGGGCCGTCGCGGCAGCCTCACCCCCGGTCCGCCTCCCCGGCGGCGGCCTCCTGGGCCCGGACACCGTGGACCGGCGCGTGTTCGACCGCTTCTTCGGGCCAGGCGCGCATCGCTGCTCCCTGCGCAACGGGGTGACGTACTGCGCCTACCCGGGGTACGAGCCGTGGATCCCGCTGTGGGAACAGGCCGTCGGCCCGGCCGCCGCGGTCCTGCCCGCCCCGGTACGGAACCGCCTGCCGCAGGTCGAGCAGACGGCGCTGAGCTGGTACTACGGGCACGACGGCGCTTCACCTCTGCAGGCCCCGATGACCTGGGGCCACCCGGACCAGCGCACCATGCTGGCCCAGGGGGTGGGACTATGGGCCACCGGGCTCCGCGACTCACTCAGCAGGGCCGCAGCCGACGCACCGGCCGAGACCCCGGACGGGCCCCGAGGCAGCACAACGGGCGGGACCCCGGACGGGGCTCAGGGACGGACGCCGTGTGACGCCCGTGGCCAGGCCCGCATGATGCTCGCCCTCTGGATCGCCGGCCAGTCGTCACCGCCCGAGCCACCACGCATGCTCTACGCCGACGTCAACCTGGGACGCCAGGCGATGCTCGCATGGGGACCCGCCGAGGTCGCCTACGCCAAGCTCATGCTCGCCACGCCCGGCATCACCGCCAAGGTACACACCCACTGGGACACCCTCACCGCCCCGGACACCACCATCGCCCAGGCCCTCCCCTTGCTCGGCCTGCCCCGCACGCACGACGCCCCTCCTCCACCCACCCCCTGCCCGTGACCCACCTCCCCTCCCCCGGAGAGCCGACCATGCCCTTGCAGCCGCCCCTTTCGCTCGACGACGACGCCCCGCCCACCGAACGAGCGGCCCCCGACCGGACCACTGACCGGCCCGGCTCCGGCCCGCCGGTGCGCCGCACCCGGTGGCGGCCCGCGATCCTGCTGGTCCGTCCCCTCCTCGAGGCCATCGACTGGACGCCACTCGCCATCGTCACAGCCTTCGCCGCCGTCCTGCTGACAGCGGTGCAGGCCGGCGAGACCCTGCCGCCGGGCGACGCACTGCTGCTCATGCGCATCACCGGCACCCTGCTCGGCTCGGCCGCCACGTTCGCACTGGTCGACGCCATGTCCGCCGACCTCGGCGCGGCAACCGTCCCCCGATGGGTACGGCAAGCGCTGCGCTGCCTGCTGGCCGGGGGCACCGCGGTCGTCATCTGGCTCGCCGCCTTCGCCTTCGCCCTGTCCCGGCTTCCCGCCGACGCCCTCTTCCCGGTCGGCGACCTGCTGATCGAGATGGGCGTCTGCCTGGGGATCGGGCTGGCCGCCGCCGCGACCGCCGTCCGGCACGCCCAGGGGCGACAGGCTGCCATGGCCGCCGTGGTGGTGCAGCTAGGCCTGGTACTGGGCACCATCCTGCTGCCGGAGCAGATCCGGCTATGGCCGCCCACATGCGGATTCGGCCACTGGGACGAGGCTCACGCGTTCTGGCTCGCCATGCTGCCGGTCCCGTACGCCTGCCTCCTCCTGGCCAACCGCGACCTTCGCCGCTGACCCACCCAACACCCAGGCACCGGCTACGCCCAGACCGCCCCAGCAGCAACCCGGCCCCTCCCGCCAACGACCTGCTCCACCACAAACCCGCCGACCCAAGCGACGCAAGCCTGAGAGGCGCGGGCCCTAAAGGCCGCAGGTGGTGGCGGACGTCTCCTGAGGACGCGCGCAAAACACGGGCCTGAAAGACGTGTGGCGCGCGCGGGTGAGTGGTCAGCTGTACGGCTCCAACGCGTCGGGATGGGCTCGCGCTTGCCTGGCCATATCGGGGAATCGGCTCGCATATACAATGGGCGACCGTGACGACGTTTCGGATCAGCGAGGCTGCGGGGCTGCTCGGCGTGAGTGCCGACACCGTGCGCCGGTGGGTCGACGCGGGCCGGTTGGCGGCCGAGCGGGACGAGCACGGGCACCGGCTGGTCGGGGGCGCCGATCTGGCGGCGTTCGCAAGGGAGCGAATCGAGGCCGAGGACGGGGGGCGCTCCTCGGCGCGCAACCGGTTGCGCGGCATCGTCACGGAGGTGATCCGCGACGCGGTGATGGCCCAGGTGGAGATCGCGGCGGGCCCGTACCGGGTGGTGTCGCTGATGAGCCGTCAGGCGGCCGACGAGCTGGGGCTGGAGCCCGGGGTCGTGGCGGTCGCGGTGATCAAGTCCACCAACGTGGTCGTGGAGATCCCCGAGCACGCGCGCGTGCCGAGCCCGTGAGGAGGCCCATCGGTGTTCAGGCGTCTGTCGCTGCTGCTCGCCGCCGTCGTCGTCGTGCTGGCGGGGTGTGCGCCGGGTGAGGCGCGTGGCGGGGAGCTGACGGTGTTCGCCGCGGCGTCGCTGACGGGTACGTTCACCGAGCTCGGCGCGGCGTTCGAGGCCGAGCATCCGGGGGT
Source organism: Nonomuraea sp. NPDC049725 (assembly GCF_040674795.1). Classification (NCBI taxonomy): domain Bacteria; kingdom Bacillati; phylum Actinomycetota; class Actinomycetes; order Streptosporangiales; family Streptosporangiaceae; genus Nonomuraea; species Nonomuraea sp. NPDC049725. The sequence continues at coordinate 3,061 of NZ_JBFANJ010000033.1, read as the reverse complement.
GCGGGTGCGATTCAACTTCGGGTCCAGTGCCACGCTGGCGCAGCAGATCGCGCAGGGGGCGCCGGTGGACGTGTTCGCCTCGGCGAGTCCGGCCACGATGAAGGCCGCCACCGACGCGAAGGCGGTGACGTTCGCGCGCAACCGGCTGCGGATCGCCGTGCCGGTCGCCAATCCGGCCGGGGTCGAGGAGCTGGCGGATCTGGCCGATCCGCGGGTGAAGGTCGCGCTCTGCGCCGAGCAGGTGCCGTGCGGGGCGGCGGCGGTCAAGGCCCTGGAGGCCGCCGGGGTGAAGGTCACCCCGGTCACCCTGGAGCGTGACGTCAAGGCGACGCTCACCAAGGTCGAGCTGGGCGAGGTGGACGCGGCGCTGGTCTACCGGACCGACGTGGCCGCGGCGGCGGGCAGGGTTACGGGTATCGACTTCCCGGAGGCGGCGCAGGCGGTCAACGACTATCCGATCGCCGCGCTGACGGCGGGGCCGGCGGCGGAGTTCGTCGAGCTCGTCCGGTCGGAGCGGGGGCGCGACGTGCTGACGAGGGCGGGGTTCGAGGTTCCATGAGCTCGGCCAACACACCCGAGCCCCAGAAGGGTCCCGGCGCGCCACCGAAACGGGGCGGGGTGTCGCCGGGGCGGGGTGGGGTGGTGGCTGGGCGGTTGCCGTGGGTGCTGGTGGTGCCTGCGGTGCTCGGGCTGGGCTTTCTGGTGCTGCCGCTGGCCGGGCTGCTGATCAGGGCGCCGTGGGCGACGCTGCCGAGGCGGCTGGCCGAGCCGCAGGTGCTGGAGGCGCTGCGGCTGTCTCTGGTGACGGCGACGGTGGCGACGGCGGTGTGCCTGGTGCTCGGGGTGCCGCTGGCGTGGCTGCTGGCGCGGGTGTCGTTCCCGGGCCGGCGGGTGGTGCGGGCGCTGGTGACGGTGCCGCTGGTGCTGCCGCCGGTGGTGGGCGGCGTCGCGCTGCTGCTGGTGCTGGGGCGGCGCGGGGTGGCCGGGCAGTGGCTGGAGTCGGCGTTCGGGGTGTCGTTGCCGTTCACCACGGCGGGGGTGGTGGTGGCCGAGGCGTTCGTCGCGATGCCGTTCCTGGTGATCAGCGTGGAGGGCGCGTTGCGCGGCGCCGACCAGCGGTTCGAGGAGGCGGCGGCGACGCTGGGGGCGTCGCGGTGGACGGTGTTCAGGCGGGTGACGCTGCCGCTGGTGATGCCGGGGGTGGTGGCGGGGGCGGTGTTGTGCTGGGCGCGGGCGCTGGGCGAGTTCGGGGCGACGATCACGTTCGCGGGCAACTTCCCGGGCCGGACGCAGACGATGCCGCTGGCCGTCTACCTGGCGCTGGAGACGGAGCCGGAGGCGGCGATCGTGCTCAGCCTGGTGCTGCTGGCCGTGTCGGTGATCATCTTGGCGAGCCTGCGTGACAGGTGGGTGAGCGCGTGACGTTGCATGCCCGGCTGGTGGTGAGGCGGCCCGCGTTCGCGCTGGACGTGACGCTGGAGGTGGCCGCCGGGGAGGTGGTGGCGCTGCTGGGTCCCAACGGCGCGGGCAAGACGACCGCGTTGCGGGCGCTGGCGGGGCTGACGGGCCTGTCCGGCGGGCACGTGACGCTGGACGGCCTGCCGCTGCACGAGCTGCCGGCCGAGCGCCGCCCGATCGGCATGGTGTTCCAGGACTACCTGCTGTTCCCGCATCTGTCGGCGCTGGACAACGTCGCGTTCGGGCCGCGCTGCCAGGGCCGGTCGAAGGCGGCGGCGCGCCGGGTGGCCGCCGAGCTGCTGGAACGGGTGGGCCTGGCCGGGCAGGCGTCGGTCCGCCCGGCGGGGCTGTCGGGCGGACAGGCGCAGCGGGTGGCGCTGGCGCGGGCGCTGGCGGTGCGGCCTCGGCTGCTCCTGCTGGACGAGCCCCTGGCGGCGCTGGACGCGCACACCCGCCTGGAGGTCCGCTCGCAGCTCCGCCGTCATCTGGCGGGGTTCGACGGGGCGACGGTCCTGGTGACGCACGATCCGCTGGACGCGATGGTGCTGGCCGACCGGCTGGTGGTGATCGAGGACGGCGCGGTCGTCCAGGAGGGCTCGCCCGCCGACGTGGCCCGCCGCCCGCGCACGGCGTACGTGGCGCGGCTGGTGGGGCTGAACCTGTATCAGGGCCTGGCCGAGGGGCACCGGGTCAAGGTCGGCGAGCTGCTGCTGACGGCGGCGGAGCGGGTGGACGGGCCGGCGTTCGTGGCGTTCTCCCCGGGGGCGCTGGCCCTCTACCGCTCCCGGCCCGACGGCAGCCCGCGCAACCTGTGGCAGGCCACGATCGACGGGATCGAACGGCACGGCGACAACGTCCGCGTCCATCTGGAGGGGCCGATCGCCGCGTTCGCCGACGTCACCCCGGCCGCCGTGGCCGACCTGGACCTGAGCCCGGGCCGGCTGGTGTGGGCAGGGGTCAAGGCAGCGGAAACGCACGCTTATCCGGCCTGAGGGGCGAGACCAACGGGCAGGTACGGTCCTGGCCACGGCCGGCGGCATGCAGCGGGCGCAACCGGCGCAACCGGCGTGGCCGACGCGACCGGGGCGGGAGCAAGCGGAGGCTGGGGGTCGGGGGCGAGAGCCCGCTAGATCTACCTGCGCCTGCCGGATCGGGTGCGGGGCTTCACGCCGGAGGGCCCGTACGTGGGGAGGTCTCCGGTATGACCGTCACCAGAGAAGAGACCAAGGTCCGCGGGCACGAGCTGACCGAGAAGATCAAGCAGGTGATCCACGAGGGGAACGTGCGCCGGATCATCCTCAAGGACTCCCACGGCAACACCGTGCTGGAGGTGCCCGTCACCGTCGGGGTGGCGGCGCTGATCGTCGCCCCGGTGATCACGGCGGTCGGCGCGCTGGCCGCGATGGCCGCCGAGTGGAACATCCAGATCGAGCGCACCGACGACGAGACCCGGCAAGCCCAGGAGGCCCAGCAGGCGGCGCCGGTGACGCCGCCGCACGAGCACATCGGCTAGTGAGCTGGTTTTGAGATTCGGTCGCAGTAGCGGCAGATGCGATCGAGGATCTGGTCAGCGGTCTTGGTCCACCTGAACGGCTTGGCATCC
>NZ_JBFANJ010000032.1:0-46797 GCF_040674795.1 Nonomuraea sp. NPDC049725 | reverse complement strand
GCACTGGCCCTCGACGAGGCCGCCGCCCTCGTACGCGGTGCGCAGCAGATCGCCCAGCGTCATCCGGTCGACGCCGCGGCGGTGATGCTGCTGGCAAGAGTCGGCAATCGGATATCTCGAAGTCTGATTAATCTTCTCGCTGGGTCGTCTCCCTCTACTTCCCACGGGCTGGTGCTGGAGGGCGGCCCGCAGCACGCTCGGATCTGATTGGTGATTGGTAGTGTCAGTCGATGTTCCACAATTCGGGCAGCGCCTCAGTCACAGGATCGGGACGCAGATCCTGCGGGGACATGCTCGGGAGCGGTGGCCTACCAGGCTTCCCCCGCCCGGTACGTCCAGCTACTACGCCATCTGGGTCGCCAACCGCTGCACCGCCGCCTGCGGAACCTGCAGCAGTTCATCAGGGTGGCTACGACGGTTTCAACTGGCCCCACTTGTCGGTCTGAGTTGGCCCCACCTCGTAGATCGGGTGACGGTCTGGAGCGGCTCCGCTCAGAGCGGCATCGACAAGAAAGACCAGGTCGAGGTCGGGGCCAGTTCTGGCCGACACGACCGACGTCCGAATCGGGGTGGGGCCATTGCAAGCCGTCCAGGTGGGGCCAACTCAGACCGTCATAGCCAATCAGGGACGAAGCCGAGCCACGGCAACGTGCACAGCTGAACGGCCAACCCCAGCCGGGCATCGGGACCGCGGCCAGACGCGTTCAAGAAGCCGTGCTCACGCGACGTCAACGTGAAGTACTTGTTCAGCTCCTCACGCCCGATGTCCGGGAACGACCGCAGGCGCTCCAACTGCTCGTCCGACAGGAACCGCGTCAACATCACCCCCCCACGTCACAGAACACACGAATCGTGACGAACCGTAGCCGAGGAGATCAACAACCGTCCCCGAAACCTCCACAACCGCAGGTCAGCGCTGTATCCGTTGGATTTTCGCCGTTTGCTACGGGAACCCCGTGAACGCCGTACGCACCAAACCCCCGCCCCTGCTGGGAGTGGCTGTGACTGACGGCGCCGGTGAGGGAGGTGGTCAGTAGGCCCAGGGCAGGATCGCGCCGGGTGCATCCTCAACCTTCGAGAACGGTCTGCCGGGGCCCGACCGCTTCGGCCATTGCGCCGGAGTCCGCCTTCCGGATGATGGGGGCCTACTGCGGCAGCAGGCTGGTTACGGCAGCGACCCCGCCACGGCCGCCCTTCGGCTTCTTGCCTGCGACGGAAGAGGCCGCCCCTGCTCGGCGGCCTCCAGCCTGGCCAAGTAGGCGTTCATGAAGTGGTCGCGGACGCCGTCGCTGCCCGGCGCGAGAGGATCGGCGGTGGCGCCAGCCACCCGGTCGACCAGGCCCGCCACGACCGGCATCTTGTCGTGCAAGCTTGCCGTGGGCGTCGAAGTAGCGTTCCTCGGCGACGTGGCCGAACAGCGGGGCGGGCGGGAGCTGGGCGACGATGTCGTTGTTGTCGACGAAGCGGAAGGTACGCCCGCGGAAGGCCTTGTCGTAACGAGCTGACCTGCGAGGAATGGGCAGCAGCGGAGTTTGCGCCAGGTTTTCAGCTGGGCGTTGGCGCGTTCGCCGGGCCCGCGGAGCCTGGCGTGGGCCGCGTTGGCGGCCTTGTGTGAGGCGGGCTTGTTGCGGCCCTCGTAGGGCACACGCACTGCGCGCCGGAGCCGACATGGCCCTTGTCAGCGAGGGTGATCAGGTCGGCGGCTTGCAGGCGGCGCGGCCTTCAGGCGCCGGCCGATCCCGCTGGTTCGGGCGGGGCGGAGGTGGTGCTCCTGTCGAAGCGGCGGGCCAGCGGGGTCAGGGTGCGCTGCACGATGACGTACTCGGCGACGAGCACGTTGCCCAGGATGGAGGCCCACACGGCGGCGGTGTAGATCTGGTCGAAGTCAAGTGAGAGCGGAGACTTCAGGGCCAGGCCGAGGAGCAGGTAGATGCGCAGGGTGACGGCGGCGAACGTCAGGGCGTAGTTGCGGATCAGCCAAATCCGGTGCAATTGCACCTGGCCCCTGCGGATACACCGATAGGCCATGAACGCCGAGTACAGCCACGCCGCCACGAGGATGTAGAACGCGACCTGAACCGCGAGACCGCCGAGTGTGAAGGCGGCCGCGAACAGCGCGGTCAGTGAGGCGGCCGCAATCGACAGCAGGTATGTCCGGCCGAGGATCCGGTGCAGCTTCGGCTTGCGTGCGCGCAATTGGGGCACGAACTGCAGCGGCCCGATGATCAGGGCGAGGCCGCCGGGAACGGCGTGCATGGTGAGGGACAGGTAGTGCAGCGCTACGTCGGGATCGATCGGGACGTTGCTGTCGGCCGCGTTCCCCGTCAGGTAGGGCGGCACCGCGTAACCGGCGATGCCCAGGGCCAGCGCGGCCAGCAGGCCCCACAGCCACCAGAACCAGCGGCGGCGGGCAATCCGAGACAGAGTTCCGGTGGTCATGTGGCTACTCCGATGCTGATGTGCGAGGTCTGACGACGGCAGAGCCGCGGGCGCGTCGCGGCGGAGACGGGCATCTTCACGGTCGGGCCGAGCGGGCAGGGGCGCGCCGCTCATGGTGTCGGTCCGGGCGCTGTGGTGGCGCGCAGGGCGATCGAGGGGCCAGCCCGAGTACGGGGTCGTGACCTGTCCGCTCGAGAGGAGCCGTCGCCCCGCCGGTCCGGCGGCATCCCGCGCGGGAGCGGCTAAGCGGTTCCGCATGTAGGGGGCCTGGTCTGCCGGCCGATGCCCACGGCCGGCGCGCAGGCGTTCTCGGGGTCGTTGCGGCGCGTATGGCAGGGTGCGCCGACGCTCACAACCAGGGGCTTCCTCGATAAGGCAAGGCTGTGCACGATCTGCTCCAAATCGTATGAGCTTGCTGTCGGCAAGAGTATGTACCACTTCAGAGAGAATGCCAAGCATGCGTGAGAGGTTCTCACTCTAGTGGCACTCTGTTATGATTGATGGATACGAAGGGGGTTTGATGGCGACACTGGCCGGCCGCGGCTCGATGCGAGAGCGGTTTCGTGAGCAGGTTCGTGAGGACGTGAAGGCGGCGGCTCTGGAACAGCTGGCCGCCGGCGGCGCCCATGCGATCTCGATCAACGCCATCTCCAAGGAGCTCGGCGTGTCAGGGTCGGCCCTCTACCGCTACTTCCCCAGCCGGGACGACCTGCTGACCGCCCTCGTCATCGACGCGTACGAGGACCTGCGCGACACTCTGGCGCAAGAACTCGGCGCCGATGCCCCCGACCGCACCCCGGAAGACCGCTTCCGTGCGCTGACCAGGGCGTACAGAGCCTGGGCCGTGGCCCAGCCGCACCGATACGAGTTGCTGTTCAAGCCCCCGATCCCCGGCTACGACGCCCACTCCGCAACCCTCGCCAACGCCGCCCGATCGCTCATGGCGATCCTGCTGAGCAGCTTGGCCGAGCTCACCCAGGCAGGAGACACCAGGACACGGCCGTATCAGAACGAGGAGGTACTCGCCGCCCGCACCGCGGGCGCCGCCGAATTCCGCACCGCCGTCGCCGTATGGTCATGCCTGCACGGCATTGTCAGCCTCGAACTCGGTGGAGGTCTCGCGGCGATGACCATCGACACTGACACCCTCTTCGAGCACGAGATACAGGTCCTCATCGAAAGAATCGGCCGGCAACGCGGCTGAGCGGCGCCGCACGTGCCGGACGGCGGTGGCGGCCTTGAAGCCGTCCCGGCACGCTGACACTTCAGACCGATCCGGGCGGCGCTCACATCCGCGCCAGACATCACGCATTCTCACGTCCGATCATCGTCCTGACCCGAGGCGCTGACCCGGTATCAGGCCATCGAGCGTCCGCCAGGTCCATCGCGCTGGGCAGAAGCAGCACCCCCCTACGACCTTGGTACGCCCGTCCCGATCCCCCTCGTCCGGCTGGGCGGACGCCGGCTGCACCGAACTCATCGGAGGACAGTGCCTCCAGCGAACCGCGTGCGAGGCACCACCCCGAAGTCATGCACGCGCCGGCCCGCCCCCAGGTGAGGCCACCGCGTCCACAACCGAGCTCGCCCCACCAGCCTGTGTGGCTCCGTCGTCAGTGGACTCGTCGCCAAGCTCTCCGGAAGCACACCCTCTGAAGAACGGACGACATGATGAGCATCGAACGATCATCCTCCAGGGTGCGCGCACGCCCGCGGATGCCGCGAGGTCTGGCGATGACGGGTCTGGCGACCGCCATGTTCCTGGTCATTCTCGACGCCGCGATGGTGAACCTCGCCGGGTCCACGATCCGCCGAGATCTGGGGCTCACAGCCGCCGAACTCGCGGTGGTCGTGGACAGCTATCTGGTGACGTTCGCCGGTCTGCTTCTGCTCGGTGGCCGGCTCGCCGACGTGCTCGGGGCCCGAACGGTGTTCCTGACCGGAATGACCGTCTATCTCGCGGCATCGGTCGTGTGCGCGCTGGTCACCAGCGGTGGGCTGTTAGTAATCGGGCGGATCGGGCAGGGGATCGGAGCCGCTGCCCTGATGCCCGCCGCGCTCTCGCTCGTGCTCGGCCTCTACTCGTCCCCCGCCGAACGTACTCGTGCGATGGGCATCTGGGGCGCGGTCGCGGGCGCCGGCAGTCTCCTCGGCGTCTTTCTCGGCGGAACGCTGACCGAGATGCTGGGCTGGCAGGCGGTGTTCGTGACTCCGGTTCCGTTCGGCGTCATCGGGGCGATCGCCGTGTGGCGCTCGGTGCCGCCGGTTCCCGGCACGCCCGGCCGGTTCGACGCGCTGGGCGCCATGACGATCACCACCGGGATCTCCGGCCTCGCGCTGGGCATGGCCTCTGCCTCCGAAGCCGGTTGGATCGCGGCCGGCACCATCATCTGCCTCGCGGCCGGCCTCGCTTCCCTGGTGGCGTTCGTGATCGTCGAGCGGCGCTCCGACCGTCCCCTGGTCCAGCTCGGCGTCTTCCGCAGGAAACCGGTAGCCACAGCGAACCTGGTGATGATGCTGATCGGCGGCACGCTGACGAGTCTGTTCTTCTTCTTGCCCCAGTACCAGCAGGACGTACTCGGGATGAACCCGCTCGCGGCCGGGATGACGCAGATCCCTCTCGCCCTCATGATCATCCTGGGCAGTGTCATCGCGCCCCTGCTGGCCAAGGGCATCGGACTGGCCCGCGCGCTGCCGGTCGCGCTCGCCGTTCTGTTCATCGGCTTCCTGTGGCTGGCGCTGGATCCGACGACCAGCGGGTTCTCCGGCAGTCTGCTGGGCGCGTTCCTGCTGATCGGCTCCGGGCTCGGGCTCAGCGCCGTCAACGCCACCGCGATGGCGGTACGTGACAGCGCGGACGGCGAATCCGGCCTGCTCAGCGGACTGGTCAACGCCGCTCAGCAGCTCGGCGGCGCAGTCGGGCTCGCCGCCCTCGCCGGGATCGCCATCGGCGCCGCGGGGACACACGGAGACATCTCGTTCAGGACCGCGTTCCTCGGCGAAGCCGCGTTCATTCTCATCGCCCTCGCACTCTCGCTGGTGTCCGTTGTCAGGACACCGCAGGCCCCGGGCGCCGCCTCGGGCACGCGCCGACCCCCGCAATAGATCCGCAAGAGAAGAGATCCCTCAACGATGAACACTTCCACTGTGCTGGTGACCGGCGCGACAGGAACCGTCGGATCCGCGCTGATCCCCGCCCTGCGCGCCCGCGGCGTCACCGTTCGCGCCATGACCCGCGACTCCGGGCGCTCCGTCACCGGCGTCGAGACCGTCATCGCCGACCTGCGGGATCCGGCCTCGCTAACCGCGGCGCTGGAAGGCGCCGACGCGGCCTTCCTCAACAGCCCCTCGGCACCCGACGCCGCCGCGCTCCAGATCCGGTTCGCCGACCTCGCCCGCGACGCCGGAGTGAACCGGCTCGTGCTGCTCTCCCAGTACGCGGCACGCGCCGACTCGCCGGTGCGGTTCCTGCGCTGGCACGCCGAAGTCGAAGCCCACGTACAGGGACTGGGACTCGACCACACCGTGCTGCGCCCCAACCTCTACCTACAGGCGCTGCTCGCCTTGGCTGGCACCATCGCACAAGGCTACTTCGCCGCGCCCATCGGCGCCGCCGCCGTAAGCGCCATCGACACCAGGGACATCGCGGACGCCGCCGCAGCCGTGCTGACCACCGCGGGACACACCGGCCGCACCTACACACTGACCGGGCCTCGCGCCGTCACCCACGCCCAGATCGCCGCCGCGCTCTCCGCCGCCACCGGGCGCAACATCATCTTCCACGACGTGCCCGCTGATCAGTTCTCCGCCGCGCTGACCGGCCACCTTCCGCCGTGGCAGCTCGAGGGCCTCGTCGAGGACTACGCCCACTACGCCCGAGGCGAAGCCGCCGAGGTGCACCCGTCCGTCACCGATCTCACCGGACAGCCCGCACGCGACGTCGCCGACTTCGCCCGCGATCACGCCGCGTTCTTCACCGCGACGAACACCAACTGAAGGCGGACGTCCGATGTACCGCCGCATCCGGTCACCCTCAAGCTGATCGAGGGCATCGAGCCGCTGGTCGACACGTCAGCGGCCGTTTCTGCCGTACCCCCGTGGCACCCCACGTACAGGCCGGTCAGCCGTCGTGCAGGTGGGCGGCCTGGTCCTGGAGGGCGCTGATCATGGCCTGGGCCTGGCCGGATGGGCGCGGGCGGGTCACGGCGACGGTCGCGCGGCCCGTCCAGTGGCCATCGGTGACCGCCACGGCCCGTACGCCCGCGGGCAGCGCCGGCAGGGCCTGCTCGGGGATGACGGTGAGGCCCAGGCCGGCCGCGACGAGGCCGAACCGGGTCGACCAACCGCGCGCCGTATGGGCGATGTGCGGGTCCGGCAGCGTCGGCCAGGCTCCGAACTGCGGCTCGCCCGCCGTGCCGTCACCGGCGATCCAGTGTTCCTGGGCGAGATCGGCCACGGTGACGCGGGCGTGCCCGGCGAACCGGTGGGTCTCGGGGACGGCCACCCGCAGGCCGCCTTGCAGCACCGTCGTCTGCCGCAGCTCGCTCAGGTCGTACTCGGGCAGGCCGTGGCCGACCCCGATGATCGCCACGTCCAGCCGCCCGGCCCGCAGCCGCCTGAGCAGGGCGGGCGTCGAGGCCTCTTCCAAGATCACGGCGAGACCCGGATGGCCGGAGGTCACCTGCGCCATCGCGCGCGGGACCAGCGCCATGGCGGCAGTGGGATAGGCGCCGATCACGAGGCGGCCGGCCAGGCGGTCGCGCAGGCCGGCGAGTTCCAGTTCGGTCGCCGCCAGGTCGGCGAGGATCTCGGTGGCGCGGCGGACGAGCACCTGGCCCGCCGGGGTGAGCGCCACACCGCGCCCGCGGCGCTCGAAGAGCGGCGCTCCGGCCGCCGTCTCCATGGCGGCGACCTGGCGGGAGACGGCCGACTGAGTGTAGCCGAGCAGTTCGGCGGCCCGGGTGAACGAGCCCACGGTGGCGACCTGGTGCAGGACGCGCAGACCGGTGAGGGTGAACTCAGCCATGGCGGTGAGACTACCATGCGAAATTCTCATGGAAGAGATGCCGAATCATCGTTGGACGGCATGGCTTCGAGCGCGCAGGCTGGAGTCATGACCAAGCGAATCACCGAGGACGAACTCATCGCACGCCTGATCCGCGCCGGGGAGCTGGAGGTGTCGGGCGAGGACCCGGCTGAGGCGGCCACGTACTTCGACACCGAGAAGTTCCGCTTTCACGGACCGGACGGCTTCGAGTCCGGCTTCGCGGGGCTCGACGCCTACTTCGCGGCGATCCGCGACGCTTTCGACGACCGCTCGATCCGCCGCGGCATCATCGTGGCCGACGGCGACCACCTCGCCTGCCAGACGTGGATCGAGGGCACCTTCGTCCGCGAGTTCACCCACTCACCTGTCGGTCCGCTGGCGCCCAACGGCGAACGCGTCGTGTTCGACCTGATCAACATCTTTCGCTTCGACGAACAGGGCCGCCTGGTCGAAGAGTGGGTACGGACCGACAACCGCTCGCTGCTGCGCCAGATGGGCGCCGAAGGAAGGTAACCCCGGGGCACCGCAAACCTCCTGTGCGATCGGACAGCCTCCTCTCCAAGCGCAATTTCCTGGTCGCTTGGATAGAAGGCAGGGCAAGTGCCTGAATGAACGCCGGACCCGAGGGCCTGACCGCCCGTGCGCGGATCGGGACGGCCTTGCGGCAGTTCGGGGAGCGCGGCTTCGAGGGGGCGACGGGTCGCCATTGGCGGCGGCGCTGATCGAGCCGCATCTGCCGATGGAGGCAACAAGGCCGCTGCCCCCGGCGGGTGCCTGCTCAGCTCAACGAAATCTTGTGGCGGTTCTGGTTGGGCAGACGCCGCCCGCGAGATCAACGACGTGTACGCCACCGAGTACCCGTGGTTCTTCACCCCCAGCGTCTTCGCCGTCGCCTCCGACGGGCTGAGGCTGCGCTTCGGTGCCGCAGGTGCCCCCACGAACCTGTGGCAGCCGTTCCGGTCCACTGCCGACGACGAGAACTTGTCCGGGCAGGCCGACGTTCAGCGCTCGGTCGAACTGCTGCTCAACCCGGCCACCGTCTTGGACATGCTGGCGAACTTCGCCTTGTTCGACACCTCCGGGGGTGGGGTGGACATGAAGTACCTGCCCCGCTATCCGGGGGTCAGAGAGATTTGGAACGGAATCCGGCGTTAACGGGGTTCTCCCAGGTCAGTAACCCCCTGCCGCTGTGGTCTTCCGGACGTGGTTGACGCCGGATTCCGTTCTATCGCGCAGACGGCGTTCTCCTCCCGAGCGCGGCCCCAGCCCCAAGGTGTAGTGATCGTCGCAGGTCACGGTGCGCGACGGCGTTACCGACAGAGCGCAAGTTTCGGTCCGGGCGTCCGGGGATGAGTCAGGCGCCCTGCGACGAGATAGCGCTGGGTCGGACGTTTCCGCAGGTCGCGTCGCTCGCTAAGTCTCTTTATGTCAAGCCCTCAGGGAGCCCCGGTTACACCGGGTCACCTTGGGGCCAGGGACACGCTCGGGAGCGGCGGGCCGTTCAGGCAGCGCCGCGGCGATGGGACTGAACGTGGCGGCCTCCGAAGAGGCGCAGGGGCAGGTCCTCAGGCGCGGGCTGTCCAGGCGGAGGGTGCCGAGCAGGGTGCGCAGCACGATCTTCCGGGCGTCCTTGCGGGCACGGGCCTGCCCGCACTGTTGGCAATGGCGCGCGGTGTCGACGGCCTTGTGGACTTGGGTGGCGACCAGGTGGTGCTGGATGCTGGACAGCACCTCGTGCGCCTCGGTCAGCGCCAGCCCGGCGGTGGCCATGGTGAGGTCGTCGCGGGCGATCGCGGTGACGTGCTCGACGGTCGGCGGGGTGCCGTTCTGGGCGTCGATGACGAGCTGAACGGTGATCTTCACGCGGGTTCGTCCTCTGCGAGGTGGATGGTTGTCGGTCTGTGGCCGCCTACGACGACCTGCTCCACCTGCCGCGTCCCGACGTCGGCAGCCCCGCGGTGGAGGCCTCGGCCGCCCCCGTCGTCGATGTCACGTCCGTCCCGGCCTCGCCCCGGCCGTCGGCCGCGGGCAGCGGTCGCGTCCACCAGATCAAGGTCACGTTGCGGGAGGTCACCCCGCCGGTGTGGCGGCGGGTGCACATGCCCTCGGCGGCCACGCTCGCCGACCTGCACGAGGTGGTCCAGGTCGCGATGGGCTGGCAGCAGCACCACCTGCACCTGTTCAGCGACGGCCAGCGCGAGTACGGCGACAACGCCCGCGACGAAACCGCGGTGACCCTGGCGAGCCTCATCCCGGCCGCCGGGGACTGGCTGGGCTACCGCTACGACATGGGCGACTGCTGGGATCACGACCTGGTCGTGGAGAAGGTGCACCAGGCCGCCCGCAACACCACCTACCCGCGCTGCAGCGCGGGCGGCCGCGCCTGCCCGCCCGAAGACAGCTGCGGCCCCGAAGGCTACGCCGACCACCAGCGGGCGCTGCGCCACCGCAAGGGCTGGAAGTACCAGATGGCCAAGCACATCTTCGGCACCACCACGTGGGACCCCGCCCGCTGGGACCGCACCGAGGTCAACGCCGACCTCACCCGCCTCGCCAAGCGGTGGGCCAAGCAGGCCGCCCAGAAAGCCAAGAACGCCGCCCGCGCCGGCGGCAGCGAGTAGCCCGGCGCGGGCGGGGGCGGGCGCGCTCGCCAGAAGACGCACAACCGGTGTTGCGCGACAAGTTAATGACAGTGACCTGCCGACACGTTTCTGTCAGTGCCTCGGCTCAGAGATAAGCCCAACCGTGCGCGTTGTCACGGCCACCGCGGGGTCCAGAGGCTCTCGGTCGCGGTGAGGCGGCCGACCGACCAGCCCACCGCCCGTTGCCTATCCCGCCCAGATCACGGCGTAGATCCGGATGACCTCGGCGTCCTCATCCACGGTGAACTCCACCCATCCGGCCTGATCCGGGCCGAACGTCGACCACCGCTCCGCCTGCTTCCCCTTCGGCAGCGGCTGCGCATCCCACGGGGATGTCCATCAGATCCGCCGTACGGACGGCCAGGGCGTGCACTGCCTCCATCGGTATCCCCGCCAGGTCCTGCAGCGCGGAGGGCTCCAGGACGACGCGGAAACTCACCCGGCCCGCCGGGCGCGCTCCTGCTCGATCAACGAGGCGAGCACGGGGTGAGCCTGCTCAACCCCGGCCCCGGCGGAGCCGCCGCTGCCCGCCAGCAGGCGGGCGCGTCCGTAGGCGGGGTCGGCGTACCGCTCCGCCTGCAGCGCCAAGCGCCGCAGCATCGTGTACAGGGCACCGAACTGCTCAGGCCGGCGCGCGGCACTCACCGCCTGCTCGTACTCAGCCAGGAAGACCTCACGCCACTGCTCCGGCAGCGCCTGCAGGATGGCCTGCGGGTCATACCGGAAGTCGTTGACGGGCTGAGCGCTCATAGCCGCCACGGTAGCCCAGCCGGGCATCTCCATACCTCCAACCCCCCGAACCGGGACGCCGCCCGCCCCCGGCGGATCTCCGCATCCCCAGCGCGTCAGGGCATCCAGGCTGGAAGGCTGGGCGCCATGGCGGACCTTTCCTCCCTTCCCCCACCGGCCCATACCCCGGCGCTCCGCAGGCCGTCCCGGCGGGCCTGGTCGTCCTACGCATGGCGGTCCTTCGTCCAGGACGAACACCCCGCCCCCCTCCGGTGGCACCCCTAGGACATCTGCTCGCGGGTCGCCGCGTTAAGATGATCTACCTAGATCCATCTACCTATAGTGATCGTTTCAACGCTTAGAGTGATACATCCGAAACGCCGCCGGGGTCAGCGCCGCAGGATGCGGGGTTCGTCGATGATGTACATCCAGGAGCCGTCGGGTTGGCGTCTGACCACTTCGACCGAGGTGCCTGAGCTGGTGGCGCCGCCCGAGGCGAAGCTCCATTCGCTGGTGATGAGGGCGATGTCACCACATGTAAGGATCTGGCGGGTTCTGCTCTCTATCGTCGGGGAGCCGGCGAGCATGGCCGCATACATCATGCGGATGGCCTCGCGGCCGCTCACCGGTCCTGTCGGCGTATGGAAGACGGCGTCCTTCTCATAGAGCTCGCTGAGCGCCTGCGCGTCGCCGGAGTTGAAGCTCTCGGTGAAGATCGGGTTGAGATCGGGCATGCGGCGAGGCTACGGAAACATCGCGCGCCCAGTCTTGTAAGGAATTCGCCTGCCTCACACATCCGCACGGCAGCGCGGCGCGTACGTACCGGCTCGGGCTCGTACCGGTGAAGGCGCGCAGGTCGCGCGCGAAATGGGCCTGGTCGTGATAGCCGGCGTCGAACGCCGCCTGCTCCCACCGGCCCTCGGCCCGGACGCGCCGCAGGGTCGCCCTGAGTCGCAGCAGCCGTGCCAGCGTCTTGGGCGGATGACCGAAAGAACGCCGGAACATCCTGATCAGATGCTGCGAGCTCCAGCCCACCTCAACGGCCACCGCTCCGATCGGGACCTTGCCTCCCGACTCGATCAGCCGTCTCCAGGCCAAGAGCACCCCAGGAACGACGGCGGGCCCCTGCGTGGTCCGGTCGGCGGAAAAGCCCCGCATCACGGCGAACCGCTGCTCCCAGGTACGTGCCTCTCCGATACGTTCTGCCAGCTCCCGCCCGTCGGCGCCGAGCACCTCGGTCAGCCGTTGCGACGGGCCGGCGAGCTCGCCAAGGCGTCCTCCGAGAAGCCGGTGAGCCTCCGGAAGCGTCAAGGTGAGCGAGGCCCACGCCTGGGGCCCACGCACCGCGGGAGCAGCAGCCCGATACATCCACCCGGCCACGACGAATCCATCCGACGCCTCGCTGGTGAGGTCGACCACCAACGACACGGTGGGCTCAGCCGGCACGATGAGCGCCCCCAGCCACCCCGTCGTCTCAGTGCCACTCAGCCGGATCCCCTCGGGCGTACGGCCGGCCACGAACCGCTTCACCTCGACGTCCATGCGCTCATCGTTCCGCAGCGAAGTCACCATTGCACCGGGTGTCGCCCAGGATTGTGAGGCCGGCGGGCACAACTACGGCGGCCTGCCCACCATGGTCAACGTCCCCGCCGTCGTGGACGCGGTGGGCGAGCGGGCGGGGGTCCTGGCTGCGGGCGGCATCACGGACGGCCGGCAGGAGGCCGCCGCCCTGTGCCTCGGCGGGGACGGCATGTGGGCCGGCACCCAGATGACCGCCTCGCGCGAGACCCACGTGCACCCCGAGCACCACCGGCGGCTCGGTACTCACGTCGATCTTCAGGCCAGCGTTGGCGGAACGCAGCCTTGGACCCAGGAGGAATTGATTGTGCGGGGAGCCTCGGCCCGCGCACGCGGCCGAGTAGGCGGGCGACCGGCGGCCTTGGACGCGGGGTGGAGATGGCCCGCGCCCTGCACGAAGGCAGGGCGCTTCATACGGCCGAGCCAGCCTTGTGCTAGACAGGGTCCTCCCAGACCGCGAGCTGCACCTCTGTCTCTTCTTGCGTGGTGGTGGAGTCAGGGCCCTCTACCGCAGGGCTTGTCGCAGGAACACCTGGCCGCGCGACCTGCACTGGCTCGCCGTCGGGGCCGTCGACAGGCGCGCCGTCAGGGCCGGCCACGGGCCAATCGGAGGGAATCCCGGTGACGTTGTAATCAACGGCCGGTTCCGGCTCTTCGGCCACCTGAGCGGCCGCCAGGCTCGCACTCGAAGGCTGGTAGTGCCATCCAGACCACATCCCCTTACCGCGCCATGCGCCGTCGTGCCAGACGACCGAGTCGGTGATCGTGCCGTAGTACCCGGAGCCACAGTCGGGAGCCGCTCCGTAGTAGATCTTCGTGGTCAACTTACTGGTTGTGCCCTGGTTCTTTTTCCATGCGCTGCGCTTGCAGACATACCCCACACCCGCAGACGCGTTCCACTTGATGAGGTGGAGCTGATGAGCGATCTCGAACGGGGGTTGCCGTTTGTAGATCCCGCACCAAACCCAACCCACTTTCAAGATCCAGGTGCGGCCGTAGGACGCGGTGTCGCCCTTGCTGAACCCGCCGCCGTCGCCGTGTGAGATCTCGGACCGGCTCTGCGTGCACTGGTACTCGGCCCGGTAGACCCAGGCCTTCTCGTAGACATAGTGGGCGTACGCGGCCGTTGTTGTGACTAACAGGCCGATGATTGCCGTCGTGACCACGACTAACGAACGGAATACGCGCCTCATCATGGACTGCTCCTGGTGATGTTGGGGGGGTTTGGAGGCCGCCCGCGCGAACGGCACATGCGTCATGCCGTACGGGCGACTGGTTCGACTCGCAGCGGCAGCGGCAGCGATCTGCAGGTCGAGGAGATTCACGCGGGATGTCGTTCTGCGCGCTCAGCATCCCGGTCGCTGGTCGACGCTCATGTTTGGCCATCGTCACCCACTCAGAGGACCGACCAAACTCACCCCGGTCTCCAGTTCAGAGCATCCCTCTCATAGAGCTCGCTGAGCGCCTCCGCGTCGCTGGCGTTCAAGCATGCGGTGAAGATCGGGTTGAGGTCGTGCATACGGCGACGCTACGGAACCTCGCCCGCCCGGTCTTGTAAGGAATTCACCTGCCTCACACACCCTCGCCGATCCACGGCCGCGATGCTGAGCGCGCATCCCATCCACACCCGGCGCGCCCCGGTTGGCCTCCACACGCCTCAACGCCCTGCCCAGATTCGGGTCCAGCCGAGATAACGAAAATTCCGGCCAAGATCAGTTACAGCGTGCCGGGAGCTGGGCAAACGCCGCTCCGGCTGTTCGGCTGGAGACAACGGCTACTTCCGAGATGACCCGATCTCGGAAGTGGTCTCCAGGGCGGACTTCCGAGATTGCGCTGTTCACGACCTCGGAAGGGCCGGATTCCGCTTCCGAGATTACGACGCAAGCGAATCACTGGCCGCTTCTGCCCATATCTCGGCTGAACCCGGAACTGGCCACGATGTTCGTCAAGCGGGGTGATGTCCATTTCGTCGGCGACGTGGGCGGTGGGGCCTGCCGGTGCGGGCACGGACGACGAGGAGTCGTCTGCCGTGGATGGTGAGTCGGGCATGGGGGTGGGGCACGAAGACCTCTGTCGTGGCAGTGGTGGCGTTGACTGGCTTCAGGCGGATGTGCAGGACTACCTCCCGGTTCCTGTGAACGTGCCTCGGCCGACGGCTGTTGGTCACCTGGTCAATCACCGCCCGGGGCCGGCGGCGGGCCCCGGGCGGGAGGAACCACCCGTGGTCAATTACGGCGGGCGGCCCAGACGGTGCGCTCGGTGCGTACCGTCAGGTCGTCGCGGCGCAGGATGCTATGCGAGCTGCTGGTGTCGAGGAGCTGGTCGAGCGCGGTGAGGTCCTCAGGGGAGAGTTTGTCTGCGGTGACGCTGCGGATGCGCTGCAGGACGCCGGTGGCGTAGCGGCCGATCGCTTCGCTGTGAGAGCCTTCGAGGTTCACGGCGATGATGCGTTCGCCCTCGACGGTGAATCCGGCGGCGGTCAGCATCGGGCCCCAGTCGGCGCCGCGGTGGGGCAGGTGTTCGGCTTGGCGGCGGTCGGCTGCGGCGTGGACGCGCTCTTCCAGGCCGGGCCGGTCCTCGGGGGCGTTTTCGGGCAGGAAGCGGGGATGGCCGGCCAGTTCGACGACGGCGAACAGGCTGCCCGGCGCGAGCGTGTCGTGAACGGTGCGCAGCGCGCGGTCGGGGTGGGCCATATGGTGCATCGAGGCCGACGCCCATACCAGGTCCGGTGAGCCGAGGTCGGGCCAGGCGGCTTCGTCGAGGTCGGCCTGCACGGTGTGCACGCGCTCCTGGACACCGAGGGTGCACGCCTTGGTGCGCAGGCGCTGAAGGTGTTCGGCGGCGGCGTCGACGGCGGTGACATGCGCGTCGGGGAAGCGGTTGAGGAGGGCGAAGGTGCCCGCGCCCGTGCCACAGCCCAGGTCCACGATGTGGCGTGGGACCTTCTGCAGCGGCAGCCATGCGGTGATCAAGGCGGTGTGCTCGGCGAGTACTTCGGCGTCCAGGTCGAGGATCTCCGCCTGGCCGTCGGTTCCGTGCTTGTGGTGGTGACCGTTCGAAGCGCCGCGGTGGAGGCTGTGCGTGTGTGCGTGGTTCATGCTCTTCACGCTAAGGCGAATATGCGCATAAAGCACGAAGTGTCCCAGTTTACGCAAGATGATGGTCGGGGGCGCTGCCCGACGCGCAAGAGGTCACCGCTGCGGAGGTCGTCGCGCGGCCCGCACCGTCATTCGGGAGCGCCCTGAGCATCATCGCCGTCGCTCTGGTGGCCGCGGCGGGCATCGCGGTCGAAGATGCCCAGGATCTCGCAGGGGCCACCCTCGGCGCCGATCGCATGGGGCATCATCGTGGGGAACTCCGCGGCTTGATTGGTCTCGAGGCGGAAGCGGCGGTGGCCGAGCATGAGGATCGCCGTGCCGGACAGGACGACGAGCCACTCGCGCCCCGGGTGGGCGCGCATGCGCGCCGGGTTCTCGGGAGGCGGTTCGGTCATGCGCTGGCGCACCACGCTCATCCCCGGGTCGGCCTTGATGGTCCAGCGCATCCGACCGTGGGTGCTGTCGATCGTCGGGCTGGTGACGACGTCGTCGGTGGCGGTCTCCACGAGCTGATCCAGCGTGGTGTCCAGGGCGCGGGCGAGAGTGACCAATTGGTCCAGTGCGAGGCGGCGCTGACCGTTCTCGATGCGACTCAGTGAGGACTGGCTGAGGCGGGCGCGGGAGGCCAATTCTTCCAGGGACCAGCCCTGCGCCACCCGCAAGGCGCGGATGCGTTTGCGTACGAGGCTTTCCAGATCCCCATCTTCTTGCGTCATGGGCAACAGTGTATGCCTTATCGGCAAGGCGGGCTTAGTGTCGTGTGTAGATGGTCGCAACGTCTGGGACCAGTGCACGAGAAAGGCAGGAGGTCATGGCTGTGACGACTTCTCCGTACGCGAGTGACGCACTGCTCGGTGGGACCGTCGACGTCGTGGTGATCGGTGGGGGCGCCGCAGGGCTGAACGGTGCGCTGATGCTCGCCTGCTCCCGCCGCTCGGTCGTCGTGATCGACAGCGGTCGCCCGCGCAACGCGCTGGCAGAGGCCATGCACGGCTTTATCGTTCTGGACGGCACCCCGCCTTCTGAGATCCTTCGGCGGGGCCGGGAGCAGGTGCGCCAGTACGGAGGGCGCGTCGTCTTAGGCGAGGCGGCCTCGGCCGAGCCCACCGCCCCGTCGAAGGACGACGCGATCTGCGGTTCACCATCATCTTCGCCGACGGCCGGAGCGTGACCGCGCGCCGAGTCCTGGTGGCCACCGGCCTCAAGGATGTGCTGCCCGACGTTCCCGGCCTCGCCGAGCACTGGGGCCACAGTGTGGTGCACTGCCCGTACTGCCACGGCTGGGAGGTACGCGATCAGCCCATCGGCGTCCTCGCCACCGGCCCGGCCTCCATCGGCCACGCGCTCCTGTTCCGGCAGTTGACCGAGGACCTGACCTTCTTCCCCCAAGGCATCCACCTGCGTGAGGCCACCCGCGCCCGCTTCGCCGCCCGCAACATCCGCGTCGTCGACACCCCGGTGCAGGAGGTGGTCGACAACGAGGACGGCACCCTCGTGGGCGTGCGCCTGACCGACGGCCAAGTCGTGGCCCGCCGCGTCCTCGCGGTCGCCACCCGGATGAAAGCCCGCACCGAGGGCCTGGACGGTCTGCAGCTGCCGGTGGAGGACCTGCCCGACAACATGGGCCGCCGCTTCGCCTCCGGCATGGCCGGCACCACCAAGGTGCCGGGCGTGTGGGTGGCTGGCAACGCCACCGATCTCGCCGCCCAGGTCGGCGCTTCCGCAACGGCCGGTGCCCACGTCAACAGCCTGTTGGCCACCGCAGACACCGACGCGGCCCTCGCCGCAGCCCAGGGCGAGACTCCCGCCCTCTGATCATCCGGCGCGGCACCGGCTGCTGCACGCTCTCGATGCGTGCGGGACCCGGGCCCCGCCCACCCTCCTTCACCCGGCGACCGGCCCTGCTCCGGCGCTGACTCGGCATGCCCATTCTGAGAGGAATCCATGAGTACGAACCAGCCCGTACCGGCCACGCCGGCCGACGGCGGGGATGCCCCTGATGCGCGTCAGCTGCGCTCGATCCTGATCACCGTCTCGATCGCCCTGATGGCGGTCATCGCCTCGGTGACCGGTCTGAACGTCGCGCAGACCCACATGGCCGTGGAATTCGACGCTTCCCAGAGCACGGTCCTGTGGATCATCAACATCTACACCCTTGCCCTGGCCGCGCTGTTGCTGCCGCTCGGCGCCCTGGGTGACCGCCTGGGCCGCAAGCCCATGCTCGTTGCCGGGCTGGCAGTCTTCGGCATCGCCACCATGGTCGCCGCCTTGGCCCCAACAGCGGAGGTGATGCTCGCCGGGCGCGTGGTCAGCGGTGTCGGCGCCGCGATGATCATGCCGATCACGCTGGCCGTCATCACCTCCACCTTCCCCGAAGAACAGCGCGGCAAGGCGATCGGCGTGTGGACCGGCGTCGCCGGAGGCGGCGGCATCCTGGGCATGTTCCTCGCCGCGCTCCTCGTAGACGTCGCCGACTGGCGCTGGCTGTTCACCCTGCCGATGGTCCTGATCCTGGTGGCCCTGGCCATGACGCTGAAGTCGGTTCCCAACTCCCGCGAGACCTCGGCCCACCGATTCGACACCGTCGGCGCCCTTGTCTCCGTGATCGCCGTGACCGGCCTCATCTTCGTCCTGCAGGAAGGCCCTGAACGCGGCTGGACCGCGCCTGCAACGCTGATCAGCCTGACCGTCGGCCTCGTCGCCGCCATCGGCTTCGTGGCCTGGGAGCTGCACCGCCGCGACGCCTCCCTGCTGGACGTGCGACTGTTCCGGGAGCGCGGACTGTCGGGCGGCTCGCTCACGCTGCTGGTGGTCTTCGGTGTCCAGGCGGGCATCGGCGTGGTCCTCTTCCCGTACTTCCAGGCCGTACTCGGCTGGTCGGGCCTGCTGTCCACGGTCGCGATGATGCCCATGGCCGTCGCGATGATGATGGCCTCCGGTCTGGCCCCCAAGCTGGCCGCACGGATCGGCGCACGCTCGACCATGATGGTGGGCATCGCACTGGCCGGCGTCGGCATGGCTCTCATGGCGCTATTCGTCTCCGTCAGCGGCGGCTACCTCACCGTCCTGCCCGGCCTGCTCGCCATGGGCGTCGGCATGGGCCTGTCGATGACCCCGTCCACGGAGGCCATCACCGCCTCCCTGCCGCGCGAGAAGCAGGGCGTCGCTTCCGCCTTGAACGACGTCACCCGCGAATTCGGCACCGCACTCGGCGTCGCCCTACTCGGCGCACTCGTATCCGCCGGCTACCGCAACGCCATTGACAACAAGCTGCACGGCATCCCTCAAGGCGCCGCGGACACCGCCCGGGAAGGCGTCGCCAACGCGGTCGAGGCGGCGGGCAGCACCGGCCCGCACGCACAGGACCTGCTCCATGCAGCCCACCAGTCCTTCGTCGACGGCTGGCAGCAGGCCATGTGGGCGGGCGCCGCCATCATGGCCGCCCTTCTCGTCTACATCGCCCTCCGCGGTCCCAAGAACGCCTCCTCTGCGGTCGCGGACGCGACGGACCCCGCTGAGGCTGTCCCCGCTGGCTGACCGCACAAAGCCGGGCCATGGCAGGAAGCAAAGGACAGACCCACCCCGCCCACTGTCAACAACGCTCGTGATCAATACACCTAGGGACGCTGCCTCGGACGGGACCGGCTGGTCGGCCCCCAGCGCGCACACCCGCCGCGCCAGCGGTGCCCTCGGCGAAACGCTCCGAATCTGCATCCTCGCGCCGGGAAGGCCATGATCAGCGGGGCGTCAAGGTCGGCGAGCGTCAATCGGGAGCAGGGTGGGATGCCGGTCCGGGCGTGGGTGAAGGTCGGACCAGATGCCGGGCGGTGGTGTCGGTCATCGCCTTGAACGCGACCTCAGGCCGGCGCAGCAGGTCGGTCGCTACTACGCCCGCGACCTGCTCATCGCAGGCCAAGTCATGGAAAACAAGGCCCAGGCCGACCAGGCACGGCAGGCTGGGGAGGTCGTCCAGCAGCATCACCCGCCACGAAGACGAGCGACACCCCGCCTCGGACTGATGGCCCCTTGGGCAGGATGATGGTTCATGTGAAACAGCGGTGTTGTCCGTGCTGCGGTCGGGAACTGCCGGGGTGGTTACGGGCGGACGCGACGGTTGCGGTACGGCGTGCCGAGCTCCGAAGCGGGCACTTGAACCTGCTTGGCGACGTGCTCGACGACCTGGTCGTGCAGCTCCGAGCGCCTGCGCGGGAAGCGTCCGAACTGCGTGTAGAACTTCAGCAGAATCGCGAAAGCGAGACGGGTAGCACCACGCTTGCCAGCGACGAGGTCACGCTCGTCATCGAGGATCGTTCAGTGCTCGACCAGCTCATCGATGTGCATCGGGGGGCGTCATGTCCGCCCAGCATTGACCGGGCAAGTCACAACAAGATCAACGCCGTTTGGGGCTCATGACACGCTCCTTACTGGCACCCCGAGTTCTGGTCGGCGGTCGAGACCCGCGCGTAGGCGAAGAGCACTGTCGAAATCTACTCCGCACACCGTTCACCGACAGTGATTTTCTGCACGAGTTATCGACAGTGCTCACCTGCGGTTCCGTGATCAGCTCGGTGAGTGTCGGCAGACGCTCGTTTTCCGACACACGCACGCCGCGAGGAACATCCGAACCGAAGCGTACGCCTGCACTGTCAGCCACCTATGTCACAGAGAGTGCTACCGCCAGAATCCGGTCCAATCCTCCCCGGAGGCCGACCCGAGCGCCGGGCCCTCAAAGCCCGGTTCTGGTCATTGGGGTCACCGGCCGGGCAGAAGGGCGGTTAGCTGGTGGTGCCGAGGTCCAGACGGGCGAGCTCGCTGCGGGAGGCCACGCCGAGCTTGGGATAGGCGTTGTAGAGGTGGTAGCCGATCGTCCGGGGGCTGAGGAAGAGCTGGGCCCCGATGTCGCGGTTGGTGAGACCGGTGGCGGCCAGCCGTACGATCTGTAGTTCCTGGGGAGTGAGGCGGCTGAGCAGGTCGGTCGCCCCGGCTGTGCGGGGGCGGCTCTCGCCGGTGGCGCGCAGCTCGCTGCGGGCGCGGTCGGCCCAGGGGGCGGCGCCGAGCCGTTCGAAGATCTCCAGGGCGGAACGCAGCGGATCCCGAGCGTCGGAGCGGTGCGCGGAGCGCCGCAGCCACTCGCCGTGCAGCAGCTCGGTACGGGCACGTTCGAACGGCCGCTCGCTCCTCTGATGGAGCTGCACCGCATGGGCGTACAGCGGGCCGGCCTCCTCATCGGGTGTGAGCAGAGCGCGACAGCGCAGGACGACGGCTTGGGCCCACGCTTGTCCCGTCGCGTTCGCCCAGGCCTCGAACCGGGCCAGCGGTTCGGTGCCACGGCCGGGCAAGCCGAGGCGGGCGGCGGCCTCCACGTGGTCGGGCAGGGTGTAGAGGCCGATGACGCTGTGCCGGGCAGCTGCGGCGCCCAGCTCTTCACGCCGCCGCAGCGCGTCCTCATACCGGGCCAGGCCAAGGTCGAGCAGGGCTAGGGCGCTCGCGGCCCAGTCCGCGTGCGGCTCTCCGAGCCGGTCGTACGTCTGGCTGGCGAGCGCGTGGCAGTGTTCCTCCTCGCCCGCGATGGCCGCCAGGTGTGCCAGCACGCCGCGGGCGTCGTCGGTGTAGAGGACCTGGGCGGTGTCCTGCGCGATGCGTAGAGTCTCGGTCGCGAGGGTGTGCGCGTCGCGGTGCCGGCCGCGGAAGAGTTGGATGCGGGCCAGGTCCCGGAGCACCTCAGGGAGCACGCCGAGGGCACCCTGGTCGCGGCAGTCGCGTTCCAGCGTGGTGGACAACTTGTGGGCGACGTCGAGATCGCCGGTCAGAACGGCCCACTCCTCGGCGCAGGCGCGTTCCATCGGCCGCAGCCCGCGTAGGAGCTCGCCGTTGCCCATCAGCTTGCGCAGGGCGGGGAGTCCTGCCTCCGGTTCGCCGGCGGCGAGATGCGCCAGGCCGTACGCAGCCTCGATGAAGGGACGCGTCCCGGGCTCGCTGGTCGGCATGAGGTTCCGGATGCGCGCCGCGGTGTCGCGGAGGGCTGCAGCGTCCCCGGTCGACCAGATCGCGCCCATGGCGTCGAACAGCATGAAGGCGGCCTTGCTTGGCACCTGTCCGGCGCTCGCCAGCGCCTCATCGAGCAGCACGGTGTGCGCCGCCTTCGGCAGCCCGCGGACGTACAGGTCGAGGGCGCGGACCTGCGCAAGCTCCGCCCGGACGAGCGGGTCGGTGATGAACGGGGCCGCCTGGTCGGCCAGTTCGGCGGCGCGCCGGGTCTGCCCGGCATCGGCGGCGGCGCGGGCGGCCAAGGCCAGCCGTCGGGCGCCGTCGTGGGTGTCGGGGCTGAGCCGGGCGGCGCGGTCGTAGGCGGCCGCCACGGCGGCGTGGCCGCCCCGGGCTCGCGCGTGCTCGGCGGTCTTCTCCAGCACGGAGGCCACGTACGCGTCGGGTTCTGTGGTGGCGGCGGCGAGGTGCCAGGCGCGCCGGTCGATGTTGCCGACGCAGGGCAGCGCATCGGAGAGGGCCTGGTGGGCGGCGAGCCGCTGGCCCAGCGGAGCGCTCTGGTAGGCGGTGGACCGGATCAGCGGGTGGCGGAACGTGAGCCGCCCGTCGGCCAGGTGCACCAGGTCCTTGCGCTCGGCCGGGTCGAGGTGCTCGACGGGTGCGCCGAGCCGGCCGGCCGCGAGCGCGACCACGGTGAGGTCGCCGGTGCCCTCGGCGGCCGCGACCAGCAGCAGTGTCCTGGTCGGCTCCGGCAGGGCGGCGATCCTGTCGGCGAAGGTCTGCTGGATGCGGGTGTGGCTCGGCAGGGTTCCCAGATGGAAGGCGTACTCGAGGATCCGCCCCTCGCGCTGGGCCGTGGGCAGCTCCCGCAGGGCCAGCGGGTTACCGCGAGCCTCGGTAAGGATCTGGTCGCGGGCGTACGGCGGCAGGTCTCTGGCGTGCTCGGCCAGCAGGTCCGCGGCCGCGGTATGGTCCAGCCCGGCGAGGCGCAGCTCGGTGAGGCCCGGGGCCGGGAAGGGCGGCGCGTGCGCGTCGCGGGCCGCGAAGAGCAGCACCACCCCTTCGGCGTTGAGGCGCCGGGCGGCGAACAGCAGGGCATCGGCCGAGGCGGGGTCCAGCCAGTGCGCGTCGTCGATGAGGCACAGCAGTGGTCGTTCCTCGGCGAGCTCGGCCAGCAGGGTCAGCAGGGCGAGGCCGACCAGGAAGCGCTCAGGGCCGGACACCGGTTCCAGGCCGAGCGCGCCGCGCAGCGCCTGGGCCTGCCGGTCGGGAAGGCTGCCGACGCGGTCGGCGGCGCGGCTCAGCAGCAGGTGCAGGCCCGCGAAGGGCAGCTCGCTCTCGGCCTCGGTGCCGATCGTGCGCAGCACCCGCATGTCCCAGGCCGCAGCGGCGGTGTGCTCCAGCAGTGCCGATTTGCCGATCCCGGCCTCGCCCCGGATGACTACCGCCGAGCTCCGGCCGTCGCGGGCAGCGGCGAGCAGCCGGTCGATCTGGGCCAGTTCGTCGGCTCTGCCATGCAGCATGCCCAGAACTGTAATACAGCTCTATTGCCCGAATTCGCCCGAATCGGCCTCGGCTTGCGGGCCCGACCGCTTCATCACCGTTCCAGTGTTGCCGCGTCGCCCACGCAGATGCCCGCGGTGTCTACTACGGGAGCAGGATGACCTTGCCAACCGTGCGGCGTTCGAGGAGCGCCGTGTGCGCCCGCGCCGCCTCGCGCAGCGGGAACGCCTGCACTGCCGGGACGAGCCGCCCGCTCGCCGCCTCGTCCAGCGCCTTCTCCTGCATGGCGCGCAGCCCGCCCGGTACGCGCATCATCCGGGGGCCGAGCGCGACCGTGGCCGACAGCATCCTGTTGACCAGGTCTTGGCCGGTGATCTCGGTCAGCGAGCCGGCGGACCAGCCGAACAGCAGGATGCGGCCGCCCATGCCGAGCATCTCCAGCGCCTCGCGGCCTGCGGCACCGCCCACACCGTCGAGCACGGCGGTCACGTCGCGGCCGTCCAGCGCCTCGCGCACCGTCTTGGACCACCCCGGCTCGTCGTAGTCGGCCGCGATGTGGGCACCCGAGGCACGGACGCGTTCGACCTTGGCGGGTCCGCCCGCGACACCCACCACGGTGGCGCCGGCGTTGCGTGCCGCCTGGACGAGCAGCGTGCCGACACCGCCGGCCGCCGCGGTCACGAGCACGACGTCGTCGGGCTCGACCTGCGCGATGTGGTGGATGCTCAGCGCCGTCCGGCCGGTCCCGACCATCGCGACCGCCGCCTCGTACGTCAGTGCGTCGGGCACCGGGAACAGCGCCTCGACCTCCCGCAGGGCCAGCTCGGCGTATCCGGCGTTGACCAGGCCCAGGTGGGTGACCACGCGACGGCCGAGCCAGCTTTCGTCCACGCCCTCGCCCACCTGGTCCACCACCCCGGCCACCTCACGGCCGGGCGTCACCGGGAGTTCGGGGAGCGGGAAGGGAAGCAGGTCGCCCCGGCCCGCCTGCAGCGCGGTGTCGAGCAGGTGGACTCCGGCGGCCTTCACCGCGATGCGGACCTGGCCGGGACCCGGCTTGGGATCCGGGACCTCCTCGTACCGCAGGTTCTCGGCCGGGCCGAACTCGTACAGTCGGATGGCGTGCATGATCGAACTCCTGTCATCGTCGGTTTCTTTTCGGTGCGGGCCTGCTGCCGGCGCCGAAGCGATGCTGGGCGGCTCAGGCGGCGTACGGCTGGACCGTCCTGGCGTGGCGGAGCGCGCGGCCCCACCAGACGAGCCGGTCGAGCAGGACCTTGGCCGCGACGGCGGGCGCGTCGGGCTGCCGCAGTCCTCCGGCCTCGTCGAACAACTCCCCGGCGGCGTGGAAGCTGACGGTGTCGCGCAGGGTTACCGCGTGCAGTTCGGCGAAGACCTGCCGGAGCTGTTCCACAGCGCGCAGCCCACCGGCGATCCCCCCGTACGAGACGAAGCCGACGGGCTTGGCCAGCCACTCGGTGTAGTGCCAGTCGATGGCGCTCTTGAGTGAGGCGGGGAAGCTGTGGTTGTACTCGGGCGTCACCACGACGAACGCGTCAGCGGCGGCGAGCCTTGGCGACACGGCCGCCACCTCGGGGGTCGGCTCGCTGCTGAGCGCGTCTGGCAAGCGTGTCTCGCCCAGGTCGATGGCGTCCACCGTCAGGTCGTCGCGGCGGGCGGCCTGTTGGAGGAACCAGGAGGACACAGTTGGACCGAACCGGCCTTCGCGGGTGCTGCCAGTGATGACGGCTACGTGCAGTGGATCGCTCGACACGGGGTCGGTCCTTTCGGTTGTTGCTGTGCTCTTGCTGGTGACGACGCTAAGAGCGGCCGTCCTGGGCCCGCCTCGGTCACGTGACCGGGTTCGTGTCCGGGTCGCGATCCCAGTCGTCCGGCAGAGGCGGCGGCCGGGCATGGATTCCTACGGTCGGCGCCATGACGCGACTTTCCGATGAAGCCCCGGAGCCGGCGACCACCGAGCCCGTTCGCTGGGGTCCGATCCTGGCGATGGGCCTGGCCATGCTCATGGTCACCCTGGAGATGAGCCTCGCCTCCGTAACGTTGCCGGCCATCGGCACGGAGTTGGGCGTCGGTTCGGCGGCGACCAAGTGGGTGATCCTGGCGTACGCGCTGCCGGCGGCGGCCCTGGCTATCCCGCTGGGGCGCTGGGTGGACCAGGCGGACGCCCGGGCGGTCTTCCTGCTCGCGGTGACGGGGGTCGGGCTGACCAGCCTGGTGACCGCGGCCGCCCCCGCGTTCTGGATCCTGCTGGCGGCCCGGTTCTTGCAGGGCGTCATGGGCGCGCTGGTCGCCGCCGTCTATATGCCGATCGTGGCGGCGAGCGTGCGGCCCGAGCAGCGTGGCCGGGCCCTGGGATACGTCGCGACGATCATGCCGGTCGGTTCCCTGGCAGGCGCCCCGCTGGGCGGCTTGGTGGCCGACGGCTGGGGCTGGCGCCCGGTTTTCCTGATCAAGTTGCCCGTGCTGGTGCTCGTGCTGTGGCTCGGCGGCCGCCTTCTGCCGCGCGGGAAGGGCGGGCTGCCGGCGCCCGGCCGGTCGCTGCTCGGCGACACGCTCGTGCTCGGCGGTGCCGTCACCGCCCTGCTGCTGGCGCTCGACCGGATCGAGGTCGGCGCCCTGGCGGCCGTCGCTGTCCTGGCGGTGTTGACGGTGGTACTGGCGGCCTGGTGGGCGCGGCTGCGGTCGTCCCGCCCGATCATCAAGCTGGCCCGGCGCCCGGCGTTCGGGCTGCCGTTGCTGTCGCTGCTGCTGATGGCTTCCTACATCGGGCTCACGCTTTTCCTGCTGCCCTTTTACGTCGCGGACGTGCTGCACGGCGGCGCGGGGATGATGGGGCTGTCGATGCTGTTCTTCATCGGCGCTGTTGCGCTGGGCTCGCCGATCAGCGGCTGGCTGGCCGACCGCTACCCGCCCCGCCTCGTCCTCGGCGCCGGCGGCGCCCTCACCCTCGCCGGCACGGTGAGCATGCTCACGCTCGGCCAGGACGCGGGCGTGGCCGACCTGGCGTGGAGGCTCGCGCTGGTCGGCATCGGGCAGAGCCTGTTCAACGTCCCGGTCAACACCGCCATGCTGGCCGCGACCCCGCCCGGCATGATCGGCACGGGCGCCGGTGTGGGCATGACCGTCCGGACCCTTGCCTTCACCGTCGGGCCGTCACTGGCGGCCCTCGCCTACGGCCTGGCCTCGGGCGGCGCCGCCGGATTCCGCGCCGGGGTCATCGTCCTGGCCGTGCTGCAGGCCGCGGGTCTAGCCGCCGGAATCACCACCAAGGCGCGGGCCGTGCGCGATTCCTGACCGCACAGGCCACCACCCCATGGCCTCAGGGCTCATGGGTCGTTTCGGCGACCCAGTCAGCGCAGTGAGCGTGCTTGGGTTCGCGCCTGATCAGTTGGACGCGCTGGGTGTGACCGTGTTTGATCGCGGGATGACTATCTTGTTGAGCACGCCGGGTGCCGGTGACCTGGACGAAGTGGTGCGCGCGCTGGCGGAGTGGCGGCGCGAAGGGGCCTCGATGCAGCTGCATCCGGGGGACGTCGGGTTCTACTGGCAGTTCGGTCCGGAGAGGACCGCCGCGGCGTTGCGAACGTGGAGTCGTGAGGGCAGGATCCTCGGGGTCGGCCTGCTCGACGGGTCCGAACTGGTGCGCCTGGCGGTCGACCCAGACGCGCGGATGGATGAGGACCTCGCGCGGCAGATGGTCGATGACGTGTCGCGACGCGAACGTGGCGTCCTGGCGACGGGCAAGGCCCATGTCGAAGCGCTCTGGGGCGGGCGATTTCGGGAGTTGTTGCAGGAGAGCGGCTGGGAACTTGATGAGCCGTGGATCCCGATGGTGCGTGACCTGAGCGAATCCGTGGAGGACTGCGGCCTGCGAATCGAGGTGGTCGGCCCCGAACGGGTCGACGACCGGGTCGCGGTTCACTGCGCGGCGTTCCAAAGGTCGAAGTTCAGTGCGGAACGATGGCATGCCATGGCGGCCGGGACGCCGTACGCCAATGCTCGATGCCTTGTGGGGTACGACGACCAGGGCGACGCGGTCGCGGCCACGACCGTCTGGTCTGCGGGTCCGGGCAAGCCCGGCCTGCTTGAACCCCTCGGGGTGCACGGCGATCATCAGGGACACGGTTACGGCAAGGCGATGGCGGTCGGTGCCGCGGCGGCTCTGCGGGACATGGGGGCGTCCAGCGCGACCGTGTGCGCCGAAGCCTCCAACACCGGGGCCGTCGCCACCTACCGCTCCGCCGGCTACCAGCCGCAAGCCGAGGTGCGGGACCTGAGACGGGCGGAGTAAGGAGTGCCGGTGAGGGCGGAGGTACGGGGGGTTCGTAGCGGCGGGCGCTCTTGCGGGTGGCTCGGCTCGGCGTGCCGGTGAGGGGACAGGCGGCCAGTACGGGCACGCCGTGTCGGCGCAGGATGCGGATGACGGTGCGGGCCGGCACGCCGCTTGCCCAGGCGATGTGGTCGGGCCCGGCCCGCAACTGAGCGTGGGCGGCCGGCACCTGCTGCTCCGCAGGGGCGGGGGAGCGGCGCGGGCAGGAGCGGGGGCCGCTGTGCCGTCCGCGTAGTCCGTCCCAGCCCGTCGGTCCGGAACCGGCGCACCCACCGATGCCCGCACTGGCGGGAGACACCGAGTTCGGCGGCAACTTCACTACGGCCGGAGGCCTTCTGCGGGAGATCGTGAATGCCATCTTGTACGTGTGCCGGACCGGGATCGCCTGGGAGTACCTGCCACATGCCTTTCCGCCTTACAAGACGGTCTACAACTACTACGCCAAGTGGGAGGCCGACGGAACGACTCAACGTCTGCATGACCTGCTGCGTGAGCAGGTCCGGGAGAGTAAGGGGCGCGCTGCCGCACCGACCGCGGCGATCATCGATACGCAGAGTGTGAAGACCTCGGGCGACGTCGGTGAGTCCAGCCAGGGCAGCGATGCCGGAAAGAAGATCAAGGGCCGGAAGCGGCACATCGCCATGGACGCCCTGGGCCTGTTGTTTGGCGGTGCTGGTGACGGCGGCATCCGTGCAGGACTCGGTTGGAGGTCGGAAGCTCTTGGACGCCATCGCTTCCTAACATCCCACTGTGGCGGCCCCCTGGGTCGATGGTGGATACAACGAGGCGGTGATCCGGCATGGCGCCAAGCGCGGGATCGCTGTCCAGGTGGTCAAGCGTCTGCCGGCAGCGGACGGGCGCGGGTCGTCGATCGAGCCCGAATGGCGGCCGGTGCCCGACGTGGACATGATGATCGAACCGGCTGGTGCAGTATCGCGTTCGCGGCAGCGCAGGGCCTTTCTGCGAGCTTCCTGATCGCCGCCTCGCTGGCCTCGGTCAACTCTGTCAGGGCGTATGCGGTCGGCCACATGCCATCGTCCTCGTCGAGATTTGCCTCCACGCTGAGCCCAGCGAGAAGTAGCGTTCCTTGTCCGCCTGCCTGCTGCGGAAGCACACCACCTTCCCGGCCTTGGCGTAGGCGGGCTGGCCGTACCACAGCCTCGGCGCCAGCTCAGGGGTGGCTGCGGTGACGATGCTGCGACGAGCTGTTCCCACCCGGCGAGCCAGGATCAGCCGCTCGAAACCGGGCTTGTCACGCTCTACGGTTCGGGGTGAGAGCTGCCTAGGCTGCTTGAGGCCCGCGCCTCGGCATCGCGCGCAGCCGGGTTGGTTCGGTAGAGGCGGACCGGGGTGAGATGACGGGAAGCCGGCCTGAAATACCATGACGCGATCGTGAGAATGAGCAGGAAAAGCGCCGTGAGCGATTGATACCAGGCGTCGCCTGAGGCGACATGCGAGAACATCCCTCCTGTCAGCAGGAAGAAGATGCCCGCGTACGCCCACTCCTTGATCAGTGGCCGCTTGGGGACAAGGATCGCCACCGCTCCCAGGAGTTTCCACATGCCGAGGAGCGTGAGGATGTAGACGGGGTAGCCGAGCTGGACAATGCCCCAAGCATAAGGAGGCGCCAACGCCCCTTCGCCTTCTATTCTCAGCAGTTGCTGGATGCCGGAGCCGATCAGGCCCGATGCGAGCACCAGGGTGGATCCCCAGTAAACGATCTTTTGAGTTCTCGTCATGTCCCGGCACGCTAATGGCAGTCGGGCGGGCAGCGCTTCTTCATTCCTGATCGATGTATCGACCAGGAATGAAGAAGCGCGTATCCCGGGGCAATACCTGGGGTGATGTTGCAATTCATTGTTGAAGGGGGCAGGCAATGCCCCTGCAGCTCGACGTCATCGCTCTCGGGGCGCCCGAGGTAGACATTAGGCGCCGGTTCTTCACCACCTCTTCGCACCCGCTGCCAGCGACGACGGGCGATTCGGTGGCCCTCGACCTGCACGGCACGGGACAGGTCGCGCTGTCCGTGACCGAGTGTCTCGCCACGGCCGCGGGCACCACGTAGGGGTGTTCACGAATACATCTGACCTGCCAGGCATCGGTGACATCAGAGATCGCTTCCCAGACCCGGGTTGATCGTTTCCCGCGCACCGGCCAGAAGGAAGGGCTGGCGGTGGGACGTCGGGGAATGGGGATCGAAGCACGTGGTGGGGCCGCGTAGCGGAGTTCAGTCGTGCCGGTGGCGTCGTACCTCCACAGGATCTGCGAGATCAGCGGCAGGCCGTTGTGTGTTTGGGCCTCGCGGATGAGTACGTCGGCCGAGGTCGAGCCACCCATCCAACTCGGTGAGGACTACAGCAGGCTTCGTGGCGATTAGATGTGATCAACGCCATCATGGGGACCGTGACTCTGCCCCCTGGCGCGTTACAGGGGAGCGACTTGTTCAAGGCGCCCGTCCGGATGAGTTCTTCCCCATCAAGCAAGTGCTGTGACCAGCGGAAATCCGGGATACGTCACCCCCTATGCTTGTGCGCCGTCGGCGCTGCGGCTCAGGCGTTGTAGCCGCCGTGGGCGTCCAGCACGGCTCCCGTGACGTACGACGCGGCGGGGCTCGCCAGGAAGGCGATCGCCGCGGCGATCTCGTCGGGGTGTCCCATACGTTGGAGGGACAGCGAGCTGAGCAGGGCCTTGAGGGTTTCGGGGTCCGGTGGCTCCATGCCGCCCTCCATCAGCCCGGCTTCCACGACATTGGCGGTGATGGCCCGGGAGCCGAGGTCGCGGGCGACGCCCATGGTGTACCGCTCGACCCCCGCCTTGGTCGCCGCGTAGTCGGCCACGCCCGGGACGCCGACTCGAGTGCCGAGCCCGGAACTCACCGTGATGACGCGGCCGCCCTCACGCAGCACTCGGGAGGCGGCCCGGATGACGGCGATCACCCCGAGGTAGTTGGTGGCGTGCATCCGATCCAGCGCGGCGGTGTCGGCATCCGGGGCGCCCACCATACCGTTCACCGAGATCGCCGCGTTGTTGACGAGGATGTCCAGGCCACCGAAGTGCGCGACCACGTCGTCGATCAGCGCCGGAGCCTGGCTCGCGTCCGCCTGGTCGGACTTGAACGCGGCGACCTTCGCTCCCCTGTTGCGCACCTCGTCGACGACGGTCTGGGCCTGCTTCTCGGAGTTGACGTAGGTGAACGCGACGTCGGCGCCCTGCTCGGCAAGCAGCCGTACGGTCGCGGCTCCCAGCCCGCGGGACCCTCCGGTGACCAAGGCGACCTTGCCCGTCAGGGGCTTGTTCATTCTTCTCACCTCGCTGGTTGACCATCTTCAGACAGCCGTAACAGTAATAGTTACGACAGCATGTCGCAACCCTAGCTGTTACGACCATGGTTGTCGTAACATCGGGAGTTGCGATCGAGAGGAACGAGTTCATGAGCGCCAACAGCAGGTTGACCATCGCCGCCCACGCGCTGGCCTGGATCGGCCTCTACCAGCGTCAAGGCCATGAGGTCGCCACCTCCGAGCAGATCGCGGCCAGCGCGAGCACCAATCCCGTGGTGATCCGGCGGCTGCTCGGCGACCTGCGCAGGGCGGGGCTCGTGGAGTCCCGGCGCGGGGTGGGCGCGGGCTGGTCGCTGGCGCGCGACCTGGAGTCGATGACACTGCTGGACGTGTACGAGGCGGTGGAATCCGGCCCGCTGTTCGCGCTGCACCGCGCCGCCCCTGACCCGGGATGCGTGGTGGGTTACGGCATCCAGCCGGCGATGCAGCGCATCTACACCGGCATCGAGGAGACCCTCCGGCGCGAGCTGGCCCGCGTCACGCTGGAGGATGTACTCCGGGACGTCCTCACGGCACCTCGCTGAGTGGTCCTGTCCGTAAGTTCTAGGCCGGCACGGAACTCGACGCGCACAACGTCCGCCGCTCCTTCCTGGCCGTCCTCAAGAAGGCTAGTCACCCAGCAACGCGAAAGGCCGCTTCCAACGCTCTGGAAGCAGCCTTTGACCTGGGTGGGGTGTTCACGAGTGGCTTAGGTCTGGGTTGATGGAGCCACCGTGATGATCGTTTCCCGCTCGATCAGATATCCGTCCCCGCGTTAGGGTCGGGATCATGTTTCGGATGAGTCGTCGTGAACAGGTGCAAGGGCTACTGCTCGAGCGGGCGCGCGAGGACGAGCAGATCGTGGGGTGCTGCGATCACTGGATCCGCAGCTCGGGCCGCCGCCGACCGCTGGTCGGACGTCGATCTGTTCTTCGGCGTGGTGCGCGACTGGAACGCCTTCATTTACCACGAGCTTGGGGCGCTGCATCACTTCGATCTTCAGGCCGGTTCCGCGGTCTATCGCGCTTTTCTTCTTGGGGAGTTGCTGGAGATTGACCTGGGCTTCACTCCCATCGACGCATTTGGCCCGCTCGGCAGTGGAGATTTCCGGCTGGTCTTTGGCCAGGCTGTGGACCGGCAGCCCGGGACGGCTAATTGTGGGCAGCTGATCGGTCTTGCTTGGCACCATGTTCTTCACGCTCGCACCTCTATCGAGCGCGGCGCTCTATGGCAGGCGGAGTATTGGATCAGCGGTGTCCATCGGGTGGGGGGCAGCCGGAATACGGCAGAAACGGGCCGCCTACTCGGCAACAACTACCTTCCGCTGCTGGATCAGCACTACGGCTCGCACCGCTCGGCCTTGTTCACCCTGGTGGCCTCGATCGAGCTGGAGTCGACCGCCGTAGTGGCTTGTGCCCTCGTCGCTGCTTGTTCTTGTTGCGTCGAACGCATCTTGTCGCGCCGGGCGTACCCGAAGTGGATGCCTCATCCTGTCGGTTGGGCCACCGCGAACGGGCGTTGGCGATGTGTAGGAGACGTCACGCTAAGAAGAGAAAGGCCCTGTCAACCCTTCGCGGAAGGCGATGGCCGCCGCCTCGGTGCGGGTTACCGCGCCCAGTTTCGTCAGGATGTGAGAGACGTGCACGCCTGCCGTGCTCGGCGAGATGTGCAGCTGAGAGGCGATCTGCCGGTTGCTCAAGCCCTCGGTGATCAACCTGAGCACCTGGTGCTCGCGTTCGGTGAGCCCGTCCTGAGCCGGTCGGGGTCGTCCAAGCAGGGCGATCTCCCGGGCGAGCGGCGCGGCGCCCAGGTCCTCGGCCAGCCGGGCGGCTTGCCTTCGTCGGGTGGTCGCGCCGGGCTTGTCGCCCGCGGCCAGCGCCGCCCGCGCGCCGTGGTACAGGCTCAGCGCCAGTTCGTACGGCTGCCTCAGCTCCCGCCAGGCCGCGGCCGCCTCGTCCCAGCCGGTGTCCTCGATCAGGGCGTGCAGCATGATCTGCCAGGCGCGGTCGAATGGCCCGTCGACCCCGAGCGTCGCGTCGGCCGTGGTGAGTTCGGCATGACGTTCGGCGACCTGCCCCCGCACGTCATCGCCGGTGTCGTGGTCGAGTCGGGCCCGTTGTGCCAGCGCGCCGGCGACCAGGACCGGACGAGCGTCGCTGCTGTAGACGCGGGTGAACTCCGGGTCGGCCAGTGCCCGCTCCAGGAGCCGATCGGCTTGTTCCGGGTTGCCCTGGGCGACGGCGAGCAGGCAGAACAGCTGATGGCGGGGGAACAGGCTTCCGCTGTCGGCGTGCTCCACGGCCGCCGCGGCGTCGGCTGCCGCGGCCACATCCCCGCGCAGCAGGGACAGGTAGCCGTCGAGGACAAGCAGGATCTGCCGCGACAGCGGTGGCGGATCCTCCGTGATGCTCTCACGCAGGATGGCGGCCGCTTCGTCCCACCGCCCGGCCAGGATCAGCGCGTGCCCGGCGTAGCGCGCGAGCTCGGCGCCCCGGCTGCGGCCCAGCCCGTACCTGCGGGCGTGGCGCATGCCGTCGCGGGCCGCTTCGATGGCGCGCTCCTGGTCGCCGGTCCTGGTGTACATCGTGGCCTCGTACATCGGGATGGTCATGAGCAGGTCGTGGCTGTCGAGCCGTTCGGCGAGCGTGCGGGCCTGCGCCAGCAGGCCGAGGTCGCCTGTCATGGATCCGACCCCTAGCAGTCCGCGGATGGTGACCGTGGGGTCGCCGGTGCGCAGGCCGACGGCGAGCGCCTCCTCGAACGCCTCGCGTGCCTTGCCCAGCTCGGGCAGCAGGCCCATGGCCAGCACCCCGAGCAGCCGCCCCCGCTGGATGCTGCCGGGGTCGGCGGGCAGGAGTTCGAGGGCTCGTTCCCAGTCGGCGACGCCGTTCGCGTTCAACCGGTGCCGCAGTCTGCCCCGCAGCTCCAGCAACTGGGCGGCGCGTTCGGGCTCGCGCCGTTCGTCGATCGCGCTCAGCCCCGTGGTGGCGTAGTCGATGCCGCGTGCGTAGTCGCCGCTGAGCATGCAGGCCTCAGCAGCCCTTGTGAGGATGTCGATCCTGTCGACGTCCAGCCCCGCGTGGGGGTCCCAGAGTTCGAGGACTTGGTCGAGCAGGCGCACCTGCTCTTCGTAGGCGTAGGACCCGTGTGCCTGGTCTGCGGCCAGGTAGGCGGCGGACAGGGCCTGCCTGCGGTTCCCTGCGGCGTAGGCGTGCGCGGCCAGTTCGGCGTGGGCCCCGACATCGCGCAGGGCGTCGGCGTAGCGGGTGTGCAGGCGGGCCCGCTCGCCGGGCAGCAGATCCTCGTACACGGCCTGCCGGATCAAGGCGTGGCGGAAGTCGTAGCCGTCGCCCGTGGTGACGAGCAGGCCGCGGTCGACGAGCTCGCGCAGCAGGGTGTCCAGGTCGGGCCCGTCCTGCCCGGCCACCTGCGCCAGCAGCCGGTGGCTGACCCGCCCGCCCGCCGCCGAGGCCAGGCGGGTCAGCTCGCGAGCGGGGCCCGGCAGCGAGCGCGGTCCGTGCAGCAGCAGGTCACGCAGGCTGTCCGGGGTTCGCTCACCGGCGTGGGCGAGCGCCTCAACAAATAGCGGGTTGCCCTCACTGCGTTCGTGGACGCGGCGTGCCACGGCCA
Source organism: Nonomuraea sp. NPDC049725 (assembly GCF_040674795.1). NCBI lineage: Bacteria > Bacillati > Actinomycetota > Actinomycetes > Streptosporangiales > Streptosporangiaceae > Nonomuraea > Nonomuraea sp. NPDC049725. The sequence continues at coordinate 12,478 of NZ_JBFANJ010000032.1, read as the reverse complement.
CGTCCGGTTCGTCGCCGAGGATCGCGGCCAGCTGGCGCCCTACGTCCTCCCGGTCCAGGCGTTCCAGGCGCAGCGTGGTCACGCGCGGGTGGCGGGACAGCTCGGACAGCGGCGTTTCCACGGGACGGTGGGTGATCACCAGGAGCACGCCTGCCTGGGTCACGTTCCTGGCCAGGAAACTCAGCAACTCGCGCGTGGCGGCGTCGGCCCAGTGCAGGTCCTCGATCAAGACAACCAGCGGCTGGTCCGCGGCCACCCGCTCGATCAGGGACAGGACCTCCTCGAACAGCCGGTGCTTGCCGCCTTCCCCGCCGCCCGCCTCGCCGAGCTCCGGGAACCAGCGTGCCAGTTGGCGGTAGGGGCCCGGCAGTATCCCTTCGACCCGGATCAGCCTGCGCAGCACCGTCACGAACGGCGCGTACGGCAGGCCGTCGCTGCCCAGTTCCGCGCAGGCACCCGCGACCACCCGCACCTCCGGCCCCAGCGTGCGCGCGAACTCGGCCAGCAGTCGCGACTTGCCGATCCCCGCTTCCCCGGCCACCAGCGCCACCGCAGGCCCCTGCTCGACCGCCGTGTCCAGGGCCGCTGCCAGGGCCGCGAGCTCCTCTGCCCGGCCGACGAACCTGGGACTGACCACGCGCTCCGCCACCACGGCACCAGCATAAATACCCAGATCGCCAGATGTGTCGGGCCTGTTTACCCGGCCAGGCTCGAACCCATGACAGCCACCTACCCGCTGCGTACCATCGGTGCCGACGAGCTCGACGCGTGGGCGCGCATGATCACCACGACCTACGGCCAGGACTGGGTCGATGGCGGCCTACGGAACGCCGCCGTCTCCATCGAGCCCGGTCGCACCCTCGCCGCCTACGACGGTACGGAGATCGTCGGAGGCGCGTCGATCTACGGCCGGGTCATGACCGTCCCCGGCGGGACGACACCCGTCGCCGGCATCACGCTCGTCGCGGTCCTGCCCACGCACCGGCGCCGCGGCATCCTCACCGCGATGATGCGCAGACAACTCACCGACCTGCACGAATCGGGCGGCGAGCCGATCGCCGCGCTCAACGCCGCCGAGGCCACGATCTACGGACGCTTCGGGTACGGCATCGCCAGCCACGTGGCCGAGGTCCGCGGCGAGAAGCGGCTCATGGCCCTGCGCCCTGGCACCGATCTCGGCGACGGCACGATCAGGCTGCTCTCCCGCGAGAGGGCGCAGCCGCTGCTGGAGAAGGTCTACGACACCGCCCGCCGTACCTCCGTGGGCTGGGTGGACCGTACGGGGAAGTTCTGGGAGGCCCGGCTGGCCGACGGCGAGGGCGCCCGCGACGGCGGGACGGCCCTGCGCTTCGCGGTCCATCTGGAGGCGGGCGGCGAGGTCACCGGCTACGCTCTCTATCGCTCCAAGCAGGACCTCGTGCACGTCGTCGAGCTCGCGGCCACCACCAGGCAGTCGTACGCCGCTTTGTGGCGCTTTCTCATCGACCTCGACGCGCACACCGGGATCGTCTACGACGGCGCCCTCGACGAACCCCTCAAGCACCTGCTCACCGACCCACGCGCGGCTCGCACCACGCTGATCGACAATCTGTGGGTCCGCCTCGTGGACATCGGCCGCGCGCTCACCGCTCGCCGCTACGCGACGCCCCTGGATCTGGTGCTGGAGGTCCAGGACCCGTTCTGTCCATGGAACGCCGGTCGCCACCGGCTGCTGGCCGATGGCGACACCGTCACCTGCGAACGCACCCGGGCACGGCCGGACCTGCGCCTGACGGCAGGCGAGCTGGGCGCGGCCTACCTGGGCGGCACGTCCCTGACCTCCCTGGCGGCGGCGGGGCGCGTCGAGGAATTCCGCCCGGGTGCGATCGCCGCCGCCTCGCTCGCCTTCCGCTGGGAACGCGAGCCCTTCCACCCCTCAGGCTGGGCTTTCCCCGCCTTCTGACCTGGCGCGGAGTCTTGCACAACACGCCTCCGGCCGGATGCCGGAACGGCTGACAAAGGAGACACACCACATGCGTACGCATCGGCTCGGACACAGCACCACGACGGTCACCGAACTGGGCTTCGGCGGCGGGCCTCTGGGCGGCCTGTTCGATCCCCTGGACGACGACACCGCGGCGCAGACGCTGGAGGCCGCCTGGGACTCGGGAATCCGCTACTTCGACACCTCGCCGCACTACGGCATCGGGCACTCCGAGCGCCGCATCGGCGAGCTGCTGCGCGGCCGGCCGCGGGCGGACTTCACGCTGTCGACGAAGGTCGGCCGGCTGCTGATCCCGCAGGACCCGCGAGGGCGGATGGACGAGAGCTTCGCCGTCCCGGCCACCCATCGCCGGGTCTGGGACTTCTCCCGCGATGGCGTCCTGCGCAGTGTCGAGGACTCGCTGACCCGCATGGGCCTCGACCGGATCGACGTGCTGTATCTGCACGACGCCGAACAGCACTTCGAGGCTGCCCTGCGCGAGGGCTATCCGGCGCTGGCCGAGCTGCGCGCCCAGGGTGTGGTCACCGCCGTGGGCGCGGGCATGTACCACCCTGGCAAGCTGGCCCGTCTGGTGCGGGAGACCGACGCGGACGTCGTCATGCTGTCGGGTCGCTACACCCTGCTGGACCACACCGCCTTGGACGAGCTGCTGCCCGCATGCGCCGCACGCGGCGTCTCCGTCGTTGCCGCCTCCGTCTTCAACTCCGGTCTGCTGGCCACCGACAGGCCCGCCGAGGGAGCGCGGTACGACTACGGACCCGCCACCCCTGAGCTGCTGGAACGGGTCAACAGAATCGCGGACGTCTGCGCGGAGCACGGTGTGAGCGTCCCGCAGGCCGCGATGGCCTTCCCCCTGCTGCACCCGGTGGTGGCGGGCGTCGTCGTGGGCATGCGCTCGCAGGAGGAGGTACTGCGCAACAGGGAGGCGTTCTCGGCGCCGATCCCCGCGGGGCTATGGTCCGATCTGTGCGAGGCGGGCCTGCTGGACGAACGCGCCGTGGTGCACGCCGGACCGTGAGTCGATCGAGTCACAGCGCGGGCGTGCCGGGGCTGACCACTGGGGATTGGCGTCGGCGGCCCATTTCTGCCGTATTCCGGTGGAACCCGACGAAGAGGTAGTCGGAGTCCAGATCCCCCTACTCGCCGTGCAGGTAGTCGGCATAGAGCCTGATCAGCTCCGCCGAGACCGGGATCGTGCGCGGCGTCTTGGATTTAGACCGGGCACCGTTGTCGTTGACTCGCGGCTGGACCGTCACCTCGCGTTCGGCGGCTGCCAGGTCCTCGTGACGCATGCCCAGCGCCTCGCCGATCCGGATCCCGCTGTCGTAGAGCAGCGCGAACAGGAAGCGGTCGCGCAGCCGGTCGCACGCGTCCAGGATGGTCTGCACCTCGACGACCGTGAGTACCCGCGGCAGCTTGCGCGGCGCTCGGAGGCTGATCGTCCTGCGTGGCTGGAGCCCGCCCTTGCTGATGTGATGCAAGAACGGCTTCCAGGTCGTGTTCCGTCGCCCAGCTGGTTGCCACGTGATCAGTAGCTCGCCCAGGTCGACCCCGTGGCGAGCGGCATGCTGGTAGAACGCCGACAGCGCGGACAGCTTGCGGTTCACCGTCGCCTCGGTGCAGTGGTGCTCCGCTCCACCGAGGGCAGCAGCGCGATGTTTCCCTCGCGCATGCCCGGCGGGCGGCGTAGCCAGGCCACGAACTCACCCAGGTCCTCCAGGCGTACCTCGCGCCAGTCCAGCCCCTGCTGGCCGAGGAAGGTGAAGTAGTCCTTCAGGTCGTGGGCGTACGCCTTGATCGTGTTGGGGGATCGTTCGATGTCGGTCAGGTACGCCAGATACGCCTCGATCGGCTGGATCGGGCCGTCGTCGTCGCCCAGTACGGTCCATGACTCCAGCCCTGTGACGGGCGACCAGACCCGCTGCACCTGCATGCTTCCTCCGGTGATCTGCGTGGTGGACGGCGGCAGATAACCACATCCAGTAGGCAGTTCACCGGGGATAAGTCGTTCGTCGTGGACGTCGTGGACAGCAGCTCAGGCGCTACGGGTAATGCTCGTCTATGAAACGCCCGCCGGGATCGACCGGAAGTGATTTCGCAGGCCCAGCCTTCAGCCGACCGGTTCTGTGGGACGAGATCTTCCAGGGACCGCGATCCAGTTTTAATAGTACTGATGCATCAGGTTGGTTGCCCAGGGGCTGGCCGTACCTCGTCCTGCGGCGCGAACTCGCGGAGGTACGGTTTGATGTCCAGCACCGGCGTGCCATCCAGGGCGTCAAGATCGGCCACGTGAAGCGCGCGTCCAGGGCCCGATAGTCCTATGACGTCGGCGCGGCCCCGCCAACCCCGGAGACTCTGATGTGCTGATGTCCTACCCGGCGGGCAGGATGGGCGCGGGAGGTATAGATGAGCGACATCGCGGACGTTCCACCCGCCGTTGTGGGCCGGCTCCGGGTGATCTGCGGGGAGCTGCCCGAGGCGTACGAGGAGCCGGCGTGGATCGGCTTGCGGTGGCGGATTCGCCGGCGGACGTTCCTGCACGTCTACACCACCGACGTGAGAGGGTCGGCGTACATCGATATGGACGATCCGGCCATCCTGATGACCTTCCGGGCACCGCCCGGGGAGTTGGCCGCGCTGGCGCATGCCGGCCCTCCGTTCTTCCGGGCCGACTGGGGTGTGAATGTCGTGGGAATGGTGCTGGACGACGAGACGGACTGGGTCGAGGTTGCCGAGCTGGTGACGGACAGCTATCGCGTGCAGGCGCCCCGCCGCCTCGCGTTCCGGCTGAAGGCAGGGGGATGAACCGCCGGCTACCTCCCCACGTTGCCGCTTATCCAGGTTCGGTGCTGAGAAACATTCCTATTCACGGGTGGGACAGGTCGGGTTGCCGCACTGGCCAGAGATGTTGCAGGAGTCTCGTTGGGGAAGCCCGCATTGCTGGTCTTTCCGTAGCCGGTCGTGGCTACCTCGCCGGTCGGCACCGCGCCCTGGCTGGGCAGCGCGGGTGCGATGAGGGACTCCGACAGCAAGATGGGCTGGTCAAGCGCAGGATCGCGAGATCGCCGTCCATTACCGGGACGCGCCTTCACTCGGTTCGGGCACCGGCCTCGAGCACGGTGAGGTCGCGGACCGCATACCGGTGATGCTCGGCCTCTTCCTTGCACACCACCGTGAGGCAGCGGCGCACGACGTACTCCCGGTTCGGATATGGGTCCGCCGGCTTGCGACCACACACCCGATCGAGCTCGGCCTCGGTGAGCTCGTCGACGACCCGGCGCATCGTGGTCATGCGGGCGAGCCGCGGCGCGAGTACCTCGTCGAGCGTCGGGGTGGCATCGAGGGTGAGCCCGAGCCTCGCCGATGCTTCGGCCGGCATCCAGCCGCTAGGAAGGCCCAACGGGTGGTACGGCGCGTCCTCCTCGAGCACGGCGTTGCCGATCCAGGCATCGCTGGCCATCAGCAGATGCCGCTGCGTCTCGACGAACGACCACTCGCCGTCGACCTGCTCGTGCAGCTTCGCCTCGGGTAGGCGCCTGGCGCGGTCGAGCGTCTCCTCCCATTGCTTCTCGATGGCACGCCAAGCGGCCCGGTATTCGGCGGAGGACGTGGCCTCACGGGCCAGCACCCGGTTGGGATGCAGCCGGTCGAGCTCGGCCTCGACGTAGGCGGTCACGTCGACGTCATTGACAACGACACGCTCGAAGCCGCCACCGAGGGAGACGCTGCCCCCATAGCAGTCCACGATCTTCAGGCCGGTGACGTCGCAATCGCGAATCTCGAGGCCGGAGAGGTCGCTCAGGTGGATGCGGGCACCACGGAACTGGTCACTTTGGGTGTACTCAGCGGGCATTGGGACAGTTTCCCGTATCCGTCCCGCCCGTGCCAGTGAATGGAACAACGCGCCGCCCACAACGCGGCGACATCCAGGTCCGTCCGGGTCTCCTCCACCGCCTGCAGCCGCTCGATCAACACCCGGGAAGCCCTCGCCAGGATCCGGGAGGCTCCCTCCAATTTCGGCAGCATGGCCAGGCGCTCCTTGTCGGTCCCGCGCCGGGCCGGGTTGATCAGCTTGGTGGACATCAGCAGCGCGAACAGATCCAGCGCGTCGTCGATGGCCATCGCTTCCAGGGTGCACACCAGCGCGGTGCGCGTGGGCTCGCTGGGCCGTCCCAGGTTGGAGGTCTCGCTGTTCATCGCCTGCCGAGCCAGTGCCGACAGTTCGTTCGGCGGCACATGCGCGAGCTTGAGCCGTCCCAGGTCGAAGGCGGAGATCTCCTCTACCCGATGCAGCGCCTTGGCCAGGCTGCTGCCGGAGTTGCGAGTCGGTGGTTTTCGCAGCCGCTCCAGATCCGACCATCGCTTGCCTTCCGGGATCTCCAGCAGTGAGAGTAGCTGGCCGGGCAGCGCCGGACCCACCTGGCGGGTGGCCTTGGCAACCGTCGCGTGCAGCCGGCTCTTCGCTGCCTTGCGGACCTCGGAGACCTGCCGGGCCAGCACATGGACGCCGGGTAAGAGCACCCGATGCCGGCGCAGCCAGCCCACCGCGTGGTCGAACAGAGCGACCGGTCCCTCGGCGTGGATCCACGCCCGGCCGTGGAGGAAGGTCCGGAATCTCCGGCCCATCTCGTGATCTCGAACACCTTGTAGCCATAGGCGTCGCGAATCTCCCACGCATGCTCGTAGGCCGTCTGCGTGCGGCGGGTACACGCTTTCACCCACGGGGGATCGGCGATGTCGAGTTGCTCGGCCAGGTACTCCACCACCGGCCACGGCACCTCCAGCGGATCCTCCAAGAACAGCCCGACGTAGCGAACCGTCGTCAGTTGGAGAGCGAACGCGAGGTGTGGTGCGGCGCAACGCGATCAAGTCCCGGTCGACATCGTCCAGATAGAAGAACCGCTCCAGCTCCGACCGCATCGGCACCTCGGCGAACGTCCCATACGCCGCAGCCTGCTCATCCGTCAGAAACTCAACCGGTATGAAGCGGACGATAGCTACCTGATCGGCTGGTTCGTCCGCATCGCGATCGAACTGTAGTGCTCACGACCAGCGGAAAACGCCAAGATCATTCTCACCGCTCATGGCTGTACCGCTGTTCCTCAACCCCGAGATCTGGCGGCGCCGATGCGAGCCCGTCCCCTGCGTTCAACATCTCGCGCTGTGCCCTGGCGGTGCCGCCGGGTACCCGAGGGCTTCGTACATGGCCGGCGGCCTGCCGAATCTTTGCCGCGAGCCGTCACCGGGCCTGGGGATAGCTGATCAGACAGTGCGGAATGAACGCGGCCTGATCGCGAACGCCGGGCCGTCCCTCACGATGCGCTGGGTGACCAGCGACCCACCCGCCCGATCATCGTGGGCAGGCCCTCGACGTCGTGGATCTCGTACGACGGCCAGTTCGGTCTGGGGGAGCCGCCGGGCTTCACCGGCTACGGTCAGGCGCGTACGCGGCTGGGAGGCGTCCAGCGCCGTGGCACGGAGGCTGCCGAGGAACAGTCGTCGGTCGATGTTCAGCTCGCCGCCGATGACGGGCAGCGGCCGGGACAGCGTGATGACGCCGGGGCCTCCACCTGGGCGCGAGGACCGCAAACGCGGGGTGGTGGGAGCCGCATGCCGGGCACATGATTATGATCATGGTCATGGCGGAAATGATCTACTATTCCGCTGCGTAGCTGCCCGACCCCCGAAGGGATGCTTCATGCCCACCAAGCTCACCCGCGCCGCCGCGACCTCGTTCGCGGCGGTCGCTCTGGCTACGGCGACGGGATTCGCGCTGGCGGCGCCCGCCGGTGCCACGACCGCGTCGGTCACCTCGGCCGCCGCCTCCACCTGGATCAAGTACGGCGACTACTCGTCCGAGGCCAAGTGCGTAGCCAAGGGCAAGGCGCTGAGGAGCAGCGGCGCCTACCTGTCCTACTACTGCACGTACACCGGTTTCTTCACGCTGATGGTGCTGACCCGGTAGCCACCTGATCACCTGCGGCCCGGGGGCATTCCTCCGGGCCCTTCGTCATGTACGGGCCTTCGAGGAGGCTGAGTGCAGAGATTCAGTGGGGATCGCTCCAGAACGTGTACCACGGGCCCCACAGGCCCGAAGTGTCGCCCGGCCTCCTGTCAGAGCTCCAGATGTACGCGAGGCGGCTGTCGCTGAGGGGGGGAAGACGACCGTGTCGCGCCGGACCGGCCCTCTCCATGTCCGCGTGGTGGCCATGCCGCCCTCCTGCGGATTTAGTATCACAGATAAACTAAAAGGGGCTCCGGCATAATGATGGCTGACCTTCCGGGGTGTACAAGGAAGCCATGACCAGCGACGACTTCGTTCCGCCGGCGTGGCGGCTGCCGGAGTCCTCGCGGCTGGGGCGGCCCGCGGCCCTCGACGTCGCCCTGGTCGTCGCCGCCGCCGTGGAGATCGCCGACCGCGACGGGCTCGCCGGCGTGACGATCCCCAAGGTGGCCAAGAGTCTCGGCTTCACCGGCATGTCGCTCTACCGGCACGTCGGCTCCAAGGACGAGCTGCTGACGCTCATGGCCGACGCCGCTGCCAGCCCTGGCTGACCCGCGTGCCCACCTCCGGACCGCCCTCCGGGCCCAACCAGATCGCCTGGATGGAAGCCGCGCTCGCGATCATGTCCGGCACCGGGCTCGAATGGGCGCACAAGGTCGGCGTCCTGACCCTGATCAACGGCTACGTGGTCCAGTCGGTGCGGCAGCACGGCGAGCTGGCCGGCTCGTCGACCCCGGGTGCTTCCCCGAGACGGCCCGGCTGTTCGCCTCCGCGCTGTTCGAGACGCTGCCGGCGGACACCCCCGACGCGGCGGTCGCCGACCTGGACTTCACGCTCGGGCTGGATCTCATCCTCGACGGCGTCGCCGTCCGGATCGGGCCGTCCTGACGCCGCGGAATCCCCGTCACGATCGCGGATGACCAATATCATGGACGAGAGGTGTGCCGGCGACCTGAGGGATCCGCAGGATGAGACCGCTCCCGTCCACGTGCTTACTCGTCGGTGCCGTGCTGCTCACCGCCTGTTCCGGCTCGCCGCCGGTCCCGGACGCCGAGCCGCCGACGCCGCCCTCGTCCGCCACCAGCGCCGCCGCGCCACAGACCACCCAGGCACGGACGTTCACCCGGGAGGGCGTCGTCTACCCCGGGACCGTGATGGACCTGACGGTCGAAGCCGTCGAGAGGCACCCGTCGCTGACCACGCTGAAGATGGAGCTCAGCAGCGACTCCGGCGACTTCCAAGGCCCGCACTTCGGCCACGGGACACTGCCTGACCACTTCGCCGAGTTCTGGCTGCTCGACCCGGTCGGCAAGAAGCTCTACTGGACCCTGCGGGAGAACGACGGCGACGGCAAGGCGTTCGGCACCAGGCACGTCACCTCCGGCGGAGACTCGGAGACCTGGCGCGAGGGCACCCGCTACCCGGTCGAGGTGTACTTCCCGCCGCTTCCCTCCGAGGTCGAGAAGGTCACCGTGATCGGCGCCGACGGGCTCGCCGAACTGACCGGCATTCCCGTCACGGCCGCGACGGCGGCGCCGGTCGCCAAGCCGCGGGCCGACGGCGACGCGGCGCCCGGCCAGGAGTTCCAGTGGCCGGTCACCCCGCCTGCGGGTGAGATCTGGTCGCAGGTGGAGGACCTTCAGGAGTTCGTCGAGACCGAGCAGCGCTCGACCACCCAGGCCGGCGCGGACGAGACCGTCGCGCTGCGCACCGACGTGCTGTTCGCCTTCGACAAGGCCACCTTGTCCGCCAAGGCCACCGCCGTGCTCGACGAGGTGGCCCGGGAGACCGGCGAACGCGCCGAGCCGCCGCTCCTCATCGAAGGGCACACCGACAGCAAGGGCTCCGCCTCCTACAACCAGACGCTCTCCGAACGGCGCGCGCGAGCCGTACGCGACCACCTGGCGACCCGGCTCGGCGACGCGTACGACTACCGGGCCACCGGCAAGGGCGAGAGCGAGCCCACGGCCGCGAACCAGCGGCCGGACGGAAGCGACAACCCGGATGGCAGGGCCCGCAACCGGCGGGTGGAGATCTCCTACAAGATCAAACAGGAGGCGCCCACCACGCCGTCGGACTCGACGCCCGCCGAGTTCCGCGACGACCTCGGACCCGTGATCGGGTCGATCACCCGGGGCGAGCTCAAGGTCGACGTGCACCCGTTCTACCGCGACGGCGCCTACCTGGTGGGCAGCTTCGAGGTGCGCAACCTGAACCAGGACGTGGCCGCGGTGCCTCAGCCGCAGCCGTTCAGCGGGGTGTTCAAGCACGAGTGGGTGACCCACTCGGCGTACGGGATGTTCACCGTGGTCGACGAGAGCCGCCGCGCCCGTCACTACCCGGTGCGCAGCAGCGAGTCCTTCTTCGTGGAGAACGCGGTCACCGCCATCGGCCCCGGCGGCACGCAACGCGTCTTCGTCTACTTCCCGGCGCCCCCCGACGACGTCAAGTCGGTGACGTTCGAGGTCAAGGACCAGGTGCAGAACTTCGGCAAGGTGACCGACGTCCCCGTGCTCGCCGCCCCCTGACCCCGCAGGGCTGACCGCCGCAGAATGCCACCGTCGCAAGCCTCACCAGGCCATGATCGCTGCAGTCCGGCATGGCTCACGGAAAACTGAACCTCCATATCGCGCAAGGGGTGAAGTTGTGGCGCTTACGGCCTGATACTGAAAGGCCGAATTACCGCAATTCAGTCGTGCGACTTCGAGGTGGTCGGGTAGCTCGTCAAGAACATGTGGCATTCGAATGGCGATGGTCCGCCCAGGCGCAATGCCCCGGCATGCGCGTCGTCAGCCGCACACGCGGCCCTGGTAGCGATACTGCCGACCGCCGGCCGACGTGGCGGTGAACCGGTCGCCCCGCGACTGCTCGCAATAGCCTCGGGAAGCGCTGTCGCCGTCATACGGCCGGGCGGCAACGTGGCGTAGACGGCGTCGTTCTCATCGGTTTCGTTGACGACCCTGAACAACTCGCCGGGGCCGATCTGGCAGGCGGACAGGGTGAGCAGAATCAGGAACCCCGCCGCTAACCGTACACCTGCTGGCCCGCTCATTCGAGCGACCTCCTCCTGGACGGCGGTCACGGTGTCTTGGGAGTGAAGAAGGCCGTAACCGGCACATCGACGAATCTCGGGTACTCATCGTCGGGGAAGTAGTAATCACGCGTTCAGCAACTCACCTTCACGGCGCTGGTCCCGACCGTGTATGAAATGGAGATCTTGCCGGGGTCGTTCAGTGCGAACGGCTGGATCCTCGCACCGTGGACGGTGGCGTACTTGGGGCTGGTCTGTGTCTCTAGAGGTCGACCTGCTGCGTCCCGAATCCCCACGGAGTCAGGGACGGCGCCGCGACTATCTTGCCTGGAGCCTGAGACGCTCTCGCCGCACCGCGGAGCCGGCCGGGCGAGCACCCGGCCCGCGCCTCGAGAATCGGGACGCAGGCACCGGCACCGACCACGAGCAAGGGCGATGCCGGACTCGGGTAGCCCCACCCCTCGTACGCCCGCCGCTGAGGTCGGCCAGTTCGGGCAGCCCGACGGCGGCCAGCCGGGTCGCGCGGTTCCCCACCTGTTCAACAACGCGCTCGTGTCTGGCCTGCCGTGCGCTCACGTCCAGCCCGGCGACATCGCCTGGCCTGCTCCGCGCTGCCGGGCCGCCCCGATCTTCGGGGCGGCCCGGCAGGCTCACGAGTCCTCGCAGGAGTTCAGCGTCTCGGTGTCGCAGAAGTCGTTGTCCGCTCCGCCGAATCCCTGGTCGAACCCGGCGTTGCCGACCAGGATGTCGTTGCCGCCCCTGCCGTGCAGGATGTCGTCGTGGTCGTCGCCCGAGACGAAGTCCTTGCCCGCGCCACCGAAGAACGTGTCGACCCCGGGCCCCATGAAGACCCTCGACGGCAGGGCGGTGTTGTTGCTCAGGGTGTCGTCGCCGCCTTGCAGGTTGGCCTGGATGTTGGTGACGCCCCCGCTCGGGCACTGCACCGTGTGGGTGTCGACCTGCTGGCAGACGCCCGCGGTGATCAGCGCGTCCTTGCTGTTCCTCACCACGAGGAAGCCGTTCTGGACGCTGATGGAGATATTGTCGCCGACGTTCGCCGAGTTGACGGAGAGCCGGCCGCCGCTCGACGTCACGTTGGTGAAGGCGTGCGCCGGTGCCGACAGGGCCAGCAGCGGTGCCGCCACCAGTGCCCCCAGGGTGAGCGTGCGCAGTGCGTTCCTCATCTTGCTCCTTAGGTGTGTTCCGGGCCCCGGCGATGAGTAGACACCGAGTACGCGGGGAGGTCCGCGTAACAATGAGCACTGCAAGGCCGTACTTCTGCCTTGCGCCCCCGGATCGGACGGCGGCTGCAGGCCGCGCTGTGCCGGGCCGCTAATGGGCCGATGGCCTGGATCGGCGGGTTCTCCGGTCGGCGGGGCGACGGCGTGATCGCGGCGGTCACCACCGCGGCCACCCTCGGCCCGCTGCTGGTGTCCGGCCCGAAGGCGTGGTGGATCGT
>NZ_JBFANJ010000031.1:0-63267 GCF_040674795.1 Nonomuraea sp. NPDC049725 | reverse complement strand
CATTCCGAACCCGGAAGTTAAGCTTCCCTGCGCCGATGGTACTGCACTCGGGAGGGTGTGGGAGAGTAGGTCACCGCCGGACAATTTTTTAGAGAGGGCCCCGACATTCAGTGTCGGGGCCTTCTCTGCGTTGTATAACGAAATTGGGCCCTCGGGGGTGATCCCGGGGGCCTTTTCGCGTTCTGGAGACGAACCGGCCCTGCCCCTCGAACGGGGCAGGGCCGGAGGGTGGTCAGCGGGGCGGCAGGACGAGGAGGGCGTCGCCGACGGCGCGTTCGCGGCCGTCCGCCGGCTGGTTGACGACCTTCTTGCCCACGACCATCGCCGTCGACCCGCCGCCGTCCAGGTTGATGGCCTGGGTGGCGCCGAGCCAGCGCATGAGCTGGGCCGCCTCGGTGAAGCTCGCGCCGACCGTGATGCCGGGCTTGCGGCCGTCGATGGTGGCGAGGATGAGGCTGCCGTTGCGGGTGGTGCCGAGCAGGGTGCGAGGGTGGCGGCGCAGGATCATGTTGACCGAGTCGTGGCCGTCGCGCTTGGCCGTGATCTTGGTGCGGCCGTTGCGGACCAGGCCGACGCCGCCGGCGACCACGTGAAGGTCGGGCGTCAGCTTGATGGTCTTGCCGGTGCGCAGGTCGGTGAGCTTGGTCAGCACCCGGACGCTGCCGCCTTCCACGGCGTGCTCGGCGAGCCAGTCGGCCGCCGCGCCGCTGCCGTGCAGGACGCGCCCGCCCTTGGGCACCGCGTAGCCGGAGGCGCGCACGCCGACGACCTTGCCGGCTGCGTCGAGGACGACGTCGGCGCCGCCGTTCGCGGGGGTCTTGGCGCCGTACTCCTCGGTGTAGAGGACGAGCTCGTCGGTGGCGGCGGCGCGGTTGACGCCGGCGACCGGGGCGCGGGCGCCGTCCTGGGAGACGGCGGTGACGGCCGACTTGAGCTCGGTGATGCGTGCCGTACGCCCGCGCAGGACGACGGCGGAGCGGCCGGGGACGGCCTCGCTGAGCAGGCGGCCCGCGACCACGGAGGCGCCGACGGGCTCGCCGCGCAGCTCCTTGGCGGTGTGGATGTTGAAGAAGCCTCCGTTGATGGCCGCGATGGCGCCCTGCGCCTTGGCCATCGCGGAGACGGTCTCCCGCTTGGCGACGCTGGTGCCCAGGGAGGCGGCGTACGAGCCGCGGAACGTGCGGGCGTCGATCATGACGACCTTGACGTTCCACGGGCCGGTGGTCTTGAGGCCGTCGTCGCCGAGGTAGTCGGTCTTGACCTTGAGCCCGGCTTCCTTGAGCTTCTTGGCCGTCTTGTCGGCCTCGGCCTTGTCCTTGAAGGACCACAGGCCGACCCGGACCATGTAGATCTCCTGGGCGGGCGCGTCGGCGACCTGCGGGCGGATGACCTTCTGCAGGCTCGCGGTCTCGCCGGCGGCCTCGACCTCGGCCACCCTGGCCTCCGCGGTGGCGCGGGTGCCGTAGTCGCGGCCGCTGGGCATGAGCACGGTCACCGTGTAGCCGTCGGTGGCGCTGCCGGCCTTCACGTCGTACAGGTCGATCCCGGGCGCGACGGCGGTCATGGTCTTGGTGGGCGCCGAGCGGGGGCCGAGCGGGAACTTGGCCGACGGGAACTTCACCGCCACCTGCTCCGCGGCGGCGCCTGGCACGGTGGTCACCGTGAACGTCGCGGCCATGGCCAAGCCGGCGACGATGGTGCGTCGAGACATCAGAACTCCAGAGGGCGGAAAACAATCCGACCCATCCTGACGTGATCTTGGTCCCGGGGTCCTCGAAACACGCCAAACGGTGGAAGAGGTTACGAGATTGACACCGGGTATGGCTGGCATCTTTGATCCGCCCATACAATGGGTGCATGAAGCGCATCAGCATGTGGTGGTGGCCGCGAGACGGCCACTGACATCCGCATGCACGGGCCGTCCTCAGGGCGGCCCGGCGCGACGGGCTCCTCCCTGGGACGGCATGAACACCTCAGGAGGAGCAGAGCATGAACCACGTCGTTCTCACCGGTGACCGCCCGACCGGGCCGCTGCATCTGGGCCACTACTTCGGCTCGCTGGCCAACCGGGTGCGGCTGCAGGACACGTACGAGATGTATGTGTTGATCGCCGACTATCAGGTGATCACCGATCGGGATCTGCCGGGGGCGATCCAGCAGAACATCGACGCGTTGCTGCTGGACTACCTGGCGGTCGGCATCGACCCGGCGAAGGTGACGATCTTCCAGCACAGCGCGATCCCCGAGCTCAACCAGCTCATGCTGCCGTTCCTGAGCCTGATCTCGGTGGCCGAGCTGGGGCGCAACCCCACGGTCAAGGACGAGATCGCGCACAGCAGCCAGCAGGTGGTGAGCGGGCTGATGTTCACTTATCCGGTGCACCAGGCGGCCGACATCCTGTTCTGCAAGGGCACGCTGGTGCCCGTCGGCAAGGACCAGTTGCCGCACGTGGAGACGACCAGGCTGGTGGCGCGGCGGTTCAACGAGCGGTACGGGCCGGTGTTCCCGGTGCCCGAGGCGATGATGGGCGAGCAGCCGCTGCTGCCGGGGCTGGGCGGCGGCAAGATGAGCAAGAGCCGGGGCAACGCGATCGCGCTGTCGGCCACCGAGGACGAGACGGCGGCGCTGATCCGCAAGGCGCCCACCGACTCCGAGCGGCTGATCACCTTCGACCCGGAGAACAGGCCGGGCGTGGCGAGCCTGCTCACGCTGGCGTCCCTGTGCCTGGGGCGGACGCAGCAGGAGCTCGCCGACGAGATCGGCGACGGGGGCGCGTCGCGGCTCAAGGCGCTGGCGACCGAGGCGGTCAACGAGTTCCTGGCCCCCATCAGGGCGCGGCGCCGCGAGCACACCGTGGCGGAGGCCAGGAAGGTGCTCGGCGAGGGCAACGCGGCGGCCCGCGAGCGGGCGATCAAGACGCTGGACGAGGTACGTGCCGCGATGGGGTTCTAGCGAGGGCGAGCTGGGTGACGGGGGAGCGCCAGGGGCGGCGGTGGCGCGGCCGGTCGAAGCCCGCCTCCCGCAGCAGGTCCGCGACCTGTGAGAACGCGCGCACCCGGCCGCCGCCGGCGACGAGGTAGTTGAGGTCCAGCAGTCGCATCAGGCCGCGGCTGGCCCGCCCGGGTAAGAGGCGGTCGCCGAACTGGTCGCCGATGGCCACGACGCCGCCGGGGTTCAGGGCGGCGGACACCCGGCGCAGCAGCGCCGCCGTCTCGGCGTCGTCCAGCAGGTGGATGACGTTGAACAGCAGGACGACGTCGTAGCCGCCGCCCAGGTCACCGTCCAGGAACGAGCCGGCGCGCAGCGTCAGGCGCGGGTGCTCGGCCGCCGACAGGAGCGCCTGCGGCAGGTCGAGCACGGTGGCGCGCAGCGCCGGATGGCGGCGCAGCAGCGCCACGCTGTAGAGGGCGTGGCCGCCGCCCACGTCGAGCAGCCGCCGGGCGTGCCGGGGGACGGGGATGGCGCGGGCCGCCGCCGGGGCCTGCTGCCCGGCGAGCGCCGCCGTCCACGCCTGGAACGAGCGCGACAGCTCCGGGTCCTGCTCGGTCAGCGTGTAGAGGGGGACGGGCGGCGTGCCGTCGCGGACGGCCTTCTCGGTCTCCGGCCAGATCACGCACGCCGTACGCTCCCAGAACGTCAGTCCCTCCAGCAGGCTGGTGGCCGAGCCGGTGACGAGCCAGCGGCGGGAGGCGCGGGTGAGCGCGTAGCGCCCGCGCCGCCGGCGCAGGTAGCCGAGCGCGGCGAGGCTGTCGAGCAGCACCCGGGCGGCGCGCCCGTCCAGGCCGCGGGCGGCGGCCAGCTCGTCGCCGGTCAGCGGCCCGTCGCGCAGCGCGTCGAACAGGCCCAGCCGCGCCGCCGCGATGATCGCGTGCACGCCCAGGGCGCCGAAGTAGTCGAACATCGGGGGAACGAGCGACAGCCGGTGGGCCGCCGCCTCCAGGGGGTTGTAGAAGAGGGGCACACCGCAGACGCTAGGCGGCGCGACCTCATTCGGGGCGGGCGTTGCGGCGGAACGACTCCAGGGCCAGCAGTGCGACGTGCAGCGACAGGCAGGACTCCGAGTCGTCCAGGTCGGTGTCGAGGATGCGCTCCAGGCGGCGCAGCCGGTCGTAGAAGGCGGGCCTGGACAGGTGGGCCTTCTGCGCGGCCACGGCCTTGTTGCGCCCGGCGTCGAGGTAGATGCGCAGGATGCGGGTCAGGTCGCCGCCGCGCTGGGCGTCGTGCGCCAGCAGCGCGCCCAGCTCGCGCTCGGCGAACGTCTGCAGCCTGGCGTCGTCGCGCAGCAGGTGGAGCAGCCCGCGCAGGCGCAGGTCGGGCAGCCGGTAGAAGGGGCGGCCGTCGGGCTGGCGGACCGCGACGTCGGCCACCTGCTCGGCCTCCAGGAAGCTGCGCCGCACGTCGCGGATCGACTCGACCACCGAGCCGGAGGCGAGCACGAACGCGCCGCCGGACTTCGACAGGGCGCGCAGCCGCTCGGCGAGCGAGGTCAGCGCGGGCTCGACGGCGGTGCGCGGCGGCAGCGGCAGCAGCACGCCCACGCGGTCCTGGTCGAGGGCGCCCACGAGGGCGGGCAGCCGGGCCTCGCGGCAGGCGGCGGCGGTGGCCTCGGCCAGCTCGCCGAGCTCGGCCTGCCCGTCGAGCGCCTGCTCGGCCAGGTCGGTCGGGCGGATGACGACGCTGACGAGCCTGCGGCCGGTGAGCGGGACACCGACGGCCCTGGCGCGGGCGGCGGCCTCGTCGGGGTCGGCGTAGGCGTGGGTGAGGATGCCGGTGATGATCGTGCCGTGCGCCTGGCGTTCGAGCGATTCCTGGTGGCGTTCCAGCAGGCGGCCGAGGGCGAGCGTGGTGGCGGCGCGCTCGGCCAGCACGAGCTCGCGCGGCGAGGGCTGGGCGTCGCACAGCAGGATGAGGCGCCCCCAGTCCTGGCCGCGGGCGCCGACGGTGGTGACGAGCCAGCCGGAGGCGGCGTCGTAGGCGGTGCGCTCGGCCGGGGCGACCGCGCGGGACCTGGTCTCCCAGCCGGCCAGCAGCGTGCCGGTGTCGCGGCCCGCCGACTCGCAGGCCAGCACCTGGTGGGCGAGGTTCTCCAGCAGGACCGGGCGGCCCGACAGCCGGGAGACCTGGGCCAGCACCTCGGCCGGTGAGGCGCCCTCGACCGACAGCTCGGTGAACACCTCGTGCAGTTGCTCGGAGGCGCGCAGCTCCTCCAGCTGGATGTCGATGATCCGGGCGTGGACGGCCTCGGTGATCTGCACGAACGGGGTCTCGCGGGTCAGCACGACCAGCGGCAGCCCGTGCTCCTCGGCCGTCTTGACGACGGCGCGGGGCAGCTCGTGGACGAAGCGGCGGCCCAGCTCGACGATGAGGCCGGAGACGCCGACGGACGACAGCTCGCCGATGTAGTCGGCCAGCTTGTCGGGGTCGTCGGGCAGGGCCACGCCGGTGGTGAGCACCAGCTCGCCGCCGCGCAGCAGTTGCGCGATGTCGGCGATCTCGCCCACGTGCACCCACCGCACGCGGGTGTCGAGCCGGTCCGCGCCCGCGACCACGCGCGGGTTGCCCCGGCGGACGCTTTCCAGGGCGAGGATGTCGGCGATGGTGGGGAGCACGAGGCGAGCCTATCCGATCAGCTTGTAAGATCGAGTCCGCGCAGGCTGACAATCTGCTAGGCGACCAGGCGTGCCGAGAGCCCGTCGAGCACCGCGTCGAGCCCGAAGCTGAAGGCGATCTCGCGCACCGAGTCGACGTCGGAGTTGTGCACCTCGTTCATGCGGCTGGCCAGGTCCGGATAGTCGGCCGCCAGCAGGGCGACCGTCTCGCGGATGCTCTCGTCGGGGTAGGCGGTCTCGGCGACCTTCTGGGCCCAGGCGACCTCCGGGATCGTGATGCCGAACACGTACGAGGTCAGCGTGGTGTTGGCGTAGTCGATCTCCAGCCCTTCGAAGCCGGCCAGGTGGAAGCTCCTGCGCAGGGTGTCGGCGGCGCCGAGCGCGTTGGGGCCGAGTGCGGGCAGGCGGCCGATGAGCGAGGCCGACCAGGGGTGGCGCAGGATCACCCGGCGCATGTCGTGGGCGAAGGCCGACGCGGTGACCCGCCAGGTCTCCGCCGTGGGCTCGGGCAGCCGCAGCTCGCCCCAGATCTCGTCGTAGACCAGCTCCAGCAGCTCCTCCTTGTTGGCCACGTACCAGTAGATGCTGGTCGCGCCCGCGCTCAGCTTGGCGCCGAGCCTGCGCATGCTGAGCCCGTCGAGCCCGTCGGCGTCGAGCAGCTCGACGGCGGCGTGGACGATCTCGTCGCGGCTGCGGCCGGTGCTTTTGGCGGGACGGGCTTCCCGGAGCCAGACGGTGCTGAACTGCTTGGTCATGCTCCCAGGATAATTCCACTCGCACACTGTACGAGTGTTGTCGTACAGTGTGCGAGTGGAATCGAACGCTGTGCGAGACCCCCGTCGCTGGTGGGTCCTCGCCGTACTCTGTCTGTCGCTGCTCGTGCTGTCCGTCGACGGCACGGTGCTCAATCTGGCCATCCCCTCGCTGATCGAGGACCTGGGCGCGACGCCGTCCGACATCCAGTGGATCCTGGACTCGTACGTGCTGGCCTTCGCCGGGCTGCTGCTGACGGCGGGGAGCCTGTCCGACCGGTTCGGCCGCCGGAAGTTCCTGATCATCGGGCTGGCGCTGTTCGGCGGGGCCTCGGTGCTGGCCGTGCTGTCCGGGGAGCCGTGGCAGCTCATCTGGTCGCGCGCCCTCATGGGCGTCGGCGGGGCCATCCTGATGCCGTCGACGCTGTCGATCCTGATGACGGTCTTCGACGCGGACGAGCGGCGCAAGGCCATGGCCATCTGGGGCGGTGTGGCGATGATCAGCGTGATCATCGGGCCGACGCTCGGCGGCTTCCTGCTGGAGCACTACTGGTGGGGGTCGGTGTTCCTGCTGAACATCCCCATCGCGCTGATCGCCATCGTGGCCGCGCTGGTGCTGATGCCGGAGACCCGCAGCGCCGGGCGCCCGATCGACCCGGTGGGCGTGGTGCTGTCGGTGGTCGGGCTGACCGCCGCCGTCTACGTGATCATCGAGCGGGTCTTCGACCCGGTGATCATCGCGCTGGCCGTGGTCACGCTGGGCGTGTTCGTGTGGTGGGAGCGGCGCTCGGCCCATCCGATGCTGCCGCTGCGGCTGTTCAGGAACCGCAACTTCAGCGGGGCGTCGTTCTCGATCCTGCTCATGGCGTTCGGGGCCGGGGCCGTGATGCTGATGCTGACGCAGTACCTGCAGTTCGTGCTGGGCTACGGGGAGACGAAGGCCGGGCTGGCCCTGCTGCCCTACGCCGTGGCCGCGGCGATCTTCAACGGGGTCGGCGCCGGGCTCGGCAAGAGGGTCGGCAACCGGACGCTGATCGCCTCCGGGCTGGCCGTCATGGCCGGTGGGTTCCTGGTGATGGCCACCACCACCGGCTATCTGGGGCTGCTGATCGGGCTCGTGCTCATGGGCGTCGGCGGCGGCCTGGCCGGGCCGTCGGCGTACGCGTCGCTGATGAACGCGATCCCGCTGGAGCACGCCGGGGTGGGCTCGGCCATGAACGACACCGTCCAGCAGGTCGGCCTGGCCCTGAGCATCGCCGTGCTGGGCAGCGTGCTGGCCGGGGTGTTCACCTCGTCCATGCCCGCGGGCGCGCCCGAGGCGGCCAGGGAGTCGATCGGCGTCGCGTTCCGGACGCCCGAACTGGTCGAGCCGGCCAAGGCGGCGTTCACCGACGCGATGCACGTCGGCTGCTTCGTGGGCGCCGGGTTCTGCCTGGCCGCGGCGCTGCTCGCGCTCCTCGTGCTCCGGCCCGCCGCCACCGCGCCGGACACCGCGCCCGAGCCGGTGAGCGCCTAGCGGATGCGGGGCTCGCGCATGCTCCGCAGGCTGTCGAGCTTGTGCGTCCGCTCGTCGTGGCCGATCTGCCGCAGCAGGTCGGCCACCGAGCGGTAACGGCCGTACTCGGCGGCGTAGGCGCCCGGGTCGGGGACGAAGTCCAGGTCCGGGTTGTCCGCCACGAACGTCATGTACTCGTGCTCGGCGTGGTCCTCGAACTCGGCGTTGAGCCGGTAGCTCCAGTCGGGCCGGACCAGGAACAGCACCCACGACACGTGGTAGTAGAAGAACGCGATCAGCCAGGGCGCGGCCCGGTGCAGCAGCCAGCCCTGCCGGTGCCCGGAGCGCTGCACCAGGTCCTGCATGATGAGCAGGTGCCACTGCTCGTTGTCCTGGTCGGCACGGGCCTCGACGATGCGCTCGAAGACCCGGCGGGCCAGCGCCGAGCGGCCTCTGTGGCGGTGCACCGCCCAGTAGCCCATCCGCTCCCACGCCTGGTAGGGCACCCGGGCGATGATCTCCAGCATGGCGAACTTCGTGTACGAGCCCTCCTTGCCGTACATGAGGTCCACGGGCTTGAACATCATCTTGGCCAGCAGGCTGTACTTCATGCGCGGGGTGGCGAGCGTGTCCTGCTGGGCCTGGCGGAGCTGGTCGCGGTCGAGCTTGGGCGGCCCGGGGTGGGTGGTGGCGGGGGCGTGGTCCAGGGCGAGCGTCATGCCGGTCTCCTCGGGTCTGCTGTGGTGATGACCCGATGGTGGCGGACCGGACCCGCGCCGGTCGTCGCCCGCGAGTGGGCTTTCCGGGTGCCTCCGGCGGCGTAGCCCGTACGCCGGCCGTACGCCCGCAGGCGGACGGGTGATCCCCTAAGGGACGGTGCCGGTGGACGGGGAATCCCCGTGCCGGGCTCGCCGGCACGGGGATCCCGCGCGAGGACCTTACGGGTTGCGGTGCGGCCGATTGGTCATGTGCTCGGCCGTGCCGACCTGGCTCTTCTGCTTGCGCATGCCGGTCAGGCCCAGCAGCCCGAGCAGGCCCAGCAGGCCCCACAGGCCGGCGTTGCTGCCGCCTTCGTCCCGGGTGTCGGTCGGCTGAGGTGACGGATTGACCTGGCTCTGCGCGGCCTGAACGGGTGTGTCCGCCGTGGCGGCCGCGGCCGGGGCGAGCGTCAGGAAGAAGGCCAGCCCCAGACCCGTGAGCGTCTTGCGCATTGGGTTCCCCCGATCCGGCGGTCTTACGACGGTCGCCAGACCGCCTGTCGCGTCTTCTGGACGGTGCTCCAGAAGGCTTCCCCCTGGAGGGGCGATCTCACATATTCCCTGCTAGACGTAGCCATACCATCACCCATCCCGACGAAACCTCTTCTCGGCCCCGGGTCGACAGTATGTAAGCCAATTCGGCGACAGGCCGACATCTTGCCGTTCCGGGGAACGCGCGGCAACAGCGATACTCAAGACATGTCCGAGCTTCTCGCGCGCCACAGGGCCGTGATCCCCGCCTGGGTGAGCCTCAACTACGACGAGCCCATCGAGATCGTCAGCGGCAAGGGCAACCGTGTCGTCGACGCCGACGGCAAGAGTTACCTCGACTTCTTCGCCGGCATCCTGACCAACATGATCGGCTACGACGTGCCGGAGGTGCGCGAGGCCGTCGAGCGCCAGCTCGCCACCGGCGTCGTCCACACCAGCACCGTCTACCTGCTGCGCGGCCAGGTCGAGCTCGCCGAGAAGATCGCCAGGCTGTCCGGCATCCCCGACGCCAAGGTGTTCTTCACCAACTCCGGCACCGAGGCGAACGAGACCGCCCTGCTCCTGGCCACCTGCGCGCGCAAGAGCGACCAGGTGCTCGCCATGCGGCAGAGCTACCACGGCCGCAGCTTCGGCGCCATCAGCGTCACCTCCAACCGGGCCTGGAAGAACAACTCGCTCTCCCCGCTCAACGCGCACTTCCTGCACGGCACCGACCGGCACCTGACCCAGTTCAAGGGCCTGTCCGACGCCGACTACATCCGCGCGTGCACCGAGGACCTGCGCCACGTGCTCGCCACCGCCGTCGCGGGCGACGTCGCCGCGCTCATCGCCGAGCCGATCCAGGGCGTGGGCGGGTTCACCATGCCGCCCGACGGGTTGTTCGCCGCCTACAAGGAGGTCCTGGACGAACAGGGCATCCTGTTCATCTCCGACGAGGTGCAGACCGGCTGGGGACGCACCGGCAGCGCGTTCTTCGGCATCCAGAACCACGGCGTGACGCCCGACATGATGACGTTCGCCAAGGGCCTGGGCAACGGGTTCGCCGTCGGCGGCGTCGTGGCGCGCGGCGACCTGATGGACGTCCTGCCCGCCGTCGGCCTGGCGACGTTCGGCGGCAACCCGATCTCCATGGCCGCCGCCAACGCCACCCTCGACTACGTCCTCGACCGCGACCTCCAGGCCAACGCCGCCAGGACCGGCAAGATCATCATCGACGGCCTGCGCGAGGCCGCCGCCCGCCTGCCCATCGTCAAGGAGGTGCGCGGCAAGGGCCTGATGTTCGCCGTCGAGCTGGAGAGCCCGGCCCAGGCCGCCCGCTTCATGGAGGAGACCAAGAAGGCCGGCCTGCTCGCCGGCAAGGGCGGCCTGTACGGCACCGCGATCCGCATGGCGCCGCCGCTCACCCTGACCGTCGACGAGGCCGCCGAGGGGCTCGGCATCATCGTCGGCGCGCTCGAAGTCATCAACGCGGAGGCGGCGCAGCAGTGAAGTCAGTCAAGCACTGGATCGGCGGAAAGCTCGTCGACGGTGACCCCCGTACGAGCGAGATCTTCAACCCGGCGACCGGGGAGGTCAGCGGCACGGTCGCGATGGCGTCGGCGGCCGATGTCGACGCGGCGGTCGCCGCCGCGGCGGCCGCGTTCCCCGCGTGGCGTGACACGTCGCTGGTCAGGCGCGCGCACGTGCTGTTCCGCTTCCGCGAGCTCCTGTACGCCCACCGCGACGAGATGGCGGCCCTGATCTCCGCCGAGCACGGCAAGGTCCACTCCGACGCGCTCGGCGAGGTGGCCCGCGGGCTGGAGGTCGTGGAGTTCGCCTGCGGCATCCCGCACCTGCTCAAGGGTGGTTTCTCCGAAGGGGTGTCCACCCGCGTGGACTCCTACTCGATCCGGCAGCCGCTCGGCGTCGTCGCCGGGATCACGCCGTTCAACTTCCCGGCCATGGTGCCGATGTGGATGTACCCGATCGCGATCGCGTGCGGCAACGCGTTCGTGCTCAAGCCGTCGGAGAAGGACCCGTCGGCGTCGCTGCTCATGGCGCGGCTCTGGCAGGAGGCCGGGCTGCCCGACGGCGTGTTCAACGTCGTGCAGGGCGACAAGGTGGCGGTGGACCGGCTGCTGGAGCACCCCGAGGTGCGCGCCGTCTCGTTCGTCGGCTCCACCCCGATCGCCCGCTACGTCTACGAGACCGGATCGGCCCACGGCAAGCGGGTGCAGGCGCTCGGCGGCGCCAAGAACCACATGCTCGTGCTGCCCGACGCCGACCTCGACCTGGTGGCCGACTCCGCGGTGTCGGCCGGGTTCGGCTCGGCGGGCGAGCGGTGCATGGCGATCTCCGTCGTGCTGGCCGTCGACCCCGTCGGCGACGAGCTCGTGCAGAAGATCGTCGAACGGGTCGAGCGGCTGACCATCGGCCCCGGCGACGACCCCGCCTCCGAGATGGGCCCGCTCGTCACCGGCCCGCACCGCGACAAGGTCGCCTCCTACCTCGACGTGGCCGTCGAGGAGGGCGCCAAGGTGGTCGTCGACGGCCGCGAGACGCCGGTGCGCGGCGGCGGCAAGGCGTCGGAGACGCCCGGGTTCTGGCTCGGGCCGACCGTCGTCGACCACGTCAGGCCCGGCTCACGGGTGCACGTCGAGGAGATCTTCGGGCCCGTCCTGTCGATCGTCCGCGTCGGCTCGTACGAGGAGGGCGTCGAGGTCATCAACGCCGGCGAGTACGGCAACGGCACCGCGATCTTCACCAACGACGGCGGCGCCGCCCGGCGCTTCCAGAACGAGATCGAGGTCGGCATGATCGGCATCAACGTGCCGATCCCGGTGCCGATGGCGTTCTACAGCTTCGGCGGCTGGAAGTCCTCGCTCTTCGGCGACACGCACGCCCACGGCACCGAGGGCGTGCACTTCTACACCCGCGGCAAGGTCGTCACCTCCCGCTGGCTCGACCCGTCCCACGGCGGCGTCAACCTGGGGTTCCCGACGAACAAGTAGGTTGTCCACAGGCGGGCGGGCTTCGGCTCCGCCCGCCCGGGGCCCCGGTAAGCTCCAGGGCGTGGATCTCCGACGCGCTCCCGCCCTGGCCCTGGCCGCCCTGGCGATGCTGGCCGGCACCGGCGCGGCCACGCCGTCGCCCAAGCCCACCACGAGCCCCACGCAGCGCGACGGCACCCTGCAGATCCTCGCCTACCGGGGCTATGCCGAATACGGCGGCACCAGCCCGCAGGCCAACTGGACGGGCACGTTCGAGAAGGAGACCGGCTGCCGGGTGGCCCGGCTCGACACGGTCTCCACGCCCGAGGAGATGGCGGCCCGCGTCGCCGAGCGGCCCTACGACGTGATCGCCGCCGATCCGGTGCTGGCCGCCTCCATGATCGAGGCCAAGCAGGTGCAGCCCATCGACACGGCCGAGATCGAGGGCTACGACGACCTGCTGGAGCCGCTGCGCGAGCTGGTGAGCGACTCCGGCAAGTCCTACGGGGTGCCGTTCCTGTGGGGCTACCACGAGTTCCTCTACGACCCGGAGCGGGTCAAGGGCGGCGACCTGGGCCAGGTGCTCAAGGCCGGGCGCGTGATGCTCAAGGACAGCCCGCTGACGCTGGCCGACGCGGCGCTCGTCGACGACGCCGTCGACCGGCCGTTCGAGCTGACCGCCACCCAGCTCGACCGGGTGGCGGAGGGGCTGGAGGGCCACGAGGACCGCACTTACTGGAAGAACCCGCTCGACCTGATCAAGGGCTTCGCCACCGGCTCGATCGACTACGCCCAGGCGACGCCCTACCACCGGCTGCTGCTGGAGAAGGCTGGCAAGAAGGTCAAGGCGGTCGCCGCGCGCAAGGCCACCGGGTGGGCCGACTCGTGGATGCTCGGCTCCGGAGTCACCGACACGGGCTGCGCCTACCTCTGGCTCAACCGGATGACCGACCCCGACTCCCAGCGTGACGCCGCCGCGTGGCTCGGGCTGGCGCCGGCCAATACCAAGGCGTGCAAAGGCCGCGCCAAACCGGTCTGTGAGGCGTACGGTGCGACCAGGTCACCACGGCTCGACCGCATCGCCTTCGCGGTGCGGCCGCCGGGCGACTGCCGTCCGCCGGAAGGAGAGTGCGTGGACTACGCCACCTGGACCGCCCGGTGGCGTGAGCTCGCGAAGTGACGGCCGGCCGGTGACCTCGCCCGCGGCGGGCGCGCTCTATCCCCCCGCTGAGCGCGCCTGCTGAGACGCCCCCGGGCGGTCCCCCGCCCTGGGGCGTCTCGTCTCCCCAGAGGCGGCCCCGGCGCGTACGGGGGCTGTGTGCGTGGTCGGTGTTGGCGTGGCCAGTACGGCTTGGTCAGTGGCGTGGCCAGTACGGCCTGGTCAGTGCGGCTTGGTCAGTGCGGCTTGGTCAGCGTGACGGGAAGGCCACGACGGTGGCCAGCGGCGACGGGATGAGGGCTTCGGCGCAGTCGGTGCAGGCCAGGGCCGTCATGTCGTCGGGGAAGCGGCCCACCCGCACGCGCGGACGCGGCCACCGCTTGTGGCAGACGACGCAGGCGTCGCCCTGGCGCTGCGCCCAGCTCATGCCCTCAGGGTCGAACGTCAACATCTCCCCAGCCGTTCTGGTCGGACCCCAGTTCATCACGCTCCCCGCGGCGCTCGCCCGGCTTCATGTCGGATCCGTTATAACCCCGGCCGCGTCCGTGCTCCGCTAGCTTCGCGTCAAGGCCAGGTGATTTCTCTACCCGGACGACAGGTCTTACACCAACAAAATCGGGCATCCAGCAACAAGCTGGATGCCCGATTTGCGGGTTTATCTACAGGCTGGCGAAAGCCTTCTCCAGGATGCCGAGCCCCTCCTCAAGCAGGTGCTCGGGCATCACCAGCGGCGGCAGGAAGCGCAGCACGTTGCCGTACGTGCCCGCGGTCAGCACCAGCAGCCCCTCCGCGTGGCAGCGCCGGACGACCTCCTGGACGGCGGCCGGGTTCGGGTCCTTGGTGCCCGGCACGACGAGCTCGACGGCGATCATCGCGCCGCGTCCCCGGACGTCGCCGATCACGTCGAACCGCTCGCTCATGGCCAGCAGCCGCGGGATCATCACGTCCCCGATGCGGCGGGCGCGGCCGACCAGGTCCTCCTCCTCGATGGTCTCCAGCACGCCCAGCGCCGCCTCGCAGGCCAGCGGGTTGCCGCCGTAGGTGCCGCCGAGGCCGCCCGCGTGCACGGTGTCCATGAGCTCGGCCCGGCCCGTCACCGCGGCGAGCGGCAGGCCGCCCGCGATGCCCTTGGCGGTGCAGATGATGTCGGGCACCACGCCCTCGTCCTCGCAGGCGAACAGGTCGCCGGTGCGCGCGAAGCCGGTCTGCACCTCGTCGGCCACGAACACGATCCCGTTGGCGCGGCAGAACTCGGCGATCCTCGGCAGGAAGCCCTTGGCGGGCTCGATGAAGCCGCCCTCGCCGGCGATCGGCTCGATCACCACGGCGGCCACGTTCTCGGCGCCGATCTGCTTGCCGATCATGTCGATGGCCTGGGCGGCGGCCTCCTCGGCGCAGTTCTCGGGGCCCGTCGGCCAGCGGAACGGGTAGGCCAGCGGCACCCGGTAGACCTCGGGCGCGAACGGGCCGAAGCCCTGCTTGTACGGCATGTTCTTGGCCGTCAGCGTCATCGTGAGCAGGGTGCGGCCGTGGTAGCCGTGGTCGAACACGACGACCGCCTGGCGGCCGGTGGCGAGCCTGGCGACCTTGACCGCGTTCTCCACGGCCTCGGCGCCGCTGTTGACCAGGAACGTGCGCTTCTCGTGGTCGCCCGGCGTGAGCTCGTTCAGCTTCTCGCACACGCGCACGTACGACTCGTACGGGGTGACCATGAAACAGGTGTGGGTGAAGTCGGCGGCCTGCTTCTGGACGCGCTCGACCACCTTGGGGGCGGCGTTGCCGACGTTGGTGACGGCGATGCCGGAGCCGAAGTCGATCAGCGAGTTCCCGTCGGCGTCCTCCAGCACGCCGCCGCCGGCGCGGGTCACGAAGACCGGCAGCGTGGTGCCGATGCCCGGGGGGACGGCGGCCTGCTTGCGGGCCAGCAGCTCCTGCGACTTGGGGCCGGGGATGGCGGTGACGAGGCGACGCTCCTGGGGAATGCTCATGGCTCTGACGGTACGGTGGCCGCCCGCCTGCTCCGATAGGGCGATATGGCACACTGTGGGTGCTCACCTTTGCCGGAATGGACAACTCGCGATGGCGCCTTCGCTGCGGACCGTGGTGCGGCGGATGGGGCTGCGGTCGCTGGCCGGCCCGCTGGACTCGGCCGTGCGCTGGGTGGCGGTCAGCGAGCTGGAGGATCCGACGCCGTTCCTGGAGGGTGACGAGCTGCTGCTCACCACCGGGATGCGCCTGGAAGGTGACTTTTCCGGCTATGTTGCCCGGTTGGTGGCGCGGGGCGTGGCCGGGCTCGGCTTCGGGGTCGGGCTCTCCCACGACGAGGTGCCGCCCGCGCTCGTGGCCGCCGCAGAGGAGGCCGGGCTGCCGCTGCTGGAGGTGCCCCGGGAGACGCCGTTCATCGCCATCGGCAAGACGGTCGGCGAGCTGCTGGCCGCCGAGCAGTACGAGGAGATCACCCGGGCGTTCGCCGCGCAGGGGCGGCTGACGCGGGCGGCGCTGCGGCCCGAGGGGCTGCACGCGGTCGTCGACCGGCTGGCCGCCGAGGTCGGCGGCTGGGCGGTGCTGCTGGACGAGACCGGGCAGGTGCGCCACGCCACGCGCGGGGCGCGGGCCGAGGCGGTGACGGGGGAGCTCGGCCGGTTGCGCGGCACGCGGATGCCCGCCAGCCTGTCGCTGTCGGGGCCCGAGGGCCACGTCGTGCTCCAGCCGCTCGGCGGCGGGGCGCGGCCGCGCGGCTACTTCGCCGTGGGGGCGCGGGAGGCGTTCACGCCGGTCGCCCACACCGTGATCAACGCGGCCGGGTCGCTGCTCACGCTCGCCCTGGAGCAGGGCGGCGCGCAGCGGGAGGCCGCCCGGCGGGTCCGGCAGGCGGTGCTGGAGCTGCTGCTGGCGGGGGAGGACGAGCGGGCGCGGGCGGTGCTGGACGCGCTCGGCGGCCGGCTGCCCGGCGAGCCGTTCGCCGTGCTGGCCGTCCCGGCGGAGGCCCTGGAGAGCGTCGAGGCCACGGTGTTCGCCACCCGCCTGCCCCAGGCGGCGGGCGGCGGCGCGCCGGCGGAAGGGGCGGCCGGTGGCGCCGGCGTCGTGCTGGTGGAGGAAGGGGCTGCCGACGAGGTCGCCGGGGCGGTCGAGGGGGCCGTGGGGGTGAGCACCGCCTGCCGCTACGGTGAGCTGCGGGCCGGGATCGACCAGGCCGTGCGGGCCCGCGCGGCGAGCCGGGGCGGCGTGGTGCGCTTCGCCGAGCTGGCCGGGCAGGGGCTCGTCGGGCTGCTGGACCCGGCTGTGGCGCAGGCGTTCGCGACCGCGCTGCTGGGGCCGCTCACCGCCTATGGGGCGCGGCCCGACCTCGTCGCCTCGCTGCGCGCGTACCTGGAGTGCAACGGGCACTGGGACGCGGCGGCGCAGCGGCTGGGCGTGCACCGGCACACGCTGCGCTACCGGATGCGGCGGGTCGCCGAGCTGCTGGGACGCGATCTCGACGACCCCGCGGTGCGGGCCGAGCTGTGGTTCGCCCTGGAGGCGGCCAGGCGCTAGGCGCGCTCCACCAGGTAGCAGCAGATCGTGGCCGTGGTCACCGCCTCGAAGGTGCGGCCGTCACGCAGGTGGCCCGCGCGTTCGAGGCTGATCGCGCCCTGGGCGGCGGCCCAGAGGGCGTCGGCGATCTTGCGGGGCTGGGTGGGGACGAGCCGCCCCGCCGAGATGCAGTCGGCGATCACCCGGTCGAAGATGTTGAGCGCCGCCCGGGCGAGGGTGCGGGCGCGCTCGCTGGGTTCGAAACCGGGGATCGCCCGCTCGAACATGAGGCTGTAGTAGCCGGGCTCCGACAGGCATGCCTGCCGGTAGGCCGGGGCGAGCGCCGTCAGGTGCTCGAAGGGGTCGCGGCGCTGCGGCACCGCGTCGAGGATGCGCCGGAAGCGCTCGAACCCCTCCAGGTAGAGGGCTTCGGCCAGCCCCTCCCTGTTGCCGAACATCGTGTAGATGACGGTGGTGGTGCAGCCGGCCTCGGTGGCGATCCGGCGCATCGTGAGGCTGTCGGCTCCGTCGGTGACCAGCAGGTTCACCGCGACGTCCAGCAGTCTGGAACGAAGCTCGTCCTGGCCGGCCCGTTCGCCCAGCAGGTAGGCGCCCTGGAGCCCAAGCGGCGCCGAGGAGGTCATGGGCCCACGCCTTTCTGCTCGGGGGCCCGCCGCGCTGAGGGACCCGCATCGATGACTTAGCCAGGGCAGAGACCGTTCAAACCGCTCCGCATCGTAAACATCCTGAATTAGGCCTACTTCTGTTACACAGTGGGTATACAAGAGGGCTTGTACGTAACGGTGGGGCCAGGCGGGAGTCTTGTGCAGCCTGGTGTAAATCCCCCTCTGTCCGCTTCGCATAACGTCGTGGGTATGGACGTGCGTACCTTCTGGCTCGCCGGACGCCCCGCCACCGGGGACGCCGAGCTGAGCGTGACCAATCCGCTCGACGGGCGCGAGGTCGGCCGATACTCGGTGCCGACCGGCGAGCAGGTCGAGGAGGCGATCGCGGCCGCGCGGGCGGTGGCCGGCGAGGCCGCCGCGCTGCCGGTGCACGTGCGCGCCGAAGCGCTCGCGCACGTGTCGCGGCGGCTGGCCGAGCGGGCCGACGAGCTCGCCCACCTGATCACCGCCGAGAACGGCAAGCCGATCTTCTGGGCGCGCGGCGAGGTCGGCCGCGCGATCTCCACGTTCCGGTTCGCCGCCGAGGAGACCCGGCGCTGGTCCGGCGACGTGCAGCGGCTCGACACCGAGCCCGCCGCCGCCGGGCGGCTGGCCTACGTCTCGCGCGTGCCCAAGGGGCCGGTGCTGGCGATCACGCCGTTCAACTTCCCGCTCAACCTGGTCGCGCACAAGGTCGCGCCCGCCATCGCGGTCGGCGCGCCGGTCATCGTCAAGCCCGCGCCCGCCACGCCGCTGTCGTCGCTGGTGCTCGGCGAGATCCTGGCCGAGACCGACCTGCCCGCCGGCATGTTCTCGGTGCTGCCCATCGAGAACGAGCGCGCCGCCGCGCTCGTCGCCGACCCCAGGCTGCCCGTGGTGTCGTTCACCGGTTCGGCCCCCGTCGGCTACGCCATCGCCGACCAGGTGCCGCGCAAGCACGTGACGCTGGAGCTGGGCGGCAACGCGGCGGCCGTGGTGCTGGCCGACGCCGACCTCGACTGGGCGGCCAAGCGGGTGGCGCTGTTCTCCAACTACCAGGCCGGGCAGAGCTGCATCGCCGTGCAGCGGGTGATCGTCGAGGAGCCGGTGTACGACGCGTTCGTCGAGCGCCTGCTCCCCGCCGTCGCCGGGCTCGTCACCGGTGACCCGGCCGACGAGAAGACGCAGGTCGGCCCGCTCGTCTCCGAGGCCGCCGCCGAACGGGTCGAGCAGTGGGTGCGCGAGGCCGTCGACGCCGGCGCCCGCGTGCTGGCCGGCGGCACCCGGGAGGGCGCCACGATCGCCCCGACCGTGCTCGCCGACGTCCCGGCCGACGCCAAGGTCTCCCGCGAGGAGGTCTTCGGCCCCGTCATGGTGCTGCAGAGGGCCGCCTCGATCGACGAGGCGTACGCGATGGTCAACGACTCGGCCTACGGGCTGCAGGCCGGGGTGTTCACCCGGTCGCTGGACGCCGCCTTCCGGGCCAACCGGGAGCTGGAGGTCGGCGGCGTGATCATCGGTGACGTGCCGTCGTACCGGGCCGACCAGATGCCGTACGGCGGGGTCAAGGACTCCGGGATCGGCCGTGAGGGCCTGCGATCGGCGATGGAAGATCTTACTTACGAGAAAGTGATGGTATTGACGGGTATCACCCTTTGACCAACGGCCCATCCAAGGCGGCGATGCTGCATGGGGGACAAATACCGGTACATCGATGCTGTCCGATTACTCGGCGGCGCTGATCCGGCGCTCGAAGCGCTGGTCAGCACCGGAACCGTCGCGCTCCTGCCCGTCGCGGGGGTGATGGAGGCCCGTGGGGCCCTGGTCAAACTCGGGGCCGAGCTGCTGGGACGCTGGCGCGAATGGCGTCCCGGCAGCACCTGGCGCTCCCGTACCGACAGGTTCGAGGCCGCGCACGCCGTGCTCGTCGTCACCGCCTACGTCGAGGCCGTCGACACGCTCGACCTGCCGTTCGCGCCCGGCGAGCTGCACGCGGGCGAGGGCGGCGGGCGGCACTACTGGGAGCTGGCCGCGCCGCTGTGCCCCTCGCCGCACACCTCCTTCGACGAGACCGTGGCGGCCGTGCGCGCCTACTACCTCGGGCTCGGCCAGCAGTTGCTCGCCCACGTCAGGGAGCTGGGCCTGTGGGAGCGGCTCGGCGACCACGACCGGCAGTGGACCGCCGCCGCCTACGGGGACGAGCTGGCCGAGATGGCCGTGCTCCGCTACACCGACCGCTTCCGCACGCTGGCGAGGGACGTGCCGGAGTTCGCGTTCTGGGCGGGCATCGCCGACCACCAGCCGAGCCTGCCCGGCATGGCCGAGCTGGAGCGGCTCATCTCGCTCGTCGCCACCGGCGAGCCGCTGCCCGAGCGGGCCGCCGCGCTCGACCGGCTGCACCAGGCGGCGCTCGTCCGGCCCATCGCCGAGACCGGCGCCCTGCCGATCGGCCTGCGGCTGCCGACGCTCGCGCAGGCGTACGTGACCCCGCAGTTCAGGGCGGCGCGGATCGCGCCCGGCGACGACCCGAGCGGCGACGCCTGGTGGGAGGGGCACCCGATCCGCTCCGACCTGCCCGTGTTCCTGGCCGGGTTCCTGACCTCGTCGGCGGCGGCCGAGGCGCCCCTCCTCGTGCTCGGCCAACCCGGCTCCGGCAAGTCGGTGCTGAGCAAGGTGCTCGCCGCTCGCCTGCGCGACGCGCCGTTCCTGCCGATACGGGTGCCGCTGCGTGAAGTGTCGGCCGGAGCGGGCATCCAGGAGCAGATCGAGGAGGCCGTCCACCACCTGAGCGGCGAACGCCAGGACTGGCCGGCCATCGGCAGGTCGGCCGGTGGCGCGCTGCCCGTGATCATCCTGGACGGGTTCGACGAGCTGCTCCAGGCCACCGGCGTGCGCCAGTCGGACTACCTGATGAAGGTCGCCAGGTTCCAGCACGAGGAGGCCGACGCCGGGCGGGCCGTCGCCGTCGTCGTCACCTCGCGCACCGCCGTCGCCAACCGTGCCGGGCTGCCCGAGGGCACCGTGGTCACCCGGCTGGAGCCGTTCGGCCCCGACGCCACCCGGCGTTGGCTCGAGGTGTGGAACGCCGTCAACGCCGACTACTTCCCGGCCGCCGGGCTGGAGCCGTTCACCCTGGACGTGGCCATGACCCAGCGGCACCTGGCGGGCTCACCGCTGCTGCTGCTCATGCTGGCCTTCTACGACGCCGACGGCAACGCGCTGCGCCGCGAACCGGGCACCCTCGGGCAGGCCGAGCTGTACGAGCGGCTGATGACCCGCTACGCCGAACGGGCGCTGGAGAAGCTTCACCCGCGCGAGCAGGTGGCCAGGCAGGTGGAGCTGGAGCTGCTGCGGCTGTCGTTCGTCGCCTCCTCCATGTTCAACCGGGGACGGCAGTGGGCCACCGTTGAGGAGGTCGACGCCGACCTGGAGGTGCTGCTGCCCGAACGGCGGCGCGAGCCCGCGCCGGTCCGGCGGCACGGCGGCGGGCACGAGGCCGTGGCCAGGTCCTTCTTCGTGCACCGCGCCCAGGTCGTGCGCGACGGCGAGGTGCTGCACACCTTCGAGTTCCTGCACGCGACGTTCGGCGAGTTCCTCATCGCCAGGCTCGTCGCCTCGCTGCTGCGCGAGCTGGTCGCCCAGGAGTCGAGCCTGGTGCTCACCGGCGTGCACGACGGGCTGCTGCGCACCGTGCTGTCCTGGGCGACGCTGGCCTCACGGCTGCCCGTGGTCTCGTTCCTCCAGGAGCTGGCCGACGACCCCGACCGGTGGCGGGCGGTGGTGCTGCGGCTGTTCCGGGAGCTGGACGCGCGCGAGGACTCCGCCATCGCCGCCTACCGGCCGTGGATCGCCGGGCCGCAGCGCCGATACGCCTACTACTCGGCCAACCTCATGGTGCTCGCCCTCGTGTGCGCCCCCGAGCTGCGGGCCAGCGAGTTCATGCCCGGACACGAGGACGTGGTGACCGAGTGGCGCAGCTACGCCCTGCTGTGGCGCTCGCAGTGCGCGCTCGCCGAATGGCAGAGCCTGGTGGACCTGGTCGCCGTGCGCCCGGTCTGGTCGCAGGACGACCTGCGGGAGCTGCACCTGAAGCTGTCGCTGCCCGACCTGTGGGAGCCCGCGCCGTACAGCTGGTCGTGGGCCGGGATGGACAAGCTCCTGACGATCGCGCAGCTCCGCCGCCAGATCATGTTCTCGGCCCTGCCCGACGAGGGCGCGCTGCTCGCCCTCTACGTCGACGACCTGCGCCGCCCGGAGGTCAGGCGCGCTCCGCCGTGAGGAACAGCTTCCTGGCCGCCTCGCCCAGGAACGGGCCGTACATGGTGCGCTGGTCGTTGCTGTACTTGAAGCTGCTCAGGGACGTGATCGTGCCCTTGCCGGTGGCGCTGTCGAACCCGGACATCCACGGCCCGCCGCTGGAGCCCGCCGTCATGTCGCAGCCCAGCCCCTGGTCGTGGGTGTCGCCGTAGGGGTCGTCACGCAGCTTGCCGGCGCAGTAGACCAGGTGGCTGCCGTCGTAGGGCGGGTCGGCCGGGTAGCCGAAGCCGAACGCGTGGCCGCCGCGCTTGGCGTTGAAGGCGATCTCCTGGGTGCCCACGACGTCGGCGACGTGCTTGCCGCCGGACGTGGCCAGCGCCACCATGCCCACGTCGTAGCTGTCGTCGGCGCTGCGCGACCACGGGCCCGCCACGAACATGCGGCGGGCCGTCCACTGCCCGTACGGCTTGCGGCCCGAGGTGCCGTAGGCGGGGACGAACGTCCAGTTCTGCGCCCAGGCGCCGGTGCCGTCCTTGACGCAGTGGCCGGCGGTGAGGACGACGTCGCGGTTGGCGCTGCGCACGGTGCTGGCCGAGCAGACGAAGTCGACGCCCGACATGGTGAGGAAGACCCGGCCGGTGGTCCTGGCCACCGCGCCGCCGACGGCCCACCGGGAGCCGGAGGTGGTGGCCAGCGGGCGGGACGACTGGTGCTGCGGGCGCGGCTTGACGGGGGCCAGCTCGATCGAGCGGTTGGCCAGCTGCGGGGCGGCGCCGAGGCCCGTGCCCCCGGTCAGGCCGTTGAGCGTGCCGGTGAGATTGCTGGAGCTGGTGAGGTCGGTGAGGCCCTTCTTCAGCTCCGTCACGTCCGTGAGGCCCTTGGCTCCGCCGGACTCCTTGGCGTCGGTGAGGCCGCCCAGCAGGCCGCCCTGGGTGACCAGGCCGAGCAGGCTGATCGGCAGCGCCTTGGACATGCGCTGCGGGGTCCAGTAGTCGAGCACCCGGCGCTGGTCGGCCGGGCCGCGGGCGGCGACGTGCTCGACGATGTCGCCGTGCGCCGCGGCGGGGACGGCGACCTGGCGGCCGGGGTGCTGCTCGGGGGCGGCGCCGATCAGCGCGGGCCCCAGGAGTCCGGCGACCAGGGGCGCGGCCGCCAGCACGGGGGTGGTCAGCGTCATGCCCCCCGAGTGTGCACCACGAGATGTGTTCTTGTGACTACTTTCGGTAAATTACCTCAGGTCGTGGCGGTGTTCTGGGCGGCCTCGTAGACCGATTGGGCTTCCGTCCCGAAATAGGGGCCGAACATCCAATTCGGGGCGAAGCTGTATTTGAAGCTGTTGACCGAGTTCTGCGTGCCGAGACCGGTCGCCTCGTTGAAATTCAGCATCCACGGACCGCCGCTCGCACCGCCGGTCATGTCGCACGTCAGGCCGAGGTCCTGGCTCAGCAGGAAGTCGTCGAAGGCCCGGCCGCTGCAGTAGACGAGCGCGGACCCGTCGTACGGCGCCGCCGCCGGGTAGCCGAACGCGTACATCTGCCGGCGCCTGGGCTGGTTGAACGCGACGCCCTGGCCGCCCACCACGTCGGTCAGCGAGCGCCCCTCCAGGGGCGCGACCACGGCGGCGGCGACGTCGAAGTTGATGTCCTCGGTGGCGTTCCACTCCTGGGTGGTCAGCAGCCGGGTGGCCGGCCAGGTGCCGAACGGCCGCTGCCCGGCGTCGTAGCCGGGGACGAAGACCCAGTTCGTGTGGAAGGCGCCGCCCATCTTCACGCAGTGCCCGGCGGTCAGCACGACGCTCTTGTTGGCGCTGGTCACGGCGCTGCCCGAGCAGGAGGCGTTGCGCCCCTGCGTGGTGAAGAACACGCGGCCGGCGGCCTTGGCGACCACGCCGCCGCCGGTCCACGGGCGGCCGCCGCTGTTGGGCGCCTGCCGCAGCTGCACGCCGGAGGCGCCGGTGGGCGGGGCGGTCCACGGGGCGCCCTCGGTCGGCTTGCCGGCGGTGGCGGCTGCCTTGGCGTGCGGCGCTGCCACGTCGAGCGGCCGGGCCGCGGCCATCCTGGCCGGTGTCCAGTAGTCGAGGACGGCCTGCCGCTCGCGGTCGGAGTCGGCCGCCGCCCGTTGCGCGGGCCTGGGCTCCGCGTGCGCGGGCGCGGCCGGGAGCAGGGCGAGGGTCAAAGCGGCGAGCAGGGTGACTCCGCGGTGCATTTTTCTACCTCCCGGGAACCGGATCTCGGGTTGGAAGGTAACTGCGCAATATCGCGATTTCTCGGCTTATGCGGATTCGGATATGGGGATATTCCGGCATTTGCGTACTGGGGGCTCTGGGGTCACTCCGGTTGACCACCTGGGCCTCCCGGTGCCCGCGCGGGCCGGGCGGAGGGGACAATGGAGCCGTGCATGAACAGTCCCTCCGCTCCGTGGTCGTGCTCGGCTCCACCGGCTCCGTCGGCACGCAGGCCCTCGACGTCATCGCCGCCTGCCCCGGCCGCTTCCGGGTCGCGGCGCTCGCCGCCGGAGGAGGCAAGGTCGACCTCCTCGCCCGGCAGGCCGCCGAGACCGGGGCGGAGGCCGTCGCCGTGGCCGACCCCGCCGCCGTGCCCGCCCTGAAGGAGGCGCTGGCCGCGCTCGGCGCCGCCCCCGAGGTGCTCGCCGGCCCCGAAGGCGTCGCGGAGCTCGCCGCCCGGCCGTGCGACACCGTGCTCAACGGCATCAACGGCGCGCTCGGCCTCACCTCCACGCTCGTCGCGCTGGAGGCCGGGCGCACGCTCGCGCTGGCCAACAAGGAGTCGCTGATCATCGGCGGCCCGCTGGTCAAGCGGCTGGCCAAGCCCGGCCAGATCCTGCCCGTCGACTCCGAGCACTCCGCCCTGCAGCAGTGCCTGTGGGCCTCCGGGCCGCACGGCTACGACCCCGACGCGGTCAGGCGGCTGGTCGTCACCGCGAGCGGCGGGCCGTTCCGCGGCCGGACCCGCGCGGAGATGACCGACGTCACGCCCGAGATGGCGCTGGCCCACCCCACCTGGTCCATGGGCCCGATGATCACCATCAACTCGGCGACCCTGGTCAACAAGGGCCTGGAGGTGATCGAGGCCCACCTGCTGTTCGACATCGGCTTCGACCGCATCGAGGTCGTCGTCCACCCGCAGTCGATCATCCACTCCATGGTGGAGTACGTCGACGGCTCGACCATCGCCCAGGCCAGCCCGCCCGACATGCGGCTGCCGATCGCGCTCGCGCTCGGCCACCCCGAGCGCGTCACCGGCGCCGCCCGGCCCGTCGACTGGACCAGGGCCCACACCTGGACCTTCGAGCCCCTCGACGACGCCGCCTTCCCCGCCGTGGCGCTGGCCAGGCACGTCGGCGCCGAGGGCGGCACCGCTCCCGCCGTCTACAACGCGGCCAACGAGGCGTGCCTGGAGGCGTTCATCGGCGGCCGGCTGCCGTTCCTGGCGATCGTCGACACCGTCGCCCGCGTCGTGGACGAGCACGAGGTCACCCCGGCCGGCTCGGTCGAGGAGGTGCTCGCCGCCGACGCCTGGGCCCGCGCCCGTGCGGCGGAGCTCGCGGCCGGGCAGTCCCGCTAGCTACCTAAACTGGACAACGTCGTCGACACTCAAGGGTTGAAATGTCTTCTGTAGCACTCGGCATCCCGACGCTCCGCCCCAAGCCGCTCGCCGAACGCCGCCACTCCCGGCAGATCATGGTCGGCAGCGTGCCCGTCGGCGGCGACGCGCCCGTCTCCGTGCAGTCGATGACCACCACGGTGACCGCCGACGTCAACGCGACCCTGCAGCAGATCGCCGAGCTCACCGCCTCCGGCTGCCAGATCGTCCGCGTCGCCGTGCCGTCCCAGGACGACGCCGACGCGCTGCCGATCATCGCCAGGAAGTCGCAGATCCCGGTCATCGCCGACATCCACTTCCAGCCCAAGTACGTCTTCGCCGCCATCGAGGCGGGCTGCGCGGCCGTGCGGGTCAACCCGGGCAACATCAAGAAGTTCGACGACAAGGTCGGCGAGATCGCCAAGGCCGCGGCCGACCACGGCGTCCCGATCCGCATCGGCGTCAACGCCGGCTCCCTCGACCCCCGGCTGCTGCAGAAGTACGGCAAGGCCACGCCCGAGGCGCTGGTGGAGTCGGCGCTGTGGGAGTGCTCGCTGTTCGAGGAGCACGGCTTCCGCGACATCAAGATCTCGGTCAAGCACAACGACCCCGTCGTCATGATCAACGCCTACCGGCTGCTGGCCGCCAAGTGCGACTACCCGCTGCACCTGGGCGTCACCGAGGCCGGGCCGGCCTTCCAGGGCACGATCAAGTCCGCCGTCGCGTTCGGCGCGCTGCTGGCCGAGGGCATCGGCGACACCATCCGCGTCTCCCTGTCGGCGCCGCCGGTCGAGGAGGTCAAGGTCGGCAACCAGATCCTGGAGTCGCTCGGCCTGCGCGAGCGCGGCCTGGAGATCGTCTCCTGCCCGTCGTGCGGGCGCGCCCAGGTCGACGTCTACACGCTGGCCGAGCAGGTCCAGGCCGGGCTGGAGGGCCTGAAGGTGCCGCTGCGGGTCGCGGTCATGGGCTGCGTCGTCAACGGCCCCGGCGAGGCCCGCGAGGCCGACCTGGGCGTCGCCTCCGGCAACGGCAAGGGCCAGATCTTCGTCAAGGGCGAGGTCATCAAGACCGTGCCGGAGTCGCAGATCGTCGAGACCCTGATCGAGGAGGCGCTGCGCCTGGCCGAGGAGATGGGCGTCGAGGTCGACCTGGACGACGACGAGAGCTCGGGCGTGCAGGTGACGGTCGGCTGATGCGGCTCGACCAGCAGCTCGTCGACGCGGCCATCGCCCAGCTCGAACGCCGGTGGCCGGCCGGCGAGGAGGGTGGCGCCGCCGCCGTCTACCTCGACGACGGCCGCATCCTCACCAGCGTCGGGCTCGACAACCTCAACGGCGGCGTGTCGCTGTGCCACGAGACCGGCGCGCTGTGCCAGGCCTACACGCTCGACGCGAAGGTCACCGCCTCCGTCTGCGTCTTCCGGGAGGGCGACGCGCTGCTCGTGCTGCCGCCCTGCGGCCTCTGCCAGGAGCGGCTGGCGCTGTGGGGGCCCGGCGTCGAGGTCGGCGTGCCCGACGGGGCCGGCGGCTGGCGCGCGCTCACGCTGCGCGAGGTCAACCCCCACTACTGGGGGCCGCAGTTCACCCCCGACGGCTCCTGGCCCACCAAGGAGATGCACTCCTCATGACGTGAGGAGCTTGCCGAGCAGCGCTCGCAGCTCCTCCGTCGCCTCCGTGCCGAGCAGGGCGCGGACGTCCTCGCGCAGCCGCGCCGCCGCGTCGCGCACCACGACCAGCCGTTCGCGGCCCAAGGGCGTCAGCTCCAGCGCGTAGCGGCGGCGGTCGTGCGGGTCCTGGCCCCGGGCCACCAGGCCGAGCCGCACCAGCTCGTCGACGATCTGGGCGGCCGTCGGCTCGGAGACGTGCATGCGCTCGGCTAGCGCCTGCTGCGGGCAGGGGCCGAGCTCCTCGATCGCGGCGAGCGAGCCGAAGTGCCGGGTGCGCAGGCCCACGTCGGCCAGCAGCGCGTCGCCCATGCGCCGCAGCCGGTAGTGCGCCTGCGCCACCAGGTAGGCGGTCGTCCGCAGCGGCTCCGACTCCGGGAGCAGCAGGCTCAGGAGCTCGTCGAGCCGCCGCCGCTCGGCCGGGGTCAGCGCGGCCGTGATGCGCGCGTCGTGCTCGGCGACCGCCTGCCGCATCGCGTCGCGGGCCGCCCGGCCCTCGGGGGTGATCGACAGCACGTACGAGCGCCGGTTGGCGGGGTTGCGCGTGCGGGTCACGTACCCGGAGTCCTGGAGCCTGTCGATCAGGCGGACCATGATCGTCCTGTTGATGCCGAGCCGTTCCGCGAGGTCGTGCTGGGAGCCGGCGTCCTGGTCGGCGAGCGTGTCGAGGACCACGTAGTCGCGCGAGGCCGGGTCGGCGTCCAGCGCCTCGGCGGTGAAGCGCGCATACACCCTGCGCAGCAGCGCCCCGACGGAGCCGCGCAGCGTCTCCGAGAGAGTCCCTTCCGTCACCGATCACACCTCCGGGCGGCAGCTTACCCGAGAACCGTGATGGTTAGGCGAACTGTTAGTTGGCTTGTTGACGATTAATGTGTGGATGGTTATGGTCGCTGACATGGCACTCGACTTCACGATGATGAACGCGATGCACGACGCGCTGCGGCGGGAGCTGGAACGGCTCGCCAGGGTCGCCGCCCGGGCGGGGGACGAGCCCCGCCGGGTCCTTGCCGCCGGGGCGGGGTGGTCGCTGTTCAAGAGGTTCCTGCCCGTCCACCACACCGCCGAGGACGAGGCGCTGTGGCCCCCCATGCGCGCCGCGCTCGCCGCACGCCCCGACGACCTCCTGCTGCTCGACGCCATGGAGGCCGAGCACGCCGCCATCGACCCGCTGCTCGGCGCCGTGGACGCCGCGCTGGCCGACCGCGACCACGGCGCCGAGCGGCTGGCCGGCCTGATCGACGAGCTCGCCACCGGCCTGCGCGGCCACCTGCGCCACGAGGAGGCCGACGGGCTCGCCCTCGTCGACGCGGTGCTGACCGCCGAGCAGTGGGCCGGGTTCGGCGCGGCGCACCGCCACCGGATCGGCCACGACACCACCTACCTGCCGTGGGTCCTCGACGGGCGCGCCGACGAGGCCGCCGCGAGCATCCTCGACGGCATGCCCGACGAGATTCGCGCCGCCTACCGCGACGACTGGCGGCCCGCTTTCGACCGCCTCGACCTCTACGCCCAGGAGCGATCACTCACCACGGAGTGATCACAGGATGGCAAGTATTTCTCCATACCCACCGTCACCGGACGGCTACGTACGGGAGCATTCCCTTCGCCTATGAAGTGGGGGAGGGGACCGGGTGAAACGGTTCGTGGGGTTGGTCGCCGGTGCGGCGACGCTGGTCGTCGGGGTGGCGCCGGTCGCGGTGACCGCCGAGGTGCGGCAGGCCGCCGCCGCCGACAGGGTCAGATGGGAGAAGTGCCCGGCCGCCGAGCGCAAGACGGCCGCGGCGGCCACGATGGAGTGCGGCACCGTACGCGTGCCGCTCGACTACCGGGAGCCGTGGGGACAGTCG
This sequence comes from Nonomuraea sp. NPDC049725, assembly GCF_040674795.1. Classification (NCBI taxonomy): domain Bacteria; kingdom Bacillati; phylum Actinomycetota; class Actinomycetes; order Streptosporangiales; family Streptosporangiaceae; genus Nonomuraea; species Nonomuraea sp. NPDC049725. Next base: position 34,507 of record NZ_JBFANJ010000031.1, on the reverse strand, counting down.
ATCCAGCTGTCGATCAACCGGATCAAGGCCAAGGTGCCGCGTGACGGCAACCACCTGGGCACGCTGCTCGTCAACCCGGGCGGGCCGGGGGCGTCCGGGCGGACCCTCGCGCAGTACGTCGCCGCCGTGCTGCCCGCCGGGGTGCGCGACCGCTACGACGTGGTCGGCTTCGACCCGCGCGGCGTCGGCGCCAGCCGGCCGGCGATGCGCTGCGTCGACCCGGAGACCTACTACCGGGCGCCCCGGCCCGACGCGGTGCCCCGCACCGCCGCCGAGGAGCAGGCGCTGCTCGGCCGGGCCGCCGAGTACGCCAACCGGTGCGGCGACTTCTGGTCGTGGCTGCTGCCCCACATGACCACCGAGAACGTGGCCAGGGACCTCGACGGCATCCGCGCCGCGCTCGGCGAGAAGCAGATCAGCTACCTCGGCTACTCCTACGGCACCTACATCGGCGCCGTGTACGCCACGCTGTTCCCCAGCCGGGTCAAGCGCCTCGTCATGGACAGCTCGGTCGACCCCGACGGCGTCTGGTACGCCAACAACCTGGCCCAGGACCGCGCCTTCCAGCGCAGGCACCGCGCCTTCCTCGACTGGACGGCCCGGCACAACTCCGTCTACAGGCTCGGCCGCACCGCCCGGCAGACCGGGTTCGCCTGGAACGCGATGCGCGCCCGGCTGCACGATCGGCCGGCGGGCGGGGTGGTCGGGGCCAGCGAGCTCGACGACACCTTCACCGTGGGCGGCTACAGCGACCGCGTGTGGCCCGAGCTCGCCGCCGCCTGGTCGGCGTACGTGCGCAAGGGCGACACCAAGCCGCTGCTCGCCGCGTACGAGAAGCACGGCAAGAACGACGCCGCCGACGAGAACGGCTACGCCGTCTACCTGGCCATCCAGTGCCGCGACGCCGCCTGGCCGCGCGACTGGGCCACCTGGCATGCCGACATGACCCGGATGCACCGCCACGCGCCGTTCCTGACCTGGCCGAACGCCTGGTTCAACGCGCCGTGCAAGTTCTGGCCGGTGCCCGGCGGCAGCCCCGTCAAGGTGCACGGCTCGTGGCGGCTGCCGCCGGTCCTGATGATCCAGTCGCGCGACGACGCCGCCACCCCGTACGCGGGCGCGATGTCGATGAAGCGGCACTTCGCCACCGCGCGCATGGTCGTCGACACCGGCGGCAACCACGGCGTCTCGCTGGGCGGCAACCAGTGCGTCGACCGCCACCTCGCCGCGTACCTGGCCGACGGCACCCTGCCCGCCGACGGGGCCACCTGCCGGGCCGTGCCGGAGCCCCGTCCGGCCGCCCACATGCTGTCAGGCGGGACGGGAGGTCACGAAAGGCTCACCGAGGCGCTGTCCAGATGAGCTAATCCAGGGGTGTTCGCGTAGTCTGACCATGTGATGCTGCGTACATCGGCGTCGCGTGTCCTCGACGACAGCGACCGGGACGAGGTGCTCGCGCTGCTCGACACCGACCCGGTCGCGAACGTCTTCGTCGCCTCCCGGGTGCGCAGCGTCGGGCTCAACCCGGCGCGGCTCGGCGGGCAGATGTGGGGCTTCGGGCCGCGCGGCGCCATCGCCTCGCTCTGCTATGCCGGAGCCAACCTGGTGCCGGTCGCCGCCGGGCCCGAGGCGGTGCACGCGTTCGCCGACCGGGCGCGCAAGCAGGGGCGGCGCTGCTCGTCCATCGTGGGCCCGGTCGACGCGGTGTCGCTGCTGTGGGAGCGGCTGGAGCCGCACTGGGGCCCGGCCCGCGCCATCCGCTGGGCCCAGCCCGTCATGGCGACCTCGCAGCGGCCGCCCGTGCTGTCCGACCCGCTGGTGCGGCGGGTGCGGCCCGACGAGTTCGAGACGCTGCTGCCGGCGTGCGTCGCGATGTTCACCGAGGAGGTGGGCATCTCGCCCAACCTCGGCGACGGCGGCGCCCTCTACCGCACCCGGGTGGCCGAGCTGATCCGCATCGGCCGCTCCTACGCCCGCATCGAGAACGGCCGGGTGGCGTTCAAGGCCGAGATCGGCGCCGTCACCCCGCAGGCGTGCCAGATCCAGGGCGTCTGGGTGCACCCCGAGCTGCGCGGCCGCGGCCTCGCCGTGGCGGGCATGGCCGCCGTCGTCGAAGCCTCCCTCGCCTGCTTCGCGCCCGTCGTCTCGCTGTACGTCAACGACTACAACCACGCGGCGCGGGCCGTCTACCGCAAGGTCGGCTTCCGCGAGGTCGACACGTTCATGTCCGTGCTGTTCTGAGCCGCGCCGCCGTCTCCTCGACGAGCTGGGTGAGGATCGACGCGTAGCCGGGGCACTCGTCGAGCAGCTCGTCCAGCCGAGCCCGCCAGGCGCCCGATTCGAGCAGCGGCGTCACCTTCCGCCCGTCGGACTGCAGTCGCAGCCGCGTCTCGGCGAGCTGGAGCTCGTACATCACGCCCAGATAGCGGCCGATCGCCTCGCTGAGCCACCAGTAGGTCTCCGTGCCGGCCGCGGCCACGAAGACGCGCGCGCCCTCCCAGGCCACCCGCCGGGGATGCAGGACCGCCATAAACGGGATGCTACGCCTCGTCTCAGGATACGAGAATGGTCTTGCGCGGAAGGAAGGGAAGATCGTGCCGGAGCCGAGAGCGACGTGGAAGGTCGGGGTGGACGTCTACACCACCGAGGAGCAGGCCAGGGAGCTGCAGAAGCGGATCGAGCTGCTGCTCTGCCCCGAGCCCGAGCACGCCGGGCCGTGCCCTGTCCCGTGGTCGTCGTGGCGCCACCCGGGCGGGGGCGACGGCGACGGCGGCCTCGCCGAGCAGTACGTGCTGGAGCGCCTGCGCGAGCGCGTCGTGACCGGCGGCGAGACCCGGCTGCCGTCCCGCCCCGCCCTGCGGAAGGAGTACGGGGTCGGCCGGGCGGCCGTGGACCGGGCGATCCGCAAGCTGGAGGAGGCCGGGCTGGTCGAGACCGTCAGGGGGCGCGGCACGTTCGCCGTGCGGCGGCCCGCCTGACCCCCTCAGAGGCGGACGAGCTTGCCGAACAGCCGGTCGAGCTCGGCCTCCGGATCGCCCGTGAGTCCCGCGTGCACCGGGCCGGTCTGCACGATCGTGCTGCGCGGCGCCGTCAGCCAGCGGAACCGCCCGCCCAGCGACTCACGCGCCAGCGGGCCCGAGTCCTCGCCGCACGCCAGCTCGTACGCGCCCAGCGCCTGCTCGACGCAGCCCACGTCGGCGGCCGGGTCGAGCGCGCGCAGCCGGGCCGCGTCGAGCTCGACGCGGGCGCACAGGTAGGCGCGCGGCTGGCAGTAGAGGAGCACGCCGGCGTTGATCTGCTCGCCGCGCTCCACCCTCGGCACCACGCGGATGATCGCGTACTCGTAGACGTCCCTGGTCACGCGCGGCCTCCTCGCCAGAACTCGCCGACCGAGCCGGGGCCGGGGCGGACCGTCGCGGGCTCGCCGCGCACCAGCCACGCGCGCGGCCCGTGCGCGCGCTGGAGCAGATGCTCCACGTACGCGTCGCGGACGGCCTGCGCGGAGGCGAAGCCGGGCTCGTCGTCGAGCCAGTCGTCGGGCACCAGGGCGGTCACCGCTTCGAGCAGGTCACGGGTGACGCGCTCGTGCAGGGCGACCCGGCCGAGGTCGCCCGCGAACGGCGCCAGCACGTGGTCACCGGCGTCGAACGGGCGCTGCGGGTCGGCGCCCTTCCAGTTGTGGTGGAACCAGAGCGCGGCGCCGTGGTCGATGAGCCAGATGTCGCGGTGCCAGAGCAGCAGGTTGGGGTTGCGCCAGCTCCGGTCGACGTTGTGGATCAGGCCGTCGAACCAGATCAGGTCGGCGGCGAACGCCGGATCGGGCTGCCAGGCCAGCGGCTCGAAGCCGAGCGCGCCCGGCAGGAAGTCGACCGCCAGGTTGCGGCCGGTGCTGGCGTTGAGCAGGTCCTGCACCTCTTCGTCCGGCTCGCGGACGCCGAGCTGCGGGTCGAGGTCGATGACCTTCAGCTCGGGGGTGCGGAAGCCGAGGCGGCGGGCCAGCTCGCCGGAGATGATCTCCGCGACGAGCACCCGGCGGCCCTGGCCAGCTTCACGAAATTTCACGACATAGGTGCCGAGGTCGTCGGCCTCGACCACCCCCGGCAGCGAGCCGCCCTCGCGCAGCGGCGTCACGTAACGCGTCGCCGCGATCTCTTCCAGCACGCCCCGAGGCTACCGCGCCCCGTGGGATGCCCTGTGGCAGCCCGTGGCAGCCCCGAACCTGAGGCGGCTCAGGGTGAGTACGCGAGGCTTATCTCACCCCTGTCATAATGGCGGGCTATGTCCGAGCTCCGTGCCGATGATCCGCGCCGGCTGGGCGCGTACCGGATCTCCGGGCGGCTCGGCCAGGGCGGCCAGGGCGTCGTCTATCTCGGCCACTCCGGCGACGGGACCAAGGTGGCCGTCAAACTGCTGCACGCCAGCCTGTCGGCCGACCCGGTGGTGCGCCGCCGGTTCCTGGCAGAGGTCGAGGCGCTGCGCCGCGTCGCGCCCTTCTGCACCGCCCAGCTCCTCGACGCCGACCTCGAAGGCGACCAGCCCTACCTCGTCAGCGAGTACGTCGACGGCGTCTCCCTCCGCGAGCACGTCCTCACCGCCGGGCCGCGCACCGGCGGCTCCCTGCACCGCCTGGCCATCGGCACCGCCACCGCCCTGGTCGCCATCCACCGCGCCGGCGTCGTGCACCGCGACTTCAAGCCCGGCAACGTGCTGCTCAGCCTCGACGGGCCCCGGGTGATCGACTTCGGCGTCTCCCGGCTCGCCGACGGCACCGCCACCACCGGCATCATCCCCATGGGCACACCCGCCTACCTGGCGCCCGAGCGCATCGAGGGCCTGCCCGCCGGGCCCGCCGCCGACCTGTACGCCTGGGCGCTCACCGTCGCCTACACCGCCACCGGCCGCCACGCCTTCGCCGGCGGGACCCACCAGGAGGTGCTGGCCAGGATCCTGTACGGGCGGCCCGACCTGGGGAACCTGTCCGGACGGCTCCGTGGCATCGTGGACGCCTGCCTCGCCCGCGACCCGGCCGACCGGCCCGGCGCCGAGGAGGTGCTGGGGCTGCTGCTCGGCCAGGACCTGACCGGCGGTGACGTGCTCACCACCGGCGCGATGGCCGCCGTCGACCCGGGGGCGCGTCCGGAGCCGGACGGGAAGACCCTCGAATGGCAGCTGCCCGACGACACGACGGACCCGGGCACGGGACCGGCCCTGGGGTTGGGTGGCGGGCCGCTGACGGGACCGGCGTCGGGGTCGGGTGGCGGGCTGTTGACGGGGCCGGCTCTGGGGCCGGCCGGCGGGGCGTTGTCGGGGGCGCAGGTGACGGAGGGCGGCCGCACGCCGGGCGGGCGGAGCCGGCGGGGGGCCGGGCGCAGCGCGCTGGCCGCTCTGGTCGATCCCACCGCGCCGCTGCCCGGGGTCGCCCCTTCGGGGGCCTCCTCGGGGGCTGCGTCCGGGGCCGCCTCAGGCGGCTTCGCGGGCGATGGCGCCGGGCCGGGCGGACATGCGGCCGGGGACGCCGCGTCGGGCGGTCTCGCGCTGGGTGGGGCCGCGCTGGGTGGGGCTGCCTCGGGTGGGGCTGCCTCGGGTGGGTTCGTGCCGGGGGACGGGTCGGGCGGCTCGTCCGCCGGTGGTTCGGGGTCCGCCGGGGGGTTCCCGGCTGTGGGGAGGCGGGGGCGGAAGGGGCGCTGGCCGCGGTGGGGGATCGGCGTGGCCGCCGTGGTGCTCGCCGCCGCCGGGGTCACGTACTGGATGGGGATGGACGGCGCGACTCCCGTGGACGGGACCTGGACCGGGTCGGCGCGGCACCCGACGGCCGACCGGGTGTTCCCCGTGGAGATCAGGCTGGACGGCGAGCGCGAGTCGCGCATGCGCTGGGGCGCGGACCTGCACTGCACCGGGGAGCTCAGCCCGACCTCGCGCGGCCTGGTGTTCACGCTGGGCGACGTCGCCGGGAAGGAGTGCCACCCCGGCACCCTGCACCTGCTGCCGACCTCCGACGCCGACCGGATGGGCATCTCGGTCATCCGCCAGGGACAGCATGATGTGACGTATTCGGGCACGGTCTCGCGCACTCCGTGAGCCGGAGTGTCACGGTCAGGCGGCGATGGCGCGGTCACCGTTGACTCCCCGGCACCGGTTGCCTTCAGTGGAAGGGAAACAGGGGTGGCGGCGAGGGGAGGCTACCCGTGCCGACGGCGCAGCCCCTCAGAACGGGGGACCCGCGCACACTCGGCCCCTACGAGCTGGCCGGGAGGCTGGGCGAGGGCGGCCAGGGTGTGGTGTACCTCGGGACGAGGGACGACGACACCTACGCGGTCAAGCTGCTGCACGGCCCCGTGGGGGACGAGCGGGCGGCGTTCCTGCGTGAGGTGGAGCTGGCCAAGCACGTGGCCAGGTTCTGCACGGCCCAGGTGGTCGACGCCGGGTTCGACGAGGGCAGGGCGTACATCGTCAGCGAGTACGTCGACGGGCCGTCGCTGGCCCGCGAGGTCATGCTCACCGGGCCGCGGCGCGGCGGGGCGCTCGAACGGCTCGCGGTCGGCACCGCCACCGCCATCGCCGCCATCCACCGGGCCGGGATCGTGCACCGCGACTTCAAGCCGCAGAACGTGCTGCTGGGCTCCGACGGCCCGCGCGTGATCGACTTCGGTCTCGCCAGGGCGCTGGACGCGGCCGCCACCGTGAGCGGGCGGGGCGTCGGCACCCCCGCGTACATGGCGCCCGAGCAGATCACCGCGTCGGCGGTCACGGGGGCGGCGGACGTGTTCTCGTGGGGGGCGACGATGTGCTTCGCCGCCAACGGGGCCGCGCCGTTCGGGCAGGACTCGGTGGCGCCGGTGCTGCACCGCATCCTCACCGCGCCGCCCGAGCTGGGGCTGCTCGACGGGCAGCTCCGCGTGCTCGTCGCCGCCTGTCTCGACAAGGACGCGCGTAACCGGCCCACAAGCAGGGACCTCCTGCTGGCGCTGCTGGGGGACTCCGGCGGGCTGCCCGATTCGGTCCTCCGGTCGCCGCCGGCCCACGTCCTGAGCGCCCCGGGCGTGGCCGTCCCGGCGCCCCGTACGGACATCTCGGGCCCTGAAGGACCGGAAGGACCTGGACCCATGGGAGGGAGCGTCGCCCGGTCGAGGCCCTTGGCCGAGCCCGAGGCCACGGGCGCGGCCTCCGGCTACCGGCTGCCCGCCACCCCGGAGCCCCCTGCGCCGTCCGGTGGCGGGCGGCGGGCGGCGCGGCGGGCCGGGGTGGCGGTGGCGGGCGCCCTGGTGGTGAGTGTGGCGATTCTCGGGATGCTGCTGGGGCCGGCGCTCAGCCGGGACGACCGGATGCCTCAGGGCGGCGGCGCGGCGGGGCCGGGTGCGACGGTGGCGACCGTGTCGCCGGTGGAGGAGGCCATGCCGCCGGAGGACGAGGGGCGGCGCGGCCCGGGGGAGCCGGATCCGCCGGCGGTGAAGCCGGCTCGGGTGCCGGTGCCGCCGCTGGCGGGGTTGAGCCGGGCGGCGGCGGTGCGGGCGCTCCAGCGGGCGGGGCTGGTGGCGGGCCAGGTGTCGCTGGTGGACTCGGGGCGGAAGGTCGGCCTGGTGCTCGGGAGCCGGCCCGGGGCGGGCGTCGCCGTGGAGAAGGGGGCCGTGGTGTCGCTGCGGGTGTCGGCGGGGGTGCCGGTGCCGTCGGTCGCCGGGATGGGCCGCGAGGCCGCGGAGGCGGCGCTGGCCGGTGCGGGGCTGGCGGTGGGGCCGGTGACGAGGAAGTGCGGGCCGGAGCCGGACGGCCGGGTGCTGTCCACCTCGCCGGAGGCGGGCAGCCGGGTCGCGGGCGGTACGCCGGTGGCTCTCACCGTGTCGCGGCGGGGCGTCGAGGTGCCGTCGGTGATAGGCCGGTCGCGGGAGGACGCGGCCGGCACGCTGCGCGGGGCCGGGTTCGAGGTCACGGTGCAGGGCCAGGTCGTGGCGGACGAGTCGCAGGTGAACCTGGCCATCGCGCAGTCGCTGGAGGCGGGCGGGTGCGCCAGGAAGGGGGCGGCGGTGGTGGTCACGGTGGGGCTGGCGCCGCAGTCGGGCCCGGACCCGTCGGAGCCGACCGGCAAGCCTGCCGACAAGCCGACGGCCACCCCTGGGGCCCGGGCGAAGCCCTGAACGCGGGCGGGGTCAGCGGCCGTTGCCGGTGATGATGCCGGTGTAGGAGGCGATCACCTTGACCTGCGCGGGTTCGTCGCTCTTCGGCGGGATGTGGGCCGCCACCTGGAGCAGGTCCGTGACGTTCATGTACGTGTAGAACTTGCCCTTGATGAGGCCGTTGTCCTTCTGGAACACGTAGTTGCGCTGCGGCCCCTGGCGCACGTCGTAGCGCCGGGTGCGCTGGAAGGTGGTGAAGACGAGGGCGCCGCCGTCGGCGGTGCGCAGCGCGTACGAGGGGTAGCGCGACGCGGGCCGGACCACTTCCTTGAGCTTGGCGTACGGGGCCATGTTGCGGCGGTTCCTGGCGGCGGAGGTGGTGAGCTCGTCGGCGGCGAATCGGGTGGAGCTTTTGCCGCCGAGGTGGGCGGCGTAGCTCTTGGCGAAGTCGGCGGGTGACATGAGCAGCCCGGTCGCGTCGGCCGGCTTCACCTCGGCGGCGGGGGTGGCGAGCTCGGGGGCGCCGCCGATGCCGGAGAAGACGTCGGGCGCGTACACCTGGCGCCAGCCGTCCGCCTCCTTGGTGAACAGCAGGTACGTGGGGGTGTCGGCGGTCTTCGTCCGGCCCTTCCACAGGGCGGTGGTCAGGAACCAGGTGGGCGTGGGCGCGTGGAAGGCAGGCCGGGTGTAGCCGAAGGGCACGTACTCGGTCGTCCTGGAGAGGGCGCGGCTGGAGGCGTAGGCGGCGCGGTCGATGGCGTAGCTGGAGCCGGCCTCGTACGCGGCGAGCAGTTCGTCGCTCCTGGCCTTGTTGGCGGCGTTGTTGCGCTTGACGTAGTCGTCGAGGACGGCGGCGGCCTCCTGGGGGGAGACCACGGCCGCCGGGGCGGCGGACGGGGAGGGGGGCTGCTGACGGGCGGGCCGGTCGGGGCCGGGCAGTCCGGAGCAGCCCGCGACCAGGCAGGCCGCCAGGACGCCGCCGATGACCGTTCCGTGCCGCCGCCGCATGCCCCGCACCTCCACAACCGACTTAACAGAAAGAAGTGGACAAAGGTAGCAGAGTCACTTGAGGGCCCCGGCGGTGAGCCCGGAGACGATGCGGCGCTGGAAGAACAGCACCATGAGCACCAGCGGGATCGTGACCAGCACGCCCGCGGCCATCTGGGTGCCGAACGGCGTGTCGAACTTGGCCGCCCCGGTGAACTGCGCGATGCGTACGGTGGCCGTCTGGACGTCCTGGTCGTTGACCATCGTGACCGCGATGATGAACTCGTTCCAGGTGGCGATGAAGGCCAGGATGGCCGTGGTGAAGATGCCCGGCGCGGCCAGCGGCACCATGACCCGGCGGAAGGCGGCGAACGGCGTGCAGCCGTCGATCATCGCGGCCTGCTCCAGGTCGTAGGGGAGCTGCCGGAAGAACGTGGTCAGGTTCCAGATGGTCAGCGGCAGCGCGAACGACATCGAGGGCACGATCATCGCCTGGTAGCTGTTGATCCAGCCGATCGAGGTGAACAGCTTGAGCAGCGGCACGATGAGCAGCGCCCCGGGGAACATGGAGACCGCGATGATCAGGGCCAGGATCACGTTCTTGCCCCGGAAGCGCAGCCGGGCCAGGGCGTAGGCGGCCAGCGTGCCGATGACGAGCGTGACCGCGGTCGTGGTGCCGGCGACGACGAGGCTGTTGACCAGCGACCGGCCGAACCCCATGCCCTCGGCGAAGACCGCGTCGTAGCTCTCCAGCGACCACGGGCTGGGAAGTGGCGAAATTTCGTAAATGTCGGAGGTGCGGCGGAAGCTCGACACCACCATCCAGTAGAACGGCACCAGGCAGTACAGCGCGATGCCGATCATCCCGGCCCTACCCCACATCGCGGGCCTCCTTCCGCCGCTGCCGCACGTCGCTCAGCAGGTCGGCCCCCAGCAGCTTGACGAACACGAACGCGATCACCGCGATGTAGACGAACAGCGCGGTCCCGTACGCCGAGGCGGGCCCGTAGTGCACCCGGGTGGCCTCGTCCCAGATCAGCCCCGACAGCGTCTCGACCGAGTGCTTGCGCGGCCCGACGAGCACGTACGGCAGGTCGAACACCCGCAGCGCGTCCATCAGCCGGAACAGCACGGCCACCAGCAGCGCGGGCTTGACCAGCGGCAGCGTGATCCGGCGGAACCGCTGCCCGGCCGAGGCGCCGTCCACCCGCGCGGCCTCGTACACCTCCGACGGGATGATCTGCAGCCCGGCCAGCACGAGCAGGCCGACGAACGGCGCGGTCTTCCAGACGTCGGCGACGACCACGGCGAGCTTGGCCCACGGGCCGTCGGCCGTCCACAGGATCTCGGTGCCGAGCAGCGCGTTCGCCACGCCGTCGGCCTGGAAGATCCACTTCCACATGAGGCCGGCGACCGCGGTCGGCACCGCCCACGGGATGAGGATGCTGGCCCGCAGGATGGCCCGGCCGCGGAAGGCGCGCTGCATGACCAGCGCCATCGCGACGCCGAGCACCACCTCCAGGCCGACCGTGACCACGGTGAACAGCGTCGTGTTGAGCGCCGCGTTCAGGAAGCGCTCACCCGCGACGCCGGCGTAGTTGGCCAGGCCGGCGAACCGCTCGCCCTCCACCACGAACCCGTCCGCGTCCAGCGTCTGCCCGCTGGTGTAGAACGACTCGCGCATCGCCGCCACCAGCGGGTAGAACACCACCAGCGCCAGCACGATCATCGTGGGGGAGAGCATCGCGGCCGCCAGCCACGACTGCCCGCGCGGCCTGCTCATCACGGCTGGAGCAGCGGGCCGAGCGCCGCCTGCAGCTCGGTCATGGCCTGGTCGACGGGCTTGGCGCCGGTCACGACGGCGTAGGCCGACTCCTGGATGGCGGCGGTCACGTCACCGTAGCGGACCGCGCTCGGGCGCGGCTTGGCGGCCAGGATGCCCTCCTTGAGCGCCGGCAGATACGGATACTTCTTGATCAGCTCCGGGTCGTCGTAGACGGCGGCCGTGGCCACCGGCATCGAGCTGGACAGCGCGAACGCCCGCATCTGCTCGGCGCTGGTCATGAACGCGACGAAGTCCCTGGCCGTCTGCTTGTTCTTGGAGAAGGACGACACGGCCAGGTTGTTGCCGCCGAGCGTGCCCGCGCCCGGCCCGTCCAGCCCGGGGATCGGCGCCACGTCCGTCTTGCCGGCGACCTTGCTGGACCCGTCGGTCTTCTGCGCGGCCTCGTAGCCGTAGGCCCAGTTGCGGTAGAAGAGCAGCTTGCCGTCCTGGAAGGCGACCCGTCCCTCTTCCTCCTTGTACGTGATCGCCTCCTTCGGCATCATCCCGCTCTTGAACCCGTCGGCCAGGAACTGGGCGGCCTTCTTGGCGCCGTCACCGGTGACCTGCGGCTTGCCGGAGGCGTCGACCAGCTCGCCGCCCGCGGAGTGGACGGCCTCGGAGAAGTTGACGGTCAGGCCCTCGTACTTGTCGAACTGGCCGCCGTAACAGGACATGCCCTTCTGCTCGGGCAGGACCTCGTCGCAGATCCGCCTCATCTCGTCCCACGTCTTCGGCGGCTTCTTGACCAGGTCCGTCCGGTAGTAGAGGAGCCCGGTGCCGGTGAACATCGGCATCGCGTACAGCTTGCCGCGGTACTTGCCGGTCTCGACCGTGGGCGGCAGGAACGCCGAGGTGTCCAGCTTGAGCTCGTCGATCCACCGGTTGGCGGCGAACTCGCTGGTCCACACCGCGTCGATGAGGATCACGTCCCCGGTGTCGGACTTGGTCTGGGCGCTCTGGACGAGCTTCCTGCGCTGCTCGTCGGCGGCCTCGGGCAGCAGCACCACGGTCGCCTTCTCGTCCGGGTGCGCGGCGTTCCAGGCGTCGACGATCTTCTGGACCGACTCGGCCTCGAACTTGCCGCCGACGAACGTGATCGGCCCGCGCCCGTCGCCGCCGCCCTGCGCGGCCGGTTCCGGGTCGGACGAGCCGCAGGCCACGAGGCTCGCGCCGAGCGCCAGCAGGGCCGTGATCTGCCGTGTTCTCATGTGGGGGTTCCTTCCAGCGTGACGGTCTCGCCGTCGAGCCGCGACCTCTCGGCGGCCCAGGCGATGAGGTGGCTGTGCAGGCTCTCGCCCGGCGACGACAGGATCGGCGTGCGGTCCCTGCTCGACACGGCGGCGAGGAACGCCCTGACCAGGCCCTCGTCGCCGCCGCCGTGCCCGCCGGCGGCGGTGCCGTCGCCGGTGGCCCGGGTGTCGACGGTCTCGGCGCGGCCGGTGACGAAGTCGTGCACGGTCAGCAGTTCGCCGTCGCCCTCGATCGAGCCCCGGGTGCCGAAGATCCGGGTCTGCCGGTGCGCGGCCGGGGTGAAGCCGGTCATGGTGAACGACGCGGTCGCGCCGCCCTCGAACTCCATGTTCACGACCTGGTGGTCGACCACGTCGTTGTCGCAGTCGTAGACGCACCTGCCGTACGGGCCGGTCCGCAGCGCCTCCAGGACCCCCTGCTCGGAGACGTCGTCGGTGAGCACCGACAGCGGCCAGCGGTCCTGCCCGGCCAGCGGCAGGTAGATGCGCCGGGCGGAGTACGGGCAGCCGGGCTCGGCCGGGCAGTCGAGGCAGCGCGCGGTCGCCCCGGCGGGCCGGTTCTCCGGGCGGAAGTGCTTGAGCCCGCCGAACGACGACACCCTGCGCACCTGCCTGCCCATCAGGTGCACCAGCCAGTCCAGGTCGTGGCAGGACTTGGCCAGCAGCATGAACGTGGACTCGTCGGCCCGGCGCCAGTTGCCGCGCACGTACGAGTGGGCCTGGTGCCACCAGCCGACCGGCTCCAGGTGCTGGACGCTGACGATCTCGCCGATCCGCCCGGCGTCGAGCAGCGCCTTGAGCGCCCGCGTGTAGGGCGTGTAGCGCAGCACGTGGCAGACCGCGAAGATCGCCTCGGAGCGTTCGGCCGCCGCGACGATGGCCCGGCAGTCGTCCTCGGAGACCGCCATCGGCTTCTCCAGCAGGATGTCGTAGCCCAGCTCGGCGAAGCGCACCGCGGGCTCGACGTGGTCGCGGTCCTGGGTGGCGATGATGACCGCGTCGGCCTGGCGCGGCAGCGCCGCCAGCTCGCGCCAGTCCCCGTACGGCGCGGCGCTGGGGAACCTGTCGCGCCGGCTCGCCACGGGGTCCGCCACCGCGACCACCCGTGCCAGGCCCGAGTCGACGGCGTGGCGGGCGTACGCGGTCCCCCGCGAACCCGCGCCGACGACGGCGAGAGTCACCATGTGCGCCTCCACATATGTAACCGATTAACGTATGTCGGCCGATGCTAGGATCCGGGCTCATACTCGTCAATAGGAAACTTATGGAAAGAGGTCTCGTAAGTGACCGACCTCCGGCCGGGTGACGCGTCGCTGGTGCGCAAGGTCAACACCCAGGTGACGCTGCGCGCGCTGCGCCGGGAGGGCGTGGCCACGCTGACCCAGCTCGGCCGCATCACCGGGCTGTCCCGGCAGACCGTGGAGGCGGTGCTGGACGAGCTGGGGGAGCGCGGCTGGGTCCGGGAGGTGCCGCCCGACGGGGGTGTGATGGGCCGGCCCGCCCGGCGCTTCGGCTTCCGCGCCGACGCCGGCCACGTCGTGGGCGTGGACGTGAGCGGCGACCGGGTCGTGGTCACGCTGGCCGACCTCAACGGCGAGGTCGTCGCCTGCGAGCGCGTCCCCGTCGCCGCCGGCGCGCCCGCCCCCGAACGCCTCGACGTCGCCCGCCGCGCCTGCCTGGCCTGCGTGGACGGCGCCGGCGTGGCCCGCACCCGGGTGTGGGCGCTGGCGGCGGGCACCTCCGGCATCGTCGACCGCTCGGGCCGGGTGTCGCTGTCGCTCACGCTGCCAGGCTGGACCGGCGTCGACCTGGCGGGCATCGCCGGGCGCTGGTTCGGCTGCACCGCGCTGGCCGCCAACGACGCGAACCTGGCCGCGCTCGCCGAGCACTGGCGCGGCAGCGCCCAGCACGCCTCCGACGTCGTCTATATCCTGGCCGGGCACCGGCTCGGCGCGGGCATCCTGATCGGCGGCAGGCTGCACTCCGGCCGCTCCGGCGCCGCCGGGGAGATCGGCACGCTGCGCCAGGTCGGCTGGGAGGAGGCCGCGACCTCCCTGGTCAAGGAGGGCAGCGCCGAGGAGGTGTTCGCGGCGGCGGCGGCCGGTGACCGGGCCGCGCTGCGCGCCGTCGACCGCTACGCCGAGAACCTGGCGATCGGCGCCTCGGCGCTCGTGCTGGCCGTGGACCCCGACCTGCTGGTGATCGGCGGCGCCTACTCCCAGGCCGGGGACGTGCTGCTGGCGCCGCTCCGCCGCCACCTGGCCGAGCTGTGCCTGAGCGGGCCCGAGGTGGTGACCTCCACGTTCGGCGACGACGGCGTGGCCCTGGGCGCGGTGCGGCTCGCGCTCGACCGGGTCGAACGCGACGTGCTCGGGCTCTAGCCGGCCAGCGTCAGCACCGCGCGCACCAGCGACCGGCGCACCCGCTCCTCCGGCAGGTCCATCGTCTGTGTGACGCCGAGCTGCAGCGCGCCCAGCACGGCCCAGCCGCGCAGCCGCGCCTCGTCGTCCGGGTCGGGGCCGGTCAGCCGGGCGAAGAGCTCGTCGCGGAACGTGCGCACCGCCTCGCCGGTGGAGCCCGGCGGCGCGTCGTCGGCGCCGCCCAGGTCCTCCATGAACAGCCGGACCACCGCCCGGTGGCGCACCACAAACCCGGTCAGCGCCTCGGCGAAGGCCCGCCTGTCGCCGCCGAACTCGGTGCCGAGCAGCGTGAGCATGTCCTCCACGCACGGCGCGAGCAGCTCGGTGGCCAGCCGGTCCTTCGGGTGGAAGTGGTAGGCGACGGCGGTCTTGGTCAGGCCCACGGCGGCGGCGATGTCGGCCAGCGAGGTGCGGGCGTAGCCGCGCTCGGCGAACAGCTCCCTGGCGGCGGCCAGGATGCGGCTGCGGGTGTCGTCAGGTGTGGTCATCGTCTCATTTCCACCGGGGCGTGCCTGCTTTATCGTAAAACCCTGTACGGGCGTACAGGACGGGGGAACAGGCGAGATGTCACGTTTTCTGGGCCGGCTGGGCGAATGGTGTGCCAGGCGTGGCCGGCTCGTCCTGGCATTATGGGTCATCGCCGCCGCCGCGCTCATGGGCGGCAGCCTCGTGTTCGGCAGCCCGGTCAGCAACGACGTGGCCATCCCCGGCACCGACAGCCAGCGGGCCCACGACCTCATGCGCGCGGGCTTCGGCCCCGGCTACGAGGTCGGCGGCACCGTACAGCTCCTGGTCTACTCGCCGGACGGATCGCTGCTGGACGAGCCGCGCAAGGCGGCCGTCGAACGGGCGCTCGACCGGCTGCGCGAGCAGCCGCACGTCGACGAGGTCAGCACGCCCTACAGCGCCGCCGGGATGTCGCCCAGCCTGCAGATCGGCCTGATCACCGTCCGGCTGAGCGGCCACGACAGCACCCAGCAGGCCGCCACCGCGCAGGCCCTGTCCGACGCCGCCGAGCCCGCCAGGCAGGCCGGGCTGGAGGTCGTCGCCGCCGCCAGCGGCAACCCCGCCGACAAGGAGATCAAGACCGGGCCCAGCGAGGTCATCGGCGTCGTGTGCGCGCTGCTCGTGCTGGTCTTCGCCTTCGGCACGCTCACCGCCGCCCTCGTGCCGATCTTCACCGCGCTCGTCAGCGTCGCCTCCAGCCTGGGCGTGATCGGGCTGCTCGGCCACGTCGTGGACGTGCCCAAGCAGGCCGGCATCATGGCCACGATGATCGGCCTCGGCGTGGGCATCGACTACGCGTTGTTCCTGCTGTCGCGGCACCGGCGGCTGCTCGCCACCGGGCTCACCGTCCGGCAGGCCGTGCGCGGCGCCGTGTCCAGCTCCGGTGGGGCCGTGGTGTTCGCCGGCGGGACCGTCATCATCGCGCTCAGCGCGCTCATGTTCGGCGGCTTCCCGCTGCTGCGCACGCTCGGCTGGGTCACCGGCATCTCCGTCGTCACCGCCGTGCTCACCGCCGTCACGCTCGTCCCCGCCCAGCTCGGGCTGCTCGGCCACCGGGTGAACGCGCTCAAGGTGCCGTTCCTCGGCAGGCGGCCCGAATCGTCCGGGTGGGGGTCGCTCGGCGCGTGGGTGGCCCGCCGGCCCTGGCGGGTGCTCATCGGCAGCGTGCTGCTGCTCGGCGCGCTCGCCGCCCCCGCGCTGTCGCTCCAGCTCGGGCCGCTCGACGAGGGCTACGGGGCCAAGGACGACCCGGGACGGCGCGCGTACGAGCTCATGGAGGTCGGGTTCGGGCCCGGCAGCAACGGGCCGGTCAGCGTCGTGGCGACGGTGCCGCACGCGGTGACGGACGCCGACCTGGACCGGCTCCGGGACGAGATCGAGACCGTCGACGGCGTCCGCCACGTCTCCGACGGCGAGATCGGCGAGTCCGGCACCGTGATGATGGTCCAGGTCATCCCCGACCACGCGCCCAGCGACCCGGAGGCCCTGGAGGTCGTCAAGGCCATCAGGGGGCTGGACCTGCCCGGGTTCGAGGTGCACGTGGGCGGCGAGGTGGCCGCGCTGGCCGACGCCGGTGACCGCATCTCCGAACGCACCCCGCTGGTCATCGCCGTCGTGGTGCTGCTCAGCGCGCTGCTGCTGTTGCTGGCCTTCCGGGCGCCCATCGTGGCGATCAAGGCGGCGCTGATGAACCTGGTGTCGCTCGGCACCGCGTTCGGGGCGCTCGCGCTCGTCTTCTCCATCGGGCTCGGCAGCGGGCTCGTCGGCATGGACCCGCCGGCCGGCGCCTCGTACCTGGAGACGCTGTTCTTCAGCGTGCCGATCGAGACGTACGTGCCGTTGCTGCTGTTCGCGGTGCTGTTCGGGCTGTCGATGGACTACGAGGTGTTCCTGCTGACGGCCGTGCGGCAGGCGTACCTGAAGCACGGCGACAACCGGCGCGCCGTGGCCGAGGGGCTCGGCTCCACCGGGCGGGTGATCACCTCGGCGGCGCTCATCATGGTCGCGGTGTTCACCGCGTTCATCGCCTACCCCGACCCGATGGTCAAGACGTTCGGCGTGGGGCTGGCGGTGGCCATCGCGGTGGACGCCACGCTGATCCGCGGCTTCCTCGTCCCGGCGACCATGGTGCTGCTCGGGCGGTGGAACTGGTGGTGCCCGCGCTGGCTCGACCGGCTGCTGCCCAACCTGTCGGTGGAGGGCGAAGAAGACGAGCGGCCCGCCGCCCCCGCCCGCGAGCCGGAGCGGCTCACCGTCTGACGCTCACCCCAGGGCGGCGCGGGTCTCGGCCACCAGGGCCCGCGCCTCCTCCACCGCCGCGGCCAGCGGCTCCGCCTCCTGGCCGAGCGCGCCCAGGATCGCCCGCACCCGCCCGGCGAACCCCTCGGGCGCGGCCGGGAGCGTCCCGGCGACCGCCAGCGCGCCCTTCTCGTTGAGGCACCAGCGCCGGTCGGCCGCGTACAGCGCCTGGGCCAGCACGCCGAACGCCCGCGACAGGCACAGCGCCACGTGCAGCCCGTCGGCGCGGGCCGCGCTCTTGGCCGCGATCCCGGTCAGGAACTCCGCCTCCCACGCGCCCGCCGTCAGCGCCCGCCGCAGCGGCTCCGGATAGACGGCGACCTCCGCGCGCAGCCGCGCCAGCTCGCCCGACGGGTCCGCGAGCACCTGGCCCAGCGCCACCTCGCCCGGATAGCACGGCGACCAGAAGCCCAGTGGGTGCCCGGCCTGGATCGCCACCTCGTAGCGGCCCTCCCGGCACTCGGCCCACACCCGCTCCACCCGGTCCAGGTCACGCAGGATCCAGTCCACCGCGACGCCGCCGACGGTCAGCCAGGCGCCGCCGTTCACCCACGGGCCCCAGCCGCCCGGCCCGGCCACCTCGACCCCCGGCCCGGCCAGCGCCCGCAGCGCGCCGAGATCCAGCTCGCCCCGGTAGTAGACGCCCAGGTCCCAGTCGGAGCCCGGCCCGTGCTCGCCGCGCGCCCGGCTCCCGCCGAGCATCACGCCCCGCACCCCGGGCACCTCGGCCAGCCTGGCCGCCATCTCTTCGACGTACGCGCGCATCGTCGGAAGTGTGCCAGCCCGATGCCGTCGCGGCCAGCGGTTTTACCGGGGGTCCGGGGCCCTGCGGGTGCTGAGGGTGGCCAGGGAGTCGACGTACTTGAGCATGAGGCGGGCGAAGTCGAGCCGGTCGCGCTCGGACCAGTCGGCGGTGATGAACTCGTAGGCGGCCCGCTGGTGGCGGCGGAAGCGGGCCATGAGCTCCCGGCCCTCCGGGCTGAGGTGCAGGACGGTGCGGCGGCCGTCCTGCTGGGAGGCGGCGCGGACCAGGTAGCCGGCCTTGATGTTGTCGCTGACCATCCGGCTGGCCACCGAGGGGTCGACGCCGAGCAGGTCGGCCACCCCGCCGACGGTGACCTCCTCGCCGGGGTGCTCCAGGACGACGTTGAGCACGAGCGTCCGGCTGAGGTCCTTGGCGGAGATCGGGTTCTCGACCTCCAGCAGCGAGGTGCGCCTCAGCTTGGAGAACGCGGGACCCACGGCGTCGAGCAGCTCATCGTCCGTCATTTGTAAATCGTACCTCTGAGGGCACATGTTGACAGGATTTTATATGCATGCTGTCATGCATGTGTCTTCAGTCAACGAATGGAGTGGCCATGACCATCCTCGTCACCGGCGCCCGCGGCCAGGTCGCCCAGGCGCTCGTCGCCCGCCTCCACGCCGCCGGGCTGCCCGTCCGCGCCGCCAGCGCCCGCCCCGCCGAGCTCACCGTCCCCGCCGGGGTCCAGACCGCCGAGGTCGTCCTCGACCGGCCGGAGACGTTCGGCCCGGCCCTGCACGGCGTCGAACAGGTCTTCCTCTATCCCGACCCCGACGGCATCGACGCCTTCACCAAGGCCGCCCAGGCCGCCGGCGTCGGCCACGTCGTCCTGCTGTCGTCCTCGTCGGTGCTGGGCCCCGACGCCGAGACCGACCCCATGGCGAGCCACAGCCTCCTGGTCGAGCGGGCCCTGACCGCCTCCGGCCTGCCGAGCACGTTCCTGCGGCCGGACGCCTTCGCCGGCAACGCCCTCGGCTGGGCGTACGACATCAGCCAGGGCCGGCCGGTCCAGCTCGCCTACCCCGACGCCGAACTCGCGCCCATCCACTCCGCCGACATCGCCGACGTCGCCTGCGAGGCGCTGACCGGCACCCGGCTCCGGGGCCGCGCGATCACGCTCACCGGCCCCGAAGGGCTCACCTTCAGGCAGCAGCTCGCCATCCTGTCCGAGGTCGCCGGGCACGAGATCCCCGTCGTCCGGATCACCCACGAGGAGGCCGAGCGCCAGCTCACCCGCTACATGCCGGCCGCGTCCGCCGGATCGCTCCTCGCCTGGTGGGCCACCGCCTCCCGGCAGCCCGCCGCCATCGCCGACACCACCCAGACCCTCCTCGGCGCCCCCGCCCGCACCTTCCGCCAGTGGGCCGCCGAGAACGCCGCGGCCTTCACCCGGCGCTGAACGAGAGAACCCCCCTTGTCCACAGTTGTGACCACCGGCCGGAGACGCTGGGCCGTCCTGGTCGTCGTCCTGTTCGCCGCCATCCTCGACCTCCTCGACGCGACGATCACCAACCTCGCCGCGCCCACCATCGCCGCCGACCTGTCCGGCGGCGAGCCCCTCATCCAATGGCTCGGCAGCGCCTACGCGCTGTCCATGGGAGTCCTGCTCGTCGTCGGCGGACGCCTGGGCGACAAGTACGGCCGCCGCCGCCTGTTCCTCATCGGCGTCACCGGCTTCACCCTCGCCTCCGTCGCCTGCGGCCTGGCCTGGGACCCGGTCTCGATCGTCGTCTTCCGGCTGCTCCAGGGGGCGCTCGGGGCACTGCTGATCCCGCAGGGGTTCGGCATCCTCGGCGCCGTGTTCCCCCGCGAGGAGCTCGGCAAGGCGTTCGGCGTCTTCGCCCCCGCCCTCGGCCTGGCGTCCATCGGCGGGCCGATCCTGGCCGGCGTCCTCATCGACGCCGACCTGCTCGGCCTCGGCTGGCGCGCCATGTTCCTGATCAACATCGTGCTGGGCGGCCTGGCGGTCGTCCTCGCCGTCCGGCTGCTGCCCCGCGACGAGGGGGAGCGCGCCGTCAAGGTCGACGGCCCCGGCTCCGGCCTGCTCGCCGCCGCCATGCTCGGCCTGCTGTACGGGCTCATCGACGGCGCGGGCCACGGCTGGACGCCCCGGGCCGTCGCCTGCCTGGCGGCGGGAGCGGCGTTCTTCGTCCTGTTCGCCCGGCGTCAGCGCACCGCGCCGAGCCCGCTCCTCGAACCCTCACTGCTGCGCAACCGCGGCTTCGTCTCCGGGCTGACCCTCGGCCTGGTGTTCAACGCCGCGGTCTCCGGCCTGCTGTTCCTGCTCGCGCTCTTCCTCCAGGACGCGCTGCACCGCACGCCCACCCAGGCGTCCGCCAGCCTGGCGCCGCTCGCCGCCGGCATCGTCGTCGCCTCCGTCGCCTCACACCGGCTGCTGGACCGCCTCGGCCGCCGGCTCATCCTGACCGGGCTGCTCATCACGCTCACCGGCGCGCTCTGGCTGCTCGCGCTGGGCACCGGACCGGCCGTCTGGGCGCTCGTCCCTCCCGTCCTCGTCATCGGGCTCGGCCTGGGCTCCTGCTTCGGCAGCGTCTACCAGGTCACGCTCGGCGGCGTCGACGCCAGAGAGTCGGGCAGCGCCAGCGGCGCCCTGTCGGCCAGCCAGCAACTGGCCAACAGCGTCGGCGCCGCCGCCGTCACCACCGTCTACCTCCACACCGCCGGCGGCGTCACCGCCGGGCTGACGGTGGTCGCCGCGGCCCTCGTGGCCTGCTGCGGGCTCGTCCGGCTGCTGCCCGGCCGCCGGCCCGTCGAGGGCGCCCACGCCGGGAGCTAACCGACGCGGGTGCAGTCCTGCATCAGGACCTCGCCCGGCAGCGCCGCCCGGCCGCCGCCGGTGCACCGGATGCGGATCGCGTACTGCCGGGTCTGGCCGGTCACCTCGCCGGCGAACTCACCCGAGGTGACCGCCCCCGGAGTGGCCTCGCAGGAGCCGTACAGCACGGTCGTCGCCGGGTCGCCGCGCAGGTTGTCGCAGGTGTAGGCGGGCACGTCGGTCGCCTGCGCGGGGGAGGCGGTGCCGAGCGCGGCGCCCGCGAGGGCGGCCAGGGCGAAGTCGCGGATCATCGTGTCTCCTCGTGGGGGTTCGCGTTCGCCACACAGAGTAAGAGTCCGTCACGCAGCGTGCGACCCGTTTCGGGGTCCCGGCGACTTCTCACAAATGCGCACCTCTTAAGGTGAGGGGCGAATGCAAATGAGTGGGGAGAATCCGTGTTGCACGAGAAACTGTCGTCGATCTATGACAACGTCCTGCGCCGCAATCCTGGGGAGATCGAGTTCCACCAGGCGGTGCGCGAGGTGCTGGAAAGCATCGGCCCAGTGCTCGGCAAGCACCCTGAATACGCCGAATCGAAGATCATAGAGCGTATTTGCGAGCCCGAGCGGCAGATCATCTTCCGCGTGCCGTGGGAGGACGACCGCGGCGAGGTGCACATCAACCGCGGCTTCCGGGTCGAGTTCAACAGCGCCCTCGGCCCGTACAAAGGCGGCCTGCGCTTTCACCCGTCCGTCTACCTGGGAATCGTGAAGTTCCTCGGCTTCGAGCAGATCTTCAAGAACAGCCTCACCGGGCTGCCCATCGGCGGCGGCAAGGGCGGCTCCGACTTCGACCCCAAGGGCCGCTCGGAGCGCGAGATCATGCGCTTCTGCCAGAGCTTCATGACCGAGCTCTACCGCCACATCGGCGAGTACACCGACGTCCCCGCCGGTGACATCGGCGTCGGCGGGCGCGAGGTCGGCTTCCTGTTCGGCCAGTACAAGCGCATCACCAACCGGTACGAGTCCGGCGTCATCACCGGCAAGGGCCTCGCCTACGGCGGCGCCCAGGTACGCACCGAGGCCACCGGCTACGGGTGCGCCTTCTTCGTCGACGAGATGCTCAAGGCGCGCGGCACGTCGTTCGACGGCAAGCGGGTCGTCGTCTCCGGCTCCGGCAACGTCGCCGTCTACACCATCGAGAAGGTCCAGCAGCTCGGCGGCACGGTCGTGGCCTGCTCCGACTCCTCCGGCTACGTCCTCGACGACAAGGGCATCGACCTGGAGCTGCTCAAGCAGATCAAGCAGGTCGAGCGCGCCCGGCTCGACGTCTACGCCGAGCGCCGCGGCGAGCACGTCTCGTTCGTGCCCGGCCGCAGCGTGTGGGAGGTGCCCTGCCAGGTCGCCATGCCGTCGGCCACGCAGAACGAGATCACCGGCCGCGACGCCGCCCACCTCGTCGAAGGCGGCCTGCTGGCCGTCGGCGAGGGCGCCAACATGCCCACCACGCCCGAAGGCATCAAGATCTTCCTTGACGCGGGCGTGGCCTTCGGCCCCGGCAAGGCCGCCAACGCCGGCGGCGTCGCCACCAGCGCCCTGGAGATGCAGCAGAACGCCAGCCGCGACTCCTGGACGTTCGAGTTCTCCGAGCACCGGCTCCAGGAGATCATGCGCGACATCCACGGCCGCTGCCTGCAGACCGCCGACGAGTACGGCATGCCGGGCAACTACGTCGCCGGCTCCAACATCGACGGCTTCCGCCGCGTGGCGGACGCGATGCTCGCCCTCGGTCTGATTTAGACCATGTACTGGTCGTGGCGCAGGTAGAGGTCGGCCAGCTCCTCGGCGCTGGGCTGCCGGCCGCTCGCCATCAGCGCCACGCTCTCCTCGAAGTACGCCTCCCGCGGCGCGCCCGGCGTGAACAGGATCAGCATCGACGCCGGCTCGCCGGACTCGTTGCGGAAGGCGTGGACGCCGCCCTCGGGCACGAACAGGAAGTCGCCCGGCTTCCCGTCGATCCAGGTCGTGCCGTCGTAGAGCCGGATCGTGCCGGACAGCACGTAGAAGGACTCGGTGATGGTCCGGTGGAAGTGCGGCGCCGGGCCTGACGGCCGCGGCCCCATCTCCCACCGGTAGAGCCCGAACGCGCCGTTCGTGCTCGCGCCCGTGCCCAGGTAGTGGGCGGCGCCTCCGCCGCCCATCTGCAGGTCGGGCGGCGCGTCGGCGGGGCGCAGCACGGCGTTCCGCTCGCCGCTCTCGCCGAAATAGCGGGGTTCGGGGTAGGACATGAGACTCCTTCGCGGCTCGTGGTCCTCCCGAGCATAGGGCGGGCCCGTCGCCCGCCCTCCGGCCCGGGGGTCCGGTCAGGCGCGGTGACGGCCCCGGCGCTGGTGGGCCGTACGGCGGGCGCCGCCGCCCCGGGAGGGGGCGGTGTCCTCCGACGACTGCCGCTGCGGCGGGCCCGTCAGCGCCATCTGCTGGTGCGCCGCCGTACGCGCCTGCTGGGCGGCCGTGCGGTGGCGGCGGCCACGCAGCGGCGCGTCCTGCGCGAACGGCTCCAGGTACTGCGGCGACACGCCCCCGTTGCGGTGCCGGCGCCCGCGCGGGGGAGCGTCGGCGGCGAACCCCGGCTCCTCGATCGGATGCTCGTAGCGCCGCCGCCGCCCGGCGTAACCGTGCTGGCGGACAGGCGGCCGGGCGAACGCGTCGAACGCGTCGAACGTGTCGGCGCTGCCCCCCGGCACGAGCGCGGCCCCGTCCGAGAACACCGGCCGCGCGAACTCGCCGGTCGTCGCCGGGATGCGGGCGAACTCGCCGGTGGTTTCCGGGAGGCGGGTGAAGGCGTTGAAGGGGGTCGTCGCCGGGGGGATGACGATGGGGGCGACCGAGGCGGTGACCGGGATGACGATGGGCTCGAACGGCCCTGTGGTCGCCGGTGCGGCGGTGGGGACGACGAGGGGCTCACGCGGGGTGGTGACCGGCGTGGCGGTGTCCTGGAGGGAGCGGAGCGCGCTGACGGGCTCGGCGGCGTCCAGGAGCTTGGGCGGCGCGGCCAGCTCGACGGCGTCGCGCCTGGCGGCCAGGGAGACGCGCTTGCGCGGCTTGCGGCGGCGGTGGGCCGGGGCGGCGGGAGGCGCGGCGACAGCGGCGGCGGCGACGGCACGGCCGGCCGGGCGCAGGCGCAGGCTCCTGGTCTTGGCGATGGCCAGCACCGCGAGCGCCGCGACGAGGGCGGAGGTGACCAGCGTGGTGGAGTCGGCGGGCGCGGCCGGGGTGGCGATGGAGGCGTCCACGATGGCGGGCATCGGCCCGGTGGTGGCCGCGCTGGTGTCGGCGGTCGAGTGCTTGGCGTGCTTGCCGGGCTTGGGCGCGGCGGACGCGGCCTTGCCGTCGGCGGACGGCGCTCCCACCTGGGCCTGCGGCGCGGTGGCGGTTTTGGCGTCCTTGGCCGGCTTGGCGGCCGTGGCGGGGGCGTCGGGCCGGGTGCGGGACTCGGTCTTGGGCTGGGCCCGCCCCGACTCGGTCCGGCCGGAGTCGGGCGAGGCGATCTCCAGGTTCTGCAGCGAGCCGGTGCGGGCCCCGGGCGTGGGGGCGGCGAGGGGGATGCGCAGGTCGCTCTCGGCGCGCGGGATCAGCGTCGTGAGCTGCTCGGACGGCTGGTAGGTGCCCGCCTCGGCGGATCGGGTGCCGGCCTCCTTCAGGACGCGCTGGGCCTCCTTCTCGTCCAGCCGTTCCTTGATCTTCCACGGGTAGCCGTAGCCGACGACCTTGCTGGTGTCGCGTTCCTTGCGCTTGGCGACGCCGCCGTCGATGTTGCCCTCGATGGTGAAGATCCGGCCGCCCTCGACGCGGGTGACGACCCCGACGTGGTCGATGCGGTCGATGTCGTTGGTGCCGCTCCAGTCGTAGAAGACGAACGCGCCGGGCTGCGGCTTGGTGCCCCAGGCGTCCTGCCGCTTGAACCACTTGGCGTGCGCCACGGTCCAGGCGAACTGCCCCATCCACTCCTCGTACCCGAGCTTGGTGGCCGCCCAGGAGAGGAACATGTCGCACCAGGGCGCGCCGGTGTAGTCGGCGTCGAACTCGACGTTGGAGCCGTACCAGTCGCCGAACTTGGTGTACGCGCCGGCCTTCTCCGAGTAGCCGAGCTGGCTCTCGAGAAGATCGATGAACTTCTTCATCTCTGGGGTCGTCATGGAAGTGCGGGGGAACCCTTCCGAGCCGGGCCGGTTTCGGCACGAGCGTCCCGGGGTACCAGGGGTAGTCCTGGGACGGTCGTGACGAACCGGAGACCTGTGTTCGTCCGTGATGCAGGAGGCTACCGGCACGTAACGGCAGGTCAAGCACGCGCAAAGACACTGCCATCCGTTGCCCATGGCCGATACCGCAGGTCAGCTATGTTACGGAAGTGTCACGACAAAGGTGATAAAACCTCAAAAGATCTACCGAACCGGGCGTGTCGTTCCCGTTTAGAACGGAATTCGGTAGCGTGGACCATCATGACGATCGAGGCCGCCACCGACGGAGCCAGAGCTGAGGCGCTGACCGAGCTGGCCGAGCGGACCAGACGCCTCATGGACGCCGTGGCCACCACCGGCGCGCCCCCGGACGAGCTGGCCGCCGTCGCCGCCGAGCTGGAGGCCCTGACCAGGCGGCTCGGCGGATCCGGCGGCCCGGCCCCGCACCCGTACGAGATCGCCCCCGACGGCAGCCTGCGCGCCCTCGGCAACGCCGTCGTGGGCGCGGCGAACCCGTTCGCCCTCCCGCTCGTCGTCGAGCGGACAGCGGCCGGGGTGCGGGCCGAGGTGACGTTCCGGCCGCTGCACGAGGGGCCGCCCGGCGGCGTCCACGGCGGCATCAGCGCGATGGTGCTCGACCACCTGCTCGGCCAGGCCAACGCCGCCGCCGGGTTCGCGGGCGTGACCGTCTCGCTCACCATGACCTACCGGGCGATGGTCCCGTACGGCGCCCCCGTCGTCGCCACGGCCGAGCACACGCGGTCGGAGGGCCGCAAGAACTGGGCCGGCGGCCGCATCAGCGCGCCCGACGGCACGGTGCTCGTGGAGGCGGCCGGGCTGTTCGTCACCCCCGCCGCCTGGGTGCGCGACGGGCTGCCGGTCCGGGGCGCCGCTCAGAGCGGCGAATAGAGCACGAAGACGTTGCCCGACGGGTCGCGCAGCACCGCCCGGGTCTCGTGCGGCCCCGCCTCCGGCGCCCGCACCACCTCGGCGCCGCGCGCCGCCAGCTCCGCCACCGCCGCCGCCGTGTCGTCCACCCGATACGAGGGCGCGGCCGACGCGGTGACGTGCTCGGCCGGACCGGCCAGCGCGATCGTCACCCCGCCCGCGTCCAGCGCCGCGAACCTGTCGCCGTCCCGGAACCGCACCGGCAGCCCGTAGAACGCGATCGCCTGGTCCAGATCGGTGACGGGAATCAGCACGTTGCCGAGCCTCACACTGGCCTCCCCTGAGCTGGTCGTGCTCCCAGCATCCGGCGTCCGGCCGCGCCGCCGCATCCTGCGGTGTGCCCGGCCTCAGCCGGTGGCCGGGGCCGCCTCCGGCGTCGGGTGGGTGGTGGCGGGCGACGGGGACGGCGTGGCGGGGGTGCGGGTCGGGCACGGAGGGCCGTCCACGGGCACCTCGCGGATCTGGGGGCCGTTGGCGGCGGCCGGCTCCGTCATGGCGAGGATCGCCAGGTACGCCCGGTCGCCGCAGGGCACCGCCGCCGGGGTGCGGCCCACCTGGGCCGTGTACGCGGTGCGGCCCGTGAGGGTGCGCGTCTCCTGGCCCACCTCGCGGGCCTCGCCGCCGTTCTCCCGTCGCAGGTACGCGATCCGCAGGCGTATGGGGCCCGGGCCGTCGGCCAGGACGCGCACCGAGCCCGCCGAGCCGTCCCAGGCCAGGACGCCCGCCTCCCGCACCGACGGGGGAGCCGGCGGCCGAGTCGGGGGCGGGGTCGGGGGCGGGGTCGGGGTGGGCGCGGCGGACGGCCGCACCGCCGACGCCGTCGCCGTAGGGGCCCGGGGCGTCGGCGTGCGCGTGGGCGTGCGCGTGGCGCGGCGGTCGGCGGGGGGCGCGGTGCCGGGCGGCGGGTCGCGCCTGTCGGGGGTGGTGGTGACCGGGTCCAGCGCGCTCGGGGTGTCGTCCGGGGGGAGCAGCACCGCGCCCGGCGGGACCCGGCCCTCGGTCATCAGCAGCGTGACCGCCACCGCCACCAACGTCGCGCCCGCCAGCCACAGATGCGTCGGCACCCCGGCCGCCCACGCCGGCCCGCGCCCCCTCCGCGCCCCACGGGAGGGCCGGGGCGCGTCCCCGGACGGGGAGGCGGCGGGGGAGCTGCGAGCCGTCGCCTCCGCGCGGGGTCGTGCGGCCGGAGCCGCGTCGGCCAGCGGGAACCGGAGGGCCAGCAGGGTGGCCAGCTCGCCCAGGTGGCGGCGTCCGCGTTTCTCCCATTCGGGCCCGTACGCGGTGAGGGCGTCACGTTCCAGCTCGGCGGCGAACCGGCGGGCCGAGGCGAACCGGGCGGCGGGGTCCTTGGCGAGGCCGAGGCGGAGCAGGTTGCGCAGGGAGTCCGGGGCGACCTCCAGCGGCACCGGCTCCACCAGGTGCCTGTCGCGCAGCGCCGGGACGTCGTCACCCCGGTAGGGCACGCGGCCCCGTACGGCCTCGAAGAGCACGCACGCCGTCGCGTACAGGTCGGCGGGCGGCCCGGCCTCGCCGCGCGTCCACAGCTCGGGCGACATGTACGGCGGGCTGCCGGGCGGGACGCCGGGCTCCTCGGCGTGCGCCACGACGCCGAAGTCGGTCAGCTTGACGGCCCCGTCGGCCTGGACGAGCACGTTGCCCGGCTGGACGTCGCGGTGCGCCAGCCCTCGCTCGTGGGCGGCGGCCAGACCGCCCAGCACGGCCTTGACCAGGGCGAGCGCGGCCTCGGGGCGCACCCGGCCGTGCTCGGCCAGGATCGCGCGCAGCGACACCCCGTCGACCAGCTCGGTCACGACCGCCGCCCGGCTGCCCGTCCGCACGTACTCGTACGTCCTGGCCACGCCGGGGTCGTCGAGCTCCACCAGGATCGCGGCGTCCTCGGCGAAGCGGGCCATGAAGGCGTCGTCGCGGCGCAGGGTGGCGTTCAGGTACTTGATGGCCACGTGCGCCCCGGTGGCCTGGTACGTGGAGAGGAAGACGCGGCCGGTCCGGCCCTCGCCCAGCTGGCGTACGTCGCGATAACCAGGGACCAAGTCGAACCCCCAAGGCAGACCGTCCAGGATTCGACGTTCTCACCCGAGGTTCCGGTTGTCACGAAATATCCGGCAGCGACGCGTACACCGCCTCCGTCAGGCGGTAGGCCCGCATGCTGCCCGACACCATGTCGGCCATCCGGTTCATCACGTAGCCCACGGCCAGCTCGTGCTCCGGATCGCCCAGCCCGAGGAACCCGCCCATCCCGCTGTGCCCGAACGCCGTGCGCGACGGCATCAGGAACGTCATCGACGGCCGCATGAACCCGAGCCCGAACGAGCTGTCGACCACCAGCACCCGGTCGGGCCCCGCGACCCGGGGCCGGATCGCGTCGGCCAGCGTCGCGGGCCGCAGCAGCTCGCCCGCCACCAGCGCCCGGTAGAAGCCGGCCAGCCCGGCGGCCGTGGTGACGACGCCCGCCGCCGGCCAGCCCGCGCGCAGGATGACGGGGTGGTTCGCGCCGCCGTCGAGGAGCCGCATCGCCGGGTTGCCGAGCGCCCGGTTCATCAGGCTCTCCGGGTCCCGCGCCGCCGCGGCCATCCGGTCGACCACGTCACCCCCACCAGGGGCCTCACGGGGCGCGGCGGCCTCCGAGGGGGCCTCCGGGGCGGGCTCCGGGGCGGGCGTCGCGGGGCGGCGGGCGGGGCCCGTGATCCGGGCGGCGCGGGCGATGACGTCGTCCGGCGCGCCCATCCACAGGTCCAGCCCGAGCGGCCCGGCGATCTCCGCCGCCACCAGCTCGCCGACGGACTTGCCCGTCACCCGCCGCACGACCTCGCCGACGAGGAACCCGTACGTGAGCGCGTGATAGCCGTGCGCCGACCCGGGCTCCCACAGCGGCTCCTGGCCCGCCAGCCGGGCGGCCATCGCCGGCTGGTCGCCGAACTCCGCCACGGGCACCGGCGTCTCGATCACCGGCAGCCCGGCCTGGTGGGTGAGCAGGTGCTCGACGGTGACCGCACGGGCGGCGAACTCCGGCCACACGTCGGCCACCGGCGCGGCCAGGTCCACCAGCCCGCGCTCGGCGAGCTGGAGCAGGACGGTCGCGGTGAGCGCCTTGGTGCAGGAGTACGCGAACGCCGGGGTGTCGCGCAGCCATGGCCGCCCGGTGTGCCGGTCGGCGATCCCGTCCCACAGGTCGACGACCAGCTCGCCGCGATGGTAGACGGCGAAGGCGGCGCCGAGCTCCTGTCCGTCGGCGAACTGCCGCTCGAACACCTCGCGCACGCGGGCGAACCGGGGATCGCAGTGCATCGTCCCTCCGGGGGCAAGGAAGCGCTTACTTGGCCAGCCGAGCGTAACAACGCAAAGGACAACCAGGCACCCCTCCTGATATGTCACGATATGCATGGGTACAAATACACACTGTGACTACTGTGAGACGCGTAGAAATCGGCTGGCCCAGCTTGGGCATGGCCGTCACGGCAGAACTGGACGAGCGCAACGCCGCTCTGGCACAGAGCCTGTGGGACGCGCTGCCGTACCGCAGCCTGCAGGGCCATGCCCTGGTGGCGGGCCATCACCTCTATCACGTAGCTCCGGTCCACCAGATGCTGCACCAAGCAGCCACGCACTCGGTGGACCGGCGGACCGTGCCCGACGGCACGATCTTCTCATCCCGGCTGCAACACCTCGGGATCAAGTACGGCGAACTCACCGAGCCGATGCCGGCCACGCCCATCGGCCGCATCACCGAAGGCGACCTCGACACGCTCGTCGAGGCCGGCCAGGCCGTCTGGGAGGCGGTCTACCGCACCAAGAAACCCGTCATCGCCGAGGTCAGAAGGGCCGGTGAGAGCTTCGGGCACAGCCTGCCCCGCCTGACCGTGTCCGACCCGGAGGTCGACGCCCTGATCGCCGACCTGCACGCCGAGACCGAGCGGATCTGGCTGGTCCCGCCGCAGGAACTGGTCGACCTGCACGAAGGCCGCATCACCTCGAACGCGGGCAGCTTCGAGACCGTCCTCACGACGCTGCTGTTCGTCAACGGCGAGACCCGGCCGCTCGGCTACGCCTGTTACGGCGGGCTGGTGCGGGCCGCCCACGAGCAGATGCCGATGGAGTCGCTGCACCAGATGGCCAGGGTCCTGGCCAAGACCCCGGCCGAGTTCCTCGGCTACTGCGGCCTGCAGACGCTGTGGGGGTTCACCGAGAGGCTGTTCGACGTCCTGGACCGGCTCGACGACCGCGAGGACTTCATCGCGGTCATGTCGCACATGGCCCTGTACGTCAACTGCCTCGGCGGCTGGAACCTGCACCTGTTCCCCTGGCAGGTGGGCGACCACCTGCGGCGCGTGCGAGCGCTCGGGTGAACGCGCAGGCGCAGGTCGTCGTCATCGGCGGCGGGGTCATCGGCCTGTCGATCGCCTACCACCTGGCCGAGGCCGGGGTGCGCACCGTGCTGCTGGAGCGCGGCGAGCTCGGGTCCGGCGCGTCGAGGGCCACGGCCGACGTCGTCAGGTCGTACTTCGCGGGCAACCCGGTCAGCTCGGCGATGGCCGTCCGCAGCCTGGAGGCCTACCAGGCCTTCGGGTCGCGGCCGGCCGCCCAGGTGCCGCTGCGGCAGGTCGGCTACCTGGTGCTGCTCACCGAGCCGGAACAGGTGGCGGCGATCGAGGCCGAGCTGCCCGCGCAGCGGGCGGCCGGAGTGCGCGTCGAGCTCGTCGACGCGGGAGAGGCCCGCCGGCTCAACCCGCTCGTCGGCCCCGACCTGCCGCTGCTGGCCGCCGCCTGGTCGCCCCAGGCGTACGTGTCGGACACGGCGGCGATCGTGGCCGGATACGCCGAGGGCGCCAGGCGGGCCGGGGCGAAGCTGCGCACCGGCTGCCCGGTGCTCTCCGTCGACCCCGACCGGGGCCGGGTCGAGACCACCGACGGCACGATCACGGCCGAGGCCGTCGTGTGCGCCGCCGGCGCCTGGTCCGCGCCGCTCGCCCGGTCGGCGGGCGTCGACCTGCCGCTCACCGAGCCGGTCACCCAGGAGCTGCTGCTGACCGACCCGCTGACCGAGCTGTCGCCCATCCCGTCCGTCCCGGTCACCCTGCACGCCGCGAGCGGCCTGCTCATGCGGCTGCGCGGGGACCGGATCCTGATCGGCATGGGCTACCCGGACCGGGACAGGGAGGCCTGGCGCGCCCGCGTCGCGGAGCGGCTGGCCGCCACGTACCCGCGCCTGGCCGGGGTGGCGCTGCACCCGGCGATCAGCGGCGTGCGGGACGCCAGCCCGGACAAGACGGCGTTCATCGGGCACCGGCCGGGGCCGCCCGCGTTCCTGTACGCGGCCGGGTTCTCCGGGCACGGGCTGTGCAACGCGCCAGCCGCCGGGGAGCTCGTCCGCGATCTCTACCTGGGCAAGGACCCGTGGCTCGACGTCGCGGACCTGGCCGTGGAAAGGGCCGGATGACCATGACGACCGAACAGGAGAGCCGGGAGACCGGGCGGGCCTTCGTGCTCGACCCGGCCACCCCGGACGTGCACGCCGACAACGAGCGGCTGCGGGAGGCGGGGCCGCTGGTCCCGGTCGAGGTCGAGGGGGTGCGCGCGTGGGCGGCCACCCGCTACGCGACGCTGGCGGCCGTGCTGGCCCACCCCGACCTGTCCAGGGACGTCAGCCACTGGGCTCCTGAGGGCCGGGCCGAAGTCCGCAAGGCGACGGCCGTGGAGAAGATCACCTCGGACACGTCCATGCTGAACTCCGAGGGCGAGACCCACAAGCGCCTGCGCGGGCCGCTGATCAAGGCGTTCACCGCCCGCCGGGTGCAGGGGCTGCGGCCCGAAATCGAGCGGATGGCCGCCGCGCTCGTCGACGAGCTGGCCGCACTGCCGCCCGAGCCCGTCGACCTGCGGCTGCACTACGCCTACCCGCTGCCGCGCGACGTCATCTCCGAGCTGATGGGCATCCCGCCCGGCATGCGCGACGAGCTGCACGAGCTCACCGACGTGGCCGCCCGCGTCGGCGACGGCCCGGACGACGTCAGCGGCTCCCGCGACGCCCTGTACGTGCTGCTCGACAAGGTCATCGAGGTGCGGCGCGGCACGCCGGGCGAGGACGTGATCACCGACCTGATCAGCGTGCGCGAGCAGGACGGGGAGCGGCTGACGCGCTCGGAGCTGCTCGACACGATCGAGCTGCTGTTCATCGCCGGGCATGTGACGACCGTCAACCTCATCACCAACGCCATCCGGGCCATGCTCACCCAGCCGGGCCAGCTCGACCTCGTGCTCGGCGGCTCGCTGCCGTGGAGCGCGGTCGTGGAGGAGACGCTGCGCTGGGACTCGCCGGTCGCCCACTTCCCGATGCGCTACGCCGTACGGGACCTGGAGATCGACGGGGTCACGGTGCGGAAGGGGGAGGCGGTGCTGGCCTGCTTCGCCTCCGCCGGGCGCGACCCCGACCAGTACGGCGAGCGGGCCTGCCGGTTCGACGCGGCGGCGCCGCAGCCGGGGCACCTGTCGTTCGGGCACGGGCCGCACTTCTGCCTGGGGGCGCCGCTGGCCCGGATGGAGGGCGAGGTGGCGCTGGCCGCGCTGTTCTCGGCCTTCCCGGAGATGAAGCTCGCCGGGCCCGCCAGCGGCACCCGGCCGCTGGGCACGGTGCTGGGCAACAGCACCCGGTCGCTGCCGGTGCTGCTGGGCAGGCGGGCGGGATGAGCGGGACGACGGCCCGCCGGGTTCCGCCCGGCGGGCCGGACCCGTTGCGGGCCGGCCGCCGGGCCTCCGGGCGGTCCAGGCCCGCCCGGACGCCCGGGTTCGGGGAGGCGCTGGTGCGCGGGCTGACCGCGGCCGGGCCCCGGGACGCGCTGGTGTGCGGGCAGGAGCGGCTGAGCGGGGAGCGGGTGCTGGCCATGACGGCCTCGGCCGCCGCCGCCCTGGAGGCGCGCGGCGTGCGCGCCGGGCAGGCGATCGCCCTGCTGTACGGCGGCCGGCCGGAGTCGCTCGCCGGACGGCTCGTGACGCTCGCGCTCGGCTGCCCGGCCATCCTGGTGCCCGCCGGGCTGCCGCCGGAGACCGCCGCCCGCGCGATGCGCGCGACGGGCGCCACGACCCTGCTGTACGAGGCCGGGCGGCAGGAGGACGCCGAGGCGCTGCTGCGGATCTGCCCGGTGCCCGTCCACGGCCCGCTCGACCGGCTGCTCGCCACCGCGGGCGCCGGGACGGCGACGATCCCGGCCGGCCGGGGCCTGGCGTCGGTGACGTTCACCAACGGCACGACGGGGGAGCGCAAGGCCGTCGCCTACAGCCACGCCGTCGAGGCCGCGCAGCTCGGCGCGGCCAGGGCGCTGATAGGGCCCGGGGCGTGGCGCTTCCTGGTGTGGCCGGGCTTCCACCTGCCCACGCTGACCGCGCTGTGGACGCTGGCCACCGGCGGCACGGCGGTCCTGGCGACCGCCGAGGACACCGGGCGCGAACGCGAGCTGATCGCCCGCGAGGGCGTCACCCATGTGCTGGCCGGGCCGCCGTTCGGCTTCTACGGCCTGGCCCGGCGGCTCGGCCACGTGCCCGGCGTGCGCCAGATCCTGTACGGGGGAGCCCCGGCGGTGCCGGCCCGCAGCCGGGAGGCCGTCGAGGCGCTGGGCCGCGTGGTGCGGCAGTCGTACGGGCTGACCGAGGGCGGGTTCGTCACCACCCTGTCGCCCGCCGACCACGCGCGGCCGGGGCTGCTCGCGTCCGTGGGCCGGGCCGTGGCGGGGGTGGAGCTGGAGATCCGCGACGAGCGCGGCGCCCGCGTGCCGGACGGCGAGGTGGGCGAGGTGTGGACGCGCTCGCCGCAGGTCATGACCGGCTACCTGGGCGACCCCGGGCTCACCGCGGCCACGCTGCGCGACGGCTGGGTCCGCACCGGCGACCTCGGCCGCCTCACGCCGCCCGCCGAAGGCCGCCACCTGTTCCTGGTGGACCGGGCCGGGAGCGGGCTGCCGCCCGGCGTGCACGCCTATCCGGTCGAACAGGTGCTCACCGGGCACCCCGGGGTGTCCGACGCCGCCGTGTTCGCGCTGCCGGACGGGGGCGTGGGGGCGGCCGTCGCCGGGCGGGCCGATGAGTCGGAGCTGCGCGAGCTGGTGCGCGGGGCGCTCGGTCCGGCCTGTGAGCCCCGGCGGCTGTGGCTGATGGACGACCTGCCCCGCACCGGCTCCGGCAAGCCCGACAAATCCGCCCTCCGCGCCCGGTACGGCCGCCGGCCCGGCTGACCCGGCGGGTCCCGCTAGATGATTGATTCCAAGGGGTTGGGATCAGTGGTCGTAGGCGGTGAGTGAGCGGGCGATGGGCTGACCGGTCTTGTCGTTGTGCCAGATCACG
>NZ_JBFANJ010000030.1:0-68616 GCF_040674795.1 Nonomuraea sp. NPDC049725 | reverse complement strand
ATCCAGAACCAGGTCCGCCTGGGCCTGGCCCGGATGGAGCGCGTCGTGCGCGAGCGCATGACGACGCAGGACGTCGAGGCGATCACGCCGCAGACGCTGATCAACATCCGCCCGGTCGTCGCGGCGCTGCGCGAGTTCTTCGGCACCTCGCAGCTCTCGCAGTTCCTCGACCAGACCAACCCGCTCGCGGGGCTGACCAACAAGCGGCGGCTGTCCGCGCTCGGGCCCGGCGGCATGTCACGGGAGCGCGCCGGGTTCGAGGTGCGGGACGTGCATCCGTCCCACTACGGCCGGATGTGCCCCATCGAGACGCCCGAGGGGCCCAACATCGGCCTCATCGGCTATCTCGCGAGCTACGCCCGGGTCAACGCCTTCGGCTTCGTCGAGACTCCGTACCGGAAGGTCGTCGACGGGAAGGTGACCGACCGGATCGACTACCTGACGGCCGACGAGGAGGACCGCTTCGTCAAGGCGCAGGCCAACACGGTGCTCAACCCCGACGGGTCGTTCGCCGAGTCCCGCGTGCTGGTGCGCACCAAGGGCGGCGAGACGGAGCTGGTCCGGGTGGCCGAGGTCGACTACATCGACGTGTCGCCGCGCCAGATGGTGTCGGTGGCGACGGCGATGATCCCGTTCCTGGAGCACGACGACGCCAACCGGGCCCTGATGGGGGCGAACATGCAGCGGCAGTCGGTGCCGCTGATCAGGAGCGAGGCGCCGCTGGTCGGCACCGGCATGGAATACCGTGCCGCGACCGACGCCGGTGACGTCATCAGCGCCGAGAAGGCCGGGGTGGTCGAGGAGGTCTCCGCCGACTACGTCACGGTCCTGAACGACGACGGCACCCGCACGACCTACCGGGTGGCCAAGTTCAAGCGCTCCAACCAGGGCACCTCGTTCAACCAGAAGCCGATCGTGGCCGAGGGCGACCGGGTGGAGGCGCGTCAGGTCATCGCCGACGGCCCGTCCACCGACGGCGGCGAGATGGCCCTCGGCAAGAACCTGCTGGTCGCGTTCATGCCGTGGGAGGGGCACAACTACGAGGACGCGATCATCATCTCGCAGCGCCTGGTGCAGGACGACGTGCTGTCCTCGGTGCACATCGAGGAGTACGAGGTCGACGCGCGTGACACCAAGCTGGGCCCGGAGGAGATCACCCGTGACATCCCGAACGTCTCCGAAGAGGTCCTGGCCGACCTCGACGAGCGCGGGATCATCCGCATCGGCGCCGAGGTCGTCCCCGGCGACATCCTCGTCGGCAAGGTCACGCCCAAGGGTGAGACCGAGCTGACCCCGGAGGAGCGGCTGCTGCGCGCGATCTTCGGCGAGAAGGCCCGTGAGGTCCGCGACACCTCGCTGAAGGTGCCGCACGGTGAGCGCGGCACGGTCATCGACGTGCGGACGTTCTCGCGCGACGCCGGTGACGAGCTGCCGCCCGGCGTCAACGACCTGGTCCGGGTGCACGTCGCGCAGAAGCGCAAGATCACCGACGGGGACAAGCTGGCCGGCCGCCACGGCAACAAGGGCGTCATCTCCAAGATCCTGCCGGTCGAGGACATGCCGTTCCTGGAGGACGGCACCCCGGTCGACATCATCCTCAACCCGCTGGGCGTGCCCGGCCGGATGAACATCGGCCAGGTCCTGGAGACCCATCTCGGCTGGATCGCCGCCCAGGGCTGGGACATCTCCGGCATCGAGGACGCCTGGGCCGAGCGGCTGCGCGACAAGGGTCTCGAACGGGTCGAACCGCGGACCAAGATGGCCACACCGGTGTTCGACGGGGCCGGCGAGCGGGAGATCATCGGCCTGCTCGGCAGCACGATCGCCAACCGCGACGGCGACCGGCTGGTGGAGCGCAGCGGCAAGGCGCGGCTGTTCGACGGCCGCAGCGGCGAGCCGTTCCCCTATCCCATCGCCGTGGGCTACATCTACATCCTCAAACTGAACCACCTGGTCGACGACAAGATCCACGCGCGTTCGACCGGCCCGTACTCCATGATCACCCAGCAGCCGCTCGGCGGTAAGGCCCAGTTCGGCGGCCAGCGCTTCGGTGAGATGGAGGTGTGGGCGCTGGAGGCGTACGGCGCCGCCTACGCCCTGCAGGAGCTCCTGACGATCAAGTCCGACGACGTCGCCGGCCGCGTGAAGGTCTACGAGGCCGTCGTCAAGGGCGAGAACATCCCCGAGCCCGGCATCCCCGAGTCCTTCAAGGTGCTGATGAAGGAGATGCAGTCGCTCTGCCTCAACGTCGAGGTGCTCTCCAGCGACGGCATGTCCATCGAGATGCGCGACGCCGACGAGGACGTCTTCCGCGCCGCGGAGGAGCTCGGCATCGACCTGTCCCGGCGCGAGCCGAGCAGCGTGGAGGAAGTCTGAGGCGATGAGTTTCCGGCGCGGGGCGGGCCTCACCCCGCGAACGGACGGAAGGAGCTGGTTCCCGTGGACCTGCACAGCGTGGTGTGCGTCAGCGACCTGGAGAGATCGCGGAAGTGGTTCGAGGCGTTCTTCGGGCGGCCCGCGGACGAGATCATCGGTGCCGAGCTGCTGTGGCAGGTCGGCGAGAACGCGTGGGTCGTCCTCGACGACCGGCCGGTCCGGGCCTCACGGGTGGGCGGCACGATGATCACGTTCGGGGTGACCGACCTCGACGACATCCTGGCCCGGCTGGCCGCGCACGGCATCGAGCACGAGCCCGTGGAGACCTACGGCAACGGCGTGCGCCACGTGGAGATCATCGACCCGGACGGCAACAGCCTGTCGCTCGCCCAGGCGCCCGCCCCGTGACCCGTCAGCCGACGTCGTAGGTCAGGTGCGTCGCCGTCGAGGTCACGGTGACGCTCCGCCGCACCAGCGGGCGCGGCGGCCCGCCGGCGAACAGCGGCGTCCCTGAGCCCAGCATCACGGGCGCGAGGTGCAGCGTCAGCACGTCGACCAGCCCGGCGGCGAGCGCCGAGCCGACCGTGGCGCCGCCGCCCATCAGGAAGACGTCGAGGTCCGCGCCGCCGGCCGCCGACGCCGCCTCGGCGCGCTCGCGGGCGGCGTCCACGGCGTCGGCCAGGCCGGTGGTGACGAACGTCCAGTCGAGCTCGTCGAGCCGCACCCGCTCCGGCGGCGAGCTCGTCACCACCACGAACGCCGGCTTGCCGACCTCACCGGCGCCGTAGCCGGAGGTGTCGTCCCAGCCGTGCGGCCCGTCCACCACGTCGAAGAGCCGGCGGCCGAGCACGACGGCGCCCGAGCGGGCGGTCGTCTCGCGCAGGATCCGGCGGTCGTCGGGGTCGTCGGAGAACGCCCAGGTGTGCAGGGCCTCGCCGCCGTCACCCAGCCCGTTGTCGGGGCCGGGGCGCGGTCCGGTGACGAAGCCGTCGATGGAGACCGAGATGTCGGCGATGATGCGCGTCATGCCTCAACAGACTAGGCCGCCCTCCGCTGTCAGGGGCGGCCAGTAAGGTGACCGGCCATGGGCGTTCTGGTCGGCTACTTCACCACGGACTCCGAGCAGGTGGCCCGCCAGGCCCTGACCGGCGGGCCGGCGGGCGCGAAGCTGCCGTACGTCGACTGCAAGGGCTGGGTCGACGAGCTCGAAGTGCTGGTCGCCGAGATCAGCGGGCGTGACCTCAGCGAGTTCGGCGACAGCGAGACCGTGGTGGACGACGGTGAGGCGGCGGGCGTGGAGCGGATCGCGCCGGAGACCGTCGCCGCGCTCGCCGGCGTGGACGACGCGCGGCTGCGCGCGTACGCCGAGGACGAGCTGCTGGAGGAGTGGGAGACCGGCCGCATCACCGCGCTGCGGGACCTGGCCCGGGAAGCGAGGCGGCTCGGCCATCAGCTGTATCGGTGGTCGTGCGTCTGAGCGCCGCGAACAGTTCCTCGCGGAGGGCGGGCGGCAGTTTGCGGCCCATGCGCGCCGGGCTCACCAGGGCCTGGTCGTCGTTGTCCGCGCCCGCGCGGTCGGCGAGGTAGCCCAGCGCGAAGCGGGCCTCCTCGCGGTGCCGCTCGTCCGGCCAGCCGTCGACCAGGGGCAGCACCGCTTGCACCCGGTCGGCGATCCGGTCGAGGAGCGCGTAGCCGGGCGGTCCGGGGAAGCGCTGAGCCCGCAGGTCGATGTGGAGGAAGGCGACGTGCTCGAGCTCGGCGGCGGTGAAGTCGTTGCCGGTGAACGCGTTGCGCTCCCGGCCCAGCGCGCCGTGATCGCCATCCGGACGGCCCCAGAAGTTCACGTTGTGCACGCGGCCGGTGAAGACGCAGTCGACGAACTCGGCCGCGAAGGTGGTCGTCTGGTCCCGTAAGCGGGAGCGGTCGAACCGGCATCCCTCGAATCGGGCGTTGCCGAAGTACGTGTGCGCCGGGAAGCGGGTGCGGCCGAAGGTGCAGTTCCGGTAGACGGTCTGCGGCCAGGAGAGGCCGTCCCACGGCCGGCCGTCGAGGCCGGTGCCGGTGCTGCCCAGCAGGGGCCGCTCGAAGGCGGCGCCGGAGAAGTCGCACCCCTCGAACTCGGTGCCGTACGCCAGGAAACCGGTGAAGCGGATGCCGGAGAAGTCCACGTTCGACAGCCGGGCCCGGTCGAAGATCACGCCGGGGGAGTCGCCGGGGAAGCGCTGGTCGCGGAGCTCTCCACGGATGACCTGGTCGTTCATGATGGCCGGCCCGGGGGAAGGCGGAGGCCGGCGAGGAGGAGGGCGACCAGGCGGCGGGCGTCGTAGCGGGGGTCCTTGCCGGCGCCGATGCACAGGTTGCCGACGCCGCGCATCAGCTCCAGGGCCCCGATGTCGGTGCGGATCTCACCGGCTCGGGCGGCGGCGGCGAGCAGGTCGGCGCAGACCGGGACGAGCCGGTCGAGGAAGTAGGCGTGCAGGGCCGCGAACGTGGTGTCGTCGGACTGCAGCGCCTCGGCGAGGCCGTGCTTGGTGACCAGGAAGTCGACGAACAGGTCGATCCAGCGGGTCAGCGCGGTGTGCGGGGAGTCGCTGCCGGCGAGCAGGGCGGGGCCCGCCTCGGCGCAGGCTTCGACCTGGTGGCGGTAGACGGCGACGATGAGCTCGGCCCGCGTGGGGAAGTGGCGGTAGATCGTGCCGACGCCCACCCCGGCCCGGGCCGCGATGTCGCGTACGGGCACGTCGACGCCGGAGGCGATGAACGCCTCGGCGGCCGCCTCCAGGAGCGTCTGCTCGTTGCGCCGGGCGTCGGCCCGTTTGCGGGGGGCTGTCGACTTCGATCCGTTGCCTGTGCCGGCCACTGCGCTGCTGCCTCCATCACCCGTGTTGCTAAACGGAACGCTGATCCGTATATTCATAAGCGGAACGCCGATCCGCTTGGCTCATGATGCCAGATCAGGCGCTCCTTCGCCAGGCCACACCCCTTCCGCCTCTCCAGGAGAGACCCATGTCCCGACCCGGCCACACCGCTCCCGTCCTCTCGCTGCGCCCCGTGCCGCTGCCCGCCCCGCATCGGGGCGACGACCTGCACGTACGGGTGTCGGCCCCGGTGACCGGCGGCGACCTGCCCGTGATCGTCTTCTCGCACGGCTTCGGCGAGTCGCTGGACGGCTACGCCCCGCTCGCCGACCACTGGGCGGCGCACGGCTTCGTCGTCGTCCAGCCCACCCACCTCGACTCGCGGAGGCTCGGCCTGACGCCGGACGACCCGCGCCACCCGGAGATCTGGCGCCTGCGCGTCGGGGACCTGCAGCTCGTCCTCGACCGGCTCGACGCCCTCGAAGCCGCCGTCCCCGGCCTGGCGGGCCGCCTCGACCACGGCCGCGTCGCCGTCGCCGGCCACTCCTGGGGCGCCCAGAGCGCCAGCATGCTGCTGGGCGCCCGGGTCCTCGATGCCGGCGGCGTCCCGGGCGAGGACCTGTCCGACCCCAGGGTCAAGGCCGGGGTGCTGCTCGCACTGCCGGGCACCGGCGGCGCCGACCTGACGCCGTTCGCCGCCGAGCACTTCCCGTTCATGAACCCGGACTTCACCGGGATGACCACGCCCGCCCTGGTGGTCGCGGGCGACAAGGACCAGTCGGCGCTGACCGTACGGGGACCGGAGTGGTTCACCGACGCCTACGCGCTGAGCCCGGCGCCCAAGAGCCTGCTCACCCTGCACGGGGCGGAGCACTCGCTGGGCGGGATCTCCGGATACGCCGTCACCGAGACGACCGACGAGAACCCGGAACGCGTCGCCCTGATCCAGCGGCTCACCACGGCCTACCTGCGCGGCGCGCTGCACCCGGGCGACCCCGCCTGGCAGGCGGCGAGCGCGGGCCCGCTCGGCCGGATCACCTCCAAGTGACGGGAGCCCC
This sequence comes from Nonomuraea sp. NPDC049725, assembly GCF_040674795.1. Taxonomy (NCBI): domain Bacteria; kingdom Bacillati; phylum Actinomycetota; class Actinomycetes; order Streptosporangiales; family Streptosporangiaceae; genus Nonomuraea; species Nonomuraea sp. NPDC049725. The sequence goes on along the minus strand of NZ_JBFANJ010000030.1, from coordinate 62,324 downwards.
CGCCGCCATGACCAGTTTCGGGATCATGACCGCGCCCATGCAGGTCGGCTACGACGACGTCCTGCGGGTCTGGCGGGAGGCCGACGCCGTCCCGGAGATCGAGCACGCGTGGCTGTTCGACCACCTGCTGCCGATCGGCGGCCCCCTGACCGGGCCCGCCTTCGAGGGCTGGACGCTGCTCGCGGCGCTCGCGGCACAGACCCGGCGGCTGCGCGTGGGCGTGCTGGTGACCAGCAACCGCTTCCGGCCGCCCGCGATGCTGGCCAAGATCGCCGCGACGGTCGACGTCGTCTCGGGCGGGCGGCTCGACTTCGGCCTCGGCGCGGGCTCGCGTCCCTCCCACTCGCTGGCCCGGCGCGAGTACGAGGCGCACGGCCTGCCGTTCCACGACTTCGCCCACTCGATGGAGAGCCTGGCCGAGGCGTGCGCCGTCATCCGGCGGCTATGGGCCGAACCGGAGCCGTTCGACTTCGACGGCCGCCACGTCCGGCTCACGGGAGCCTTCTGCAACCCCAAGCCGGTCCAGCGGCCCGGCCCGCCGATCGTGCTCGGCGGGCGCTCGTCCGCGCTGCTGCGCGTGGCCGCCGAGCACGCCGACGTGTGGAACGTCCCGGGCGGCGACCTCGGCGACGCCGTCCGGCGCGGGGCGCTGCTGGACCGCTACTGCGCCGAGCTGGGCCGCGACCCCGCCTCGATCACCCGCTCGATCCACCTGCCGGTCTCCTACGACCGGCCCGGGGAGACCCGGGAGGCGATCGGCGAGGCGGTCGCCGCCGGGTTCGGGCACGTCGTGCTGGGGCTGCCCGCCCCGTACCCGGACGGCGTCGCGCGGTGGGTCGCCGACGAGCTCGTCACCGCGACGACCGCCCGCGTCTAACCGGCGAGTAGCCGACAAGGGCGGCGATCGCGTCGCCGAACGGCGCGCGTTCCCGGCGAGATGCCCGACGGATGGCGGATGTCCCGGCGGGCGGCGGCGGTGAGGATGGGCCGCATGGATCCCGACTCGCCGCCGCCCCGCCCGGACGGGCGGCAAGCACGCTCCGGCCCGACGATCACCCCGATCGACCTGTACGCCTCCGCCGTCCACCTCGGACAGGGCGGTGAGATCCACACCGGCGACCCGGACGCGGACCCCGGCCGGGACTGGTGGCGGCTCACCGCCACCTACGCCAGGTCCGGCGACGACCGGCTCGGCCGCTGGACCGTCCACCCCGAGGCCGAGACCGTCGTCTCCTGCCTCATCGGGAAGATCCGCCTGTACGTGCGCCCGGAACGGCCGGGGGAGAGCGAGGAGGTGGTCAGGCTGGTGGCCGGCACGGCCGCCATCGTCCCGCGCGGGCGGCGGCACCGCGTCGAGCCCGACATCCCCAGCGACGTCCTGACCGTCACGCTCCCGCATGGCAGTCTGTGGGAGAACCAGGCCGGACCGGTCGCGAAGGGGTGACGAGCGCGGCATGCGGGTGACGATGGCGACCGACCCCCACGCGGGCCGCGCGAACGAGGACTTCACCGGCGCCGTCCCGGCCGCGGCGGTGCTGGTCGACGGCGCGGGCATCCCCGGCGCCGGATCGCTCTGCCGCCACGGCGTCGCCTGGTACGCCGCCCGGCTGGGCGGCGGCCTGCTCACCCTGCTCTGGCACGCGCCGGGGCGCGGCCTGGCGGACCTGCTCGGCGAGGCCATCGAGCAGGTGACCGGCGAGCACCGCGACACCTGCGACGTCACCTCCCCGATCAGCCCGTCGGCGGCCGTGGCCGTCCTGCGCCTGTCCGGCGGCCGGGCCGAGCACCTGGTGCTCGGTGACGCGACCGTCGTTCTCGACCGCGCCGGCAGCGCGCCGCTCGTCGTCACCGACCCGCGCGAGGTGGTCATCAGCAGCCGGTACGAGGCCGCGCTGCGTGGAGTCGCCGAGGGGAGCGACGAGCACCGGCGCATCCTGGGCGACCTGCGCGCCCACCGCAACCGGCCGGGCGGCTTCTGGGTGGCCAAGGACGACCCCCGGGCGGCGGCCGAGGCGGTCACCGGCTCCTGCCCGGTCGCCGGGCTGACCGGCGCGGCGCTGCTCAGCAACGGCGCGAGCCGCATCGTGGACCGCTTCGCCCTCGCCGGCTGGCCGGAGGTCATGGCCGCCCTCGCGTCGGACGGCCCCGGCGCGATCATCGGCCGCGTCCGGCAGGCCGAGGCGCGCCACGCCGTGGCGGCCGACGACGCGACCATCGCCTACTGCACCGGCCTGGACGCCCCCTGACCGTCACCCGTACACGAAGGCTTTGGGGGAAGCGTCGGCCCACAGTCGCAGACGGCTAGGAGCAGGCTCCCACAGCCCGACCCTTCTTGGTGCTGAGGAAACCCGGCGGAAGGGCAGGGAGGCTGGGAAGCATGATCGCCAAGACCTTGGGGCTGGCCCTCGCCGCGGCCCTGCTGCCCGCTGTCCCGCCCCCTCCGACCGGCCTGCACGAGTGCGCGACCGCGACCACACGCTGCGACGGCAGCATCGAGGTCCCCCTCGACTGGGAGAGCCCCTCCTCCGAACGCATCTCCGTGGCCTTCACCTTCATCCCGGCCAAGAACGCCGACGGCACGGTGGCGGCCAACCGCGGGGGACCGCAGCCGGCGCTGCCGGAGATACCCACGATCCAGCAAGTCCTCGGACCCGTCCTTGACCGGAAGAACCTGCTGGTCATGGATCCGCGCGGGATGGGAAAGTCCTCGCCGCTGCTGTGCCCGGGAGCCGACCCCTTCAAGCCGGCGACCATCGCCGCCTGCGCCAGGAGCGTGGGCCCGCGGGGCGCCTACTTCACCGCCGACCAGGCCTCGCACGACCTCGACGCGGTACGGCGAGCGCTCGGCCTGGGAAAGATGAGCTACTTCGGCAATTCCTACGGCACCCTGTACGCCCAGGCGTATGCGGCCAGGTACCCGGACAGCCTGGACGCCGTCTTCCTGGACAGCTCCATGGTCATCGGCGACGACGGCTACGTGAATCAGAGGTTCGACGCCCGGCTCGACTACCTCGATCTCGTCTGCGGGCGGTCGAAGGCATGCGACGCGCTGCCGGGCGAAGCCTCCGGCACATGGACGAGGCTGGTGGACCGCCTGCGCAAGCGGCCCGACCCGGAGGTGACGCTGCACCAGGCACTCACCCTGCGTGAGCCGGCCGAAGCGGTGCTCGGCCGGGAGAACGTCGCAGCCGCGCACGCCTACCTGAACGGCGACCCGGCCCCCCTGCGCCGTCTGGCCCGGCTGACCCCCCATGCCATCCCGCCGTTCGACCCGCCGTGGCTTGCGGGGCATGTGGCCTTCCGCTGCGGCGACGGCTCGTTCCCCTTCGACCGGCTGGCGTCGGCGGCCGAGCGTCAAGCGCAGGCCGAGCGGTACTACGAGCGGGAACGCCCGATGGCGCCCTTCAGGCCCACCGACGTCTTCGCCACCGATGCGATCGCCGCCCAGGAGTGGTGCATCAACTGGCCGACTCCGCGCCACAGCCCGCCGCTCCCGCGAGGACAGGCGCTGCCCAGCGTGCCCATCCTGGTCGTGGCAGGGGACTTCGACGTCGAACGCCCCGCCGAGGTGGCGCGTTCGCTCCGGGTCTTCCCGAACGCGACCGTGATCCGTATTCCGTTCGGGATTCACGCGCAGTCCTTCCTCCCGTCGCCGATGGGTGAGTGCGTACGCGGGATGCTGCGTACCTTCCTGACCACCAAGCGGGTGGTCGACCAGAAATGCACCGGTGAGAACTACCGCGCCGTCGGCGCCTTCCCGCGGGAGCTCAGGGACGTGGCGCCGCATCCGGCCGGCGAGCTCAGCCCGAGCCGGCGGCGGATCCTCGCGGCCGCCTTCGCCACCGCCGCAGACGCCACCGCCCGCCGCAATCCGCACGCCTTCTACTACTTCGGGCGGCCGAGCGAGCCGGGGCTGCGCGGCGGCCAGGTCACCTTCGGCCAGGACATCACCCTCGACGGCGTGCGGTTCGTACGCGACCTGAAGGTCAGCGGCCGGATCGCCCTCACCCCGGACGGCCACGCCACCGCCACCCTCACGGCCGAGACCGGCGGACGCACGCACGAGGTGACGTTGTCCTGGGCGGCGTTCTCCACACGGCAATCCGTGTCCGGCACCTTCGACGGCACCCCCTTCGCGTAGGGCCCACACCGGTCACGCCCGGCCGGACCTCACATCCCGCGCCGCCGTCCCGTCAGGTGAGGGACAGCCTGGAACGGCAAGGAGACTCACATGGAAGCCCGATTCGACTACCTCGGCAACCCGGTCGGGGCGAAGTTCGCCAAGTACATCGTCTCGGCGGGCAAGGCCGCGCTCGAGTCGTCGCTGCCCGCCACGACGCAGGAGCTGGTCAAGATCCGTGTCAGCCAGATCAACGGCTGCGCGTTCTGCGTCGACATGCACACCAAGGAGGCGACGGCCGCGGGGGAGAGCCCGGTGCGGCTCCACCTCGTGGCGGCCTGGCGGGAGGCGACGGTGTTCACCGACGCCGAGCGCGCCGCGCTGGAGCTGGCCGAACAGGGCACCCGGATCGCCGACGCGGCCGGCGGGGTCGGCGACGACGTCTGGGCGAACGCCGCCAAGCACTACGACGAGGACCAGCTCGCGGCCCTGGTGTCGCTGATCGCCCTGATGAACGCCTTCAACCGGATGAACGTGATCGTCCAGCAGCCCGCCGGCGACTACCGGCCGGGCCAGTTCGGTCACGCCTAGCCCGTCAGGCGTCGAGCAGCCGCCAGGCGGTGAGGGCGAGGCTGGCCCTGGTCAGCCCGGTCGGCTCGGTGAGGTCGATGCCCAGGGTCCGGCCGAGCTGCTCGATGCGGCGGGCGACGCTGCTGTGGTGCAGGTGCAGCAGGTCGGCGGCGCGGCGCAGGGAGCCGGTGGCGCAGTAGGCGTCCAGCGTCTCCAGGTCCTCCGGGGTCTCGGCCACGCGGATGATCGCGCTCACGTCGGCGTTGCCGCGGGCGGAGTCCCGGGAGATCTCGGCCAGCAGCGCCAGCGCGCCCAGGTCGTCGTGGTGGACGACGGGCCGGCGCGGCGTGGTGAAGCGCAGGGCGGTGCGGGCCTGCTGCCAGGACCGGTCGAGGCTCCCGGCGGCGCCGATGCCCGCGCGCACGCCCTCGGGGACCCGGGCCGGGTTGACGGTGGTGGCCAGGATGACGCCCACGTCGGCCAGCGGCGCGGCCTTGACCGGGCGGGCCGGGCAGATCGCGCCGCCGACCTTGTCCAGCGGAAGGTGTGAGCGCACGGCGAGCACGTGCACGGGCTGCCCGGCGGCGAACCCCAGCAGGCGCAGCGCCCTGGCCCTGGCGGCCTCGTCGCTGTCGGGGCTGATCGCCAGCTCGACGAGCGCCGGGTCGGCCATCGTGGTGCGGGCCGGGCCGTACCTCTCGACGACGGCCATGACCGCGATGCCGAGCCGGTCGAGCAGCAGGTCGTCGAGCGAGCCCGGCAGGCCGGGCGGGCCGGGACGCTCCAGCCACACCGCGCCGATCTCCTCCTCGTCGAGGACGAGCGGCGAGGTGATGGACGCGGGGGCGGGCGGGCCGGACGCCGGCCTGCCGTCGGGGCCGAAGCGGATCACCCGGCCCGTGTCGTGCAGCCGGATGCCGACCACGCACTCGGCCAGGCCGGCCGAGGCGCGGGCGAGCGCGGGGAGATCCACCCGGCGGCGCATCAGCGTGTCGTAGAACATGACGACCCGGATCGCCCCTCCGGCTTCCGCGTCGAGCTGCGACAGTCGTACGGCCAGTGCCTCCATGCCCCAAGCGTATGCGCCGATCGGCGGGCGATTCGGAGGAGATGCCCGACAGATGGCGGATGAGGGCAGGGGTCACCGGCTGTGAGGATGACGGCATGGATCCGGAACTTGAAGCGTTCATCCCGTTGATTCCCGACGCTGACCTGACCGACCCGGCCGCCGAGCGCGAGACCCTGGCCGCGCTGGCCGCGTCGGTGCCGCCGCCGGACACCTCGGAGATGGAGATCGAGGACCTCGCGGTGCCCGCCGATCCTGACGTGCCGGTGCGGATCTACCGTCCCCGCCATGCCGAGGGCGCCGTCCTATGGATGCACGGCGGCGGCTGGGTCATGGGCAGCGTGGACACCGAGCATCCGTGGGCGGCACGGCTTGCGGACGCCTCCGGCGCGGTGGTGATCTCGGTGGGCTACCGGCTGGCGCCGGAGAATCCGTTCCCGGCGGCGCTGGACGACGTGTACGCGGTGCTGAAGTGGACGGCCGAGCACGCGGCCGAGCTGGGCGTCGACCCGGACCGGATCGCGGTCGGCGGGCACAGCGCCGGCGGCGGGCTCGCGGCCGGGGTGGCGCTGCGCTCGCGTGACGAGCAGGGGCCGCCGATCCGGTTCCAGCTTCTCAACCAGCCGGGGCTCGACGACCGGCAGCAGACGTGGTCGCAGCGCAACTTCACCGACACGCCCTGGATGAACCGCGACAAGGTCGCCATCGCGTGGCGGCACTACCTGGGCTCCGCCCCCGCCACCCCGTACGCGGCCCCGGCCCGGGCGGACGACCTGTCCGGCCTGCCGCCCGCCTACATCGCCAGCGCCGAGCTGTGCCCGAACCGCGACGAGAACATCGAGTACGCCTCGCGCCTGCTCCAGGCGGGCGTCTCGGTCGAGCTGCACCAGTGGGCGGGCACCTTCCACGGGTCCCAGGCGATCGTGTCGGCCGAGGTGTCGCAGCGGCAGATCGCCGAGCTGGGCGACGCGCTGCGCCGCGCGCTGGCCGGCTGACCCGGCTGACCCGCTGGAAGCGTACGAGGACGGGAGAAAGATGACGATCACCGGTCTCGCCCGGGAGAGCGAGCGGCCGGAGCCGCTGCTGCGCCCGCACGCGGGGAGCTTCGCCGCCGTCGTCCTGTTGCAGGTCATCGGCGCCGTCGCGGGGCTGGCGCCGCTGCTGGCGGTCGCCGAGCTGGGCCGGGTCCTGCTGTCGCAGGACCCGGCCGACAGCGGTCACGTGTGGTTCGTGGTGTTCGCGGGGGCGGCCGGCCTGTTCGTGCGGCTGCTGTTCACGGCCGCCTCGTCGGGGCTCGGGCACGTCCTGGACGGCCGGGTGCAGCTCACGCTGCGCCGCAGGCTGGCCGAGCGGCTGGGCCGGGTGCCGATCGGCTGGTTCTCCCGCCGCCGCACCGGCGAGCTGGCGAAGGTCGTGGGCGAGGACGTGGCCGCCGTGCACCCGTTCATCGCGCACGCCCCGGGCGAGCTGGTCTCCGCGTTCGTGGTGCCGCTGGTGTCGCTGGTCTACCTGTTCACCGTCGACTGGCGGCTGACGCTGATCACGCTGATCCCGGTGGTGCTGGCGATAGCGCTGGTGCCGCTGCTGATGCTGCCCGCGCGCACGCGCGAGCAGGAGGAGTACGACGCGGCGATGGGCCGGATCGCGAACTCCGTCGTGGAGTTCGTGCAGGGGATCGCGGTGGTCAAGGCGTTCGGCGGGGCCGAGCGCGCGCACCGCAGGTTCCTGACGGCCGCCGACGACTTCGTCGCCACCTTCAACCGGTGGGTGCGCGGCATGTCCGCGGTCGCCGCCGGGATGCAGGTGGCGCTGTCGCCGCCGTTCGTGCTGCTGGTCGTGCTGACCGGCGGCGCGGCGCTGATCGCGTCCGGGAGCATGGCGCCGGCGGATCTGCTGCCGTTCCTGCTGCTCGGGCTGGGGCTGACCGCGCCGGTCGCGGCGCTTGGCCACGGCTTCGACGACCTCCAGGCCGCCGGGCGGGCGGTCGCCAGGATCAGGGACGTGCTCGGCGTGCCGCCCCTGCCGGAGCCCGCCCGCCCGGTCGTGCCGCAGGGGCACCGGGTGGAGCTGCGGGACGTGCGGTTCGGGTACGAGGACGGGCGGGAGGTGCTGCGCGGCGTCGACCTGGTGCTGGAGCCCGGCACGGTCACCGCGGTCGTCGGGCCGTCGGGCAGTGGGAAGTCCACGCTGGTGCGGCTGCTGCCGCGCTTCTTCGACCCGGCGCACGGGTCCGTGCTGCTCGGCGGGGCCGATCTGCGCGACATCGGCAGCCGGGAGCTGTACCGGCGGGTCTCGTTCGTCTTCCAGGACGTCCGCCTGCTGCGCGCCTCGGTCGCGGACAACATCGCGCTGGCGGTGCCGGAGGCCGCGCACGAGGAGGTGGTCCGCGCCGCCCGGCTGGCCGGCATCCACGAGCGCGTCCTGGAGCTGCCGCGCGGCTACGACACGGTGCTCGGCGAGGAGGCCGAGCTGTCGGGCGGCGAGGCGCAGCGGATCTCGATCGCCCGCGCGCTGCTGGCCGACGCGCCCGTGCTGGTGCTCGACGAGGCGACGGCCTTCGCCGACCCGCAGACCGAGCAGGCGGTGCGCCGGGCGCTGGCCGGGACGGCGGGCGGGCGCACGGTGCTGGTCATCGCCCACCGGCTGGAGACCGTCGCCGACGCCGACACCGTCGTGATGCTGGAGGACGGCGTGATCGTCGAGCGGGGCAGCCCGGCCGAGCTGCTGGCGAGCGGCGGCAGGTTCGCCGCGTTCTGGCAGGCCAACCGCACCGGCCCGCACCCCGCCGGCCCGCACCCCGCCGACCCTCAGCCCGCCGGACCCGACCTCGTCGGACCCGGCCTCATCGGACAAGGAGACGAGCCCGCATGATCCGCATGCTGCTGCGCGTGCTGGGACCCGAGTACGCGCGGGCGATGCGCCGCACGGTCGCCCTGATGACGATCACCGCGGTGGTCGAGGGGCTGTCCTACGCGCTGCTCGTGCCGGTGCTGGCGGCCCTGCTCGGCGGCTCGCCCTCGGACGCCTGGCCGTGGCTGGCCGCGTTCGGCGCCGCGGTCGCGGCCTACGCCGGGCTGCGCTACACCAGCGACCTGGCCGGCATGCGCGTCGGGACGACGATGCTGCGCGGCATGTACCACCGGCTGGGCGAGCACCTGGCCAGGCTGCCGATCGGCTGGTACGGCGCGGGCCGCGTCGGCGAGGTGTCGGTGCTGGCCAGCCGGGGCCTGCTGCAGGCGATGGGGGTGTCGGCGCACCTGCTGGCGCCGTTCGTCTCGGCCCTGGTGACGCCGGTGACGATCGTGGTGGTGATCCTGGCGTTCAACTGGCAGCTCGGGCTGGCGGCGCTGGCCGCGGCCCCGGTCGTGGCGGCCATCCAGGCGTGGACGGCGCGTTCGACCGCCGCCGCCGACGCCGACCGGCACGAGCGCGACAAGGAGGCCGCCGGCCGAGTCATCGAGTACCTCCAGGCCCAGCCGGTGCTGCGGACCGGCGGCCGGACCGGCGAGCGCTTCGAGGCGCTCGACGCCGCGCTGCGCGAGGTGCAGGGGGCCTCGCGGCGCACCGTGCTGGCGACGCTGCCCGGCGCGGTCGGGCTGACGCTGACCGTGCAGGCGATCTTCACGGCGGTGCTGGTCCTCGGCGCGTACCTGGCGCTGGGCGGGGGTGTCGGCGCGGCCGAGGTCCTGACGATCCTGGTGCTGGCCGCGCGCTGCGCCGACCCGCTGCTGTCGCTGTCGGACATCGGCGGCAAGCTGCGCGGCGCGCGGGCCGAGCTGGTCAGGCTCGACGCGGTGCTGCGTACGGAGCCGCTGCCGGAGCCCGCCGAGCCGGTGCTGCCCGAACGCCACGACCTGGAGTTCGACGCCGTCACCTTCCGGCACGGCGGCCGTACGGTGATCGACGGCCTGTCGCTGAAGGTGCCGCAGGGGCAGCGGCTCGCGGTCGTGGGCCCGTCGGGGGCGGGCAAGAGCACGCTGCTTCAGCTTCTCGCCCGGTTCCACGACGTGGACGCGGGCGCGGTGCGCCTGGGCGGCGTGGACGTGCGCGAGGTCAGCACCGAGGCGCTGATGGCGCGGATCGCCATCGTCTTCCAGGACGTCTACCTCTTCGACGGCACGATCGAGGAGAACGTCCGGCTCGGCCGTCCCGGCGCGAGCGAGGCCGAGGTGCGGGCGGCGGCGACGGCGGCGCGGCTGGACGAGGTGATCGAGCGGCTGCCCGGCGGCTGGGCGGCGCACGTCGGCGAGGGTGGCGCGCTGCTGTCGGGCGGCGAGCGCCAGCGGGTGTCGATCGCGCGGGCGCTGCTCAAGGACGCGCCCGTGGTGCTGCTGGACGAGGTGACCTCGGCGCTGGACCCGGTGAACGAGGCGGCCGTGCACGAGGGGATCGAGCGCCTGATGGCGGGCCGGACGGTGGTGATGGTGGCGCACCGGATGCGGACCGTCCAGCGCGCCGACCGGGTCGCCTTCCTGGACGGCGGCCGCATCGTGGAGGAGGGCGGCCACGACGAGCTGCTGGGCCGGGGCGGCCGGTACGCGGCCTTCTGGGAGATCGCCGCCGCCCTGCCCGGCCCCGCGCGGGGCCAGCCGGTCACAGGCCCGCACGGGCGATGATCGCCTCCACGACCTCGCTCTTGGCGTCGGCGTAGTTCTGCACGTACTTCCAGGTGCGCCGGGCGAGGTCGCGCTTGGTGCGGGCGTACAGGTCGCGGTCGTCGTCGTGCTCGCGCAGCCAGTCGCGGAAGCCGAGCATGCGGCGCGTCTCGGGGCAGTCGTCGGGCAGCACGTGCAGGTTGACCGGCATCTCGCCCTCGTGCAGCTTCAGCACGCGGTGCTCGAACCAGTCGGGCTCGCGGATCGTCAGCACGTAGCCGATCGACTCCAGCGGCGGGACGTACGCGGCCTCGTCCGCCGGGTCGGCCACGATCAGCAGCAGGTCGAGGATGGGCTTGGCGGGCAGGCCGGGCACCGAGGTGGAGCCGACGTGCTCCAGCAGCAGGACGGCGTCGCCGAGTGCGGCGCGGATCGCCGCGGCGGTCCGCTCGTAGCGGGCCGGCCAGGCGGGGTCGGGGTCGTCCAGCTGGATCGTCGCGTTGTGCAGGGCCGGGGTCGTGACGTGGGCGCGGGCGATGTCCTCGTCGGACTGCGCCCCCTCGGGCGGAAGATCGTTCACGGGCGTCCATTCTTCCGCACCCTGGGCCCGGGTCCGATTCCGGACAAAAATGGAGTGCACTCCAAGTTTGGAGTTCGGTTAAACTTTCTCGGCATGACCGAAGGGTTGCGGGAGCGCAAGAAGCGGCAGACGCGGCAGCGGATCTCCGAGGTGGCGATCGGCCTGTTCGTGGCGCGCGGCTTCGACCACGTGACGGTGGCCGACGTCGCGGCGGCGGCCGAGGTGTCGGTCAACACCGTCTACAACTACTTCCCGGTCAAGGAGGACCTGGTGCTGCCGCCCGACCAGGCGTCGCCGCGGCGGCTGGCCGACATCGTGCGCGAGCGGCCCCCGGGCACGGGCGCGGCCGGGGCGATCCTCGGCCGCCTGCGCCAGGAGGTGCGCGACCGTGACCGCAAGCTGGGCCTGACGGGCGGGTTCGGGCGCGTCTTCGAGATGATGCGGGCCGCGCCGACGCTCACCGCGCGGCTGGAGGACCTCGGCCGCCGGATGACCGACGAGCTGGCCGCCACGCTGGCCGAGGAGACCGGCGCCGCGCCGGGCGACCCGCTGCCGCGCGTGGTGGCCTGGCAGCTCGGGTCGTTCCACGCGATGGTCTTCGCCGAGATCGGCCGGCGCACGGCCGGGGGAGAGGGCCCCGACGCGATCGCCGGGGCGGTGCTGGAGCTGCTGGACGCGATCGAGGCCGTGCTCGGCGAGCGCGTCCTCGGTTACGCCGTGAGAAAGGACTGATCCATGTTCCGGGTGACGATCTCCGGGAAGTTCGGCGAGCTGGACGAGGCCGGCCGGGCCGCCGTGCTGGGGGCGGCCGACCTCGCCTTCACCGAGGCGGGCACGTTCAGCCATGACGCCGGGCTGACGGCGTTCACGTTCCGCTGCCAGGTGCCCGCCGGGCCGGACGACGGCGAGCCGGAGGCGGTCGCGGCCGCCGTGGCCGCCCTCGACGCGTACGCGGTGCCGTACCGGGTGCTGCGGGTGGCCGCGACCGACATGCGCGACATCAAGGTGCGCCGCCGCTGAGGCGTCCGGCCGGCGCCCGTGGTCAGGCGGTCACCTTCTCGATGAAGGCCGCCAGGTTGCCGCGGGTGCGGGCGATCTTCTCGGTCACGGTCAGCGTCTCGTCGAAGTCGCCGCCCACCGCCTGCTTCCTGCCCCGCGTGTACAGGGAGCAGGCGAGGTCGCCGCAGAGATACTGGCCGACCGTGTTGCCCAGGCGGCCGGCCTCGCCGGTGCGGCGGGCGGTCATCAGCGCCACGTTGCCGCCGGCGAGGGTGGTCAGGCAGAGCGAGCACATGCTGCGGGAGGTGAAGCCGCGCCCGGTGGCGGGGGTGGCCCGCAGCGCGATGCCGACGAGGCCGCCGTCGTCGCGTTCGGCGACCAGATAGCCGCGGTCGGGGGCGCCGGGATCTCGCCAGCCGAGGAAGTCGAGGTCGTCCCACGGCTGTTCGGCCAGGTCACGGGGGATGCCGAGGCGCTGGGCCTCGCCCTTGGAGCAGTTGACGAACGACCTGCGGATGTCGCGTTCGGTGATGGGTTTCATGGCTTCCAGGCTAATACAATTAGGCAAATCGTTAATTTGTTTAGTTGACGGAGGACGCATGGCTCGCGCGATCATCACCGCCGAACGGCTCACCCTGGCGGCGGCGGAGGTGGCCGACGAGATCGGCTTCGAGCACGTGACCGGGTCTGCGGTCGCGCGCAGGCTGGGCGTCAAGGAGCCGAGCCTGTACGCGCACATCGCCAACGCCCGCGAGCTGAAGGTGCGGGTGGCGCTGCTGGCGCTGGAGGAGCTGGCCGCGCGGGCCGCCGGCGCGCTCGCCGGGCGGGCGGGCAGGGACGCGCTGGTGGCGTTCGCCGACGCCTATCGCCGTTACGCCAGGGAGCATCCGGGCCGCTACGCCGCCGCCCGGTTCGAGCTCGACCCCGAGACCGCGGCGCGCAGCGCGGGGCCCCGGCACTCGGAGATGATCCGGGCGCTGCTGCGCGGTTACGACCTGCCGGAGCCGGACCAGACCGACGCGGTGCGCTTCCTGGGCGGGGCGATCCACGGCTACGTGAGCCTGGAGCTGGCGGGCGGGTTCCGGCACACCCCGAGGGACGCCGACGCCTCCTGGGCCTGGGCGCTGGACACGCTCGACCTCGCGCTGAGGTGCCGGTCCACCGGCTAATCAAGTTTGACTAATAAAGGAGGCCGCAGCTACGCTCCGTCCGATTAGTCAAACTTGACTAGCAAAGGAGGGGACGTGCCTGCGATCGTCGCGGAAGGGCTGCGGAAGACGTACGGCGAGAAGAAGGCCCTCGACGGACTGACCATGACCGTGCCGAGCGGCACCGTGCACGGGGTGCTCGGCCCCAACGGGGCCGGCAAGACCACGTTCGTCCGCACGCTCGCCACGCTGCTGCGCGTGGAGGAGGGCCGGGCGCGCGTCGCCGGGATCGACGTGGCCGAGCGCCCGGCCGAGGTGCGGCGGCGGATCGGCCTGCTCGGGCAGAGCGCGGCGGTGGACGAGGACCTGTCCGGGCGGCAGAACCTCGAGCTGTTCGGCCGCCTCCACCACCTGGGAGCGCGCCGGGCGGCGGCGCGGGCGGGCGAGCTGCTGGAGCGGTTCGGGCTGGCCGACACCGGCCGCAAACCCGTCCAGGCCTACAGCGGCGGCATGCGGCGCCGCCTGGACCTGGCGGCCTCGCTCATCGTCGAGCCGAGCGTGCTGTTCCTGGACGAGCCGACCACCGGCCTCGACCCGCGCGGCCGGACCGAGGTGTGGAACGCGGTCCGCTCACTGGTCGGCGGCGGCACCACCGTGCTGCTGACCACCCAGTACCTGGAGGAGGCCGACCAGCTCGCCGACCGGATCTCGGTCATCGACCACGGCCGGGTGATCGCCGACGGCACCGCCGACGAGCTCAAGGCCAAGGTCGGCGGCGACCGCGTAGACGTGGTCGTGCACGACGCCGCCCTGCTGCCGGCCGTCGCCGGCGTCCTGGCCGGGGTGCCCGGCGCGGGCGCGGTCGAGCTCGACGAGGACCGGCGCAGGGCCAGCGCGCCGGTCGCCGACCGGATGGCGGCCCTCAGCCACCTGGTGCGGGCCCTGCACGAGGCCGGCATCGAGGCCGAGGACCTGGCGGTGCGCCGCCCCACGCTGGACGAGGTGTTCATGCATCTGACGGGAGAGCGCTCATGAGCCTGCGCTGGTGGCTGATCGACTCCTGGACCATGACGCGGCGCGAGCTGGCCCGCTGGGCGCGCCACCCGTGGGGGGCGGTGATCTCGCTGACCTTCCCGGTGATGATGCTGGTGATGTTCGCCTTCTTCATCGGCGGCGGCATGCAGGTCGCGGGCGGCGGCGACTACAAGGAGTTCCTGGTCCCGGGCATGCTCGTGCTGACCATGGCCTTCGGGCTCGAGAGCACGATGACCGCGATCGCCCAGGACCTCGGCAAGGGCGTCCTCGACCGCTTCCGGTCGATGCCCATGGCGCCGTCGGCGGTGCTGGTCGGCCGGGGCGTCGCCGACATGCTCGAGTCGATCGCCGGCCTGGCCGTCATGATCGGCGCCGGTCTGGCCATCGGCTGGCGCTGGCACGGCACGCCCTCCCAGGCGGTCGCCGCGATCGGGCTGCTGCTCCTGCTGCGGTTCGCGATGCTATGGTGCGGCATCTGGCTCGGGCTGATCGTCGGCAGGCCGGATCTGGTCATGGCCGTGCAGATCCTGGTGTGGCCGGTCGCGTTCAGCTCCAGCGCGTTCGCCTCGCCGGAGACCATGCCCGGCTGGCTCGGCACCATCGCCGACTGGAACCCGATGACGGCCAGCGCCACCGCGGTGCGCGACCTGTTCGGCAACCCGGGCGTGGCCGGCACCTCGTGGGCCGCCGAGAACGCCCACCTGCTGGCCGTGCTGTGGCCGCTCGTCCTGCTGGCGATCGCCTGCCCGATGGCGGCGGCCCGCTTCCGCGGCCTCAGCAGGTGACCTCGCCGGGGCCCTCCTGCGAGAGGGCCCCGGCGAACGGGTCGCCCTCCTCCCCGGCGAAGGCGTACGCGCCGCCCTCGACGCGGGCGATCAGGTCACCGGTCCAGCGCACGCCGTCGTCGGCGGCGGTCACCCACAGGTGCATGATCTCGCCGATGTGCCCGTGCTGGCCGGGGCCGTCCTCGGGCGTGTAGTGGGCCGTGACGGAGCCGCGCCACTCCTCCAGGGCGGCGATCCGCTGCCGCAGCAGCGCGACGACCTCCTCCCGGGGCAGGTCGACCATGAACCCGACCCCGGCGGCCAGCAGGTCGCTCTCGCCGGGCGTGGTCAGCGAGCGGCGCAGCAGCGAGAAGTATTCGGCGGCGCCCTTCTCGGTCACCTCGTACTCGGTGCGGGGCGGCCCGCCGGCGGTGCTCGGCGCCGTCTCGTACGCGTGCAGCAGCCCCTGCTTGGCCATCTGCTTGAGCGCGTGGTAGATGGAGCCCGGTTTCGTGTGGGCCCACTGGTCGGCGCCCCAGAACTCCAGGTCGTTGCGCACCTGATAGCCGTGGGCGCGCCCGCGCAGCCGCACCGCGCCCAGCACCAGCAGCCGGATCGCCGACATCGCCGAACCCTCCTCTAATCAACTTTGACTAGTCTAGAGGGTCGCGGGCCCGGCGCAGGAAGGCGCGTTCGGCCTCGTTGCCCGTGCCCGCGAGCGCCGCGTCGTACTCCCGTGCCGCCTCCGCGTCCCGGCCCAGGCGGCGCAGCAGGTCGGCCCGTACGGCGTGGAAGACGTGGTAGCCGTCCAGGTCCAGGTCGTCCACCAGGGCGAGCGCCGCCCCGGGCCCGGCGACCTCGGCCACCGCGACGGCCCGGTTGAGCGCCACGACGGGGCTCGGCGCGAGCGCCATGAGCTGGTCGTACAGCGCCACCACCTGCCGCCAGTCCGTCGGCGGCTCGCTGTGCACGGCGTTGATCGCCGCCTGGATCTGGTACGGCCCCGGCCGCCCCCGGCGCAGGCACCGCCGGACCAGCTCCCGGCCCTCGGCCACCAGGGCGCGGTCCCACAGGCCGGGATCCTGGTCGGCCAGGCGGACCGGCGTCCCGCCGGGCGCGGTGCGGGCCGGGCGGCGCGACTCCAGCAGCAGCATGAGCGCCAGCAGCCCGATCGCCTCCGGCTCGTCCGGCATGAGCTCGGCCAGCAGCCGGCCGAGCCGGATCGCCTCGGCGCACAGCTCCTCGCGCACCAGCCGGTCGCCGGACCGGGGCAGGTAGCCCTCGTTGAAGATCAGGTAGATGACGGCCAGCACGGGCTCCAGCCGTTCGGGCAGGTCGGCCTCGCGCGGGATCCGGTACGGGATCCGCGCGTCACGGATCTTGCCCTTGGCGCGGACCAGGCGCTGGGCCATCGTCGGCTCCGGCACCAGGAACGCGCGGGCGATCTCGGCCGTGCTGAGCCCGCCCAGCAGCCGCAGCGTGAGCGCGACCTGGGCGGGCCTGGCCAGCGCGGGATGGCAGCAGGTGAAGATCAGCCGGAGCCGGTCGTCGGGCACGGGTCCCTCCTCCGCCGGCGCGTCACCGGCGTGCAGCAGCGCGGCCTGGGCGTGTTTGTCCTGCCGCGCGGCCTCGCGGCGCAGCCGGTCGACCGCGCGGTTGCGGGCCGTGGTGATGATCCATCCGGCCGGGCTCGGCGGCGTCCCTTCGGCGGGCCAGCGCCGCACCGCGACCGTGAAGGCGTCCTGGACCGCGTCCTCGGCGATGTCGATGTCGCCGAAGACGCGGACCAGGACGGCGACCGCGCGCCCGTACTCCTGGGCGAACACCCGCTCCACGCTCACTGGAACGGACGCACCTCGACCGGCAGCGTGGTGACGGCGGCGAGCCTGCGCCCCCAGGCGAGGGCGGCGTCCAGGTCGGGCGCCTGGATGACCGTGAACCCGCCGAGGTGCTCCTTGCCCTCGGTGTAGGGGCCGTCGGTCATGAGCACGTCGCCGCCCTTGGGCCGCAGCACGGTGGCGGTGCCCGGCGGGTGCAGCCCGGCGGCGAACACCCACGCCCCGGCGGCGCGCATCTCGTCGTTGAGCGCCTCGAGGTCGCGGACGATCGGCTCCAGGACCTTCGGCGGGGGCGGGTCGCCGTCGGGCTGGTAGATGCTGAGCAGGTACTTCTGCATGTTGTCCTCCTTCACCCCTTATACGAATGACTCCTGCCCGGATCGACACCCCGCGCCGGGTCAGCGCAGGAAAGCCGCGACGGCCTCGGTGAACCGGCCGGGGTCGTCCACCCACGGGTAGTGGCCGGCCCCGGCCTGGACGACGTGCGAGGCGGCGGGGAACAGGCGGGCGTACTCGGCCGTCGCCCCCGGGGGGCTGTTCAGGTCGTGCTCGCCGGCCAGCACCAGCACCGGGCCGCGCCGGGCGGCGAGCGCGGCCCGGGTGCGCGGCGGGTCGAAGGCGCCCTCGGCCGCGAAGGCGGCGGCGATCGCCGGGTCGGGCGGCCGGGAGGCGGGGTGCTCGCGCGCGGCGGCGTCCCAGCGGCCCCACAGGAAGGGCGTGATGGCGCCGCGGTCGCCGCCCCGGCCCTTGATGATCGCCTCCAGGGCGGCGAACGCGGCGGGGAACCACGGCTCGGCCTTCCTGCGCAGGGCGAGCTCGCGCCGCGTCGCGCCGGTGACGGTGATGCCGGCGGCGGCGCAGCCGGGGGTGATCAGGGCCAGCCTGCCGACGTTCGCGGGGTGGCGGGCCGCGTAGGTCACGGCGAGGTTGGCGCCGCCGGAGTGGCCGAGCAGGTCGATCCGGTCGAGCCCGAGGTGCTCGCGCAGGGCCTCGAGGTCGCCGCTCTGGCGGTCGCAGCGGTAGGAGGCGGGGTCGGCGGGCCGGGCGGAGCGGCCGGTGCCGCGCGGGTCCAGCAGGACGAGCCGCCGGTGCGCGGACAGGCCGCCGAGGTCGCCGAGGTAGCCGGCGTCCGTGGGGCCTCCCGGGACGCACACGAGCGGGTCGCCGGTCCCGGAGGTGCGGTAGGCCAGCCGGGTGCCGTCCGGCGCGGTGAAAGTGGGCATGACCCAGGACTCTGACGCATATAACCGATTTATACAACCAGGTTATGATCTGTGGCATGACGCTGACCGAGGAGCAGGCCGGGCGGATGATCGCCGACATGAACGACGTCATCCGCGCGGGCGACGACATGCGCAGGCTCCGCGCCGAGATGATCGTGACCCTCGCCGGCCTCGGCTGGACCCAGGACCGGATCGCCCAGCTCACCGGCATGAGCCAGCCCGCCGTGAGCAAGCACGTCACCAAGCTGCGGGCCGCCGAGCCGCGTCCGCCGCTGGACCTGACGCTCGACCAGCACGACGTCCCCTGGCTCGAAGGCCGCCTGTGGGGCCTGGCCGAGCACATCGCCGAGACGTGCGACGGCGCCCGCTGCGCCCGCCACGTCCACGCCGTGGCGCGCGGCAGGAAGCGCTTCACCCCCCAGCACGTCGACGAGCTGCGCCGCCTCGTGGAGGAGGACCTGCGTCTGCACCGGGAGCGGCTGCCCGCGGGCTGCCGGGCCGCCTACGACCGGATCAGCCGCGGCCTCGACCTGCCCGCGCGCGTCACCGCCCCCGCCCCCGCGTCGGTGCGGCGCGCGCTGGCCCGCGAGGTGCAGCGCAGCCGGCTGCGCGGCGAATCCTGAGCCAACGGCCGGCGAACATCCGCGATCACCCCTTGGCCGGCCCGGCCGCGTGTTCCATCGTCCTTGCTGAGCGAACGTCCTGCATCGGAAGAGAGGGAACATGCGCATCGCACGGGCACTTCTCGCGATCGGAACGGCGGCCGTCCTCACGGCCGGAGCCACCTCGGCGGCCCGGGCCGCCGACTACCCGCAAACGCGCTACGACGTCCAGTACGGCAACTCCTACGTCAAGGGCAACCTCATCTGGTACAACCGCTCGGTCCGGGTCGGCGGCGAGCTGCGGGCCGCCTCCGGCTGCCGTGACGTGGTCTACACCGCCTACGTGAACGACACGATCGTGTCGCGCGAGGTCAGGAGCGCCTGCAACGGCACCGTCGGGCACGGCTTCACCCTGGAGGCCGACGTCCGGGGCGGCGCCACCGCGGTCTTCGTCGACCTGTGGGAGAACGGCCAGCTGCGCGCCTGGTCCATCTGCGGACGCGGCGGCTGCAGCTGACCTTCGTCCTCTGGTGTGGTCAGCCGCGGGGCCGCAGCAGCCCCGCGCGGGCCTGGATCTCGGCCGTGGCCGCGTCCAGGCCCTCCGCCAGCGTGGTGTTGCCCTCGTAGGTGACCCCGGCCGGGACGGCGTCGCTGCCGGCGGGGTCGGCGTCCCAGAAGTTGCCCCGGTAGACGACGTTCTCCAGCGGCGGCGACACCTGCAGCACGGCGGTGCTGTCGGCGCCGGTGACGACGTTCTCCTCGACGGTGACCCAGGCGGCGCCGTAGTCGGTGTAGAGGCCGAAGTTGTACGGGGTGCGGGTGTCCTTGACGACGTTGCCCCGGATCTGGGCGCCGTCGTCGTGCGAGCTGCCCTGCGGGCCGGACAGGTAGAGGCCGCCGCCGTCGGCCAGGACGCTCATCGTGCCGGTGGTGAGGTTGCGCAGGAGCCGGGTGCCGCGGCCCGGCCCGGCGACGATGCCGCAGTGCGGGACCTCGCGGACGTGGTTGTGGGCGACGGTGCAGCGTTCGGTGCCGAGCAGGGCGATGCCGGGGGAGCCGGAGTGGTCGAGGCCGGTGTGCTCGACCAGGTTGTCCTCGATGAGGGTGTCGTGGCCGCCGGTGACGTTGACGGCGGAGGCGGACAGGGTGTCGAAGTCGCAGCCGCGCACGACGTGCCGTTCGCCGCCGGTCAGGCCGAGCGCGGTGGCGCCCAGCCGGGTGAAGCGGCACCGCTCGAAGCGGACGTCGGCGCCGCCGTCGACGGTCACGCAGGCGGGGATCGTCGCCGAGCGGGACGGCACCGTGACCCACGCCTGCCCTTCGACGAGCACGACCTTCTCGACCGGGCCGCCGTCGTAGTGGCCGTTGCCGTGGTAGTGCAGGAAGCCTTCCGGGCCGCTGGGGCGCAGCCAGGTGGCGTCGGCGAAGGTCAGGCCGCGGAAGGTGACGTCGCGGGAGCCGGTGACGCGCAGCAGGGTCTCCAGGGCGGGGGCGACGATCCTGGGCCGCTCGCCGGGGCGGGGCAGGTAGCGCAGCACGTGGTGGCCGGGGCGGGAGCGGTCGAGGACGAACGTGCCGGGCTCGGTGAGGAAGGCGGCGTCGTTCTCGATCCTGGTGGGCAGCGGGGGGCCTTCCTGGGTGTGCTCCTCCCAGGTGAAGTTGTACAGCTCGACGGCGCGGGCGAAGGCGGGCTGCGCCATCGTGACGTGGGTGCGTGCGCCGTCGGAGGTGACTTCGGCGACGCCGATGCGGGCCTCGGTCCACGGGTAGACGCCCCGGTAGACGAACTCGACGTCGGCGGGGCTGTGCCAGTCGAGCGGGCTGTCCGTGACGTAACCCGTGACGGTTCTGGTGGCGTCGCCGGGCAGGGCGTCGATGCCGGCGCGTTCGGCCCGGCGGAGGACGCCGCCGGTCTCGACGTAGAGCTGCCGGGTGTCGAGGTCGCCGACGTCGGCCGTCCAGACGCCGCCGGCCACCTGGCCGGTGATCTCCCGGCCGCCGCTGATGACGGCCTGCTCCTGTTCGGCGGTGCCGTAGCCGTGGGGCTGGACGGTGAGGCTGGTGTCGTCCTCGGTGAGTTCGAGCGGGGCGGCGAGGGTGTGGGTGCCGGCGCGCAGGCTGATGACGACGTCGCCGGTGAGCGCGCGGGCCGCATCGACGGCCCGGCCGAGGGTGGCGAAGGGACGCTCCAGGGTGCCGGGGGCGGCGTCGTCGCCGTGCGGGGAAACGTACAGGATTTCGTTGTTTATGGCGTACACGGGTATATACCCTAAACCATGAGCGAAGCAGTTGATCCGGACCGCAGGGTGGAGCTCCTGTGGGCCGAGGGGCCGGGGGCCGGGCTGAGCCTGGGCCGGATCGTCCGGGCCGCCGTCGAGGTCGCCGACGCAGAGGGGCTGGCCGGGCTGTCGATGCGCAAGGTCGCCGAGCGCCTCGGCTTCACCACCATGTCCCTCTACCGGCACGTCCCCGGCCGCGCCCACCTGGTGGACCTGATGCGCGACGCGGTGATGGCCGGGCTGCCGGCGCCCGAGGGCGAGGGCTGGCGGGCCCGGCTGGAGTCGTGCGCCCGGCAGGGCTGGGAGCTGCGCAGACGCCATCCCTGGCTGGCGGAGATCCGGGGCAGCCGGCACGTGCCCGGGCCCAACGCGGTGGCCTACTACGAGGCGATGCTGAGCACGGTCGCCGGCACCGGGCTCACCCCGGCCGAGATGATCGCCGCGGTCGGGCTGGTGGGCCGGTTCGTGGACGCCGAGGCGCTGGTGCTGGCCGAGACCGCGCACGCCGAGCGCAGCAGCGGCGTGAGCGAGGAGGAGTGGTGGGGCTCGCGCGACACGCTCTTCGCCCGGCTGGACCGCTATCCGACGCTCACCCGGCTGTGGGAGGAGGGCGGCTACGACCACCCGGAGGACCCGTTCGAGTTCGGGCTGGCCCGGGTGCTCGACGGCATCGAGCTGCTCATCACCGCCAGGCGTGACGAAAGGCGTGACGAAACCCGGTGTCAGGTGTGCGGTGAACCGGTGGAGCAGCCGGAATCGGGGCGGCCGCGCGCGTACTGCTCCCGGGCCTGCCGCCAGCGCGCCTACCGGCAGCGCAAGAGCGGCGCCTAACCCACGTACCGCAGCTCCGCCGGCGGGGGCGGCAGCGGCCCCGCGTGCCCGGCCTCCCACGACTGCAGGAAGTAGGCGACGAGCCGCCGCGACGCCGCCGCGGCCGCGTCCCCTGCCCCGGCGACCACCGCGCCGTTGGCCATGAGCAGCAGCATGAGGTCCGCCAGGACGAAGTCGGCGCGCAACCGGCCGGCGGCCTTGGCCCGCCGGATGAGCTCGGCCAGCTCGTCCTCGGCCTCGGCGCGCTTGCGCTCCAGGTCGAACGCGCCCGGGAAGGCCGTCAGGAACGCGGCGGTGAACCCCCGGTCGGCGACCTGCATCGCGCACACCTTCTCCACGGCCGTGCGGAAGCCGCGCCACGGGTCGTCGTCGGCCAGCGCCTCGCTCAGCGCCCCCACGCACATCGCGAGCTGGTCGGCGAACACCTCGGTGACCAGCGACTCCCGCGTGGGGAAACGCCGGTAGAGCGTGGCCGTGCCGACCCCGGCCCGGCGGGCGATCGCCGCCATCGGCACGTCGATGCCGCGCGTGGCGAACAGGTGGCGGGCGGCCCGCAGGATCCGGCCGCGGTTGCGCGAGGCGTCGGCGCGCAACATCCGAGACGAACCGTCGGACATGTCTCTCACATTACCCATAAGTGGGCGGTACCGTCCGGTTAGCTGGCTAGCCTCCCAGCCATGACGAACATGCGCGCCGCTCTTTTCGACCGATACGGGCCCCCCGAGGTGCTCTACGAGGGCACGCTGCCCCGCCCCGAGCCCGGCCCCGGCGAGGTGCTGGTGCGGGTGCACGCCGCCAGCGTCAACGGCGGCGAGTCGTACGGCCGGGCCGGGCGGGTCAGGCTGGTGACCGACCTGGTCGAGCCCGGATTCCCCAAACGCGTCGGGCTCGACTTCGCCGGCGAGGTCGCCGCCCTCGGCCCCGGCGTCTCCGGGCTCGCACCGGGCACCCGCGTGTGGGGCGGGCTGCCGCGCACCTTCGGCAGCGCCGCCGAGTACATCGCCGTCCGCCCCCGCCAGCTCGCGCTCGCGCCCGCCGGGCTGGACCTGGTCGAGGCCGCCGCCCTGCCCGGCGTGGGCACGACCGCGATCACCGCGCTGCGCGACAAGGCCCGCCTGCGGGCGGGGGAGCGGCTGCTGGTCCGGGGCGGGAGCGGCGGGGTCGGCAGCGTCGCCGTCCAGCTCGGCCGGGCGCTCGGCGCGCACGTCACCGCGCTCGCCGGAGCCCGCAACCTGGACCTCGTCCGCGAGCTCGGCGCCGACGAGGCCCTGGACTACGCGACCACCGAGCCCGCGGCGCTCGGCGCCTTCGACGTGATCCTCGACACCGCCGGCACCCGCCTGCCCGACTTCCGGCGGCTGCTCGCGCCGGGCGGGCGGATGGTGGCCATCTCCTTCGACCTCGACCGCCCGCTCGCGTCGCTGGCCGCGATCGCCGCCTCCACCGTGTACGGGCCGCGCCGGATGCGGTTCTTCAGCGGCAACCCCAAGCACCGGCTGTTCGCCGATCTCACCCGCTACGTGGAGAGCGGGGCGATCCGCCCGGTCGTGGACACGGTCTTCCCGCTCTCCGGCATCGCGGCCGCCCACCGGGCCCTGGAGACGGGCGGCGTACGCGGCAAGATCGTCATCCGCGTCGTGTGACCGGCCGGGCGGCCCGGCCCCAGGACCGGAACCCCGCCCTGGCCGCGCGCAGGATGGCCGAGCCGGTCGCGCAGGAACGCGGTGACCAGCTCGCGGTACTCCTCCGGCCGGTCGAGGGGGATGGCGTGGCCGGCACCCTCGACGGCGCGGAAGACGGCGCCGGGCAGCACGGCCGCGTACTCGCGGGCGACCGCGGGCGCCAGGTAGTCGCACGAGCCGCGCAGCACCAGCACGGGCGCGGTGACCCGGCGCAGCGCGGGCCGGGGGTCGGCGACCTGGCGGGCGTCGCGGCCGGTCATGACGTTGGCCCAGAACCCCACCCCCGGCGGCCTTTCCCGCACCGGCTGCCCCGGGCAGCCCGCCCGCAGGTCGAGGCCGCCGACGAGGGAGCCGAACTCGCCGTCCATCGTCTCGTCCGGCAGCAGCGCGCGGGCGGTGCGCGGCCCGGCGACCTCGACGAGCGCGGCGGCCAGCAGCAGGCGCGGGTGGTGCTCCCACAGCAGCCGGTTCTGGTCGCGCAGCCCGCTCTCCGTCATGTGCCGGTTGCCGGGGTACGCCGGTGCCCAGATCGGTCCCGGTGAGGCCACGATCGCGGCGGCGGCCCGGTCCGGGTGCGCGGCCAGGTAGGCGGCGACGAGCGTGCCGCCCCAGGAGGCGCCGACCAGCACGACGCGCTCGGCGCCGACCGCGGCCCGGACGGCGTCCAGATCGGCGACGTGCCGGGCGACCGTGTAGCCGCGTACGTCGGGCAGGCGGCTGGACAGGCCCGCGCCCACCTGGTGGTAGGCGTACACGTCGAAGCCCTCGGCGGCGAGCGCGAGCGCCGGGAGCGGCCGGTCGGGGTCCGGCGCGCCGGGCCCGCCGTGCACCAGGATCGCCGGGATGCCCGTGGGCTCGCCCCGGGCCGGGGTGCGGGTGTAGGCGATGCGCGAGCCGGTCGGCAGGTCCCAGTAGCGGGTGCCGGGCGCGGCCGTGATCGGCCGGTCCGGCGGCCCGCCGGACAGCAGGCCCGCGACTGGGACGGCGACGGCCGCCAGTTCCACGACGGCGACCGCGATCGGCGCCCAGCGCCGCACCCGCGGGCCCGCGACCCGGCGCAGCGCGGCCCGGCACAGCCACCAGGTGACGCCCGCCAGCGCCAGTGCGGCCGCTGTCACCGCCACGTACCGGTTGCCGCTCGCCTCGGCGGCGGCCCACAGCGCGCCCAGCCCCGCCACCAGGCCGAGCAGGACTGCCACGACCAGGAGCAGCCCGGCCACCGCCCGCGCCCCCGCGCCCGTCCGCCTGCTGCCGGCTAAGTCCCCGGAATCGTCCATGTCACGTCAACGTCTGATCATGCGGCTTTTCTCCGTCGCGGGGCGCCGACATGGAAGGCTCCGCGCCCCGGACCCAGGCGGGGCCTCCTGGGAGAGGGCGGTGCAGGATCGCCCGCGCGCGGGTAAGAGCCCGTCGGAGGGGAGGCGGCACGGTGCTGAGCGACGGCGAGCGCATGCTGGGCGGGCTCCTGCGTGCCAGCCACACGGCCACGCTGGAGGACACCGTCCCCCTGATCGCCGGCCACGCGGCCCTGTCCGGCTTCACCCACACCAAGGTGTACGTGAGCGACCTGCGGCAGCTGATGCTGGTGCCGCTGCCGGGCCAGGTGGACGCCCGGGGCGTGCCGCTGGCGCCGGTGTCGATCGACACCACGATGCCGGGGCGGGCCTTCCGCGACGTGGAGGTCGTGCGGGCCAAGGCCGAGGAGGAGCCGGCGGCCGTGCAGCTGTGGGTGCCGCTGATCGACGGCACCGAGCGGATCGGCGTGCTCGGCGCCACGGTCCAGGCCGTCGACGAGACCGTCGAGTGGCGGGCCAGGCAGCTCGCCTCGCTGGTCGCGCTCATCCTGGTGAGCAAGCGGGGCTCCAGCGACTCGTGGGCGGCGCTGGTGCGCGGCGAGCCGATGCTGCTGTCGGCCGAGGTGCTGTGGAACCTGCTGCCGCACGGCAGCTTCGCCAACGACCGGGTGGTGTTCAGCGCCGCGCTGGAGCCGGCTTACCAGGTGGGCGGCGACGCCTACGACTATGGCATCGCGGGCGACAATCTGCACGTGTCGATCTTCGACGCGATGGGGCACGACCTGTCGGCGACGCTGACGGCGACGATGGCGATCGGCGCCTGCCGCAACAGCCGGCTCGCCGGCAAGGACCTGCTGGCCACGAGCGAGGGGATCGACGCGGCGATCGGCGAGCAGTTCGGCCGCACCCGGTTCGCCACCGGCATCCTGGCCGACCTGGACATGGACACCGGCGAGCTCACCTGGATCAACCGCGGCCACCATCCGCCGCTGGTGGTGCGTGACGGCCGGCTGGTCGCCAGCCTCGACAGCGAGCTGCCGTCGCCGCCGATGGGGTTCGGGCTGGGCCTGTCGTCGGGGCTGGACCGCTATCAGCTGCAGCGCGGCGACCGGCTGCTCCTCTACACCGACGGGATCATCGAGGCGCAGAACCCCGCCGGGGAGGAGTTCGGGCTGGAGCGGTTCGTCGACTTCATCGTGCGCCACGAGGCGGGCGGGCTGTCGGCTCCCGAGACGCTGCGCCGCCTGATCAACTCGATCCTGGACCACCAGCGCGGCCGGCTCCAGGACGACGCCACGGTGGTGACGGTCGAGTGGCAGGCCGCCCGGCAGGCCACGCTGACCATCTGAGCGCCCCGGCCCGCTGGACTTTGCCCCTGGGGGAAGGCCCAGCATGTCCGATGTGGAACTACTGACGATCGGCGCGTTCGCGCGTGCCGTGCGCCTGTCGCCGAAGGCGTTGCGGCTGTACGACGAGCTCGGGCTGCTGCGGCCCGCCCTGGTCGACGGGGAGTCGGGATACCGCTTCTACGATCCGGCCCAGGTGGAGCGGGCCCGGCTGATCGCCTGGCTGCGGCGGCTGGGCATGCCGCTGGCCCGCATCCGCGAGGTGTGCGACCTGGAGCCCGGCGCCGCCGCCGAGGCGGTCGCCGATCACTGGGCGCGGGTGGAGGCCGAGACGGCGGCCCGGGGCAGGCTGGCGACGTTCCTCGTCGACCACCTGTCCGGCGGGGGCGCCGCCGCCGACCACACCGTGGGCGTCCGTTACGCGGCCAGGACCGCGTCCGGGCTGGTGCGCACCAGCAACGAGGACGCCGCCTACGCGGGCGCCCGCCTGCTGGCGGTGGCCGACGGGGTGCGCGGGCCGGGCGGCGAGCTGGCCAGCGCGGCGGCGATCGAGGCGCTCAAGCCGCTGGAGACGCTGGCCGTACCGGAAGGGGACCTGCTCGGCGCGCTCGCCGACGCGGTCGCCAGGGCCGGTGCGGCGATCAAGGAGCTCGCCGGCCCGGGTGAGGCGTCCGCGCGCGGGCCGGCGACCACGCTGACGGCGCTGCTGCGCTCGGGGTCGCGGCTGGCGCTGGTGCACGTCGGCGACACGCGCGCGTACGTGCTGCGCGGCGGCGAGATGTTCCGCATCACCCACGATCACACGCTGGTGCAGGCGATGGTCGACGAGGGCAGGCTGACGCCGGAGGAGGCGGCCTCGCACCCGAGCCGGTCGATGCTGGCCCGCGCGCTGACGGGGGAGGGCGGGGCGGAGCCGGACCTGTCGCTGCACGCGGCGGAGGCCGGGGACCGCTACCTGCTGTGCTCCGACGGGCTGTCGGCCGTGGTCGCGCCCGATTCGCTGCACGCGGCGCTGGCGGGCGCCGACGGCCCGGAGGCGGCCCTGGACGCGCTGCTCGCCCTGGCGTACGCGGCGGGCGCGCCCGACAACATCGCGTGCGTCGTGGCCGACGTGGTGGCGTTGTGAGCCGCTTCACGCTGGACCGGCGGCCGCTGGCCGTCCCGGCGTTCCGGCGACTGTGGGCGGCCTCGGCGGTGGGCGCGGTCGGCGGGTCGTTCAGCGTGGTGGCGGTGCCGGCGCAGCTGTTCGCGATGACGGGCTCGTCGGCGGCGGTGGGCGCGGCGGCCGGGGTGTCGTTCGGCGCGCTGGTGACGGCGTCGCTGTGGGCGGGGGCGCGGGCTGATGCGATGGACCGGCGGCGGCTGCTGCTGGCGGCGCACTGCGGGCTGGCGCTGACGTACGCGGGGCTGTGGGCGCAGCAGGCCGCCGGGCTGGGGTCGGTCGCGGTGCTGCTGGCGCTGGTGGCCTGCCAGGGCGCCACGTTCGGGGCGATCATGGTGGCGACGGGCGCGGTGGTGCCCCGGCTGGTGCCCGCCGGGCTGCTGGCCGCCGCGAACAGCCTGAGCTCTCTGGCCCGCTACTCCGGCTCGGTGATCGGGCCGCTGCTGGCGGGCGTGCTGATCCCGGTGACGGGGCTGGGCTCGCTCTACCTGTTCGACGCGCTCGCGCTGCTGACGGTGGTGTGGGCGGTGTTCCGGCTGCCGCCGATCCCGCCTCCGGAGGGCGGCAAGGGCTCCACGCCCGCCCAGGTGCTGGCCGGGTTCCGCTACCTGGCGGCCAACCGGGTGCTGGTGGCGGTGCTGGCGGTGGACCTGGCCGCGATGGTGTTCGGGATGCCGTCGGCGGTCCTGCCCGAGCTGGCCGGCACGGTGCACGGCGGCCCGGCGGGCGGCGGCGTGGAGCTGGGGCTGCTGTACGCGGCCTACCCGGCGGGGGTGTTCGCGGCGGGGCTGCTGTCGGGGACGTTCACCCGGGCGCGGCGGCAGGGCGCGCTGATGGCGTGGGCCGCCGCCGTGTGGGGGGTGACGGTGGTGCTGCTCGGCCTGGCCGGGCAGCTGTGGCAGGCGCTGGCGGCGCTGCTGCTCGGCGGCGCCGCCAACTTCCTGCTCAGCACGTTCCGCAACGCCATCACCCAGGCGCACACCGACGACGCCGTGCGCGGCCGGGTCCAGGGCTCGCTCACGGTCGTGCTCGTCGGCGGCCCGCAAATCGGCAACCTGCTGCACGGGACCGCCGCGGCCGCGTACGGGCCGCAGGTGACGATCTGCGCCGGCGGGCTGCTCACGGTGGCGGCGGTGGCCCTGATCGCGCGGGCCGCGCCGGGGCTGCGGCGTTACGCGGGCTGATCAGCCGCCGTTCAGCACGGGGACGAGGTGTTCCTCCTCGTAGTCGAGGTGGGCCTCCAGCTCGGCGGTGAGGCGCTCTACCTCGGCGAGCACGTCGCCGCCGCCGCTCGCGACGACCTTCCGCAGCTCGTCCACGAGCTCCTGGATGACGCGGTGCTCCTCGCGGAGCCGGGCCAGCACGGGGGCGAGGTCGGGGCGGGCGCCGTCGAGGTGCGGGAACATGCGCGTGTCCTCCATCGTGTGATGGAAGTGCAGCCCCTGGCACAGGTTGAGGCAGTTGATGCGCAGTTGCGCGCCCAGGCCGGCGCCCGACTCGGCCACCTCCTCGCGGATCAGCGCGAGCTCGCGGCGGAAGGCGTCGTGGACGACCTTGAGGAAGTCGCCGCCGCGCAGGTCGGGCGGGCCGCCGGCGGTCTGGGTGAGGGCGACGACGGGCAGCGTGCGCCCGGACTTCGTCTCGTAGTCGGCCCAGGCGGGGTCGGCCTCGACGGCGCGGGCGAAGATCTCGTCGCGCTCGGCGCCGTCCAGGACGGCCGCGGTGGCCTCGTACGTGAACGCGCCGTCCTCGACGGTGACGCGCGGGTCGGCCAGGATGTTGTGGAACCAGGCGGGGTGGCGGGGCGAGCCGCCGGCCGAGGCGATGACGAAGATCCGGCTGTTGCCCTCGTCGGCGAGGTAGCCGAGCGGGGTGGTGTGGCGGGCGCCGCTCCTGGCCCCGGTGGTGGTGAGCAGGATGAGGCGGGCCCCTTCGAAGGGCGGGCCCACCCTGCCGTTGCCGGCGCGGAACTGGTCGATGATGGACTGGTTGAAGCCGTTGGGCATGCTGAAGCTCTCTGTCAGGCGTGCGGGAATGCCGGTGATGAGGGGGCGCGCGGGCGCGGTCGGATCAGGCGCTGCCTGTGAGCTGTGAAGTCACGGTATCGTCCCCCTGCTGTCACGGCCTCCATGCCCCCGCCGTCCACCGGGCGACGACACGCGACCTGCCGGATCATTACACGCGGCCTCCCCTCAGCTGTCAACATCACCACTATCGCGGACAAACCACCCCTATAGTGGACAACATGGATGGCGTTCTCTCCACCGGCCTGTCGATGGCCGAGCTCGGCGCCCGCGTCCGCGCCGAGCGCCGGGCCCGCGGGCTGTCCATCGACCGGCTGGCCGAGCTCAGCGGCATCAGCCGCAGCATGGTCTCCGAGGTCGAACGGGGCGCCAAGACCCCCAGCGTGCTCGTCCTGGACCGGCTGGCCACCGCCCTCGGCACGTCGATCGCGCGGCTGCTCGACGAGCCCGTCCGCGAGGTGCCGGCCGTGCTGCGGCACGCCGAGCAGCGCGTGGTGCGCGACCCGTCCGGATGGGAGCGCCGGGTGCTGTCACCGGTGCTGCCGAACGTGGAGTTCGAGTTCATGCGCACCACGATCGGGCCGGGCGTCGACGCGGGGGAGTTCGCCGCGCACGCGCCAGGCTCGCGCGAGTACGTCGCCGTCGAGTCCGGCAGCCTGCGCCTGACCGTCGACGACCGGGCCCACGTGCTGCGCGCCGGCGACTCGGCCTACTACCCGGGCGACCGCCGCCACGCCTTCGCCAACGACGACGACGCCACCGACTGCGTGTACTACCTGGCCATGGAGCTGGGCGGGCCCGCCGTCACGCACCACGACCAGCGAACGGAGACCCACCTTGGATGAGCTGCGCCACGCCGCGGGCCGCGCCGCCGGCCTCGCCGCCGACCACCTCGGCGGCCTCCGCGAGGAGCCCGTCTGGCGGCCCGTCGCCGACGCCGACCGCCTCTGGCTCACCGGCCAGGACCTGCCCGGGACCGGGCGCGGCCTCGACGAGCTGCTCGACGACGTCCGCGCCCGGGTGCTGCCCTACCCGATGGGCAACGGGCACCCGCGCTTCTTCGGCTGGGTCAACTCGCCGCCCAACCCGGCCGGCGTGCTCGTCGAGCCGCTGGCCGCCGCGCTCAACCCGAGCTGCGCGGGCGGCGACCACGCCGGCCCGCTGCTGGAACGCACGGTCGTGCGCTGGCTGGCCGGCCTCGTCGGCTTCCCGCACCGGCCCGGCGGCGGGCTGCTGACCAGCGGCGCCTCCATGGCGACGATCATCTGCCTGGCCACCGCCCGGCAGCGCGCCGCCCTCGCCGACGGCTGGGACGTGCGCGAGGAGGGCCTGTCCGGCCGCCCGCCGATGGTCGTGTACGTGTCCGCCGAAGGGCACAGCTGCCTGCGCAAGGCCGCCGAACTGCTCGGCATCGGCTCCCGGCGCATCCGCACCGTCCCGGTCGACGCCGCCTACCGGATGGACGTGGCCGCGCTGCGCTCGATGGTCGCCGAGGACGTGGCGGCCGGGCTGCGGCCGTTCTGCGTGGCGGCGAGCGCGGGCACCGTCAACAGCGGCGCCGTCGACCCGCTCGCCGACATCGCGGCCGTCGCCGCCGAGCACGGGCTCTGGTTCCACGTCGACGGCGCCTACGGGGCGCTCGGCGTGCTGGCCGACCCGTCCGCCTTCGCCGGTCTGGAGCTGGCCGACTCGCTCGCCCTCGACCCGCACAAGTGGCTCGGCGTCCCCGTCGGCTGCGGCTGCGCGCTGCTGCGCGACCCCGCCGAGGCGCGTGCCGCCTTCAGCCTCGTCCCGTCGTACCTGGTGGACGAGAACGCCGACGAGCTGGGCTGGTTCGCCGAGTACGGGCCCGAGCAGACGCGGCCGTTCCGCGCGCTGAAGACGTGGGCGACGATGTCCCACCTCGGCCGCGACGGCATCGAGCGCCTGGTCGGCCACACCACCCGGCTGGCCCGCACGCTCGGCGCGATGGTAGAGGAAGCCGCTGACTTCGAGCTGATGGCGCCCGTCGTCACCTCCATCGCCGCCTTCCGCTACCGCCCGGACTCAGGCGATCCCGACCTGGTGAACCGCGCCCTCCCGGCGGCCGTGCAGCGGCGCGGCGTCACGTTCCTCACCGGCACCCGGCTGGGCGGCGCCGACGCGCTGCGCGCCTGCGTCCTGAGCCCCGCCACCACCGAGGACGACCTGGCGGTGCTGCTGCACGAGATCCGCACCGCCGCCAAGGAGCTGACCGGTTTGCCGGGCTCCGCGGGGCTCCGATAGTGTCGCAGCCGAAATTCGAGGAGGTGAGACCCATTCCCGCTTGTTCCGTCCGGGTGCTCTCACCTCACGCGGCCCGCCGTTCCTGAGGCGACCGGGAGAGCGCCCCGTTCATCCCGAAAGGCGCTCATGTCACTCTCTCCGCCCGCCGTCGTCGCCCGCCTCCGTGCCGCGGGCTGCGTCTTCGCCGAAGACGAAGCCCGCCTGCTCGCCGGTGCGGCCCGCACCCCCGCCGCGCTCGACGCCCTCGTCGAGCGCCGCGCCGCCGGCGAGCCCCTCGAACACGTCCTCGGCTGGGCCGAGTTCCGCGGCCTGCGCGTGGCCGTCGACGCCGGCGTCTTCGTGCCGCGCCCGCGCACCGAGTTCCTCGTCGAGCAGGCGATCGCGCTCGCCGCACCCGGCACGGTGGCCGTCGACCTGTGCTGCGGCACCGGCGCGCTCGGCGCCGCCCTGGTCGCCGCCGTCCCGGGCACCGAGCTGCACGCCGCCGATCTCGACCCGGCCGCCGTCGCCTGCGCCCGCCGCAACCTGCCCGCCGGCCGCGTCCACGAGGGCGACCTGTACGAGCCGCTGCCCCCGGACCTGCGCGGGCGGATCGGGCTGCTGCTGGCCAACGTGCCGTACGTGCCGACCGGGGAGATCGGGCTGCTGCCCGCCGAGGCGCGGCTGCACGAGGCGCGGCTCGCGCTCGACGGCGGCGCCGACGGGCTGGACGTGCTGCGCCGGGTGGCCGCCGGGGCGCCCGGCTGGCTCGCCCCGGGCGGGCACCTGCTGTTCGAGACCAGCGACCGCCAGGTCCCGCCCGCCCTGGAGGCCGTCGCCCGCCACGGCCTGGCGCCGCGCGTCGCCCGCTCCGACGAGTGGGCCGCCACCGTGATCATCGCCACCCATCCCCGCTGACCCTCCACGGCACCGGCCCTCCCACCGGCCACCGACCTGGCGGCGTCGTACGGGTGGGCGGTGTCAGGCCGTTCGGGTGGTGTCCTGCTGGGCGCGGACTTCGTTCAGGCGGCGGGTCAGGTAGCGGCGTTCGGGGGCGGTCGGCGCGGAGCCGAGGGCTTCGCGGTAGGCGTCGGCGGCCTCGTGGGTGCGGCCGAGGCGGCGGAGGAGGTCGGCGCGGGTGGCGGGCAGCAGGTGGTAGCCCGCGAGCGCGCCGGACTCGCGCAGCCGGTCGGCGAGCGCGAGCCCGGCGGCGGGCCCTTCGGCCATGCCGACCGCGACCGCCCGGTTCAGCTCGACCACCGGGGAGGGCACGAGCCGGGCGAGCCGGTCGTACAGGGCGGCGATCTGGGGCCAGTCGGTGTCGGCGGCCGTGGGGGCGGTGCCGTGGCAGGCGGCGATGGCGGCCTGGATCTGGTAGGGCCCGGCCCGCCCCTGGCGCAGGGCGTCCTCCAGCAGCCGGACGCCTTCGCCGATGCGGCCGGCGTCCCAGCGGGAGCGGTCCTGTTCCTCCAGGGGCACCAGCGTGCCGTCGGGCCCGGTGCGGGTGGCGGCGCGGGCGTCGTGCAGCAGCATGAGCGCGAGCAGCCCCGTGGCCTCCGGCTCGCCGGGCAGCAGTCCGGTGAGCAGCCGGGCCAGGCGGACGGCCTCGCCGCTGAGCCCGCGCCGGACGAGGTCGTCGCCGCCGCTGGCG
The DNA here is from genome assembly GCF_040674795.1 of Nonomuraea sp. NPDC049725. Classification (NCBI taxonomy): domain Bacteria; kingdom Bacillati; phylum Actinomycetota; class Actinomycetes; order Streptosporangiales; family Streptosporangiaceae; genus Nonomuraea; species Nonomuraea sp. NPDC049725. The sequence continues at coordinate 29,270 of NZ_JBFANJ010000030.1, read as the reverse complement.
GAGTAGCCCTCGTTGAACAGCAGGTAGAGCACGCCCAGGACGGAACGCGTCCGTTCGGGGAGCAGGTGGGCGGGCGGCACCCGGTAGGGGATGCCGGCCTGGCGGATCCTGCGCTTGGCGCGTACCAGCCGCTGCGACATGGCCTCCTCCGACACCAGGAAGGCCCGCGCGATCTCCGCCGTGGTGAGCCCGGCGAGGGTGCGCAGGGTGAGCGCCACCCGCTGTTCGAACGGCAGCGCCGGGTGGCAGCAGGTGAACATCAGCCGCAGCCGGTCGTCGGGCACGCCGCTGTCGTCGCCGTCACTGTCGCCGTCGCTGCCGTCGCCGTCCGGCTCGGACCGCGGGGCGAGCAGGGCCGCCTGGCGGAGTTTGGCCGCCCCGACGGCCTCGCGGCGCAGCCGGTCGGTGGCGCGGTTGCGGGCGGCGGTGGTCAGCCACGCGCCGGGCCTGCGCGGGACGCCGTCGCGGGGCCAGTGGCGCAGCGCCTGCGCGAAGGCGTCCTGGGCGCATTCCTCGGCCAGGTCCCAGTCGCCGGTCATGCGGATGACGGTGGCGACGACGCGCCCCCATTCCTCCTGGAACGCCCGGGTGACGGCCTCCTCGACGTCCTGCACGCTCCGACCCTAGCCCGCCGCCTTATACCGGGTTTGACTTATATAAGCTGTGACTGAAATAGTGAGGTCGTGCATGCATTCGACGTACTCGGTGACCCGGTCCGGCGCCGGATCCTGGAGCTGCTCGCCGACGGTGAGCGCAGCTCCGGCGAGGTCACCGCCGTCATCCAGCGCGAGCACGGCATCTCCCAGCCGGCCGTCTCGCAGCATCTCAAGGTGCTGCGCGACAACGGCTTCGCCACCGTGCGCGCCGAGGGCACCCGGCGGCTCTACGCCGTCGACCCGGAGCCGCTGCGCGAGGTCGACCGGTGGCTGGAGCGCTTCCGCGGTTTCTGGAGCCAGCGCCTCGACGCCCTGGCGACGGAGCTGGCCCGCGGCAAGCGCGCCCGCCGCGCCGCCGGCCCGCCCGAGCCGACCACGCCCGGGCCCACCACGAAGGAAGAGTCCGCATGAACATCATCGACGAGGTCACCCGCGCCCACCGCGCGGTGACCGAGAAGGGCGAGACCAAGTCCGTCGTCCTGTCCCGTCACTACGACGCCGCGGCCGAGGACGTGTGGGACGCCCTCACGACGGCCGAGCGGATCAGCCGCTGGCTGCTGCCGATCAGCGGCGACCTGCGCCTGGGCGGCACGTACCAGCTTGAGGGCAACGCCGGCGGGGAGATCCTGGCCTGCGAGCCGCCCGAACTGCTGAGGGTGACGTGGGTCTTCGGCGACGCGCCCGCCTCGGAGGTCGAGGTGACGCTGGCGCCCGACGGCGACGGCACCCGTTTCGAGTTGACGCACACCGCCGTCGTGGCGGCGGAGTTCTGGTCGCGGTACGGCCCCGGCGCGGTGGGGGTGGGCTGGGACCTGTCCGTGCTCGGTCTCGCCATGCACCTGGCGGGCCTGCCGATCCCCGACCACGAGCACTTCCACGAGACCGAACAGGGGCGCGCCGCCATCGTCGCCAGCAGCCGGGCCTGGGGCGAGGCGCACCTCGCCTCGGGCGCGGACGCCGGGCTCGTCGCGGCGGCCACCGAGGCGACGACCGCCTTCTACGCACCGGAACCGGAGTAATCGATGTCCCAGAAAATCACCACCTTTCTCATGTTCGAGGGCAAGGCCGAGGAGGCCATGACCTTCTACGTGTCGCTGTTCGACGACGCGGAGATCGTCGCCGTCACCCGCTACGGCCCGGGCGGGCCGGGCGCGGAGGGCAGCGTGCTGCACGCCACGTTCCGCCTGGCGGGGCAGGAGTACATGGCCATCGACAGCGCGGTGCGCCACGAGTTCACGTTCACGCCGTCGATGTCGCTGTACGTGCAGTGCGAGTCGGCGGACGAGATCGAGCGGCTGTACGCGGCCCTGTCGGAGGGCGGCGCGGCGCTGATGCCGCTGGGCGACCACGGCTTCAGCAAGCGCTTCGGCTGGGTCAACGACAGGTTCGGCGTGTCCTGGCAGCTCAACCTGGCCTGAGGGGCGGGTCAGACGAGGCTCTGGCCGCCGTCGACGGGGATGACGGCGCCGGAGACGTAGTTGTCCGACATCAGGAAGATCGGGGCGGCGGCCGCCTCGGCGGGGGTGCCCAGGCGGCCGGGCAGGAAGGCGCGGCCCGCCTCGGCGACGGCCTCGTCGGTGGCCGCGCCCAGCGCGCCGCGCGCCAGCGGCGTGTCGAACACGCCGTAGCGGACGGCGTTGACGCGCACCCGGCGCGGGGCCAGCTCGACGGCCAGCGCCCTGGTGAGGGCCTCGACGGCGCCGATCGCGGCGACGGCGGCGGCCATGCCGGGCAGCGGGCGGGTCGCGTACAGGCCGGAGGTGAACGTGATGGAGCCGCCGGCGGGCAGGCGGGGGGCGGCGGCGCGGGCGACGGCGTAGGCGCCCCAGAGCCGGCTGTCGACGGCGTCCTGCACGTCGGCGCGCGGGGTGGCGTCGAGCGGGCCGACCTGGAAGCCGCCTGCCGTCACCAGCACGTGGTCGACGGGGCCGGCCTGCTCGAAGACGCGGTCCAGCTCCCGCTCGTCGCCGGCGTCGGCGGCGATCCCGAGCACGGGGTCGTCATGCGTGGCGCCGGGCACGGCCAGGCAGTGGGCGACGGCGGCGTCCAGGCGGGCCTTGTCGCGGGCCACGAGGACGACGCGGGCGCCGAGCGAGCGCAGCAGTTCGCCGGCGGCCAGGCCGATGCCGGAGCTGCCGCCGATGACGAGCACGGTGCGGCCGGCGAGCGCGGCGGGCAGCGGGGTGCTGATGGGCATGGGGGCGACGGACATGGTGGTCTCCTTCAGCAATAAACCATCTGGTTGGTTTAGATCGTGGCGTGATTCGGCCCGCATGTCAACCGGATGGTTTAATTCCTTCCATGACGTACGACGCCGAGGCGACCAGGCAGCGGATCTTCGCCGCCGCCAGCGCGGAGTTCGCCGAGCACGGCCTGGCCGGGGCCAGGATCGAGCGCATCGCGACCGCCGCACGCGCCAACAAGCAGGCGATCTACCTCTACTTCGGCAACAAGGAGAAGCTGTTCGGCGCCGTGGTGGCCGCGCAGTTGCAGGAGATCTGCCACACGCTCGACCTCGACCCGCGCAAACTGCCCGAGATCGCCGGCCAGCTGTTCGACCGCTACCAGGAGAGCCCGGACCTGGTCAGGCTGCTGCTGTGGGAGGCGCTGGAGTCGGGCGACGGCCCGGTGCCGGGCGAGGAGGAGCGCGTCGAGGGCTACCGCGCCAACGTGCGCGCCCTGATGGAGGCCGGCATGCCCGACGAGCGGCGGGCTCGCGACTGGCTGTTCACCCTCATCGGCCTGGTCGCCTGGAACTTCTCGGTGCCGCAACTGCGCCGCCTGATCCTCGACGAGCCCGACCCCGCCGAGGCGCTGGCCCGCCGCCGCGCCGCCGTCATCGAGCTGGCCACCGCGATAGCGGACCGGCTTTGACCAGTCCTGTTGATGCGTAACACATTGTCGTGGGTACGTGGCTGATCGTAATGATCGTCCCTTACGTACGGAGCTCTTGATGCGCATCCGCAGGACCCTGGCCGCCGCCACGGCCACCACCGCAGCCGCGGCGGGCCTCGTCCTGGCCGCCCCGGCGGCCCACGCCGACCCCGCGCCGCAGTGCTGCGTGATCACGACCACGGCCACCGCGCCCAACACGGCCCTGCTCCTCAGCCTGCTCGGCCTGCCCGCGGCGGCCCTGCCCAAGGGACAGATCGGCCTGACCTGCAACCCGATCCGCGTCATCGCCGCCACGATCGCCGCCACCTGCGCGACCGTCGCGGTGATGTGCGAGAACAACTCCTTCAACGGCGTGATAGCGCTCGGCTGCCGCGCCCTGACCCCCGAGGAGATCGCCCAGCTCCCGAACCCACCAAGACCGGCGCCCTGACGGTGCAACACCTGGCGCCCTCCGGCCGTCTGAGTCGGGATGACCATGACAGGAGGGCGTGGGCGTGCAGGACGAGGAGCTGTTCGAGCGGTTCGTCGCCGACCGGGTGGACGTGCTGCTCCGCTACGGCTACGTGCTGACCGGCAATCCGCACGACGCGGCCGATCTGGTGCAGGAGGCCCTGGTGCGGTTACGCGGAGCGTGGGAGCGGGTGCGGCGCAAGCACGACCCGGAGGCGTACGTCAAGACGACGATGAGCCGGCTGCACGTCAACGCCTGGCGGCTGCGGCGGCGCGAGCACGTCACGGCCGAGCCGCCCGACCGGACCTGGCGGGACCGGCCGTACGAGGGCTCGCCGCTGTGGGACACGCTGGCGCGGCTGCCGCGCCGCCAGCGGGCGGTGCTGGTGCTGCGCTACTACGAGCAGCTGAGCGACGCCGAGATCGCCGTCGTCCTGGGCATCTCGCGCGGCACGGTGCGCAGCCAGGCGTCGCGGGCCCTGGACAAGCTGCGCGGTGACGTCCCCGCGATCGTCGAGAGCCTGGGGAGCGTGACGTGAGCGCCGAGCTGGAACGGCGACTGCGCGAGGAGTTCGCGCGGGCGGCCGGGCACGCACCGCGGCCGGCGGCCGACCTGCGGACCCGGATCGAGACGGGGCACCGGCGGCGACGGCGCAGGGGGTCCGTGCTGTCGGCGGCGGCCACGGTCGCGGTGCTGTCGGCGGTCGCCGCGGTGATGGTCCCGCCGGACGAGCGCGTCGTGGCGGCGCGGCCCTCGCCGACGTTCGCGCCTGCCACCCCGCCCGCGCCGCGGGCCCACCCGGTGCCGCCGCCCGTCGAGAAGGTGTGGCCGGGCGTGGTCCGCACCGTTCCCGAGAAGCTGCCGAACGGGCAGCCCATGCGGCCGGAACGATACCTGGACGACCGGTCGCTGCTGGTGCGGACGGAGGACGTCGACAGGATCGACGCGCTGTGGGCCTACGACGTCAGGAAGCGGACCGCCCGCCGGCTGGTGGACGTGCGCTCGCCGCGCGGCACCGTGGTGTCGGCGCCGTTCGTTGCGGTCGGTGAGGGGCTGCTGGCCTGGTGGACGCTGCGCCGCCACGCGGGCGTGCGCGTGGTGGAGATCTGGACGGCCCCGGTCACCGGCGGCACGCAGCGCCAGGTCGCCACGCTGAAGAACGCCCCACAGGGCATCGACCTGGAGATCGCGGGCGGCCGGCTGGTGTGGTCGCCGTGGGGCCGCGAAGGCGTCTACCGGATGCCGCTGACCGGCGGCAGAGCCGAGCAGGTGGCCGGCTCGGCCGGGCACACCCTGCTGGCGTGGCCGTGGGCCGCCCGCCCCAGGCCCGGCAACCGGCCGACCAAGGAGGTCGTGTTCGGCGGCCTGGTCGATCTGCGCACGGGGGAGCGCAGCCGGGCGTCCGTCGCCGGAGGGGTGTGCGCGGTCACGTGGTGCGTGCACGGCCGCACCGCCTCCCGCCGCGACGGCGGCGGCAGGCGTGAGCTGCCGGGCCCGACCATGATGTCGGTGCCCGCGCTCGACCGCTTCGTGGTGGTCTCCCACGAGCGGACGAGCGAGGTGCTGTACGACCTGGCCACCGGGAAGTCGGGAGCGCTGGGTCCGACCGTGTACAGCCCGGTCCTCGACTACCGGACGCCCGGTCTGCTCGTCTACGCGCGGGACGGCGAGCAGGTCGTGGTGGATCTGAAGGCGATCAGGTGAGCAGGGCCGACGGGTCGCGTTCCGGCGGCCCGTCGGGCCACCAGGCGCCGTCGCGGCGGGCGAACGGGTACCAGCGGCCGTCGCGGCCGTAGCGCAGTTGCCGGTCGCCGACGGTCCACTGGTTGCGCCAGGTTTCGACCGCCGGCGGCTCGCCCTCCCAGCCGGCCTCCAGCAGCGCGCGGGCGCGGGCCAGGTCCTGCTTGGGCGGGGTCCACGGGCTCTCGAGCGCGTCCAGGCCGCCGGCGCCGCCGTGCCGCCAGGCGGCCACCGCCGCGTCGAGGCCCAGGTCGAGCCCGAACTCGGCGGACAGGCGTACCCGGTCCTGGTATTCGGTGAGCGGCGTGGACGCGCCGGTGTGGAGCAGTTCGCGGGCCCGGGAGGCGGCGGAGGCGGCGAGCACCTCCAGCGCGGCCACGTCGACGCCGGGGGCGGGCTCCAGGCCGAGCGGCGTGAACGTGACGTCCAGCGGCGGCGGGTCGGGCAGCGGCGGGACGCCGAGCGCGTAGGCGTCGGCGACGGGGACGCCCTGCGGGGCGGTGGCGGGCACGTCGCGGCGCTGGAGCCCCTCGATGAGCTCGCGCTCGCCGCGCCCCCGCAGGAGCAGCAGCACGAACGGGTCGTCGTCGAGCAGCCAGGACGCCTGATAGCACAGGGCGGCGGCGTGCTTGCACGGGTGACCCCAGTCGGGACAGGAGCATTCGGGCTCCAGGTCGCCGACGGTGGGCAGCAGCGGCACGGCGGCGTCCTCGGCGGCCTCGACCAGGTCGTGCGGCATGTCGCGGTCGAGCAGGGCGGCGATGTGCCCGGCCTTGGCGGCGACCTGGTCGAGGAAGCGTTCCCAGGCGGCGTCGGTGAGCTGTTCGACGCGGACGACGGTGTCGTACTCGTGCTCGGTGACGGCGGCGAGCCGGCCGGGGCTGACGGTGATGGGGCCGACCTGGCCGGTCTTGGCGTAGGCGCGGCCGTTCTTCAGCAGCGTGTGGTCGAGGGAGGTATCCTCCAGCGCCTTGATCCAGGCGCGGCCCCACCAGGAGGTGGCGAAGCGGGCGCCGGTCCGCTGCGGGGGGAAGGCGGCGAAGCCGCGGGCGTCGGTCATCTCAGCTCCACGAGGGCGGCGAGTTCGGCGTCGGTCAGCTCGGTGAAGGCGGCCTCGCCGGAGGCGAGCACGGCGTCGGCCAGGGAGCGCTTGGCGACGAGCATCTGGGCGATGCGGTCCTCGATGGTGCCTTCGGCGATGAGCCGGTGCACCTGGACGGGCCGGGTCTGGCCGATGCGGTAGGCGCGGTCGGTGGCCTGGTCCTCGACGGCGGGGTTCCACCAGCGGTCGTAGTGGATGACGTGGTCGGCGCGGGTGAGGTTGAGCCCGGTGCCGGCGGCCTTGAGCGACAGCAGGAACACCGGGGCGGCGCCGTCCTGGAAGCGCCGGACCATCTCCTCGCGGCGGGCGACGGGGGTGCCGCCGTGCAGGAGCTGGGTGCCGACGCCGCGCGCGGACAGGTGCTTGTCGAGCAGGCGGGCCATCTGGACGTACTGGGTGAACACCAGGACGGCGCCGTCCTCGGCGACGATGGTGTCGACGAGCTCGTCGAGCAGTTCCAGCTTGCCGGAGCGGCCGGGCAGGCGCGGGTCGGCCTCGTGCAGATACTGGGCGGGGTGGTTGCAGATCTGCTTGAGCCCGGTGAGCAGCTTGACGATGAGGCCGCGCCTGGCCATGCCCTGGGCGCTCTCGATCTGCGTCATGATCTCGCGCACGACGGCCTCGTACAGGCCGGCCTGTTCGGTGGTGAGCGGGACGGGGCGGTCGGTCTCGGTCTTGGGCGGCAGCTCGGGCGCGATGCCCGGGTCGGACTTGCGGCGGCGCAGCAGGAACGGGCCGACGAGGCGGGCCAGCCGTTCGGCGGTGGCCTTGTCGCCGGACTCGACCGGCTTGGCCCACCGGGACCGGAAGCGGGTGAGGGAGCCGAGCAGTCCGGGCGTGGTCCAGTCGAGGATGGCCCACAGCTCCGACAGGTTGTTCTCCACCGGGGTGCCGGTGAGGGCGACGCGGGCGGCGGCGGGGATCTCGCGCAGCGCCTTGGCGGTGCCGGAGGCGGGGTTCTTGACGTGCTGGGCCTCGTCGGCGACGAGCAGCCCCCAGGGGTGCTCGCCGAGCCGGGCGGCGTCCAGCCGCATGGTGCCGTACGTGGTCAGGACGAAGCCGTCGTCGGCCAGGGTGCGCTGGGCGCCGTGGTAGCGGCGTACCGGGACGCCGGGGGCGAACCTGGAGATCTCCCGCTCCCAGTTGCCCATCAGCGAGGCCGGGCAGACGACGAGCGTGGGGCCGGTGCCCTGGCGGGTGAGGTGCAGGGCGATGAGCGTGATGGTCTTGCCCAGGCCCATGTCGTCGGCCAGGCAGCCGCCGAGGCCGAGCGAGGTCATCCTGGCCAGCCAGCGCAGCCCTTGGAGCTGGTAGTCGCGCAGCGTGGCGGCCAGGCCGGGCGGCGGGCCGACGTCGGCGGGCTCGGCGAGGCGGTCGCGCAGCTCGCTCAGCCAGGCGCTCGGCTCGACGGGCACCTGCTCGCCGTCGACCTCGACGGTGCCGGTCAGCGCGGCGCCGAGGGCGTCGAGCGCGGTCATCGGCTTGAGGTGGCTGCGGACCTTGCGGGCCACGCCGGGGTCGATGAGGACCCACTGGTCGCGCAGCCGGACGACGGGCCGGTGCGTCTCGGCCAGGTGGTCCATCTCGGCGGCGGTCAGTCGTTCGCCGCCGAGGGCGAGCTGCCAGTCGAAGCTGGTCAGGTGGTGTCCGCCGAGGAAGGAGGGCAGGTCGGAGGGGGCGCTGTCGCGCAGGCCGACGGCGGCGCGCGCGGTCAGGCCGCTGACCAGGGACTTGGGCCAGTGGACCTCGACCCCGGCGGCGTCCAGGCGGGTGGCGGCGCCGGCGAGCAGCTCTTCGAGGTCGGCGTCGCTCAGCGGGAGCTCGTCGGGGACGGCGCTTTCCAGCAGTCGTTCGAGGCGTGGCCAGGCGCGGGCGGCGCGGCGGATGGCCAGGGTGGCCTCGATCCTGGCACGCCCGCCGAGGCCGGGGTCGCGGCCTTCCCACAGGTCGGCGGCGTCGACCACGAGCGAGGGGTCGGCGAGGCTGTGGAGCTGCATGACGGCGCGGAACTCGCCGCGTGCGGGGTCGTCGGCCTCCAGGCGCAGCGACAGCCGCACGCCGGAGTCGAGCCCGGCCGACACCTCCTCGGCCCAGGGGCGCAGCCGGGGCACCTTGACGGGGCGGGCGGCGGCATAGGCGGTGGTGCCGGTGGCCCGGACGGCTCCGGGGGAACGCGGCATGGCGTCGGCGACCGCGTCCAGGAACGCCCGCACGTGGCTTTCGGCGTCGGGCAGGCGCGGCTCGGCGCCCGCCCCCGCCCCTGTCTCTGCCCCCGTGTCTCCTTCGCCGTCTCCTTCGCCGGTCGCGGGAAGGGGGACGGCGCGGGCTTCGGCGGGCATGGCGTCGGCGAGCTCGCGGATGCGGCGGGCGTCGGCGGCGTCGAACGGGCCCGCGCGCCAGGAGTCGTGGTCCTGGCCGGTGACGCCGGGCAGGACGCGACCGCGGGCGACGAGCTGCAACGCCACCAGGGCGGCGGCTCCCCAGAACCGGGCGGCGGGGTGGGCGGATTCGTCGGCGCGGGCCCTGGCCAGCGCGGCGACGGCGTCGGCCACGGGGACGCGGGTGGCCGCGACCTCGTGGGTCCCGTCCGGGCGGGCGACGGTTAGGGTGGTGTCGCCGCCGGGGTCGAGGAAGGCCATCCGCCCGCTCCTGGGGGGATCGCCGGGCTCGAAGACGACCGCGTGCCGTACCGAATCCTGTGGAAGACTCACGACCGTACAGTGTACGGTACGTATGGGTGTGGTTTTCCGCACCCAACCTCGGCAGCGATCCTCATCCCAGGTAGAGTTGATCTTCCGTACCCTTATGCGCATGGTTGATTGGGTAGTGGAGTTGATGGACGCCCTCGGAGCGCCGGGGGCCGGAATCGCGATCGCGCTGGAGAACCTCTTCCCGCCGTTGCCGAGCGAAGTGATCCTGCCGCTGTCGGGGTTCACGGCCAGCAAGGGGTCGATGGGTCTGGTCGACGCGCTGATCTGGACGACGCTCGGCTCGGTGGTGGGGGCGCTGGCGCTCTACGGGGTGGGAGCTGCGCTGGGCCGGGAGCGGACGCTGGCGATCGCGGGCAAGCTTCCGCTGGTGAAGATCTCCGACATCGAGAAGACGGAGGCGTGGTTTCTCAAGCACGGCAAGAAGGCGGTGTTCTTCGGGCGGATGATCCCGATCTTCCGCAGCCTCATCTCGATCCCGGCCGGGGTCGAGCGGATGCCGCTGATGCAGTTCACGCTGCTGACGCTGATCGGCAGCGCGATCTGGAACACGGTGTTCGTGATGGCCGGCTACCTGCTGGGCGAGAACTGGCACCTGGTGGAGACGTACGCGGGCATCGGGTCGAAGATCGTGCTCGGCCTCGTGGCGCTGGCGGTGCTGGTCTTCATCGGCGTACGGCTGAGCGAGCGCCGCAAGGGACGGCATGCGGCCGGTCGTTGAGGGCGCGCGGGTCGCCGGCAGGGTGGCTCTGGGCGCGCTCACCGCGCCGGTGGAGCTGATCTTCCTGCTGGTGGCGCCGTTGCTGGGAGGACGGGCGGACGGGGCCGCCCGCCGGCTGGCCGCGCTGGAGGCCAGGCGGCTGCGGCTGGAGGTCTCGGAGCTGGACGCGCTGGTCCAGGGCGACCGGGACCGGCTGCGGCGCTATCTGGCCGCCCGGGCGCCCGTGGGGGTGCTGGGCGGGCTGGTGCTGTTCCTGGTGGGTTTCGGCGTCAAGAGCGTCGTGGCGCTGCTGTGGAGCTGGGGGCACGGGGAGCCGTTCGACGGGATGGCGCCGTCGTGGACGATCGGCGGCTACTTCCTCCTCGTCGGACTTGTCGCACTTTTTTCGCTCTTGTCGGGCCTGGTGGGCGTACACGTCCTCGAACGCTGGCTGGCAAGCCGGCTGCTGGCCGGCGACCGCACGCTCGCGCTGGAGCGCCGCATCGCCGAGCTGGCCGAGAGCCGGGCGGGCATCGTCGCGGCCGTCGACTCCGAACGGCGGCGGATCGAGCGTGTCCTGCACGACGGCCTGCAGCAGCGGCTGGTGGCGCTGTCGATGCTGATCGGACGTTCCCGCCGGGGCCGTCCGGAGCTGCTGGACCAGGCGCACGACGAGGCGCAGCGGGCGCTGGCCGAGCTGCGCGAGGTGGCCTGGCGGGTCTACCCGAGCGGGCTCGACACGTTCGGGCTGGGTGAGGCGCTGGCCGGGGTGTCCGAACGGGCCGGGGTGCCGGTGCGGGTGTCGTGCGAGCTGGCGGAGCGTCCGCCGATGGCGGTGGAGACGGCGGCGTACTTCGTGGTGAGCGAGGCCGTCACCAACGCGGCCAAGCACGCGTCGGCGACCCTGGTCGAGGTGGACGTGCGCCGCGATGGCAGCATGCTCGTCGTGCGCGTACGAGATGACGGGACGGGCGGCGCGAGCGCCGCCGGCGGCGGCCTGTCGGGGCTGGGACGGCGGGTGGCGGCGCTGGACGGCGTCTTCGAGGTCGACAGCCCGCCGGGCGGGCCGACGCTGGTGACGGCGGTGCTGCCGTGCGGGTGATCCTGGCCGAGGACTCGACGCTGCTGCGCGAGGGCCTGGTGCGGCTGCTGCTGGAGGAGGGCCACGAGGTGCCCGCGGCCGTCGGCGACGGCGAGGCGCTGGTGGCGGCCGTGGCGGCGCACGTGCCGGACATCGTGGTGGTGGACGTGCGGATGCCGCCCACGCACACCGACGAGGGGCTGCGCGCGGCCCTGGAGATCAGGCGGCGCTGGCCGGGCGTGCGGGTGCTGGTGCTGTCGCAGTACGTGGAGAAGAAGTACGCCACCGAGCTGATGAGCGCGGACGTGGCGGGGGTCGGCTACCTGCTGAAGGATCGCGTGGCGCAGGTGGGCGACTTCCTGGACGCGCTGGAGCGGGTGGGCGCGGGGGGTGCGGCGTTCGATCCCGAGGTGGTGCGGCAGTTGCTGGCGCGCACGACGCAGGTGGATCCGCTGGCGCGGCTGACCGCGCGTGAGCGCGAGGTGCTGGAGCGGATGGCGCAGGGGCTGACCAACGCCTCGATCGCGCAGGCGCTGCACGTGTCGCAGAGCGCCGTGGAGAAGCACGTGAACTCGCTGTTCGACAAGCTGAACCTGTCGCACGCCACCGGCTACAGCCGCCGCGTGCTGGCCATCCTGCACTTCCTGGAGTCCTAGACCCTCCCCGGAGCCGCCTCCGGGGAGTGCTGCGGCCGCCTTGACAAATTTTTTTGTCGGCTGGAGGATGGGGGCCACCCGAGAAGGAGGTCCCTCCATGAGGAAGATCATCGCCGGCCTGTTCGTGTCGCTCGACGGCGTCGTCGAAGCGCCTCAGACCTGGCATTTCCCCTACTATGACGAGGACATGGGCCGGTCCGTCGGCGCGCTCATGGACCGGGGCGAGGCCCTGCTCCTGGGCCGCGGCACCTACGAGGAGTTCGCCGCGCACTGGCCGCACCAGAACCCGGACGAGGATCCGATGGCCAAGCTGCTCAACGACATCCCCAAGTACGTGGTCTCCACCACCCTGGCCGACCCCGCCTGGCACAACACCACGGTCGTCGGCTACGACAAGGTGGCCGCGCTCAAGCGGGAGCCGGGCGGCGACATCGGCATGAGCGGCAGCCCCGCGCTGGTGCGCTCGCTGCTGCGCGACGGGCTGCTGGACGAGCTGCACCTGCTCGTGCACCCGCTCGTCGTCGGCGGCGGCCAGAAGCTGTTCGACGACGCGACCGGGCGGGTCCCGCTGCGGCTGACCTCCTCCACCACGTTCGGCACCGGCGTGCTGGACCTGACCTACGAAAGGGCCTGACATGGCCGGCAAGACCGTCTGCGAGAAGCTGCTGATCAAGCCCGGCGCCTCGGTGTGGATCTCCCACGCCGAGCACCGGCCGCTGCTGAACCCGCTGCCCGAGGACGTGACCCTGGCCGCCGGGCCCGGCGAGGCGGGGGTCGCGGTGCTGTTCGCCTCCGGCGCGGACGAGGCGCGCCGGCTGCTCGACGAGCACCGCGACGGGCTCACCCGGCCCGCGGTGCTGTGGGTGGCCTACCCGAAGGGCAACAAGGCCGACGTCAACCGGGACACGCTCTGGCCCATCGTGGGCGAGTACGGGCTGCGTCCCAACGGGCAGGTGGCGGTGGACGAGGTGTGGTCGGCGCTGCGCTTCCGGCCGCTGAAGGAGGGCGAGCCGCCGTTCACGGGCGGGCGCTCGTGAACGGTGACCCGCACGTGCCCGGCCCTGACCTGGCCCTGGAGATCATCGTCAGGATCCTGGTGTGGCTGGCCCGTGACGGCGAGCGGCAGGCGGCCATGCTCGGACGCGGCCGGCTCCCGGTCGACGAGCTCGCGCTGGAGTACGACGGCGCGCTGGCGACGCTCTGGGTGCTGAAGGAGGCCCGGACCCTGAGCCCGGGCGTCATCGGCGAGCTGGAGCACCTCGACCGCTGCCTGGAGGCGATGGGCGGGGAGGAGAACGCGCGCCTGTGGACCCCCGCCGCCCTGGGCGAGGCGGCGGAGTGGGCGGCGGTGCGGGAGCTGGCCCGGGAGGTCCTGGCCGACGTGGAGCGCGAGACGGGGATCTCCGGCGAGGCCGTGGCCCGGGAGTCGATCTGACCCCGCCCGCGCTCCTTGTCAGCCGGTGTGCAGGATCCGGAAGCGGCCGGGGTGTCCGGGGTCACGGTCGGCGACCTGGACGGGCGGCCACGCCCACTGCCGGACGTTGATGCCGGGCACGTCGGAGAACCGGATCGGCCCGCGGGTGCCCTCGACGTCCACGTGCGGCCAGGCGTCGGCGATGCGCGCCCGGTCGGCGCCGTGGGAGCGCAGCACGCCGGCCAGCACGGTGATCGTGTCGTAGCCCTCGAAGGCGACGAAGGACGGCGTTTCGGCCAGCTGTTCGCGCAGGGCGGTCTCGACGCGGGCGCCGAGCGGGGTCAGCCGCTCGGGCAGGTAGCGCAGGAACGGGATCGCGGCGCCGTCGCCGCCCAGCGCGGCGGCCCAGCCGGCGAACTCCGGCTGCCCGGCCGGGGCGCCGATCAGGAGGCCGGCCAGGCGCGGGTCGCGGCGGACTGCCCGGACGATCGGCACGGCGGGCTCGGGGGTGCCGACCAGGAGCAGCAGGGCGGTGGCGCCCTGGGCGGCGAGTTCGTCGCACGCGGCGGCGGGGGTGAGCGCGCGCATGTCGAGCTCGGCGAGCGTGCCGCCGCGCGGTGTGAGGTGCTCGCGGAGGATGCGGGCGCCGGAGGCCCAGTACAGGCTCGGCTCGGTGGCCACGGCGACGCGGCGGTGGCCGGCGCCGAGCAGGAAGTCGGCGTAGATCCGCCAGCCGTGGGACTGGGCGGGCGCCAGGCGCGCGACCGTTTTCGCGGGCTGTTCGGTGAGCGCGTCGAGGACCGCCGACGAGCAGAGGAACGGCAGGCCGAGGGCGTCGGCCCGGGTGGCGGCGGCGCGCGCGACGACGCTGTGGTACTCGCCCGCCACGGCGGCGACGCCGAGACCGGCCAGTTCCTCCACGGCGGCCTCGGCCTTGCCCGGGTCGGCGGCGGTGTCGCGGACGAGCAGTTCGAGCGGCCGTCCGGCGATGCCGCCGTCGTCGTTGACGTGGCGGGCGGCCAGTTCGAGCCCGGCGAGCAGGTGGCGGCCCGCCTCGGCCCAGCCGGGCCGGGTCAGCGGGACGAGCGCGCCGATCCGGACGGCTGACCCGTCGATCCGCTCCGCCTGCGATGGTGGCGTGTCCATGCGTGGTGTCTCCCGTGTGCAGATTGTCTGCATTATGCCGGGATCTCCGGTCCACCATCGGCCCGGCGCCGCCTCCGCCTCCGTGAAGGCCGCCTCCGCGCAGGCCGTCTCCGCGCAGGCCGTCTAGTCGTGGCCGTTGAGGTAGGCGTGCAGGCGGGCGGCGGCTTCGAGCATGGCGGTGGCCCGTCCGGTGAGCTCGGCCTGGCGGTGGGTGATGGCGGCGCGCAGCGCGGCGCTGCCCCCGGTGCGGCGCAGCCCGTCCAGCACGAGCCTGATCTGCGGGAACGGGTAGCGGCCCTGGCGCAGGATGGCGACCATGCGGGCGTCGCGGACGTCGGCCGGGCCGTAGGTGCGGTAGCGGGTGCCGTGCTCGCGGCGGGGTTTGAGCAGCCCGGCCGACTCCCACAGCCGCAGGGCCGAGGCGCGCACGCCGAGGTGGGCGGCGACCTCGCCGATGCGCAGGCCGGAGCGGGGCGCCTGGGTGGTGTCCTGCCCGGCGACGGCTTCCAGGGCCTCGCCGGTGGCGCGCAGGGCCAGGCGCTGCTCGTGCAGCTCGGCGTGGCCGGCGTCGATGAGCGTGAGGGCGACGGGCACCTGGCCGTCGTGGACGGCCTGCATGATGGCCCGGGCCAGGTCGCGGCCGAACCCGGCGGCCAGCGCCTGGTAGGCGAGCAGGGCGCGGCGGTGGCGGGCGTCGAAGCTGCGGTAGCCGGCCGGGGTGCGGGGCGTGGGCGGCAGGACGCCCTCGTCGGCGTAGTTGCGGATCTGCTGCGTCGACACGCCCGCCAGCCGGGCCAGGTCGATGGGCCGCACCGCACCTCCAGGGTTACGTCGGATTTTAAGGTTCGCCGGTGAAAGCCCAGGAAATCTCGCCAAAAGTCTATATCAGCAGTTTAATGGCAAACTTGAAGCCATGAATGGCGGAAGCTCACCTGCTCACGATCACACCGCGGCCGACAGCCACGACCACATCCAGGTCCGGGGCGCGCGCGAGAACAATCTCACCGGCGTCTCCCTCGACATTCCCAAGCGGCGGCTCACCGTCTTCACCGGGGTCTCCGGCTCCGGCAAGTCCTCGCTGGTCTTCGAGACGATCGCGGCGGAGTCACGCCGGCTGATCAACGAGACCTATACGGCGTTCCTGCAGGGGTTCATGCCGAGTCTGGCGCGCCCGGACGTCGACGCCCTGCACAACCTGAGCGCGGCGATCATCGTCGACCAGGAGCGGATGGGCTCCAACGCCCGCTCGACCGTCGGCACCGCGACCGACGCGTACACGATGCTGCGCATCGTCTTCAGCCGGATCGCCACCCCGCACGTCGGCCCGCCGATGGCCTTCAGCTTCAACCTGCCGGCCGGGATGTGCCCGGCGTGCGAGGGCCTGGGCAAGATCACCGACATCGAGGTGGACGAGCTCGTCGACCGGTCGCTGTCGCTGAAGGAAGGCGCGATCAAGGTGCCCGGCTACGGCGTCGACACCTGGCCGTGGCAGATCATCGTCGGCTCCGGCTTCTTCGACCCCGACCGCAAGCTGGCCGACTACACCGAGACCGAGTGGGCCGACTTCCTGCACAAGGAGCCGGTCAAGGTCAAGGTGGGCGCCAACAACTTCACCTACGAGGGCCTGGTCCCCAAGGTGCGGCGCAGCTTCCTGGGCAAGGACCGCGAGTCGATGAAGGGGCAGACGCGGGCGTTCGCCGACCGGGCGGTGCAGCTGACCACCTGCCCCGACTGCAAGGGCACCCGGCTCAACGAGGCGGCCCGCTCGGCGACGATCGACGGCGTCGACATCGCGGCGTGCTCGTCGATGCAGATCAGCGACCTGGCGGCGTTCGTCGCGGGCATCTCCGACCCGACCGTGGGGCCGGTGGTGCAGGGGCTGCGTGACACGCTGGAGTCGCTGGTGGAGATCGGGCTGGGCTATCTGAGCCTGGACCGGGAGTCCTCGACGCTGTCGGGCGGCGAGGCGCAGCGGGTGAAGATGGTGCGCCATCTCAACTCCAGCCTGACGGACGTCACGTACGTGTTCGACGAGCCGACGGCGGGCCTGCACCCGCACGACATCCAGCGGATGAACGACCTGCTGCTGCAGTTGCGCGACAAGGGCAACACGGTGCTGGTGGTCGAGCACAAGCCGGAGACGATCAGGATCGCCGACCACGTGGTCGACCTGGGGCCGGGCGCGGGCGCGGCCGGCGGCACGCTGTGTTACGCGGGCGACCTGGCGGGGCTGCGCGCCTCGGGGTCGCTGACCGGCCGCTACCTGGACCACCGGGTCACGCTGCGCGAGTCGGTGCGGCAGCCGTCGGGCTGGCTGCCGATCCGCGGCGCCACCCAGCACAACCTGCGTGACGTGAGCGTGGACCTGCCGGCGGGCGTGCTCACGGTCGTCACCGGGGTGGCGGGGTCGGGCAAGAGCTCGCTCATCCACGGCAACCTGGCGGGCCGCGACGGCGTGATCGTGGCCGACCAGTCGCCGATCCGCGGCTCGCGGCGCAGCAACCCGGCCACCTACACCGGCGTGCTCGACCCCATCCGGGCGGCGTTCGCGAAGGCCAACGGGGTCAAGCCGGGCCTGTTCAGCGCCAACTCCGAGGGGGCCTGCCCGGCGTGCAAGGGCATCGGGCTGATCTACACCGATCTGGCGATGATGGCCGACGTGGCGACCGTGTGCGAGGAGTGCGACGGCAAGCGGTTCACGCCGCAGGTGCTGTCCTACACGCTGCGCGGCAAGAACATCAGCGACGTGCTGGGCATGTCGGTGTCGCAGGCGCGCGAGTTCTTCACCTCGGGGCAGGCGCGGGCGATCCTGGACCGGCTGGAGGCGGTGGGGCTGGGGTACGTGGCGCTGGGCCAGCCGCTGACGACGCTGTCGGGCGGTGAGCGGCAGCGGCTGAAGCTGGCCATCCACATGGCGAAGAACGGCACCACGTACATCCTGGACGAGCCCACCACGGGCCTGCACCTGGCGGACGTGGACCGGCTGCTGGCGCTGCTGGACCGGCTGGTCGACGACGGCAACACGGTGATCGTGATCGAGCATCACCAGGCGGTGATGGCGCACGCGGACTGGATCGTGGACCTGGGGCCGGGCGCGGGTCACGACGGCGGCCAGGTGGTCTTTACGGGCACGCCGGGCGAGCTCGTCGCCTCCGGCACGTCGCTGACGGCCCGGCACCTGCGCCTGTACGTGGACGGCGAGTAGCGGATGGTCACCGCCGCCGCCGTGGTGACGGCGGCGGCGGTCCCTGCCGTGCTCAGCGCGCGCAGAACTCCGTCAGGATCGGGGCCAGGGCGGCGGGGTCGAGGTGGTGGGAGGCGCCGGGCAGCTCGCGTGCCGTGGCGTCGGGCAGCGCCGCGGCCAGGGCGTGCGTGCGCTCACGCATCGCGGCCGGGCTCGCGCCGCCGGCGAGGGCCAGCACGGGGATCGTGACGGCCGTGGTGTCGACGGGGGTGCCGGTGACGGTCAGGTCGTACTCCAGCGTGTGGGCCATCGCCTCCAGCGCGGGCCGGAACGACGCACTGCGGGACCGGGTGACCAGCTCGGCGGGCATCCCGACGATCTCGGCCTGGAAGTACTCCACGGCCTCGCCCCGCCGCCCGGCCCTGACGAGCTCGCCCACCCGCTGGGCCGGCCCGAGCCGCGGCGCGCTGTCGTAGGGGGCCTCGTACAGGGCCAGGCGGGTGATGGCGCTGCCGCGGGCGGCGGCGTGCAGGGCGAGCAGGGCGCCGGAGGAGTAGCCGAA
This sequence comes from Nonomuraea sp. NPDC049725, assembly GCF_040674795.1. NCBI lineage: Bacteria > Bacillati > Actinomycetota > Actinomycetes > Streptosporangiales > Streptosporangiaceae > Nonomuraea > Nonomuraea sp. NPDC049725. Next base: position 10,975 of record NZ_JBFANJ010000030.1, on the reverse strand, counting down.
CACGGCCGCGGCCCCGCCGGCGGCGTCGATCACGGCGTCGAGGTCGTCGAGCTCGCGCTCGACCGTGTAGGGGGTGAGATCGCCGCTGTCGCCCCGGCCGCGCCGGTCGTAGGTGTGGACGGTGAAGGCGGCGGCGAGCCGGCCGGCCAGCGGCGTCCCGGTGGAGTGGTCGTTGAAGGCCCCGACGACCAGCACGAGTGCCGGGCCGGTGCCGGTGCTGTGGCAGGCGATGGGGGTGCCGTCGCGGGAGATGACTGTGTTCATGCCCCTACGACGAACGGCGGGCCCGCCCACCGACACCCCCGCCGGAAAAGCCGGTCATGGGTGGGGCGCCTCCTGGAGGGGCCGGATCTCGATGCTGCCGTAGCGGGCGAAAGGGTGGGCGGCGGCGATGGCGACGGCCTCGTCCAGGCCGCCGCACTCGATGACGGTGAAGCCGCCGATCTGGTCCTTGGTCTCGGCGAACGGCCCGTCGGTGAGCAGCACCTCGCCGTCGCGGACGCGCACGGTGGTGGCCTCGGTCTTCGGGCGCAGCCCGGCGGCGGTGACGAGGACGCCGCGGCGGGCCATCTCCTCGCTCCAGCCCTCGCAGCCGGATCGCGCCTGCTCCTCGGTGACCGTGTCCTCGTCGAATCCGATCATCAGCACGTAACGCATGGTCCGAGCCTAGATTGGGGGGCATGATGCTGGAGGATCTGCTGGCCAGGGGCCGCACCGCCGACGTGTACGAGGCGGGCGAGGGCCGGGTGCTGCGCCGCTACCGCGACGGTGACGACGCGGGCGGGGAGCTGGCGATGATGACGCTCGTGGCGGCGGCGGGGTTCCCGGTGCCGAAGGTCTTCCCGGAGCGGCCGCGGCCCACGGACCTGGTGATGGAGCGGGTGGCGGGCGCGACGATGCTGGTGGCGCTGGTGGACGGCTCGATGGCGCCCGAGGAGGGCGGCCGGATGCTGGCGGAGCTGCTGCGCCGCCTGCACGCGGTGCCGCCGGGCGCGCAGGCGGGGCCGGGTGAGCGGGTGCTGCATCTGGATCTGCATCCGGACAACGTGCTGCTGTCGCCGCGCGGCCCGGTGGTGATCGACTGGCAGAACGCCGAGCTGGGGCCGCCGGCGCTGGACTGGGCGACGTCGGCGCTGATCCTGGCGCAGGCGGCGGTGACCCGGATGGTGGAGCCGGTGGAGCTGACGCGGCTGCTGCTGTCGTCGCTGCTGTCGTGCCGCGACCCCGAGGAGGAGGGGGGTGAGCTGTTCGGCGGGCAGCTCGCCGAGGCGTGCGCGCGGCGGGCGGCCAATCCGACGATGTCGGCGGAGGAGACGGCGGCGCTGGGCGAGGCGGTGGAGCTGGTCCACGCGCTGGCCTGAGGGGCGGCTACCGGTCCCATACGGGTTCGGCGCTCTCGCTGACGTGGCCGTCGGCGGCGCAGATGAGGTAGCGGTCGAAGTCGGCGGCGAACCACCGGTCGTGGGTGACGGCCAGCACCGTCCCCCGGTAGGCGGCCAGGCCCTGCTGGAGGGCTTCGGCCCCGGCCAGGTCCAGGTTGTCGGTGGGCTCGTCGAGCAGCAGCAGGGTGGCGCCGGACAGCTCCAGCAGCAGGATCTGCAGCCGGGCCTGCTGGCCGCCGGACAGCGTCTCGAAGGGCCGCCTCCAGGCGGGGGCGAGCTCGTAGCGGGCCAGCGCGGCCATGGCTTCGTCGCGCTCGAGGGGGCGGCCGGTGGCGGTCCCGGTCGTGACGAGGTCGGCGATGGGCTGCCCGGCCAGGTCGGGCCGCTGGTGGGTCTGGGCGAACAGGCCGGGCCGCACGCGGGCGCCGAGGGTGTAGGCGCCGGTGTGGGCGACGGGCTGGCCGGCGAGCAGGCGCAGCAGGTGGGACTTGCCGGTGCCGTTGAGGCCGAGGACGGCGACGCGCTCGCCGTACCAGATCTCGGTGTCGAACGGTTTCAGCAGGCCGGGCAGGGCGAGCTGTTCGCAGGTGAGGGCGCGTTTGCCGGTGCGGCCGCCGCGCAGGCGCATGCGCACGTTCTGCGGCTTGGGGGCGCGTTCGGGCGGGCCGGCTTCCTCGAAGCGGGCCAGGCGGGTGAGCGCGGCCTGGTAGGAGGTGGCCAGGCCGTCGTTGCGGGTGGCGCCGCGGCGCAGGGTGTCGGCGATGCCGCGCAGCCGGGCGTGTTCGCGCTCCCACTGGCGGCGCAGGTCGTGCAGGCGTTCGGCGCGTTCGCGGCGGGCGCGGGCGTAGCCGCCGTAGCCGCCGCCGTGCACCCACACGCGGCCGGCTTCGACGGTGACGACGCGGTCGGCGGTCTCGGCCAGCAGGTGGCGGTCGTGGGAGACGAGCAGCACGGTCTTGGGGGTCTCGCGCAGCCGCCGTTCCAGCCACTGTTTGGCGGGCACGTCCAGGTAGTTGTCCGGTTCGTCGAGCAGCAGGACGCGGTCGGGGCCGCGCAGCAGCGCCTCCAGCATGAGCCGTTTGCGTTCGCCGCCGGACAGCGTCTCGACCGGGCGTTCGCGTACGGTGTCGAAGGGGCGGCCGAGGGCGAGCGTGGTGCAGGTGTCCCAGACCACTTCGAGCTCGTAGCCGCCGGTGTCGGCGTAGTCGGCCAAGGCCTGGGCGTAGCGGAGCTGGGCGGGCTCGCCGTCCAGGTCGCGGCCGGCTTCGGCGAGTTCGGCGGCCGCGGCGGCGATCGGCGCGGGGGCGACGGCGAGCAGCAGTTCGGCGACGGTGCCGGGGCCGGGGAACTGGCGCAGCACGCCGATCCCGCCGGAGGCGGCGACGCGGCCGGCGGCGGGCCGCAGCTCGCCGGCGATCAGGCGCAGCAGGGTGGTCTTGCCGGCGCCGTTGGGGCCGACGAGCGCCGCGATGACGCCGTCGCCGACGCGGAACGACACGTCCCGCAGCAGGGGCCGCCCGTCCGGCAGCCGGTAGGTCAGCTCGCTCACCTCGACATGGCTCATTGTTCCATTACTAGACCATCGATCCGGTCCTCGTACAGCGTATTATCGTCGGGTGGTGAACGAGAGCGTGTGGCTGCGGCCCGCCCGGCGCGAGCGCCGGCCCCTCACCCTGGACCGGATCGTCGCCGAGGCCGTCGCCCTGCTCGACGAGGAGGGCGAGGCCCGGCTGACGATGCGCCGGCTGGCCGAGCGGCTCGGCACCGGCTCCACCACCCTCTACTGGCACGTCAAGACCAAGGACGACGTGCTCGACCTGGCGCTGGACGCCGTGTTCGGCCAGGTGCCGCTGCCCGAGGGCGGCACCTGGCGGCAGCGGGCGGCGGCGCTGGTCACCGGCTGGCGGGCCGCCCTGCTGCGCCACCCGTGGTCGACCGGCTTGCTGGACCGCCCGCTGATGGGCCCCAACGCGCTGGAGCGCACCGAGTTCCTGTACGCGACGCTGGCCGAGGCCGGGTTCACCGGCCCCGACCTGACCGCCGCGGCCTTCAGCCTGTCGACGTTCGTCACCGGCTCGGCCACCATGCAGGCCCGCGACCCGGCCGGCAGCGGCCCCGGCCTGGCCCGGCACCTCCAGCAGCACCGCGACGCCTACCCGACCCTGGCGGCGCACGGCCTCGACCCCGACTGGGACGCCGCCTTCACCCGCGGCCTGGCCTACCTCCTCGACGGCATGACCCCCGGAGCCACCCCGTGATCACCCTGCGTGACCTCAACCGCGCCACGCTGGCCCGCCAGCTCCTGCTGCGCCGCCACGCCATGCCCGCGCTGGAGGCCGTCGAGCACCTGGTGGGCCTGCAGGCCCAGGCGCCGTTCCCGCCGTACTTCGGCCTGTGGTCGCGGCTGTCCGGCTTCGAGCCCGGCGAGCTGGCGCGGCTGCTGGAGGAGCGCCACGTGGTCAGGCTCGTGCTCATGCGCGGCACCGTCCACCTGGTCAGCGCCGCCGACAGCCTCACGCTGCGCCCGCTGACGCAGCCGCAGCTCACCCGCTACCTGCACAGCGCGTACGGCAGCCGCATCGCCGCCCTCGACCTGGACGCGGTGGTCGCGGCGGGCCGCCGGGCGCTGGACGGCGGCCCGCTGACCGGGGCGGCGCTCGGCGCCCGGCTGGCCGGCGAGTTCCCCGGCGTCAAGGCGGCCGACCTGGCGCAGATCATGCGCATCCTCGTCCCGCTCGTGCAGGTGCCGCCGCGCGCCGTGTGGGGCCGCTCGGGGCAGACTGCGTACGCGACGGCCGAGTCGTGGCTGGGCCGCGACCCGGACCCGAGGCCCTCGCCCGAAACGCTGGTGCGCCGCTACCTGGCGGCGTTCGGGCCCGCCACGGTGGCCGACGCGCAGGCGTGGTCGGGGCTGACCGGGCTGCGCGAGGTGGTCGAGCGGCTGCGCCCGGAGCTGGTCACGCTGACGGGCCCGGACGGCAGGGAGCTGTTCGACCTGCCCGGCGCGCCCCGGCCGGGCGGTGAGGCGCCCGCGCCGGTGCGGCTGCTGGCGCCGTTCGACAACCTGCTGCTCAGCCACGCCGACCGCACCCGGGTGATCGCCGACGCCGACCGGCCGCGGGTGATCACCGTCAACGGCCAGGTGCTCGGCACAGTGCTGGTCGACGGGTTCGTGCGCGGCACCTGGAAGCGGGACAAGGCCGTGGTGAGCGTCGAGCTGTTCGCGCCCGTCACCGGCGCGCAGGCCGAGGAGATCCGCGCGGAGGCCGCCGCGCTGCTCGCCTTCGCCGCGCCCGGGAGCGCGCACGACATCCGGGGCGTCTGACCCGGCCGGCGGGCCCGGGCCGCCCGTCGGCCGCCCGTCAGCCGAGCGCCGCCAGCACGTCGGCCAGCCGTCCCGGCATCGACAGGAACGGCGAGTGGGAGGCGTCCAGCTCGACCACGGACACCGGATCGCCCGGGAAGGCGGCGTCGGCCTCGGCCACGAACCTCGCCTGCAACGCCGGCACGATCGCCCGGTCGGCCGTGCACATGACGTACGTGCGCGGCACCGAGCCCCAGCCGTCGCGGGTCAGGGTGGTGGTGCCGAGCATGATGCCGATGGGGCCGTCGGGGGTCAGCAGGGCGGTAGCGGCGCCGGCGAGCCCCGGCTCCACGTCGCCGTAGAACGCCTCGTACAGCGCACGCCGGTAGGCGGCGTCGCTGGTGGCCAGGTCGAGCCGCAGCGCCCCGGTGCGGGCGGGGTCGCCGCGCAGCAGCGGCGCGACCTGGTCGGCCGCCGCCTCGGGCAGCCGCGTGCAGGCGGCGGCCGACAGGCCGGAGGCCGGCAGGTAGGCGGTCAGGTAGACGGCGTGCGCGACCAGGGCGGGCCTGCGCTCGGTGACGCGCATCAGCACGGGGCCGGCCGCGCTGTGGGCGACCACGGTCACCGGCCGGCCGCCGCCGATGCGTTCGAGCTGCGCCGTCAGCAGTGCGGCGGCCTGCTCCAGGCTCACGCCGCCCACCGGCGACACTTCGGCGCGCACGGCCTCGGGGTCGTACGGGCGTGCGGTGAGCCAGCGCGGCCTGCGGGCGCGCAGCCCGTGCCCGGCCAGGTCGACGGCGACGGCGGCGCGGCCGGCGGCGGCCAGGTGGGGGATGACCTCACTCCAGCACCAGGAGCCGTGCCAGAAGCCGTGCACGAGCACCAGCGTGGAGGTGGCGGGCATGGGCGCTCCTTCGCGGCCGGGGAGACGATCAACGCCATCTTCGGCGCTTTCGCCACGCCGGGCCACCCCTGTCCCGCTTCGCCGGGAGGGCCCGGTTAGGGTGTGCGCGCACGCCATCGCGGGAAGGGACGAGGACCAGGGTGAACGAGCGCGTCGCAGATGACCGGCTGGCCGGGCTGTTCGAGGAGCACCGGGGCGGGCTGCGGGCCGTGGCCTACCGGATGCTCGGCTCGGTGAGCGAGGCCGACGACGCCGTCCAGGAGGCGTGGCTGCGGCTGAGCCGCTCCGACGTCTCCGGTGTGGACAACCTGGGCGCATGGCTGACGACCGTGGTGGCGCGGCTGTGCCTGAACATGCTGCGCGCCCGCCGGACCCGCCGCGAGGACCCGCTGGAGGCCCAGAGCGGGCCGGCGGCCGGGCTGACGGGCGGGGCGGACCCGGAGGAGGAGGCGGTGCTGGCCGACTCGGTCGGGGTGGCGCTGCTGGTGGTGCTGGACCGGCTCAGCCCGGCCGAGCGGCTGGCGTTCGTGCTGCACGACCTGTTCGCGGTGCCGTTCGAGGACATCGCCGTCATGCTGGAGCGGACGCCGCAGGCGGTCAGGCAGCTGGCCAGCCGGGCGCGCCGCCGCGTCAGGGGCGGCGCCGCGCCGCGCCCGGACGCGCCGCAGCGGCGGCGGGTGGTGGAGGCGTTCCTGGCGGCCACCCGGGGCGGGGACTTCGAAGCGCTGGTCAAGCTGCTGCACCCGGACGTCGTCCTGCACGCCGACCGGCGGGTCGTGCCGACGCCGGAGCCGATCGTGGTGCGCGGCGCCCGCCGGGTGGCCGAGGGCGCGATGGCCGCCACCGGCCGGGCCCGCTTCACCGGCGTGGCGCTCGTCGACGGCGTCCCGGCGCTGGCGATGGCGCCGTACGGCCGCCTGTCGGTCGTGCTGACCTTCACCTTCGACGGGGATCTGATCACCGGCGTCGACGTGGTCGCCGAGCCGGACCGGCTGCGCGCCCTGGAGGTGGCCGTCGCCTGAGGCGCGTTCAGAAAGGCGTGTCGACGCCGAACGTCTCGCGCAGCAGCCGCATGTCGTGCACGTCCCGCTCGGCCGGCTCGTAGCCCTGGTGGAAGGTCACCTGCTGGGCGGCCGACAGGCAGCGCACGCGCCGCCCGCCCAGCGTGCCCCAGGTGAACGCGCCGGCCGGGTAGGGGAAGGTGGCGCCGTGCGCGTCGGCGGGCTGGACGGCCGACCCGTCGGCGGCGAAGGTGAGCGGGTGCAGGTCGAGCTCGCGTCCGTGCGCGTCGGCCATGACGAAGCGGACCGGCCGCCCGGGGACCGCGCCGGGCTGTTCGGCGAACCCGGCGGCCGTCAGCGCGGCGATCAGGGCGGGCTCCTGCTCGGCCCGGTGCAGCAGGTCGAGGTCGCGGTGCGGCCGGGTCGGCCGGCCGATCAGGGCGTCGACGCCCCAGCCGCCGCCGATCCACGTCCGGCAGCCGGCGTCCTCAATCAGCGCCAGCACCTCGAGCACGTCGTCGAGTGTGAACACGGGCACGATCCTAGGCCCGCTCAGGTGATGAAGCCCTGCGAGCGCAGCCAGTCGCGGGCGACGAGCACCGGCACGTCGCCGTCGACGTCGACCTGGGCGTTCAGCTTGCGGATGACCGCGTCGGTGAGCTTGGCGCTGATCGGCGCGAAGACGCGGGCGATCTCGGGGTGCTCGCGGGCGACCGGGCCGCGGATGGTGACCGACGGGTGGTAGAGGGGGAAGAAGTGGCGGTCGTCCTCCAGCAGCGCCAGGTGGAGCGCTTCGAGCCGGCCGTCGGTGGTGGTGACCATGCCGAGCGTGCACTGGCCGCTGGCGATCGAGTCGTACAGCACGCCGGTGGAGACGCGGCGCACCTTCGACGGCTGCACGTCGGTGCCGTAGTGCAGGCCGTAGGCGCGCAGCATGCCGAGGAATCCGTCGGAGCGGCCGAACGTCTCGTGGTCGACGCAGAACGTGCGCCGCTCGGGCGGCACCCGGGTGATGTCGGAGATCGTGCGCATGCCGTAGCGGGTGGCGGTGGCGCGGGTGACGGCCATGGAGTAGCTGTTGTTCAGCGGGGCGGGGGGCAGCCACACGATGTCGTTGCGGCGCAGGTCCAGCTCGCGCACGGCCTCGTACTGGCGGGCCGCGTCGGTGATCGGGTCGCTTCTGCCGAGGTAGGTGATCCAGCCGGTGCCGGTGTACTCCCACATGAGGTCGGCGTCGCCCCGGGTCAGCGAGCGGCGGGCGTTGACGCTGCCCTGCACGTTGGTGCGGTCGGCGACGTCGGCGCCTGCGACGGTGAGCGCGAGCACGGCGATCTTGCCGAGGATGAGCTGTTCGGTGAACTCCTTCGACGTCACCTGCAGCCGTACGCCTTCCAGCACGGGGACGGGTTTGATGCTGCCGGGCCCGACCGGCGGGATGAACGCCGAGGCCGGCCGCAGCCCGCACCCGGCCGTAGCCACGAGCACCGTCACGAGTACCGTCACGAGCATCAGCAGGAGCGCGAGTCTCATGTGAGCCCCTTGGGCGACAGCAGCCGCTGGGCGACGCCGCCGGCCCAGTCGATGAGCATGGCCAGCACGGCGATGAGCACGCAGCCGGTGATCAGCACGAGGTTGCGCTGGGTGCTGACCCCGGCGGTGATCAGGTCGCCGAGGCCGCCCGCGCCGATGAACGCGGCGATGCCGGCGGTGCCGACGTTCAGCACGAGCGTGGTGCGCACCCCTGACAGGATGACGGGGACGGCTATGGGCAGTTCGACGCGCCACAGCACGCCGAACGCCGACATGCCGATGCCGCGCCCGGCGTCGATCAGCCGGGGGTCGACCTGTTCCAGGCCCACCATCGTGTTGCGCAGCGTCGGCAGCAGGCTGTAGGCGAACAGCGCGACGACCGCCGTCCAGAACCCGATCCGGAACACCACGGCCAGCAGCACGATCAGGCCGACGGCCGGGGTGGCCTGCCCGACGTTGACCACGGCCAGCACCACGGGGGTGGCCCTGCGCAGGGCGCGCCGGGTCAGCAGCACCCCGAGCGGCAGCGCGACCACCAGCACGAGCACGGTGGAGTAGAACACCAGCCGGATGTGCTCCCAGGTGCGCCGGGCCAGGAACGGCAGCCGCAGCGCGCTGCGCTCGATGTCGTCCAGCGGCACCAGCTGGGTGTAGGCGACCATCGCGGCGGCCACGGCCAGGTAGATGAGCGGCGCGAGCAGCATGTGCCAGGAGCGGCCGACGTCCGGTTCGGGGATGGCGGCCTGCTGCGCGGCCGACCCGCTGACGGTCACGCCCCACCCCCAGGCCCGGACCCGCCGTCCCCGTCTCCGCCGTCTCCGCTGTCGCCGGTCAGGCCGGACAGGCGCCGGCGGCGGCGCTCCCGCTCGCGCGCCTTGATCGCCTGGATCGCGTTCTGCACCGTGCTCAGCGACAGCACCCCCGCGTACGCCTGCCCGCGCCCGACGACCGGCACCACGTCGCTGTCGGCGTTCAGCAGCGCCTCCAGCGCGTCCTGCAACGTCATCCGGTGCCCGATCGGCGGCCCCGTCTCCTCGCCCAGCTCGCCGACGGGCCCGCGCGCGGCGGCCAGGTCGGCGGCGCTCACCCACCGGCGCGGCCGGCCCGCCTCGTCGACGACGAGCGCGAAGTCGCGGCCCTCCTCCTCGGCCTGGGCCAGCAGGGCACGCGCGTCGGCGCCCGCGGTGGCGTGCGGCACCGAGTCGAGCCGGATGTCGCCCACCTTCGTCAGCCGCAGCAGCCGCATCGACGAACCGCCGCCCAGGTACTGCTCGACGTACTCGCCCGCGGGCGCGGTCAGGATCTCGGCCGGTCGCGCGTACTGGACGATCCGCGCCCCCCGCTCCATGATCGCGATCCGGTCGCCGATCTTCAGCGCCTCGTCGACGTCGTGCGTCACGAACACGATGGTCTTGGCCAGCTCGTCCTGCAGCCGCAGCAGCTCGTCCTGCAGCCGTTCGCGGGTGATCGGGTCCAGGGCGCCGAACGGCTCGTCCATCAGCATCACCGGCGGGTCGGCGGCCAGCGCCCTGGCCACCCCCACCCGCTGCTGCTGGCCGCCCGACAGCGCTCTGGGGTAGCGCTGGGCGAACGTCGCCGGGTCCAGCCCGACCAGCGTCAGCAGCTCCTCCACGCGGCGTGCGATCCGGCCGGAGTCCCACTTCAGCAGGCGCGGCACCTGCGCGATGTTGGCCGCCACCGTCAGGTGCGGGAACAGCCCGGCCTGCTGGATCACGTACCCGATGTTGCGCCGCAGCCGGTCGGGGTCGATGTCGCGGGCGCTGCGCCCGCCGATGAGGATGTCGCCGGACGTGGGCTCGTCCAGCCGGTTGATCATCCGCATCGTCGTCGTCTTGCCGCACCCCGACGGGCCGAGCAGCACCACGATCTCCCCGGCGGCGATCGTCAGGTCCAGCTCGTTCACCGCGGGCGCGGCCGCGCCGGGGAAGCGCTTGGTCACCGCGCGCAGCTCGATCGGCACCCCGCCGCCGCCCGCCCCCGTCTCAGGCACGGCGGCCTCCCGGCCTGGTCAGCCGCCCCAGCAGCACGAAACACGCGTCGAACAGCAGCGCCAGCAGCGCCACGCCGAGCGTGCCGGTGAGCGTGGAGTTCACCGCGTTCGCGCCGCCCAGCCGGGCCAGCCCGGAGAAGATCTGCTCGCCCAATCCCGGCCCCGACACGTACGCGGCCACCGCGCCGATGCCCATCGCCAGCTGCGTCGAGACCCGGATGCCGGTCAGGATCACCGGCCAGGCCAGCGGCAGCTCGACCCGTGTCAGCGCCCGCAGCCGGCTCATCCCGATCCCGCGCGCCGCGTCCACCAGCATCGGGTCCACCCCCCGCAGCCCCACCACCGTGTTCCGGATGATCGGCAGCAGCGCGTACAGCACGATCGCCGTCACGCTCGGCGCCACCCCCAGCCCCAGCACCGGGATGAGCAGGCCGAGCATCGCCAGCGACGGCACCGTGAACAGCACCCCGGCCGTGCCGGTGGCCAGCGCCGCCCCGCGCGGCCGCCGGTAGGTGATGACGCCCACCGCCACGCCGATCACGGCGGCCACCAGCACGCACTGCGCCACCATGCTGGCGTGCTGCGCCGTCTCGAAGAGCAGCAGATCCCGCCGGTCGGCGATGTACTCCCACAGATTCACGCAGATCCCCCGATCACCGTGTTACTTACCGTGATCGGACATCCGTCTAACGTGGGAGGCGATGACCACCGACCCCGCCCGCGCGCCGGGGGGGCGCCCCCCCGGGCGGCCGCGCCGACCCCGGCGGCGCGGGGCCGCCCCCGCCACCGCCCCCGCAAGAGACAGCGGATCAGCCGCGGCGTCCAGTACGCCGTCCTGACCGT
>NZ_JBFANJ010000029.1:9470-73171 GCF_040674795.1 Nonomuraea sp. NPDC049725 | reverse complement strand
GCTGATCGTCGATCTTCACGTACAGTGCTGTCGCGAGGGTGTTCAGTTCTGTCGTCACAAACGGATCTTGAACGCCCTCGCTTCATGTCCGCAGCGAAACTGCTGATCTCTACCCCTTGGAATCAATCATCTAGGCGAGCGCGGAGATCAGCCCGATCGTCAGGGCGGTGCGCTCCGGGATGTGCTCGACCAGCACGTACTCGTGCCGGGCGTGCGCGCCGTCGCCGACCGCGCCCATGCCGTCGAGCACCGGCCGGCCCAGCCCGGAGACGAAGTTGCCGTCGCTGGCCCCGCCGACCGACGCCTCCTCCAGGGTCCAGCCCTGGGCGGCGGCCGTGGCCTGCGCCTCCTTGAACAGCCGCCGCGACGGCGGGTTCGGCGTCATCGGCGGCCGGTTCCAGGAGCCGGCCACGGACACGCTCACCCGAGGGTCACTCGGCCCCAGGCCCGCGAACAGCGCGTCGATCCGCTCCATCTCGGCGAAGTCGCTGACCCGCACGTCGACGCCGCAGGTGGCGAGCCCGGCGGCCACGTTGCGGCCGGTGCCGCCGCTGATCAGGCCGACGTTCACGGTGGTGCCCAGCTCCGGCCTGCCCCCGGCGGCGATGACCGTGACCAGCTCGGCGAGGGCGTGCACGGCGCTCGCGCCCGCCGTCGGGTCGAGCCCGGCGTGCGCCTCGACGCCCGTCACCGTCACGTCGAACAGGCCCACGCCCTTGCGCGCCGTCTTCACCGCGCCGCGCAGCGACGCCTCGAACACCAGGCTGGCCAGGACGTCGGCGCTGGCGGCCTCGATGTGCTGCCGCGAGGCCGGGCTGCCGATCTCCTCGTCACCGTTGAACAGGAACCTGACGCCCGGATGCGGCAGCCCGAGCTCGCGCAGCCCGCGCAGCGCCCAGATCGACTGCACCAGCCCGGTCTTCATGTCGAACACGCCGGGCCCGGTCGCCTTGCCGTCGACCACGCCGAACGGCCACCCGGCCAGAGTCCCGGCAGGCCACACCGTGTCGTAGTGGCTCATCATCAGCACCTCACCGGGCGCGGTGCCCCGGTAGGTCAGCTCCAGCACGTCGCCGTGCGCGCCGCCGTCGTGCACGACCTCGTCGTCCGGCGTGCCCAGCCGCTCGACGGCCAGCGCGCGCACCGCCCGCAGCCCGGCGGCCAGCGCCGCCTTGTCGTAGCTGGGCGTCTCCAGCTCGACCAGGTTCTTGATGTCGTCGAGCATGGCCGGCAGGGCCTGCCGGCTCCAGTCGGTGATGGACAAGGGAGATCCTTCCTAGGCGACGGGCGCGCCGGGGCCGAGCGGGATGCCGAGCCACCAGAACACCAGGAACAGCAGCGTCCAGACGACGAGCAGGGTGAACGCGAGCGGGATGGTCATCGAAGCCAGTGTGCCGATCCCGGCCGAGCGGCGGTAGCGCTGCAGGAAGCCGAGCGCCATCACGAAGTACGGGCTCATCGGGGTGATGGCGTTCGTGCACGAGTCGGCGATGCGGTAGAGCGCCTGGGTGTACTCCGGCGGGATGTCGAGCAGCATCAGCATCGGCACGAACACCGGCCCGACCAGCGCCCACTGCGCCGACCCGCTCGTCACCACCAGGTTGATCACGGTCACCACGATCAGGATGCCCAGGAACACCACCGGCCCCGACACCCCGGCCGACTTCAGCAGGTCGGCGCCGTTGATCGCGATGATCTCGCCGATGCCGGTCCACTTGAAGAAGGCCAGGAACTGCGAGATCGCGAAGAACAGCACCAGGATCGGCGCCATCTCGCGCAGCCCGTGCGCCATGAAGTCGGGGATGTCGCGGCTGCTGGTGATGCTCCCGGCGGCCTTGCCGTACGCCCAGCCGACGGCCAGGAACGCCAGCGCGAGGAAGATCGCGATGGAGCCGAGCAGCGGCGACTGGACGAGGCTGCCGCCCTCGCCGCGCAGCGGCGATCCGGCGGGCAGCACGGCCAGCACCAGCGCGACGACGAACACGACCAGCGCGATCAGCGCGGCCCGCAGGCCGCGGCGCTCCTCGGGACGCAGGGTCAGCGAGCCGAGGTCGTCCTCCTCGGCGTCCTCGTCCACGGGCAGCGACTCGACCCGGCGCGCCAGCACCCGCTCGGTCACCACGGTGATCACGGCGGCGAGCACCACGGAGGAGGCGATCGAGAAGTAGTAGTTGGCCAGCGGCGTGACCACGTAGGCCGGGTCGATCGTCTGCGCGGCGGCGGTGGTCAGCCCGGACAGGATGGCGTCGACCGGCGTCACCAGGGGACTGGCGTCGTAACCGGCGGAGATGGACACGAACGCCACCACGATGCCGAGGATCGGGCTGCGGCCGACCGCGCGGAAGGCGAGCGCGCCGAGCGGGATCAGCACCACGTAGGCGGCGTCGGAGGCGACGTGCGACACCATGCCGGTGAAGGCCAGCGCGAACGTCACCCACCGGGGCGACACCTTGGCCACGCCCGAGCGCAGCACCGCGGCCAGCAGCCCGGACCGCTCCGCGACGGCCACGCCGAGCATCACCACGAGGATCGTGCCGAGCGGCGCGAACGACGTGTAGTTGTCGATGGCCCCGTCGATCATCGTCGTGACGCCGTCGGCGGACAGCAGGTTCTTGGCCACCACCTGCTTGCCGCTGGCCGGGTTCACCGCGGACACGCCGGCCGCGGCCAGGCCCCAGCTCACCAGTGCCAGGACTCCCGCCAGGATGACGAACAGCCAGAACGGGTGCGGCAGTTTGTTGCCGAGGCGCTCGATCCCTCCCAGGACGCGCAGCAGGCCGTTCATCGGTCAGGCTCCTTTCCCGTTAATGGTCACCCATTACAGGGGGGATGACCGATTTTGGCAAGTAAAATGTTCTGGCTGGCTGAATCAGTCGTCCAAACACGCCTGGCTGGAAGATACAGTCTTGACATGCTCGACGACGCCGATCTCGACCTGGTCGCGGCGCTGCAGATCGCCCCCCGCGCCTCGGCCGCCGCCCTCGCCGACGTACTCGGCATGTCCGCCAGCACCGCCGGGCGGCGGCTCGCCCGGATGGAGGAGCAGCGCATCCTGCGGGTGATCGGCCAGGTCGACTGGGCCGCCCGCGCCGAGGGCAACCCGCGCCACGTCTGGGTCACCACCGAGCCCGGCGCCTCCAGCCGCGTCGCGCGCGCCCTGGCCGACCTGCCCGAGGCCCAGCTCGTCGCCGAGACGTCCGGCAAGTCCGACGTCTACTGCGCCGTCCACCCCGTCGACCGGGCGCAGGCCCGCGAACTGCTCACCGCCCGCATCCCCTCGGTCCCCGGTATCGTCGCCACCCACTCCGAGCTGGTGCTGCGCGCGCTCACCAAGGCCGACTCCTGGCGGCTGCACCGCCTCGACGACGCCCAGGTCCGCGCCCTGTCGGAGCCCGCCGAACAGGCCGAGGAGCCCGCCCGCGGCGCCGACGAGCACGGCGTGCTGCGCCTGCTGCGCAACGACGGCCGCATCACCGCCGCGCAGGCCGCCCGCGCCCTCGGCCTCAGCCAGTCCACCGCCTACCGCATGATCCAGTCACTGCTGCGGCGCGGCGTCGTCCGCCCCCGCGTCGAGATCGAGCCCGCGCTGCTCGGCTACTCGCTGGAGGTCGTCATCGCGCTGACCGTCTCGCCCGGCGCCATCCAGCCGGTCGCCGACGAGCTCGCCCGCCACCCCTCCGCCCGCTACGTCTCCATCGTCGCCGGCACCACCTCCGTCATCCACCAGGGCGTCTTCCGCCACGAGGACGACCTCGGCGACTTCCTCACCCGCGACCTCGCCCACCTGCCCGGCATCACCGCGCTCCAGGTCTCCGTGGTGCTCAAGATGCTGCGCCGCTACTGGATCTACCGGGAGGACGGCCGGTTGGTCAGCCCGTAAGGTGCTGGGCGTGAAAGTCACGATGCCCGGCCTGACGGCCGCCGACCATGTGTTCACCGTGCCGCTCGACCACGCCGACCCCGCCGGCGCCACGATCCAGGTGTTCGCCCGCGAGATCCGCGACCCCGCCCACACCGGCGACCTGCCGTGGGCGCTGTTCCTCCAGGGCGGCCCCGGCGGCAAGTCCCCCCGGCTGACCGGCCAGGCGCACTGGCGGCACGTGCTCAAGACGCACCGGGTGCTCCTGCTCGACCAGCGCGGCACCGGCCTGAGCAGCCCCGCCACCGCCACCGGCACCGACGAGGAGCTGGCGGCCCGGCTGCGCCACTACCGCGCCGACGCCATCGTGGCCGACTGCGAGCACATCAGGAAGGCCCTCGGCATCGAGCAGTGGGAGACCTGGGGGCAGAGCTACGGCGGCTTCGTCACCCTCACCTACCTGTCGCAGGCCCCCGAGGCGCTGCGCGCCTGCCACATCACCGGCGGCCTGCCCGGCCTCGACGCCACCGCCGACGACGTCTACACGCGCACGTACGAGCGCGTCCGCGCCAAGGTCGCCCGCCACCACCGCCGCTACCCCGGCGACGACGAGCGCGCCAGGCGCATCGCCGAGCACCTGGCCGGCAACGAGGTCCTGCTCCCCGACGGCGACCGGCTCACCGTCGAGCGCTTCCGCACCCTCGGCAAGAAGCTCGGCATGGGCGACGGCTCCGAACGCCTGCACTGGCAGCTCGCCGAGGCGTGGCACGGCGACCGCCTGTCCGACGAGTTCCTCTACGCGGTCATGATGGAGACCGGCTTCGTCGGCAGCCCCCTCTACGCCGTCCTGCACGAGTCCATCTACGCCCAGGGCGCCGCCACCCGCTGGTCGGCGGAGCGGCTGCGCCCCGCCGACTTCGACACGTTCGAGATGTTCACCGGCGAGATGATCTACCCGTGGATGTTCGACGACATCCGCGCGCTGCGTCCCTTCAAGGGCGCCGCCGAGATCCTCGCCGCCGTCGACGACTGGCCGCCGCTCTACGACCCGGCCCGGCTGGCCGCCAACGAGGTGCCCGTCGCCGCCGTGGTCTACCACGACGACATGTACGTCGACGCCGGCCTCTCGCTGGAGACCGCCGCCCGGGTCGGCAACGTGCGCGCCTGGGTCACCAACGAGTTCGAGCACGACGGCTTCCGCGTCGGCGCCGACCAGGTGGTGCCCCGGCTCATGCGGATGGTGACGGACCCCCTGTAGGCTCGCGCAGCGGCAGCCGTACCTCGAACCACGTCTCGCCTGGCGCCGACCGCACCTTCAGATCGCCGCCGTGCCGGCCCGCCACGATCCGGTAGGAGATGTCCAGCCCCAGCCCGGTGCCCTGGCCGACCGACTTCGTGGTGAAGAACGGCTCGAAGATCCGGTCCCGGATCGCCTCCGGCACGCCGGGGCCGGTGTCGCCGATCTCCACGATCGCCTCGTCCTCGTCGTGCGCGGTCCGGATCGTCAGCGTGCCCTCCTCGCCCATGGCGTCGAGCGCGTTGTGGATCAGGTTCGTCCACACCTGGTTCAGCTCGCCGCCGTAGCAGGGGATCGGCGGCAGCGTCCGGTCGTAGTCGGTCGTCACCGTGATGCCCGGCGGGATCTTGCCGCGGAAGATCGCGACCGTGCTGTCCAGCAGCTCGTGCACGTCCAGCACCTGGAACGGGGCGCGGTCCATCTGCGAGTACTGCTTGGCCGAGCCGATCAGCGAGGTGATCCGCTCGGTCGCCTCCGTCACCTCGCCCAGCATCTGCGAGATCTCCACCGCCTCCGCCAGCCAGCGCAGCGCGGCCGGGGCGTGCTCCTCGCCGACCTTCAGCCGCACCTTCTCCAGGTGCTCCCCGCCGAACCCGGCGTTGACCAGCGCCGGAGCCAGCTCCCAGGCGTCCCCCACGCCCAGCTCGTCCAGCGCCTCGCCGAGCTCGTCCTCGGCGTCGGAGATCTCCAGCGGCGTGCGCGCCGGCAGCTTGCCCACCGCCTCCATGCATGCCTCCTGCATCTCCACCAGCGCCCGCAGCCGCTCCGGCGGGATGCCGTTCTCGGCCAGCCTGGCCAGCTCCACCCGCGACGACCTGATCAGCGAGCGCAGCTCGCTCACCGCCCGCACCGCCGCGGCGGCCGGGTTGTTCAGCTCGTGGGTGAGGCCCGCCGTGATCGTGCCCAGCGCCGTCAGCCGCTGCCGCCGGTCGATGATCTCCCGCTGCAACCGGCCGCCCGACTGCAGCCCGTCCAGCAGGTGCATCGCCATCGGGAACCACTCGGCCACGATGTAGGCGAACTTGCGCGCCGGCAGGATGAACACCCGCGACGGCGCCGTCGCGCGCAGCGTGTGCTGGTAGGTCTGCGGCGCCCGGTCGCCCAGGTAGGCGGAGGTCGCGCCGCCGTAGACGCCCGGCTGCCCGGTGCGCGGCATGGCGACGGTCCCGGCGCTGACGGTCTCCGAGATCATCTGCACCTCGCCCTCCACCAGCACCGCGAAGCACTCCGCAGGCTCGCCCTGGCGGACGATCTCCGCGCCCTCCTCGAACTCCCGCATCCTGCCGCTGTCGGCCAGCTTGCCGAGCTGCTCGTCGGTCAGCCGCTCGAACAGGAAGAGCTTGCGCAGCTCGTCGATGTCCACAGTGCTCATCGCTTCTCCAGATACCGGGCTCATTGCTTCTCCAGATACCGGTGCACGAGCGCGACGGCCATCGCGCCCTCCCCGACGGCCGAGGCCACCCGCTTGATCGACTCGGCGCGCACGTCACCCGCCGCCAGCACGCCCGGCACGTTCGTCTCCAGGAAGTACGGCTCCCGGCGCAACGTCCAGTTACGCGGCCGCCTGCCCCCCTGCACCAGGTCGGGCCCCGTCAGCACGAACCCCTTCGCGTCCCGCTCGACCGTCTCGCCCAGCCACGAGGTGTAGGGCTCCGCGCCGATGAACACGAACAGCCACTGCGCCTCGACCGTCCGCTCCTCGCCCTTGCGCGCGATCGACAGCCTCTCCAGGTGCCCGTTGCCCGCACCGCCCGTCACCTGGCTCTCCAGGTGCACCTCGATGTTGCCGATCGCCTGGATCTGCTCGACGAGGTAGTGCGACATGGACTTCTCCAGGCCGTCACCGCGCACCAGCAGGTGCACGCGGCTGGCGTACCCCGACAGGTGGACGGCCGCCTGGCCCGCCGAGTTGGCCGCGCCCACGATGTAGACCTCGCTGTCCCTGCACGACGGCGCCTCGGTCAGGGCCGCGCCGTAGTAGACGCCCCGGCCGACGAAGTCGTCCAGGCCCGGCGCGTCCAGCCGCCGGTAGGTCACGCCGGTCGCCAGGATCACCGCGTGCGCCGCGATCTCCCCGCCGTCCTTGAACCCGATCACCCGGGCCTGGCCGCGCGGCTCCAGATGCGTCACCTTCCGCGCGGTCAGCAGCTCCGCCCCGAACTTCAGCGCCTGCCTGCGCGCCCGGTCGGCGAGCTGCTGGCCCGAGACGCCGTCGGGGAAGCCCAGGTAGTTCTCGATCCTGGAGCTCTGCCCCGCCTGCCCGCCCGACGCGTGCGCCTCCACCAGCACCGTGTTGAGCCCCTCCGACGCGCCGTAGACGGCCGCGCCCAGCCCCGCCGGGCCGCCGCCGACCACGATCAGGTCGTAGAAGTCCGTCGCCGGCGTCGTCGACAGCCCCACCGCCGAGGCCAGCGTCGACTGGTCCGGCGCCTGCAGCGACGACCCGTCGGACGTCACCACCAGCGGCAGCCGGCACTCCTGCCCCACCGCCGCCACGAGCTGCGCCCCGTCGGGCTCCTCGGCCAGCATCCACCGGTACGGCACGTGGTTGCGCGCCAGGAAGTCACGCACCTGGTAGGACGGCGCCGACCAGCGGTCGCCCACCACGCGCAGCTCCGCCACCGGCACCCGGTCCGTCCGCTGCCAGGCGTCGAGCTGCCCGTCGATCACCGGGTAGAACTTCTCCTCCGGCGGGTCCCACGGCTTGAGCAGATAATGGTCCAGATCCACCACGTTGATCGCCTGGATCGCCGCGTCGGTGTCGGCATAGGCGGTCAGCAGCACCCGTCGCGCGAACGGGTACATGTCCATCGCCTTTTCCAGGAACTCGACCCCGTTCATCTGCGGCATCCGGTAGTCCGCCAGGATGGCGGCCACCTCGTCACCACGCAGCCGCATTTCCTTGACCGCCTCGATGCCCTGCACGGCGGCCTCCGCGCGGACGATCCGGTAGTCGCGGCCGTAGCGGCGTCTGAGGTCGCGGGCCACCGCCCGCGACACGCCAGGATCGTCGTCGACCGTCACGATGACCGGCTTGTCCATTCCCCTGCCTCTCACGTCGTCCTTGGGAGAAGGATGTCATGCGGCAGGGAACGGACTCCGGCCAGGCGAGGCCGCCGGGGCCCTCGTCAGGCGATGACGCGGCTCTCGCCGCCGTCCACCAGGATCGAGATCCCGTTCACGAACGACGCCCGCTCGCTCGCCAGGAACGCCACCACGTCGCCCACCTCCTCGGCCCGGCCGATCCGGCCCAGCGGCACGACGGCCGCCCGCTCCGCCAGCCCGTCCTCGCCGCCCGCCACCTCACGCAGCCGGTCGGTGTCGATCGGGCCCGGCATCACGTTCGTGACCAGCACCCCGTCGCCGCCCACCTCACGGGCCAGCGTGCGGACCATGCCCGCCACGGCCGACCTCGTCGCGTTGGACAGGGCCAGCCCGTCGATCGCCTCCCGCGCCGACCGGCTCGTCACCGTCACGATGCGGCCCCAGCCGCGCTCGCGCATCCCCGGCAGCGCCGCCCGCACCAGCCGCACGGTGCCGAGCAGGTTGCGCTGCACCGCCACGTCCCACTCGGCCAGGCTCGCGTCCACGAACCGGCCCGGCGGCGGCCCGCCCGCGTTGGCGACCAGGATGTCGACCGGCCCCACCACGTCCTGCGTCTCGCGCACCACCCGCTCGGCCGCCTCCGGGTCCTCCACGTCCGCGAGCACCGCGTGCACCACGCCGCCGAACTCCTGCAACTCCACCACCGCGTCCGCCAGCTTCTCCGGACTGCGGGCGCACACGCACACGTGGCACCCCTCCCTGGCGAGACTCCGGGCGGCGGCCAGCCCGATGCCCGCGCTGCCACCCGTGACGAGTGCGACCTTGCCTGCGATGCCGAGATCCATAACGGCGACTATAGAGACGACGCCCGCACCCGGGCGAGCTTGTCCGGGTTCAGCACGCCGTACATGCCCCGCACGCGCCCCTCGTGCCAGTCGAGGACGACCAGCTGATGATCGGAGCCGATCTCCATCCAGATCCCCGGATGGCCGTTCACGTCCACGACCGACAGCCCGCCGTACTCGTAGCGGGCCAGCACCCCCTCCAGGAACCGCAGCACCTTGTCGCGGCCCTCGATCGGCCGCAGCGCCGCCCGGACCCGGCCGCCGCCGTCGCTCCACATCACGACGTCCTCGTGCAACAGATCCGTCAACGGCCCCAGATCGCCGCCCCCGGCCGCCGCGATGAACCGCGCCAGCAGCTCCTCGTGCTCCCGCGACGACGGCCGGAACCGGTCCCGGCCCTCCGCCAGCCGCACCGACGCCCGATGGTGCATCTGCCGGGCGTTCGCCACCGACGCGCCGACGATCTCCGCGATCTCGTCGTACGGCAGCTCGAACGCCTCCCGCAGCACGAACACCGCCCGCTCCGGCGGCGACAGGCGCTCCATCAGATGCAGCGTCGCGTACGCCACCGTGTCCCGCAGCTCCGCCGTGTCCAGCGGCCCCGCCTCCGCCGACGCCACCGGCTCCGGCAGCCACGGTCCCGGATACGCCTCCCGCTTCACCCGGGCCGAGCGGAGCTGGTCCAGCGCCAGCCGCGACACCACCGTGATCAGGAACGCCCGCGGCTCCCGGACCACGTCACGATCCGTGCCCTGCCAGCGCAGCCACGCCTCCTGCACCACGTCCTCGGCGTCCCACATGCTGCCCAGCAGCCGGTAGGCCAGGCCGAGCAGGGCGGGACGGTGTTCCTCGAACTCAGCGGTCCCCGTCATGCCGGGCAGGGTACCCGTATCAAGCATGCCCGCTCCTTCCCTCCTCCCGAGAGGACGGTCCCGCATCACCGGATGTGACAGCCGATGGGTAGAAATACCGCGATGAGCATGATGAGCTTGGGAAATGGCGCGAAATCTCATCCTTTCCGGAGGCCTGTACCACGACTTCGACGCCACGTCGGCCGCCCTCGCCGACGCGCTCGCCGAAGTCGGCGTCGAATCCGAGACCACCGAAGACATCGCCGGCGCCCTCAGCGAACCACCCGAAGTCCAGCTCATCACCATCAACGCGCTCCGCTGGCAGATGACCCACGAACGCTTCGCCGACCAGCGCGACCAATGGCGCTTCCACCTCCCCGCCCAAGCCCGCACCACCCTCCTCGACCACCTCGACCGCGGCGGCGCCCTGCTGTGCATGCACACGGCGTCCATCTGCTTCGACGACTGGCAAGGCTGGCCCCGCGTCCTCGGCGGCTGCTGGACCTGGCCCAAGTCCCACCACCCGCCGCTCGGCTGGACCAGCGTCCGCGTCCACGGCGGCCACCCCATCGTCGACGGGCTGCGCGACTTCGACGTCGTCGACGAGGTGTACAGCGACCTCGACGTGCTGCCCGACGTCCGGCCCCTCGCCTCCTCCCACGGCCAGCCGCTCATCTGGGCCCGGCCGGTGCGGCGGGGGAGGGTCTTCTA
This sequence comes from Nonomuraea sp. NPDC049725, assembly GCF_040674795.1. Classification (NCBI taxonomy): domain Bacteria; kingdom Bacillati; phylum Actinomycetota; class Actinomycetes; order Streptosporangiales; family Streptosporangiaceae; genus Nonomuraea; species Nonomuraea sp. NPDC049725. Next base: position 62,563 of record NZ_JBFANJ010000029.1, on the reverse strand, counting down.
CGACGCGCTCGGACATGACACGCGGTCGTACGAGAACGAGATCCACCGGACCCTGCTGCAACGGGCGGCGCTCTGGCTCCTGAAACGCCCCGCCACGATCACCGACTAACCGCCTAAGAGCTTTAACCGGTCACGACGTCGCGCACCTACGGTCTCGACCTTCCGAACGGCAAGGCCCTCACGGGCGGGGCGCTGCGCGCCGCGCGGGTTCGGGCGTCCTTTCGGGGCGGCTAGCGCCGCACCGCATGGCCCTCACGGGTGGGGGCGCTTCGCGCCGGGCGGTTCGGACGCCCTTTCGGGGCGGCTGGCGCCGCAGGGCGTCGTCTTCACGTGGGGGCGCTTCGCGCCGGGCGGTTCAGCCGGTCGTTTGGGCGGCTGGCGCCGCACCGCAAGGCCCTCACGGGCCGGGCGCTGCGCGCGAGCGGTTCGGACGTCCTTCCAGGGGCGGCTAGCGCCGCACCGCATGGCCCTCGCGGGTGGGGGCGCTGCGCGCCGGGCAGCTCGGACGTCCTTCCAGGGCGGCTGGCGCCGCAGGACATCGTCCTCACATGGGGGCGCTTCGCGCCGGGCGGTTCACGCGGTCACGGTGGGCGGCCCACACCGGAACGCAAGGCCCTCACAGGCGAGGCGTTGCGCCCCGAACGGCTTGACGATGCGAGTGGGCTGTGGCAAGTGGGCTTTTCGGTGGCATCGGGGCGTTCCGCTGCGGCGTGAGCCGCCTTGGAATAACGTCCGAACTGCCCGGCGCGCAGCGCCCCGCCCGTGAGGGCCATGCGGCGTCAGCCGCCGGGGATGGGCGGCGCGGCGTCAGCCGCCTGGGATGGGCCGCCCGGAGAACACCACGGCAGGAGCGCGACAACGCCCACCCGCTCCCACGACCGGCCCCCGACCCCCAACCCGCCCCCGCGTCCCCCTAGGGGTGTCGAAACTGTCACACCCATCTGAGATCGTGGCCCCGTGGACGAACGTATAGAACTGGTGAACGAGCAAGACGACGTGGTCGGTGTCGCGGATCGCGACGAGGCCACCCGGCGGGGCTGGCTGCACCGCATCGCCACCACTGTGTGCAGGGACGAGCGGGGCCGCATCCTCGTGCACCGCCGCCCCGACGACTCCCCCCGTTTCCCGGGCTACTACGACGTGCTGGTCGGCGGCGGGGTGGACATCGGCGAGTCCTACGAGGAGGCGGCCCGCCGGGAGCTGGCCGAGGAGCTGGGCGTGGGGGCGCCGGTGGAGTTCGTCGTCAAGTTCCTGTGCCGGGGCATGCTGGGCCCGTACTGGATGGGGGTGCACGAGGCGGTGATCACCGGCCCGTTGCGCCCGGACCCGGCCGAGGTGCCGTGGTACGGCTGGATGGGGGAGGCGGAGCTGCGGCTGGCGATGTGCCGCTGGCCGTTCGTGCCCGACGGTCAGGAGGCCTTCGCCCGCTACCTGGCCATGCGCGCCACCTCGATGGCTTCGTGAGAAACGGCGTCAACCAGCGCGATGCGAGGCGGCATCCGGCTGGTCGGCATCGAGGGCGGCGCGGAGCTGGGCGAGCCATTCCACGCCCAGCCGGTGCCCGTCCGGGAGCTGGTCGTCGCGGTCCCAGCGCCACGTGGTGACCATCGCCAGTACGAGGGTCCGGCAGTCGCGCAGCAGACCCGGGTCCACGCCCGGATAGTGCTGGCCCACGTCCTCGGGCGCATGGGCGAGGTCGAACTCCACGGGTCCGCGGCAGCACGTCTCGAGGTCGATGAACAGCAGCCCCTCCCTCGTCGTCAGCACGTTGCCCGGGTGGGGTTCGCCGTGCAGCAGCTGCTGGGCGGCGCCGCCACGCTCGTCCACGGCCCGGCCCAGGGTTCGCAACGTGTCGCCGAGCAGGTCCCGGTCCTCGTCGGAGAGCGCCGGGGTGCGGTCATGGCTCGCCAGGAGCCGCAGAGCCTCCTCGACCCGATCGGTGAAGTGCGGCGCGGCGACATCGAGCGTGCGCATCCCGTGGTGCAGCCGTTCGAGCGCCCGGGCGTAGGCGTCCGGCGGTGGCGCGACCGCGTCCGGCGTCACCGGCTCGTAGTACGTCCACAACGTCACGGCGAACCCGTCACGCTCGTGCACGCCCGGCTTCACCCGAGGGTCCAGCGCGGCCACCGGGCTGCCGGTCGCGGCGAGGCGTTGCGCCAGCTCGACCTCGAACGGCGCGACGTGCTCCGCCTCGGGCGCCACCCTGGCCAGCACGTCACACGGGGTCAACCGCAGCGTGAGCTTGTTGGAGTCCTGGAGGACGACCGCGTCGTCGGCCGCCAGGCCGAGCGACGAGGCGACGGACCGGGCCGCGGCCACCGCACGCAGACCCTCTGACGCCCGCATTCGCCACCCGCCCCTCACACCTCGACAACCGGCACCCGTCAACCGCCACACGGCAACCGGCACCCGACCACCGGGCCGCCGCCGCGTCATGGAGACCCGTTGGTCAGCAACAGGTAGAAGACATCCCCACGGTAGAAGAACGTGGCCGTGTCCGACTCTCCACCATCAAAGTAGGCCAAGCCAGCACAAGTCGCACCTGAGTAATACCCCGTGCCACGCAGGAAGTCCGGCCGCACCTCGCAGAACGACCACCCCGCCACGTCACCCCCGAACAGCGCCTGCGGCAACGGCCCCAGCACCGCCCCGGTCGCCGCGTCGTCCAGGTGCCGCCCGTAAGGACTGAACGCCTCCCGCAACATCCAGCGCAGCCGCCGCCAGAACCCGTCCGCGCCCAGCTCCCGTACGTCCGGCCGCACCGGGCCATCCACCACCAGCGGGCCGTCGCCGTCCTGGAGGTTCCACCACCCCCGGCTCCGGTCGACGGCGAGCATCATCTCCTCGAACAGCGGATCGCGCAGGAACGCGGACAGGACCTCGGCCCGGTCGCCGCCGGTCACCGGCACGTCGGCGCGCACCTTGAGCAGGAAGGTGTTGCTGTTCATGACGGAGTCCACCGCGTCCAGGAACGCCCCGACGGCCGGCGCCGCGGGCCCGTCATACAGCTCGTTCAGCAGCGAGAGCACTTGGCGGCCACAGAGAGGGTGTACGCGGCGGTCAGCGGAGGTTCGCCCGCTGGAGGCGCAGGCTGCCGATCTCGGCGGCGTTCTTCATCAGCTCGACGTTCGCCCACGCCAGCACGTGGCCGAGGGTCAGGCCGCCCTCGGCGAACCAGGTGGTGCGGTCCGTCGCGTCGAGGTCGGCGTCGGAGAGCGCGTCCAGGGCGGCGCGCCAGCGGTCGTGGTGGCCGGTCAACGAGGTCACGGCCGAGCGCACGTCGCCCGGCCACGTGGTGGCCGCCGCCACGGCGGCCCAGTCGGCGGAGGCGCCGTCGCCGAAGCATCCGGCGTACGCGTTCTCCCACCACATGCCCATGTGCCACATCACCCATCCGATCGTCGGCAGCGGGATCGGGTCGAGCTCCTCCATGGAGAAGTCCGCGGTCCACGTGCCGTCGGGGCGCGGTCGCACGGTCCAGCAGTTCGGCACCGGCTCCCACAGGGCGTCCTCGTCGGTGAGCTGGTCGAGGTGGAGGGTCAGCAGCGACCACGTCAGGTCGAACTGCCAGCGAATGCGATCAAGTTCAGTCATGTGATCACCCTAGGGGCATGCCGGGAAGGCCCAGTGCCGTCATGGTTTCATCCCTTTTCGGCGTCCGGTTCCGCGCTTCACCGGGCGGCCTCCACGGGGGGATGCTGGCGCTCGCCGGTCAGCTACGGGGACGGGAGACGACATGACGGTACGGGGAGTGGCGGCGGCAACCAGGGCCCCTGCGCCCCGGCCCAGAACCCCGGCCTGACCTGCTTCTGAGGCCGGGGTTAGGAGGCCGCCGCGTGGTCGTGGGCGGCGCGCCCGTTCAGCAGGTGCTCACGCCCCCACGCGCCGAGGGGTGCGAGCGCCGCGTTGAGCGAGACGCCGAGCGGGGTGAGGGCGTAGGTGACGCGCCGCACCGCCCCCTCGACCGCCTCCTCCCGGAAGACGATCCCGTCGGACTCCAGCTCGCGCAGGTGCGAGGTGAGCACCTTCTCGGTGACACCGGGAATCCCGCGCCGCAGCTCGCCGAACCGGCACGGCCCCTCGTCCAGCGCCCACAGGATGAGCACCTTCCACTTCCCGCCGACCACGTCGATCGCCGCGTCGATCCCGCACACGTACGTATCCCGCCTGGTCATGAACCCACCATAAGGTAACCACCCACAATAAAGTGCGTTCTTGATCTTGATCAGGGGCGGGCGCGAGCCTGGACGCATGAACACGTCCAAGACTCCCATCACTCTGCTCGGCCTCGGCGACATGGGCGCCGCGCTGGGCCGGTCCTGGCTCGCCGCCGGGCACCCGCTGACCGTCTGGAACCGTACCCCGGAGAAGGCCGGACCGCTGGTCGCGGCGGGCGCCCGCGCGGCAGGCAGCGCCGCCGAGGCGGTGGCCGCGGCCACCGGTCCCGTGATCCTGTGCCTGCTGGACGACGACTCCGTCGGCGCGACGCTGGACGGCGCCGACCTGGCCGGCAAGGACCTGATCAACCTGACCACCGGCACCCCCGAGCAGGGCAGGCGGCGCGCCCGCTGGGCGGAGGAACGCGGCGCCCGCTTCCTGGACGGCGGCATCATGGCCGTCCCGCCGATGATCGGCGTCCCGGAGAGCGGCGGCTACATCCTCTACAGCGGCGACCAGGCCCTGTTCGAGCGGCACCGGGAGGCGCTGGAGGTCCCGGCGGGGGTGAACTACGTCGGCTCGGACGCCGGCCACGCGGCGCTGTACGACGTCGCGCTGCTCAGCGCCATGACCGCGATGTTCGCCGGCACCACCCACGCCTTCGCCCTGGTCGACGGCGAGAAGGAGGTGGACCTGTCGCGGTTCGCCACGCTGCTCGCCGGCTGGCTCGGCGCGATGTCCGGAGCCGCCCACGGCATGGCCGCCCAGCTGGAGAGCGGCGACTACACGCTCGGCGTGCACTCCAACCTGGCCATGATGTCCACGGGCAACGCCACGTTCCTGGACACCTCGCGGGAGCAGGGCGTCGACCCCGGGCTGCTGACGCCGTTCATGGACCTGATGGCCCGGCGGGTCGCGCAGGGCCACGGCGACGAGGGCCTGGCCGGGATCGTCGGGCTGCTCAGAGAGGGCGCCGGGCGAGCGTGAGCAGGTGACCGCTCACCCCGAGCAGCGACGGCTCGGACTCCATGACCCGCTGGGCGTCGAGCAGCAGCGCCCGCCGCCCCGGGTCGTCGAGCCAGTCGTCGAGGTCCCCGTACAACCAGAACGCCCCCTCCAGCCCGTACCTGCCGACCTCGGGGAACCCGGCGTCGGCGAACTCGCCCGGCACGTCGTCCGGATCGTGGAAGTAGGCGGTGAAGCCGCGCCCCGGCGAGAGCATGACGCCGCCGGTCGCGGCGGCGAGCGCGGCCTGCCGCTCCGGCGCGCGCACGTAGTGGCCGAGCTGGATGGTGCCGTGCACGGCCGCGTAGCGGTTGATGGTCGCGGCCGCCACCAGCCCGCCCGGCCGTACGGCGCGCCGGGCCTCCGCCAGCGCCCGCACCCGGTCGGCGCGCTCGGGCAGGTGGTAGAGCGGGCCCAGCAGCAGGACCGCGTCGGCGCTCGCGTCGGGCACCGGCAGGTGGCGCGCGTCGCCCAGCCGGGCGCGCACCCCGGGCAGCCGCGCGGCCCGCTCGACGTGCAGCGGGATCGGGTCCAGCAGCTCGACCTCGTAGCCGTCGGCGCTCAGCCATTCGGCGTGCGCCCCGGTGCCGCCGCCCACGTCCAGCACCCGGGCCGGGGCCGGGGGCAGCGTCCGGCGCAACACGTCCTGCGTGCGCCACAGCTCCAGCCGGTTGCGCCCTTCGCGCAGCCGTTCGTGCTCCAGGTCCTGGGCGTAGTAAGCGACGAGCTCGGGTGTCAGCGCCATACTCGATCTTGCCGAGCGGCGCGGGCCACCGGCAACCGGAATTTCACGACCCGCCGGACACGCGGCGGGCCGAGGTCGACTCGTGGGCCAGGCGGCGCAGCGCGTCGAACGCCCGCCCGTACAGGACCGTCCCCAGCACCAGCGCCTCCACGGCGGCGTCACGCGGGCCGTCGTACGGGATCGTGTCGATCTCGACCTCCTCGACCAGCCTGCCGGCCGCCGCAGCGTACGGGGCCAGCTCGGGCGTGTGGCCGAGCTGGCGCATCCGCATCACCGTGTGCGCCAGCTCGTGCCGGGCCGGCGCCTCCGGCTCCACCTTCCAGCCCAGGCCGGCCAGGAACGCGTCGACCTCGGCCAGCGCGGCGTCCCACTCGGGCGTCGCCTCCGGCTCGACGCGCGGGCTGAGCGCGTAATGGGCGGTGCCGAGCATCGTGTGGACCGGCAGCGACTCGTCCTCGACCGCCTCCACGACCTTCTTGATGGCCGACACCGGCAGCCTGCCCACCTCCAGCAGCGCCCGGATCAGGCGCAGCCTGCGCAGGTGCGTGGCGTCGTACTCGGCCCGGGTGGCGGACGTCTGCTCGCCCGGGTGGAGCAGGCCCTCGCGCAGGTAGTACTTGATCGTGGCGATGGGCACGCCGGACTCGGCGCTCAGTTCGGACATGCGCATCACTGGATAATATTGCTATCCAGATCTGGCCAGGTGCCGCGCCGCGCTCACCACGTCCTGCACGTCCGCCTGGCGGTTCCACAGCAGCACCACCTCGATGGGCGGCACCTCCTCCTCGATCGGCACGAACGCCAGCCGCTCCGGCACCGGAACCCCCTCGCGCACGCACAGCGCGTAACCCGCGCCCTCGCCCACCATGGCGACGACCGTGTCGTGCGTGGCCGCCGACGGCCCCAGCCGGGGATGCAGGCGATGCCGCACGAACGCCTCCAGGAACCGGCGCGCCCCCGCGACCGCCTCCGACTCCGGCATCACCAGCGGCTCGCCCGCCAGCGCCGCCAGCGGCAGCCGCACGTACGCGGCCAGCTCGTGGTCGCGCGGCAGCAGGGCGCGCACGGGGGAGCGGTGGACGAGCACACGCGCCACCCCGCGCGGCAGCGACCCCGGCGCGTAGCCGAGGCCCGCCTGGAGCGTGCCGTCCATGAGCGAGACGAGCTGCTCGGCGGTGCCCATCGGCGCCATGCGCAGCCGCGCCTGCTGGAGCTGCGCGAGCAGGCGGGCGGCGACGTCGCCCAGCCCGTCGGCCACGCCCAGCCTGGCGGTCCGCCCCTTGCCCCGGGCCGCCGTGGCCGCCCTCCCCAGCGCGTCCACCGCGACCGTCGCCTGGGCCAGGAACACCTCGCCCGCCTCGGTGAGCTGCACCCCGGACGGCGAACGGCTGAACAACTCGACGCCGAGCTCCCTCTCCAGCGCCCTGAGTTGTTCCGACAGGGTCGGCTGGGCGACGCGCAGAAGAGCCGCGGCTCGGCGCAGGCTGCCGGCACGGGCGATGGTGATCGCGTACCGGATATGGCGTAGGTCCATCCCTCACCTCGACTCTGTCTTACAGAAATTGACATGCGCCGTGAAGGGCCCCGGTGAAATGCCCGTGCTTCTACGGACATGTAGGGATGTCCGATAGACCGCGGACAGAGCAGATCGGCCGACTACAGCGGCCGCCCCGGGTCGTCCAGCCACACCCGCTGCCCGTCGGCCGTGACCGTCATCCCGAACCGGTCACGGCCCGGCTCGCCCCAGCTCACCCACCGGAAGTAGGCGTCGGTCACCTCGTCCCACAGCGGCCGGTCGCCCACCTGGAAGACCTCGTACTCCTCGGCGTCCGGCCGCCAGTCCACGACCGCCCACGACCCCGGCTCCTCCGGGTCCGACAGCCACATCCGATACAGCTCCCCGTCCTCGTCGGGCTCCGCGCTGCCGTGACAGGCCACGCCGGTCAGCGCCGCGACGGCCAGATCCGCCCCCGCCGGGGCGTGCGCGATCGTCCGGGGATCGACGCGGGTGGTCAGATGGTGCCTGTCCTCGGGCCCGCGCGGCGGCCGGACCGGGCGGGGCCGCTGGGAGCGCATCATCATGTACGAGGCGAACCCCGGGAACCGGCCGTACGCGGTGCCGTCCCGGGTGGTGACCAGCCGGAGGCCGTGGTTGGTGCCGAACCCCGGGCTGTAGGGCAGCACGATCACCGCCCCCGGCCGGGCCTGGCGGACCCAGGCGTACGGGATCGTCCGGACGCCGCAGGTGACGTGCACCCGGTCGAACGGCGCGCGCTCCGCGCACCCGTCCGCCCCGTCCCCCACGACCAGATGGGGACGGAGCTCCGCCTCCGCGAGCCTCCAGGCCGCCTGGCCCGCCACCATGGGATCGATCTCGACGGAGGTCACGTTCGCCGCGCCCACCAGGTGGCAGAGCAGGGCGGCCGTCCAGCCGGTGCCGGTGCCCACCTCCAGAACCCGCTGCCCGCGCTCGGCGCCGAGCCACCGCAGCAACTCGACCACGGTGCTGGGCGCCGACGCGGACGAGGTGTAGTCGCCGTCCCGATCCTCGACGGCGCTCCTGCCGTCGTCCAGCTGGGTCACGATGCTGGTGTCGGTGTAGACGGCCGCCATCCAGTCAGCCGGATCGGCGTCCCGGTCGATGAGGCGAACCGTGTCGTCGGGCGCATGAGCCAGCCCGACGGACGGGACGAACCGGTGCCGATGCACCGCGCGCAGCGCCGAGGCGATCGGGCCGTCCACCAAGCCGATCTCCGCGATCAGCGTTTCAATCCCGTGGACGTTTTCCGCCCCATTCAACTTTCCTCCCCGCGTTTCAGTGGCGCGCATTTGTCGCAATGGGGACTGTAACCATAAAACGGATAGTAGCCTTACAGATGCTCTGAGTAATTCATAGCGTGGGCGTCACCAGACCCGGTCCCTCTTTATCGGGAGGTCAGCCCCTCATGCACACCCTCATCCGTGCAGCCGCGCTCACCGCCACAGCCGCCGCCCTGGCCATCGGCGGCACCGTCACGGCCCCTGCCTCCACGGCGGCCGCCGTCGCCCAGTTTCACCCGATGCCGTCCGGAATCTCCTACCTGCCCGCCCGGGTCAACCTGCAGCCGACCGCGTCCGGCACCTGGGTCAACACCCGGCTCGCGGTCACCCTGCCCGAAGCCGGCACCTACTCGCTCGACCTGAACGTCCGCACCAGGCTCTCGGGGGTTCCCCCGGTCAACACGTACATCGTCGGCCGCCTCCGCAACGCCACGACCAACACCCTCCTGCCGCGCAGCGCGCGGATACTCAACCAGATCGCCGACCACACCCGCGCCGGGAACGGCGCCGGTCACATCGGCCAGAACACCACCAGCCCGATCAGCGAGCGGATCACCGTCGACGAGCCGACCAGGATCGTGCTGGAGGTGCGCCGCATCAACAGCCTCGGCCATTCGACCGCCGCCGACGTCTGGAACGACGGCAACGGCCTGACGTCGTTCCGCTTCACCAAGACCGCCTGACGCCCGACGAATCCGACAGGTCCCGTACGCCCTCCCGTACGGGACCTGTCGGCGTCATTTCTTGGTGCCGCTGCCACCGGTGTGCTTTCCGTCGCCCCCTTTTCTGGCGTCCGGCTGAGGCTTGTCTGGGGTGAACGGTTTGTCCTTCTTCGGATCCCGCTCATGCTTGCCCATTGCGCCTCCAGTGCGCTCGTTCCAGTGCTGGCTGTGACCTTACGATCACGCCCTGAAGGCGGCAACCGATCCACCGGAAAAGGGAAACTCGAATTTCCTCTTGCCGAGTAGCCGCACCCGTCTGGAATCGTCGACGACAGGGCAAAAGTTACGGGTTTTTATGTTGATTTTATTGTGATCTACGCCATATTGATCGAATTGGCCTACCGCTCGATGATCAAGCCTGACAATCCAGACTCACGGGGATTGAAGGTGTTTGTGAACGAGTTAGGAAGAAGGGCCCGGCTCCTCAGGAAACCGGGCCGAAGTCTCGTGTCGGCGACGGTGCTCACGGTGGCAGCATCGTTGCTGGTCGCAGGACCAGTCAGACAGGCAGCGGCCGAGCCCGACCCGCAGGAACCCTCAAGTCCGTCGGTCACCACGTTCCCCCGCCCGGAGGACCCCGACGCGGCCCTGCGCGCGGCGGTGGCGGAGGCGAAGCAGCAGAACAAGCCGGTCGCGGTCGAGGCGGCCTACACCGAGACCTCCCGGACATGGGCCTACCCCGATGGGCACCTCACCACAGAGTCCTACTCCGGCCCGAGCCAGCTCAAGCAAGGGGACGGCTCCTGGGCATGGATCGACACGTCCCTCGTCGAGCAGAACGGCGTCCTGAAGCCCAAGCTCGCCAAGGCCAAGCTGCGCCTGTCAACGGGCGGGACCAGCCCGTTCGCGACCATGATGCTGGGCCGGGAGCAGTCGTTCGGGCTGTCCTGGCCGACGCCGTTGCCCGCTCCGCAGATCAAGGGCAACGTGGCGACGTACGTGGGAGTCGCCGGGCCATCGGGCGACCTGGTGGTGACGGCGCTGCCGACCGGGTTCCGACACGACGTCGTGCTGCGGGAGCGCCCCACCGGGCCGGTGGAGTTCCGCATCCCGGTGCAGGCCAAGGGCCTCAAGCTGTCGATGACCAAGTCCGGCGGGCTCAAGCTGAAGGGCGCCGAGGGCAAGAAGGTGGCCTCAGCCCCGGCACCGCTGATGTGGGACGCCGCGGCCGACAAGCCCAGCGCGAACCAGCCGGGCCGGCAGAAGAAGATCAAGACCAGCGTGGAATCGGAGAACGGTTCCTCCGTGCTGGTGCTGAAGCCGGATGCGGCCTGGCTGGCCGATCCGGCGACGAAGTACCCGGTCACCGTTGATCCCACGACCACTCTCGGGATCACGCAGGAGGTCGCCGTCCACTCCCCGAACTCCCAGCGATCGCCGGGCATCGTGGGCAGGTGGAACTACGGCAGCGGCTGTCCGCTCAAGTGCGTCTACACGGAATCGTTCTTCCGCACCCTGATGGCCTTCGACACCGCCCCGATCGCCGGGAAGCAGGTGAGCAAGGCCACTATGCAATTGCAGTTGCGCGCAGATGTGACCAACTGCAGCGAGTTCCAGGGCATCACGGCTCAGCGGATCACCGAGGCGTGGGTGGCCGACGACACCTTCTGGAGCAACCAGCCCGCCACCACGGAGGAAGGCCGCTCCTCGATCGATCCGTGCTCGCTGCCGGGCAGCAACGGTTCGATCTGGAGCTGGAACCTGACCGCGATGGCGCGGCTGTGGGCCTCGGGCACCGCCAACCACGGCTTGCTGCTGAAGCTGAACAACGAGGGGTCGACACCGCAGGGCTACGGCGAGGAGTTCCTGTTCTGGCCGCAGATGTTCACCGGCGGTGTGAAGCCGAAGCTGAGCGTGGACTGGCTCCTGCCTCCGGAGATCCCCACCGTGACCGCCGAGTCCATCGACTCCATGGACGGCAACGACGCGATCGCCCGCAGCACCAACGTCAAGGTGACGTACAAGTCCAGCGTGCCCGAGGCGAAGCCGCTCAACTACACGGTGACGGTCAACGACTCGACCATGCCTCCGCCTGCCGCCCAGCTGCCCACGGGCGAGGCGGCGTTCTGGAAGCTGGACGAAGCCTCCGGCGCCACCGTCACCGACTCCTCCGGCAACAACCGGACCGCCACCCTGACCGGAGCCCACACGCGGGTGCCCGGCCAGCTCGGCCAGGCGGTGACGTTCAGGGGCGGTCATGCCGCGACCACCGGCCCGGTCATCAACACCAATCAGAGCTTCACCGCCACGGCCTGGGTGCGGCTCAACAGCAGCACCGAGGAACAGAACGTCCTGTCGCAGATGGGCGTTCACCAGCCGGGCTTCACACTGTCGTACCGGACGTCCACAGCGCCTGAGTACGACCAGCGCTGGCTGCTGTCGATGCTCGACCAGGATCGTGCCGACCGTATCTACGAGACGCCCATCCAGTCGGCGAACCTGGCGAAGATCGGCGAGTGGACCCACCTGGCCGCCCAGTACGACAAGACCGCGGGCAAGATCCGTCTGTACGTGGACGGCGTGCTGGCCGGCGAACGCGACTACACCGTCAGCTGGAACGCCCAGGGCGCCTTCGAGATCGGCCGCGCCCGTGTCCTGGCGGGGAACCTCGACGGATCCGTGGACGATGTCCACGTCTACCAGCGGGTACTGAGCTCTGACGAGATCCGTACCCTGGTCGGCGTCCCAGGGACGACGACGCACAACAACATCCCGTCCGGGCAGACGCTGGACAAGGTGTTCACGCTGGACAACCCGGCGAGCTTCAAGTTCGTGGTCAAGGCGTGCCGTGCCGGCGTGACCCCGCCCTCTTGCAATGAGAGCCCGGCGTATCGCATCACGTCCGACGCCCCCGTCCTGCCGAGCGACACCGAGACCGGCATGGCTGACCCGATGCAGCCGATTCTCTCGGGCATGGTCGACCGGCCATCAGGAGGACCGGTCACCGCGAAGTACTACCTGTACGACAGCACAGGGGCACCCGTCGGGGCTGTGCCGCTGGGCAGTCGCACGGTCAACGGTGGAGAGCGGGCCTCATTCCAGGTGCCAGCCAACATGGTGCAGCCGGGCAGCACCTACAAGTGGCAGATGACGGCCTGCGTCACCGCGCCAGAGGGACAGACCTCACCACCCGACCCTGACCCGACGCCGACACCCACACCGACACCGACCCCCACGCCAACCCCCACACCCACGCCTTCGGGCCTGGTAGCCGCCTATGGCATGAATGAAGGCGCCGGGACCACCATCGGGGATGTCACAGGTACCAATAACGGCATCGCCAGTGACGCCTCCTGGGTCAACGGCAAGTTCGGAAAGGGCCTGTCCTTCGACGGCGTCTCGAGCTGGGTGAGCGTCAACCACTCCCCGTCTCTGACGATGAGCAACGAATTCACGCTGTCTGCGTGGGTGAACCCCAGCGATGTCGCTGGCTGGCGTACGGTCATTGGCAAGGACAACGAGACCGTATGGGATCTGTCCTACGGCCTGTACGCCTCGAATGGCACCCGCCCTTCCGGCCTGGTCATAACGGAGAACAGCGGAGGAAGTGCCTCTGGTTCCGCTCCCCTCCCGGTTGACACCTGGAGCCACCTCGCCGTCACCTACAATGGCACGACAGTGCGCCTGTTCCTCAACGGGAAACAGGTCGGCGAAAACACGGTCGCTGGCAACGTCGCCGATGACGGTGGCGCGGTTCACATCGGTGGAAACTCTCTCTATGGAGAGTACTTCGAGGGCATCATCGACGAAGTGCGCATCTACAACCGCGCTCAAACGGTGCCCGAAATCGTCAGTGACATGAATGCTGCTCTCGAGTCGGGACATATCCGGGCCGCAGGAGAGGATGCAGTCTCATTTCAGGAATCTGCGATAGGTGATGGACTAACTGAGGTTTGCACCTCGAAGTCTACAGCTAGCAGCTTTGTTACTCCTGGAACGCCTGCGGAGCCAGGTCCTGAGCCTGAGGCCCGAAATCTCATTCTGGGAACTGACAACTTCGTTATTAAAAATGTCAAGACGAGCCCGACCGCCTGCGACGGCTCGCCTTGTCTAGTGAGCGATACGTCAGTTATGGAGATCGGTGGTGCAGGAGACGATAAGACGGCTGCTGCGCTGGGCTTCAAAATGGATGAGCTTCCGAATGGGGCCGCTATATTGGAGGGCTTACTCAAGCTTGGCACCCCGGTATGCTCGGTGGGCCATTGCCCGTCTGATGCTGTCATAACCGCTACCCCGCTAAAAAGCGCCGTTACGGCTGAGTCGAAGGGTTCGGATCTTCCTGGAGACGCTGATACCAGTACCGAGCCATACGTGCTGCCGCTCACTGGCCCGCAAGCCGATATTGCTGGCGGTGAATATCAGTGGCTTCTCCTCACCTCAAACAGTGATGGTGTTATAAGGTTTGCCGACGCGACAGCGGCCGAGCAGCCATCACTGTCTCTCACCTATCTACCAGCGGGCCCTCCCAGTAATGTGCTCAATCTCCAGGCATCCGGCGGCGATTCCGGCATCGTGGCGAGCTGGGGCCTACCCGAATCCAACGGGAGTATTGCCTCGCTGGATGGCTATGATATCGAGATAGGTGACAGTAACGGGAGTATAGTCAAGACATTAGAGGTGCAGGATTCATGGGTTGCGGTGGGCAACCTTGTCAACGGGCAGACATACACCATCAAGGTTCGCGCAAAAACAGCTTATGGTGTTAGTGGCTGGGAGAACGTTGCAGCTACCCCTAAGGAAGTGCCGCCACCTCCCAATCCGGAGGGAGCCTGTAATTCGCCCCTTGGTGCTGTGCGAGAGGCAACGATTGACGCCGCGTCACTAGCAGGTTCTAGGAGCATGGCCGGCCAGGCATACCTCGACCGGGTCCTCGATTACTATCGGGCGCAGGATGCTGTTCTTGAAGGCAGGGCCGAAACGATCTGGGACGCTCCTGGGGTTACCCCAACGGCTCCCAGCACAGCCAAGCTTTCGTTGCTAAATGCGTCCCTGGTGGAGCAGCGAAGGGCGATGGAGCAAGCGGGTGTCAAGCGAACTGGGTCGAGCGTCGAGCTCTCCGACTCAGTTGTCGAAGCCATGGCCGACGGTAGCATCCGGATCACTGTCAAGGTTAAACGCGAATGGGTGGAGGTTTCGGAGGTCGCCGCAAGTTCCACGGCGCAAGTAACGAAGAATGACCAGATAGAGCCCGGTGAGTTCCTTATCTCAATTCATGTCTTTGATCGTTGTGGAGACATGAAGGTCATTCAGGTGCCGCCTGATGTCTACGAGGACAGTACAGACCTGATAGAGACAGATGGGGAATCCTATCTCGCTCAGAAGTTGGCTCTTACTGGTGCGGCTTCTCGGCCAGATACGCAAAGCAAGGCGCAACAGTCTTCTGATCCATGTAGTCCGAGCGTCGCACCGTGGACCTCTATGGGAGGCCCCTCCAGGTCGACACAGCGCTATCAAAAGGGAACCCTTTTCGAGGTCCTCCATAAGGCAGTCTGGAGGGAGTGTAATCCTCGAGATCACACTACGTGGACTGTCAATAAAATCGGCTCCGTCGCAACTCTCTACTACAGTTCATGGTTCATAAATCCTCAAGTAAAAAGAAATGGTCGGTGGATACTCGATAAAAAGCAATGGGCACTGCATAAATATGCACTAGGGCACTCTAGTGCAGATCTGCAGGTAAAGCCTTGTTGGGTCGTCAGGTCGACGAATTTGCAATACAATTTCGAGGCCAGTGGTTCGTGGAGCAAAGACGGCGTCGGGTACTCGGGCGCCGCCGGGGTATCCGTATCTCAATCTGCCGGAAAAGACTGTGGAGACCAACTGCAGCTCATCGGGCAGACAAGCCGGAAAGTTGGGCCGCTGTACGGCAAGGTTGCTTTTCGTACGAGCGTATGGTCGAGCCCTAATGCAGCGGTCGCGGATTGCTGGCAGACCGCGGGAGGAGTCTGCTCCGTCACTCAATTTCGGCTGCAGACAACAGGCACACTCTACTATCGCCCGAGGAGTGGGGGTAGGGACACCAGCGCCAAGAGTACGGGTCCAGCTTCCGGGTGGGTACCTTATGACGGAGGCTGGTAGCCAGTCCTATTCCTTCTCATAGCGCTGCTCCGGCCCCCAGTTGAACTCGAGTTCTGCGGGGGTCGGAGCTCCGTGCTATCAACCCTGAGATGTAGCCACCTTGAGCTTTGTTAGAAGTGAGAATGGCCGAATATGACTCGTTATGCCTGTATGGGTATCTGCCTGGTCTTGATGACAAGCTGCTCGACTAGCAATGATAAAAGTTTTGAGCACGAATATACTACCCCCTCAACTTACTCTATGTCACCTTTGGATAGCCTTATTAAACTTGCCGGCGGCCGTATTCTGCTTCGCCATTCGGGTAACGACCAAGGCTCTACAAATTGGAGTGGGCGCTTCATGAGCGATAGCTCATACACTGTCGCCTTTCAATGCGTCGGAGTGCCTAGTGATGCATCTGTCAAAATTAACACCTCTCGCCTCAGTTATGGCTGCTTAAATGGCCCCAATAAAATCAGAGTCGGTAATTATCCGGCGGGGCGCAAGATTGTTCGCCAGGTTGAAGTCAGCCTCCCAGAGGGGGTGACATGGTGGGGTATCGTAATAACGGAGTCTTAGATTTTTCGAATTATGCTACGACATGTGTGGAACCTCGGGTGCATGACTGATCAAGATATGCTTGATAGCAATGTAACGACAGTGAGTGAGCTTCTCATTCAAGCCTTCTGCCAGCGAAAATCGAACCATCGTGACTGTAAGCTGGCGACGTCTGGCGATGGAGCTCTGCTGCTACAGAGGTTGAAAGGTTGAGGTTCCTCGGCGTGGTTGCGTGCTTTTCGGCAGGTCGGTGACTATGCCGGTGAGATGCGGTATCCGGATGGTGGTGGCCTGACCCCGGCCGCCCGAGCCAAGCGCGAGCAGGTGCGCATGCGAGCCGGGGAGTTGTTCGCTGCCGGGCTGGCGCCCGCTCAGGTGGCCAAGCAGCTGAGAGTCTCCCGCAAGTCCGCCTATACCTGGCATCGGGCCTGGCAGCAGGGCGGGCTGGAAGCCTTGGGGTCCAAAGGGCCGAGCGGGTCCTCTTGCCGCCTGACCGAGCAGCAGGTGGCACTCCTGGAGTACGCCTGGACGCCGGTCCGGCCGCTCATGGCGGGAGCGAGGACCAGCGGTGGACTCTCGCCAGGGTGACCGCGCTGATCGAACAACTGTTCCGGATCTCCTACACCCTGCGCGGCACCTCCTATCTGCTGCACCGGCTCGGCTGGAGTCCCCAGGTGCCGCAGCGGCGCGCCGCCGAGCGCGATGAGGACGCCGTCGCCACCTGGGCGAAGGAGACTTGGCCGAGCGTGGAAAGACCGCGCGGGACCAGGACCCGTGGATCTGCTTCGAAGACGAGGCAGGCCAGTCGCTGAGGCCGCCCAAGGTCCCGCCGGGGACACACCCGGTCATCACCGTCACCGGCAAGGGCTCCGGCCGCGTCTCGGTGGCCGGGCTGATCTGCCTCAAACCCGGTCAGCGCACCCGGCTGATCTACCGGATACTGCTGCATCGCGGCCGCCGCAGCGAGCCGAAAGGTTTCCGTGAGGTCGATTACGCCCTCCTGCTGGATGCCGCCCATCAGCAACTGGGCGGACCGATCGTGCTGGTCTGGGACAACCTCACCACGTACCGGGACGCGCTGATGCGCCGCCTGATCGCCTCCCGGCCCTGGCTGACCGTCTTCTACCTCCCCGCATACGCACCCGAGCTCAACCCGACCGAGGGAGTATGGGCGCACCTCAAACGCAGCCTGGGCAACCTCGCCCCGGCGACTCTTGATCAGCTGGCCTCGCTGGTCCGCAGCCGGCTCAAGCGGATGCAGTACCGGCCAGCTCTGCTCGAGGCCTTCATCGCACACACCGGCCTGACCCTCACCAGCGAAGCGGCGCCATGAACCCTGACCTTTCAATCTCTGTACTCATGGTGAAATGGCTCAGTGCTGCAACGAAGCGGGCATGGCGTTTCTCGGCATCGGCCGGGTCGAGGAACGGCAGAGCCGCGAGCCAGGCCGCCGCGCCGGCCGGGTCTCCCGCCGTGTGGACGGTTCCCAGCAGGGCCCGTACGGAGTCCCGGATCGGGCCCGGTGAGGTGAGGACGCTGCCGGCGAGCACGAGGGGCGAGCCCGGATCGTGTACGCGCAGGGCCGTGGCGGCCAGCAGGTGGGCGGCTTCCGAGGCGATGGCCACGGCCTCCGGGTCGCCGGCGGCTGCGGCTTCGGAGACCAGGGGCGCCAGTTCGGCGAGGGCCAGCGGCGGCCGGGAGTGCACGGCGGCGACCAGGCGGTCAGCCAGGGCCGGACCCAGGGCGGGACCCGGGGCGGGGCCCGGGGCGGGGCCCGGGGCGGGACCCGGGGCGGGACCCGGGGCGGGACCCAGGGTCGGACCCGGGGCCGGATCGTGGGGTGGGGCGGCGGGGAGGAGGCGGCGGGTGACCAGATCAGCCAGGGGTGACGGCCGGCCTTCCGTGAGCGCGTGGAGGGCGGCGCGGGCGGCGGTGCGGCCGAGCCAGAAGCCGGAGCCGTCGTCGCCCAGGAGCCACCCGTAGCCGTCCGAGGTGGCGACGACGGCGCGGCCGGTAATTTTTGCCGCGATGGCCCCCGTCCCCGAAATGAGGACGGTGCCCGATGGGGACGGGGTGCCGGCGCAGAAGGCGGTGACGACGTCGCCGACGTTCCGGACGAGGCGCGGGCGGAGGGCGCGGGGGAGACCGGTCTCCGGGGAGGCGGCGAAGAGCCGCCGGGCCAGGGCGTCGGCGAGGGCGGGGTTGCCGGCCAGGCCGAGGACGACCGACTCCACCAGGGCGGAGTCCGCTCCCGCGAGCGCGGAGGCGATGGCGGACGACACGTTGGCGCAGGCGCGGTCGAGGCCGAGGGTGCCGGGGTTGCCGCCGCCGGCGGTGCCGCGTCCCACTTCCACGCCGTCCACGGTGAAGGCTGCCGCGCGGGTGGAGGTGCCGCCGGCGTCGACGCCCAGAACCAGCCTCATGTCAAGAATTATCGCCGCAAGCCTTGACCAGGCCAAGAGTTGAGCATAATTATCACCACATGGAACTACTCGGCCGCATCAGGACCGAACGGCATGAGATGCCGGAAGCCCTGCGGAAGGTCGCCGACGCCATCCTCGCCGGCCCGGGCGAGGCGGCGCGGCTGACGATCGTGGACCTGGCGGAGCGCAGCGGCACCTCGACCGCGACCATCACCCGGTTCTGCCGGGCGCTGGGCTTCGGCGGCTACGCCGAGTTGCGCGTGGCCGTGGCCACCGAGACCGGGCGGGTCAAGCAGCAGACCTGGCAGACCGACATCGGCCAGGAGATCCTGCCCGGCGACAGCCTGGAGAAGGTGCTGGGCGTGGTGTCGGGCAACGACATCCGGCTGATCCAGGAGACCGGCGACCAGCTCGACCTGGCCGTGGTGGAGAAGGTGGCGCAGGCGGTGGCGGGGGCCGGGCGGGTGCTGCTGTTCGGGGTGTCGAGCAGCGCGGCGGTCGCCAGCGAGATGGAGTACCGGCTGCAGCGGATGCGGGTGCCCACCTGGAGCAGGTCCGACGCGCACAGCGCGCTCACGGACGCGGCGCTGCTCGGGCAGGGCGACGTGGCGATCGGCATCTCGCACAGCGGCCGGACGCGCGAGGTCATCGAGGTGCTGGCGGAGGCCGGGAGCCACGGCGCGATCACGGTCGCGGTGACGTCGCATCCCCGTTCGCCGCTGGCCGAGGTGGCCGAGCTGGTGCTGACGACCGCGAGCCGGGAGACGACGTTCCGGGCCGACGGGTTCGCGGCGATCCATTCGCAGTTGCTGGTGCTGGACGTGGTGTACGTGTCGGTGGCGCAGCGGACGTACGAGCGGACGCGGGAGGCGTTCGACGTGACGGTGCGGGCCGTGGAAGGGCATCGCCTGCCGGAAGACGGACTCCCCGAGGGAGATTTATGACGATAAATCCGCAACAATTCGCCGACCACATCGCCGAGCTCGTCCGGACGATCCCTGACGACCCGGCCATCGAGAAGGCCGCCGAGCTGTTCACCAGGGCGCTGACCAGAGGCGGGGTCATCCAGGCGTTCGGCTCGGGCCACTCCGAGGCGGTCGCCATGGAGATCGCCGGTCGCGCCGGCGGCCTGGTGCCGACCAACCGCCTCGCCCTCCGCGACATCGTCCTGTACGGGGACGCCCCCCGTGAGGCGCTGGACCGCTACGACCTCGAACGCGACCCGGCCGTGGCCCGCGCCATCCTGGAGGCGGCCCCGGTCCACGACGACGACCTGTTCGTGATCATCTCGAACTCCGGCGTGAACGGCGTCGTGGTCGAGCTCGCCACCCTCGTCAAGCAGCGCGGTCACGACCTGATCGCCATCACCTCGCACGCGCACAGCGACGCGGTCGCCTCCCGCCACCCCTCGGGCCGCAAGCTCGCCGACCTGGCCGACGTCGTGCTCGACAACCGGGCCCCGTACGGCGACGCCGTGCTGCCCCTGCCCGACGGAGGCGCCACCGGTGCCGTCTCCACCATCACCTCCGCGCTGATCGCCCAGCTCGTCGTCGCCAGGACGGTGCGCGACCTGCTGGCGGCCGGCCAGGTGCCGCCGGTCTACCTGTCGGCCAACGTGCCGGAGGGCGACGCGCACAACCTCAGGCTGGAAGCGCTGTACGCGGGCCGCATCCGCCGCGGCGCCTGACCCCAGAAGCGCCAGATCCAGAAGCGCGAAATCCAGAAGCACGGAACCCAGGAGCACGACAGCTCTTTTCGGCATGCCATTCGGGGGCCCGCTGAACCAAGGAGAACCCCACCCATGTCCCGAAAAATCGGAAAGATCCTGCTGGCCTTGACCCTCCCCGCCGCCCTCGCCGTGGCCGTCGCCGCTCCGGCCGACGCCGACCAGGCGGTACGCCTCCAGTACCGGACCAGCTCGACCGGCGCCACGACCGCCCAGGCCGAACCCTGGTTCCAGGTCTTCAACGACGGCACGACCTCGATCCCGCTGAACCAGATCAAGATCCGCTACTACCTCAAGGGCGCCGAGTCGTACCGCTTCGCCTGCTCCTGGGCGGTGGTGTCGTGCTCGACGGTCACCGGGCACTTCGTCCCGCAGGCGGACGGCAGGCAGTACCTGGAGGTGGGCTTCACCTCCGGCACGCTGGCCCCCGGGACGAGCACCCGCGACCTGCAGCTCCGCTTCTACCGGGCCGACTGGCAGAGCTTCACGCAGAGCGACGACCCGTCCTTCGGCCCGCACACCTCCTACACGAACTGGGACAAGGCGACCGTGTACGTGAACGGGCAGCTCGCCTGGGGCAACCCCAGCGGCAGCGAGCCGGACCCGGACCCGACCGATCCGCCGGGGCCTGGCGGTGAGCTGTTCGACGACTTCACCTACACGAACGCCTCGGACCCGCGCCTGCAACAGCGCGGCTGGACCGTGCGCTCCAGCCAGGGCGGGCCCGGCGTGCCCGGGGCGACCTGGTCGGCGTCGGCGGTCTCGTTCCCCGGCGGCCTGCTGACGCTGGACTCCTCCACGGACGGCACCGCCTCGGGCACCGTCCAGACCGAGCTGTCCACCGCGAACCGCAAGTTCCACGAGGGCACGTACGCGGCCCGGGTGCGCTTCAGCGACGCGCCGGTGAGCGGCCCGGACGGCGAGCACGTCGTGCAGACGTTCTTCACGATCACCCCGCTCCGCTTCAACCTGGACCCGGACTACGGCGAGCTGGACTTCGAGTATCTGCCGAACGGCGGCTGGGGCGAGCCGGCGAACATCCTGTATGCGACGAGCTGGGAGACCTACCAGGGCGACCCGTGGCAGGCCGTCAACACGCACACCGAGGAGCGCACGAGCTTCGCGGGCTGGCACGACCTGGTGATCCAGGTGTCCGGCGGCCACATCAAGTACTACGTCGACGGCCGTCTGTTCGCCGACCACAGCGGGATCTACTACCCCGAGACGCCCATGTGGATCATGTTCAACCAGTGGTTCATCGACCTCCAGGCGGCGACCGGGACGCGCACGTACCGGCAGCAGGTCGACTGGGTCTACCACGCCAAGAACGAGGTCCTCTCGCCCGCGCAGATCCAGAGCAGGGTGGGCGCATTCCGCACCGCCGGCACCGCCTTCCAGGACACCGTTCCGAACCCGTGACGAGGAAAGCCATGAAGAACCGCATCCTGGCCCTGGCCGCCGTGTTCGCGCTGGGCGCGTGCGGCGGCGGCGGTGGGCAGCAGGAGCCCACCGGCCCCGCCAGGCTGACCGTCTGGATCATGGACGGCAGCGTCACGCAGGACCTGCTCAAGACGTTCGAGACCCGCTACGAGGCCGAGCACCCGGACGTGGACCTGGCCCTGCAGATCCAGCCCTGGGACGGCATCGGCGAGCGCGTCACCGCCGCGCTGGCCAGCACCGACGCGCCCGACGTGATCGAGGTGGGCAACACCCAGGTCGCCCAGTACGCGGCCAGCGGCGGCGTCACCGACCTGACCGCCAGGATCGCCGACCTCCAGGGCGAGGACTGGCTCCCGGGCCTGGCCCAGCCGGGGAAGATCGACGGCAAGCAGTACGGAATCCCCTGGTACGCCGCGAACCGGGTGGTCGTCTACAACAAGGACCTGTTCGCCGAGGCGGACATCGACGAGCCCCCGAAAACGAGGGACGAATGGCTAAATATCACCAAAAAGCTGAACAAAGGCGGTAACCAGGGCATCTATCTGACCGGCCAGACCTGGTACGCCCTCGCCGGGTTCGTCTGGGACGAGGGCGGCGACCTGGCGATCCAGGAGGGCGGCGCCTGGAAGGGCGTGCTCGACACCCCGCAGGCCCTGGCCGGCATGGAGTTCTACCAGCGGCTCCAGGCCCTCGGCAAGGGCCCGAAGGACGCCGACGAGGCCAACCCGCCCCAGCACGAGGTGTTCGCCCAGGGCAAGGTGGCGCAGATCATCGCCGCCCCGGGCATCGCAGCGCGCGTCCTGGAGGTCGAACCCGGCTTCAAGGACAAGCTCGGCTTCTTCCCCATCCCCGGCAAGACGCCCGACACGCCCGGCGCGGTCTTCACCGGCGGCTCCGACCTGATCGTCCCGGTCGCCTCCCGGCACCAGGAGCAGGCGTACGAGGTCGTCAAGGCGCTGACCGGCGAGCGGTTCCAGACGGAGCTGGCCAAGGAGATGGCCTTCGTGCCCAACCGCACGTCGCTGGCCGGCGTGCTGGCCGGTGACGAGGCGACGGCCGCGATGGCAGCCGGCGCCGCGCAGGGCCGCGCGACGCCCAACACCCCCAACTGGGCGGCCGTCGAGGCCACCTCGGTCATCAAGCAGTACATGACCGCGGTGCTCACCGGCGGCGACCCGCGGGCGGAGGCCCGCAAGGTCTCCGAGTCCATCACCACGACGCTCAACAGCGGGTCCTGAGCCCGTGCGCAACCGTTCGCTCTGGCCCTACCTGCTCATCGCGCCCACGGTGGCGGGTGGGGCCTTCCTCCTGCTCTATCCGATGCTCAAGGCCGCGCTGATCTCGCTGCAGCACTTCCGGATGGGCGAGCTCATCCGGGGCGGCGCCGAGTTCGTCGGCCTCGGCAACTACGCCGAGCTCCTGGCGGGCGCCGAGTTCTGGCAGGTCGTGCTCCGCACTCTCGCGTGGACCGCGATCAACGTGGTGCTCATCGTGGTGCTGTCCACCGGCGTCGCGCTCATGCTGGTACGGCTGCGGCGCGGCATGCGGCTGGCCCTGATGAGCGCGCTGGCGCTGGCCTGGGCCACCCCGGTGATCGCGGCCACCACGGTCTTCCAGTGGCTGTTCCAGTCGGAGCTGGGCGTGGTCAACTGGGCGCTGGCCTCGCTCGGGTTCGAGTCGTTCCGCGGCTACACCTGGTTCGCCGACGGCGCCGCGACGTTCGCCGTGCTGGTGGTCCTGGTGGTGTGGCAGTCGGTGCCGTTCGGCGCGCTCACCCTCTACGCCGGGCTGACGACCATCCCGGGAGAGCTGTACGAGTCGGCCAGGATCGACGGGGGCACCGGCTGGCAGGTGTTCTGGCGGGTCACGCTGCCGATGCTGCGCCAGCTGTTCGCCCTGATCGTCGCGCTGGAGGTGATCTGGGTGGCCAAGTGCTTCCCGCAGATCTGGGTGCTCTCGCAGGGCGGGCCCGACGGCGCCACGACCACCCTGCCCGTCTACGCGTTCAAGATCGCCCGGGTGCTGCACCGGTACGACCTGGGCTCGGCCGTGGCCCTGCTCACCGTCGTCCTGCTGGCCGTGGCCCTGGTCGCCAACCTGCGACGGATGGTGCGCTCATGAGAAGGCTCGCGCTCAACGCCGCCGCGCTCGCCGTGCTGGTGATGACGATCTTCCCCGTCTACTGGATGTTCCTGACGGCCTTCAAGCCGACCCGCGACATCCAGGCGCGTACGCCGTCGTTCTGGCCGTCCGCGCCGACGCTGGAGCACTTCGTCACCGCCGTGAACGCGCCCGGGTTCTGGACCTACTGGCGCAACAGCCTGCTCGTGACCGTCGTGGCCGTGCTGCTGGCGCTCGTGGTGGCGCTGCTGGCGGCGTTCGCGGTCACCAGGATGCGCTGGCGGGGACGCGGCGCGTTCGTGGTGATGGTGTTCGCCGCGCAGATGGCGCCGTGGGAGGCGCTGCTGGTGCCGGTGTTCATCATCGCCAGGGACACCGAGCTGCTGGACTCGCTGGCGATGCTGACCGGCGTCTACTTCATGATCACGCTGCCGTTCACGATCGTGACCCTGCGCGGGTTCCTCGCCGCGATCCCGCTGGAGCTGGAGGAGGCGGCGCAGGTCGACGGGTGCAGCCGGCTGGTGGCCTTCCGCCGGGTGGTGTTCCCGCTGCTGGCGCCGGGGCTGATGGCGACCTCGCTGTTCGGGTTCATCACCGCGTGGAACGAATTCGCGTTCGTCAACGTGCTGATCATCAAGGAGCAGGACCGGCGCACGCTGCCGGTGTGGCTGTCGTCGTTCCGCGACGTGTTCGGCACCGACTGGGGCGCCACGATGGCCGCGGCCAGCCTGTTCGCGCTGCCCGCGCTGCTGCTCTTCCTCTTCCTGCAGCGCAGGGTCGGCGTCGGGATGACCGCGGGGGCCGTCAAGGGGTGAAGCGGGGGTGCAGCGCCGCGCGCTCGCCCTCCGGCAGCAGGTCGAAGGCGGCCAGCCAGGCCGCGCCGCCCGCCGCGTCGCGCGCCGTCGTCACCGTCTCACCCTCCAGCAACCCGAGCACGGCCTCCCGTACCGGCCCGGCGTTGGTCAGGACGCTGCCCGCCAGCACGATCGGCCCGCCCTGGTGGACCCGCCCGAGCGTGTCCACCAGGTGCGCGGCGGCCTGGCGGGCGATGCCGAGCGCCACCGGGTCGCCCTCGGCGGCGGCCCGGCTCACCGGCGCGGCCAGCTCGGCCAGGCGCATGTGGGCCGCCTGCGCGACCCGTACGAGACGGTCGGCGCTCTCGCGGGCGGTGGCGCCGCGCTCGGCGCCGAGGAAGTGGCCGAGCACGAGCTCGGTCAGGAGGGAGGGCGGCTCGTCGCGGTCCAGGGCGGCGACGACGGCCTTGGCGGCGGCGCGGCCGATCCAGAAGCCCGAGCCCGCGTCGCCGAGCAGCCAGCCGAGCCCGTCGGCGACCGCGGCGCGGTGATGGTGACCGGCGACGCGGGCGGCGATGGCGCCGGTGCCCGACAGCAGGAGGGTGCCGTCCGGCTCCGGGGTGCCGGCCACGTACGCGATCTCGGTGTCGCCCCTGACCTGCGGCCCCGCCGGGATGCCCAGCTCCGCCCAGACCTTGCCCAGTGCCGGCTCCAGCTCGCGGACGTGGCCCGCGACGCCCGCCAGGGAGGCGACCACGCGGGAGCCCGGATGCGTGCCGAGCGCCTCGCGCGTGGCGGCGGCGATGGCGGCCACCGCGCTGTCGAGCCCGTGGGCCGTGGGGTTGCCGGCGCCCGCGCGCGCGTAGCCCAGCCGGGTGCCGTCGAGGGCGTGCACGGCCACGCGGGAGGAGGTCGCGCCGGCGTCGACGCCGATCACGAGCGAATAAGTCACGATCAGATTGTGGGTCTTGACGTGACCGAGAAGCAAGAATAATTTTCGCCAGAAGACCGGGTATCCGGAAGGAATATTCGTGACTTCAGGAGCGCTGGGGCGCGTCGAGACCGAGTTGCCCGGCCTGCCGGAGGCGCTGAGGCGCGTCGGCGAGGTGATTCTCGGCGACCCGGCCGAGGCCGCCCGTTCGACGATCATCGCGCTGGCCGAGCGGGCCGGCAGCTCACCCGCGACCGTGACGAGGTTCTGCCGGGCGTTCGGCTTCTCCGGCTACGCCGAGCTGAGGGTGGCGCTGGCGACCGAGACGGGCCGGGCCGCGCAGGCCGGCTGGGGCGCGGGCGTCGGGCACGAGATCGGCCCCGACGACCCCATAGACGCCGCCATCGAGGTGATGGCCGCCGCCGACGCCCGGCTCATCCAGGACACCGCCGCCCAGCTCGACGCGTCCGTGGTCTCGACGGTGGCCGACCGCGTGGTCGCCGCCCGCCGGGTGCTCCTGGTCGGCGTCTCCACCAGCGGCAACGTGGCGACCATGCTCGAAGGGCGGCTGCGCCGGATCGGCATCCCGTGCTGGAGCGCGGGCGACGCGCACGTGGCGCTGTCGGAGGCGGCGCTGCTGCGCGACGGCGACGTGGCGATCGGCATCAGCCACCGGGGCCGCACCCGCGAGGTCATGGAGTCGCTGGCCGAGGCCGGCAGCCACGGCGCGCTGACGGTCGCGGTGACCTCGTTCGCCCGCTCCCCGCTGGCGGAGCTGGCCGACCTGGTGCTCACCACCGCGAGCAGGGAGACCACGTTCCGGCTCGGCGGGCTGGCCGCCGTCCACTCGCAACTGTTCGTGCTCGACGCCGTCTACGTGGCGGTCGCGCAGCGCACGTACGAGCGCACCAACGAGGCGTTCGAGCTCACGATCAGCGCCGTGGAGAGCCACCGCGTGGAGAGAGGCTGAATGACGTACGCATCCAAGGCCCTGGAGACGGCCCGCCGGGTGGCCGAATCGCAGGTGGAGCAGGTCGGGCAGGCCGCAGAGGCCATCGTGACGTCGCTGCGCGCCGGGGGAGTGGTCAACGCGTTCGGGTCCGGGCACTCCGAGGCGATCGCGATGGAGATCGCCGGCCGGGCCGGCGGACTGGTGCCGAGCAACCGGCTCACCCCGCGCGACCTTGTCCTGTACGGCGGGGAGCCGCCGAGCGTGCTCACCCCCGAGCTGGAACGCGACCCGGCGATCGCGCACCGGATCTACGAGCTGGCGCCGGTGGAGCCGCAGGACGTGTTCGTGCTCGTCTCCAGCTCCGGCGTGAACGGCGCCGTCGTCGAGCTGGCCACGCTCGTCAAGGAACGCGGCCACCCGCTGATCGCGATCACCTCCGTCAGCCACAGCGTCCGCATGACCTCGCGCCACCCGTCGGGCCGCAAGCTGCTCGACCTGGCCGACATCGTGCTGGACAACGGCTCCCCCTACGGCGACGCGATCCTGGAGCTGCCCGGGGGCGGCAGCTACGGCGCGGTCTCCACGATCACCTCGGCGCTGCTCGCCCAGATGGTGGTCACCGAGGCGGTCGAGCGGCTGGTGGCGCTCGGCCAGACGCCGCCCGTCTACCTGTCGGTCAACGTGGCCGGCGGCGACGAGCACAACAAGGCACTGGAAAGCCGCTACGCAGGGCGCATCAGGCGCGGAACATGAAGTAGCCCAAGGAGTAGAACAGCAATGTCGAACACCCCCCACATCACCCGGCGCGGTCTCCTCCGCGCCGCCGCCCTGGCCCCGATGGCGGGCGCGCTCGCCGCCTGCGCCACCCCCGCCCAGCAGGCGCCCACGGCCTCGGCCGCGCCGGCCGCCACGAGCGCGGCCAACCCGTTCGGCGTGGCCGCCGACAAGCCGCTGGAGATCTGGATCTTCGACGGCGGGTTCGGCAACAAGTACGCCACCGACATCCACCAGCCGCTGTTCAAGTCGAAGTACCCGCAGGTGGAGATCAAGCACAACGCCACCAAGGAGATCACCAAGGTCCTGCAGCCGCGCTTCGCCGGCGGCAACCCGCCCGACGTCATCGACAACTCCGGCGCCAACGCGATGGACATGGGCGCGCTCGCCCAGGACGGCCAGCTCCAGGACCTGACCCCGCTGCTCGACGCGCCAAGCTGGGACGACCCCAACGTCAAGGTCCGCGACATCCTCGACCCGGCCGTGACCGAGTTCGGCACCTACGACGGCAAGTTCAGCGTCCTCGGCTACGTCAACTACATCCACGGCATCTGGTACTCGCAGAAGGCCTTCCGCGACAACGGCTGGGAGATCCCCAAGACCTGGGACGCCTTCCTCGCCCTCTGCGAGACGATCAAGAAGTCCGGCAAGATGGCGCCGTTCACCTACGCGGGCAAGCACCCGCAGTACCTGTACGAGCCGCTGCTGACCATGGCCGCCAAGATCGGCGGCAACGAGGTGCTGGTCAACATCGACAACCTGGCCGACGGCGCCTGGTCGGCCGAGCCGGTCAGGCAGGCGGCGGAGGCGTGGGCCGAGGTCGGCGCCAAGTACCTCATGGAGGGCACCACCGGCCTCGACCACGTGCAGACCCAGACGGCCCAGAACAAGTACCAGGTCGCGATGCTGCCCTCCGGCTCCTGGCTGGAGAACGAGCAGAAGGACACCACGCCCGACGACTTCGAGTACGGCATGTTCCCCATCCCCGACTTCACCTCCTCGGACAAGATGCCGTACGGCACCCTGCACACCCAGCCGGGCGAGTCGTTCATCGTCCCGTCGAAGGGCGCCAACCCGCAGGGCGGCATGGAGTACCTGCGCGCGATGCTGTCGAAGAAGGCGGCCGGCGACTTCAGCGAGCTCGTCCGCACGGTGTCCGTGGTCAAGGGCGCCGGCGAGGGCCGCAACCTGACGCCGGGCGCGCAGAGCGCCACCGACGCGCTCGCCGCCGCCGGCGCCAACACCGTCTACTACCGCTGGCGCACCTGGTACGCCCAGCTGCACGACGAGGCCGTGGCCGCCACCGGCCAGCTCATGTCCGGCGGCGTCACCCCCGCCAAGTACGTGGAGCGCCTGCAGAAGAAGGCCGACGAGATCAAGAACGACTCCTCGATCAAGAAGTACACGCGCTGATGTTCAACGCCTATCGCCGGGGCCTGTTCATCACCGCGTTCCTGGCGGCCCCGGTGACGCTCTACCTGGTGTACGTGATCTCCCCGTACATCCAGGCGTTCTACATCGCGATGACGGACTGGCGGGGCGTCAGCGCCACGCCGAACTTCGTCGGGCTGGACAACTTCGTCAGGCTGTTCGCCGACGGCGTCTTCTGGAAGGCGGTCACGCACAACGCGGCCCTGCTCGTGCTGCTGCCGCTCATCACGATCGTCATCGCCCTGTTCTTCGCGTTCCTGCTCAACGTGGGCAGCGGAGGGCGGGGCGTGGGCGGCGTGCCCGGGTCGAAGTTCTACCGCGTGGTGTTCTTCTTCCCGCAGGTGCTGGCCGTGACCGTGGTGGCGGTGCTGTTCCAGCAGGTGTTCCGGCCCGACGACAGCGGCATGCTGAACGCGCCGCTGATGGCGCTCGGGCTGGGCCCGGTCTCCTTCCTGTCCGATCCTGGCATCGCGTTCTGGTCGGTGCTCGGCGTCATGGTGTGGCAGGCGGTCGGCTTCTACGTGGTGCTGTTCTCCGCCGGGCTGGCCTCGATCCCGCGTGACATGTTCGAGGCCGCCTCCATCGACGGCGCAGGGCGGGTGAGCCTGTTCTTCCGCATCACGCTGCCGCTGCTGTGGGACACCGTCCAGGTCGCCTGGGTCTACCTCGGCATCCTGGCGCTGGACGTGTTCGCGATCGTGTGGGTGATGACCGACCAGCAGGGCGGCCCCGACTACTCCACGACCGTGATGGCGACGGAGATCTACCGCAACGCGTTCGAGTACTTCCGCTTCGGCTACGCCTCGGCGCTGGGCGTCGTGATGTTCTTCTTCACCATCGGCTTCGCGATCCTGTCGCTGCGGCTGTCGCGTCGTGAGCGAATCGAGTACTGAGAGATGACGACGATGACCTCGTGGACGGTCGCGAACTCGCGCAAGGCCGCCCGGCAGGAGCGCCGCCGGAGGCTGGGCCCGCTGGCGACGCTCACCCATCTGGCGCTGCTGCTGTGGACCGTGCTCACCGTGGTGCCGATCCTGTGGACGTTCCTGGCCTCGGTCAAGAGCGAGGACGAGATCTTCGGCGACGCCTGGTCGCTGCCGGCCACGCCGCGCTGGGACAACTTCGCCCGCGCCTGGGACCAGGTGAACATCGGGCAGTACTTCGTCAACAGCGTGATCGTCGTGGCCTTCAGCGTGGCCGGGACCATGCTGCTGGGCGCGATGGCGGCCTACGTGCTGGCCCGCTACCCCTTCCGCGGCAACCGGGCGGTCTACCTGCTGTTCGTCTCCGGCCTGGCGTTCCCCGTCTACCTGGCGCTGACGCCGCTGTTCTTCGTGGTGCAGAACATGGGCAGCGTGCCGCTGATCGGGCCGTTCATCGGGCTCAACACGCATGCCGGCCTGGTGCTGGTGTACATCGCGTACTCGATGCCGTTCACGGTGTTCTTCCTCGCCGCGTTCTTCCGCACGCTGCCGACGGCGGTGGGGGAGGCGGCCATGGTCGACGGCGCGTCGCACACCCGGGTGTTCTTCCAGATCATGCTGCCGATGGCGCGGCCCGGCCTGATCAGCATCACGATCTTCAACGTGCTGGGCCAGTGGAACCAGTACCAGCTTCCGCTGGTCCTGCTCCAGGAGCGGGACAAGTGGGTGCTCACCCAGGGCATCGCCGACATCTCCACCGCCGCCGGCTACGACGCGGACTGGGCGGCGCTGTTCGCCGCGCTGACGCTCGCCATCCTGCCGATGCTGATCGTCTACACGGTCTTCCAGCGCCAGATCCAGTCCGGCCTGACGATGGGGGCCCTGAAGTGAGGCTCAGCCGGCGTCGCGGGTGAGCTCGGCGCGCAGCCTGCCGGTGGCCTCGGCGACGTTCGCCAGGGCCGCCTCCACCTGCGCGTAGGTGCGGGTCTTCAGGCCGCAGTCCGGGTTCACCCACACGCGCTCGGCCGGGAGCGCGGCCAGGGTCCGGCGCAGCAGCGTCTCGACCTCGGCGGACGACGGGACCCGGGGGGAGTGGATGTCGTACACCCCCGGGCCCAGCCCGCGCCCGAACGAGCCCACCGCGTCCAGGATGCGGGCGCCCGAGCGGGCCGACTCGATCGTGGTCACGTCGGCGTCCAGGCCGTCGATCGCGTCGAGGATCTGGTCGGCGTCCGAATAGCACAGGTGCGTGTGGATCTGCGTGCGGTCGGCGACCCCCGACGTCGCCCGCCGGTAGGCGGCCACCGCCCACTCCAGGTAGCCGGCCCGCGCCGCCTGCCGCAGCGGCAGCAGCTCGCGCAGCGCCGGCTCGTCCACCTGGATGATCGACACGCCGGCCGCCTCCAGGTCGCGCACCTCCTCGCGCACCGCCGCCGCCACCTGGAACACCACGTCACGCAGCGGCAGGTCGTCACGGACGAACGACCACGCCACGATCGTCACCGGCCCGGTGAGCATGCCCTTGACCGGCCGGTCCGTGAGCGACTGGGCGTGGCGGGCCCACCGGACCGTGATCGGCTCCGGCCGCGACACGTCGCCGTGCAGGATCGGGGGCCTGGTGCAGCGCGAGCCGTACGACTGGACCCAGCCGTTGGCCGTCACCGCGAAGCCGTCCAGGTGCTCGGCGAAGTACTGCACCATGTCGTTGCGCTCCGGCTCGCCGTGCACGAGCACGTCCAGGCCGAGCCGCTCCTGCAGCCGGATCACCCGCTCGATCTCGGCCTCGACGCGCCGCTCGTACTCCTGCGCCGGGAGTGTGCCCGCGGCCAGCGCGGCGCGGGCCGCGCGCAGCTCGCCGGTCTGCGGGAACGAGCCGATCGTGGTGATCGGCAGTGCGGGCAGCCCCAGGTGCGCGGCCTGTGCCGCCGCCCGCACCGGGTACGGGCCGCGCTCGTCGCGGACGACGGGCGCGGGCTCGGGCGCGGGCCGCACGGCGGGGGCCGGACCGTCGAACCCGCCGCGTGCCAGCGCGACCACCTCCGCCACCTTCTGCTCGGCGAACGCCAGCCGCGCCTTCAGCGCCGGGTCCAGCCCCGGCTCCGCCTCCAGGTCGTACGGGACGTGCAGCAGCGAGCAAGAGGTGCCCACGACCACCTGGGCGGCGTGCTCGGCCACGGCGCGCAGCGCGTGCGCGGCCCGCTCCGGCGAGGTCCGCCACACGTCGCGCCCCGACACCACGCCCGCCACGACCGTCTTGCCCGCCAGCGCGTCGAGGCCGTCGAGCCCGCCGCGCACCAGGTCCACGCCGATCGCCTCCACCGGCGTGGCCGCCAGCACCGGCAGCGCCTCGCCGAGATGGCCGAAGGGCGCGGTCACCAGCAGCCCCGGCCGCGCCGCCACCGAGCCGAGCCGGTCGTAGGCGGCGCGCACGGCGGCCAGCTCCCCGGGCGTGCGGTCCTGGACCAGTGCGGGCTCGTCGAGCTGCACCCAGGCCACGCCCTCGTCGGCCAGCACGCCCAGCAGCTCCTCGTAGCAGGCCAGCACGTCGTCCAGCCGCTCCAGCGCCGCCCCGGGATCGGCGGCCAGCAGCAGGAACGTCACCGGCCCGACCACCACGGGCCGCGTCTCGAAGCCCAGCGCCCGCGCCTCCCGCAGCTCGGCCAGCGGCTTGGCCGCGTCGAGCTTGAAGACCGTCTCCGGCCCGATCTCGGGCACGATGTAGTGGTAGTTCGTGTCGAACCACTTCGTCATCCGCAGCGGCGCCAGCCCGTCGGTGCCCCGCGCCATGGCGAAGTACGGGTCGGCCGCGCCCCGATACCGCTCCGGCACCGCGCCGAGCAGCACGGCCGTGTCCAGCACCTGGTCGTAGAGGGAGAAGGTGTTGGACGGCAGGCCGTCGAGGCCCAGCTCGGCCAGCCTGCGCCAGGTGGCGGCGCGCAGCTCCGCGCCGACGCGGTCCAGGTCCTGCCGGGTGGCGGTGCCGTCCCAGTAGGACTCCAGTGCCCGCTTCAGCTCCCTTCGCGGGCCGATCCTCGGGTATCCGAGCACGGTGGACTGCGGGAAACGGGACATGGGCGCTCCAAGCGTTCAGCGTCGATCGTCAACGCCTCGCATCGTGCACCGGCCGCCGCGCGTGATGCATCATCTATTCGTGCTGCTTATGCTCAGGGAGATCCAGTGCTTCGCGCGGGTGGCCGCGCGGCTCAGCTTCTCCACGGCCGCCGCCGACCTGGGCCTGTCCCAGCCGGCCGTGAGTCAGGCCATCACCCGGCTCGAACGCGCCACCGGGGTCAGGCTGTTCACCCGCACCGCGCGCGAGGTGCGGCTCACCGCCGCGGGCAAGGCGCTGCTGCCCCACGCCGAGCAGGTGCTGGAGTCGGTGTCGGCGTTCGCCGCGGAAGGCGCCCGGCTCGCCCGCCCGACCATTCACCTCGCTTATCCACCGATCGCCGGGCCGCTGGCCGCGCGGATCGCCAGGAGGATGGCCGGCCGCACCCCCGCCGTCGGGGTCGAGCTGCGCGTGGCCGGCCGGGCCGCCGCCTCGGCGGCGCTGGAGGCGGGCGAGGTGTCGGCGGCGATCCTCGCCACCCCGGCCCCCGCCCGGTTCGTCACCGCCGCCCGCTTCCACGTCAGCGTGGACCACCTCGCCGTGCCCGCCGGGCACCCCCTGGCCTCCCGCTCCGCCGTCGAGCCCGCCGACCTCGTCGGCCGCGTGCTCCTCACGCCGGGCAGCAGGCCGTGGGCCGGGCTGCCGGGCCAGCCGCGCATGGTCGCCGACGACGACTTCGCCGCCGCGCTCGACCTGGTCGCCGCCGGGGCGGGCGTGCTGCCCGCGCCACAGCTCCTGGTCCGCGCCACCCGCCGTGACGACGTCAGCTTCGTCCCCCTGCACGGCGCCGGGCTGCGCATCACCTACGCGCTGGCCTGGTCCAAGGAGCGCGTCACCGGCGAACTCCTCGGCCTCGTCCAGGCCGTACAGGAAGCCCTCTGGACCAGGTGACGGGGACTGGTGACCGTGCTAGGTGACCGGCAGGTTGCGCAGGGCCTCGCGGCGGCTGAGCCCCGACAGGCCCTTGGCCCGCACGTAGCGGACGACCTCGCGCGGGCTGGTCTTGGCGTACTCGCGCAGCGCCCAGCCGATCGCCTTGCGGGCGAAGAAGTCGTTGTCGGACAGGCTCGGCTCGATGCACGCGAACAGCAGCGCGGTGTCGGTGCGCTCCCGGAACCGGTTCTGGCACAGGATCGCGGTGCGCCGCTTCCACAGGTCGGCGTCGTGCGCCCACTCCAGCATCAGCGGCCGCATCGTGTCGGGGTAGGCGGCCAGCAGCCCGCCGATCCGGTGCGTGGCCAGCTCGTCAACCAGGTCCCACCACGCCCCGCTGACGATCATCTCCTCGTACATCGGCACCGTGTAGAGGGTCTGGAAGTCGCGGTAGAGGTGGTGCCCGGAGAGCTGCACGGCGGCGTAGCGCTCCTCGCGGTATTCGGCCTCGCGCCACAGGTCGAGCACCGCGCGCCGCCACTCGGGCGCGGTGTCGAGCCGGTGCTCGGCGAACACCCGCCTGAGCACCGTGCGCCGCGGCCCGGCCTGCACGCCGAGGAACGGCATCGGGGACTTCATGTACGACTGCATCGCGGCGGCCTTGTCCGGGTCCGCCGCCTCCCGCAGGGCCAGCCGCACCGCCTTGCCGAGACTCATCCCCGCTGGGAGGTCCGCTCGCCGGTCGCCAGGCCGTCGAACAGCACGGTGATGTAGTGGTCGGCCAGCGTGGCGGTGTTGAGCCTGCCGTCGGGGCGGAACCAGCGCACCGCCACCCAGATCGTGTCGCGGATCATCCGGTAGGTCAGCTTGGGGTCGACGTCGGGCCTGAACAGCCCGGCCGCCTGCCCGGCCTTGATCTGCGTGACCCAGATCTGCTCCACCTCGTCCTCGGCCTTGACCAGGTAGCTGAAGCGCTCGAACTGGCGCAGGTAGTTCCAGTCATTCTGCATGACGGTGATCGCGGCGCGGTGCGGCTCCAGGGTGCCGAAGCCGATGCGCACCATCTCCGTCAGCACCGCGCGGGCGTCGGGGCCGGAGTCGATCGCGGACCGGTAGCGGGCGATGAGATCATCGAGGAACGTGGACAGGACCTCGTCGACGATCGACTCCTTGGAGTCGAAGTGGTGGTAGAGGCTGCCCGAGAGGATGCCGGCCTCTTGGGCGATCTGGCGGACCGTCGTCGCCTGGAAGCCCTTGGCCGCGAAGAGCTCCGCCGCGAGCTTGACGAGATGGTCCCGGCGCTCCGAGGCCGCCCCCGTCGAGGCCGCGCGCTGGCGCTTGGCCGGAGCCGGGGTCGTGCCGGCGGAGTTCTTTCGCGTTGTCACACGACCATTATGGGCCCTCGGACAATCGCTTGTTCACGGCCGAAGCCGCTGCTGACGACGGGGAGCGGCGGCCCGCCGGGGACGCGCGGCGGCGGCCGGCGGCCGGGCGGGCGCCCTGTTGCGCATCGCGGCGGAGTTCGTCCGGCAACCGAACCTGCTGACGTTCGAAAATGCCTCTAGCAAATAAGAAACTTTCCTATTAGATTGCGGGTCATGTCCAAGAGTGGTGACCTTGTGCGCCTGGCCGACGCCGTACTCCTGCCGGGCTTCGAGGGGGTCACCCCTCCAGACTGGGTACGCCGGCGGCTCGGGGAAGGCCTGGCCGGGGTGGTGCTGTTCTCCCGCAACATCACCGGCCCCGCCCAGGTGGCCCGGCTGACCACGGCGCTGCGGGCCGAGAACCCGTACGCGCTGGTCGGCACCGACGAGGAGACCGGCGAGGTGACCCGCCTGGAGGTCGCCACCGGCAGCACCCGCCCCGGCGGCTACGCCCTCGGCGTCGTCGACGACGTCGCGCTCACCGAGACCCTGGCCCGCGACCTCGGCCTGGACCTGGCCGCGTGCGGCATCACGATCGACTTCGCGCCCTCCGCCGACGTGAACTCCAACCCCGACAACCCGGTCATCGGCCTGCGCGCCTTCGGCGCCGACCCCGACCTGGTCGCCCGCCACACCCGGGCCTTCGTGCGCGGCCTGCAGTCCGCCGGCGTCGCCGCCTGCGCCAAGCACTTCCCCGGCCACGGCGACACCTCCGTCGACTCCCACCACGGCGTGCCGGTCGTCGCCCCCGGCGGGATCGAGGACGCGCTCCGCCCTTTCCGGGAGGCGATCAACGCGGGCGTCCGGTCCGTCATGACCGGCCACCTGCTGGTGCCCGTGTACGACCCCGACCTGCCCGCCACCCTCAGCCCCAAGGTGCTCACCGGACTGCTCCGGGAGGAGCTCGGCTTCGAGGGCATGATCGTCACTGACGGCATCGAGATGGCCGCCGTCTCCGAGGCGTACGGCATCGGCGGCGCCGCCGCCCGCGCCATCGCCGCGGGAGCCGACGCGATCTGCGTCGGCGGCGAGCACGCCGACGAGGCCACGGCGATCGAGGTACGGGACGCGATCGTCACGGCGGTCGCCGATGGACTGCTGCCCGAGGAGCGACTGGCCGACGCCGCACGCCGGGTCCGCGAGCTGGCCGTCTGGGCCGCCTCCTCGGGCAGCACACCAACGGACAACATGGTCGGCGCCGGGGCGGACGGCATGTCGGTCACCACCGAGCGGGCCGCGCACAACGGCCACGCCGGACTCGCGGCCGCCCGGCGCGCCGTGCGGGTCACCCGCCGCACCGGAGCCGCCGTCCTGCCGCTCCGCACACCCCCGCACGTCGTGGAACTCGCCCCCGAGATGAACCTGGCCATCGACAAGTCCACCCCGTGGGGCGTCGCCGGCCCGCTCGCCGAGCTGATGCCCGGCACCGCCGTCACCCGCTTCGCCGCCGGCGAGGCGTCCGGCGCCGCCATCGAGGACCTCGTCGCCCTGGCCGCCGCCCGCCCCCTGGTCGTCGTCGTACGCGACGTGCACCGCTACCCCTGGCAGGGCGAGGCCGTACGGCACCTGCTCAGCGCCCGCCCCGACGCCGTCGTGGTCGAGATGGGCCTGCCCCAGCGCTCCGACCTCGGCGCCGTGCACATCGCCACGTACGGCTCCGCGCCCGTCTGCGGCCGGGCCGCCGCCGAGGTGATCACCGGTAGCCTGTGACACCGTGAACTTCGACGGCGAGGACCTCTCCGGCACATCCCTCACCGACCGGCTCGCCCCGGACGAGACGCACGTCTTCCGCGGCTGCGACCTCACCGAGGCCGACCTGTGGGGAGCCTCGCTGGCCGGGGCCCGGTTCGAGTCCTGCGTGCTGGAACAGGCCGACTTCCGCAAGGCCGACCTCGACGGCGCCGCCTTCACGGGCGGCGGCGGGATGCGGGTCAGGTTCAGCGACGCCGACCTCATCGACGCCGTGTTCACCGACGTCGACCTGTCGTCCGCGCAGTTCGGCGGCGCGCTGATGACCGACGCGTCGTTCACCGGCTGCCGCCTGATCGGCGCCTCGCTCACCGGCAGCCGCGGCACCGGCTTCCGCGTCACCCGCTCCAACCTGACCATGGCCAACCTGGGCGGCTGCTCCCTGCGCGGCGAGGAGATCGAAGGCGTCCGCTTCGACGAGGCCGACCTGTCGGGCTGCGACTTCACCGACGCCACGTTCACCGACTGCCGGCTGCGCGAGGCCAAGCTGCTCAAGACCGTGTTCACCCGGGCCGACCTGCGCGGCGCCGACCTCGGGGAGATCGACGACGCCCGGCTGCGCGCGTTCGGCGGCGCGATCGTCAACCGCGCCCAGGCCGACGCCATCCTCGCCGCCCGCGGCATCACCGTCCTCTGACCGCCGGGCCCCGGGCTGGGGGTCAGCGATCGGGCCAGTAACGCGCCGACCGGGCGGCGGCCTCCAGGATCGCCGCACCGTCGAGCTCGACGATCGTCAGCCCCGCCCCTCCGCGCCCGCCCCTCCGCGCCCGCCCCTCCGCGCCCGCCCCTCCGCGCCCGGTCGGCCCCCGGCTCCGCGCCGGCCCCGCGACCGCACCTGCCTCCTGCGCCGACCCCCACCTGGGACCGCCCTTTTCCCGCGTCGGCCCTCCAGAGTGGGCCCCCAGCGGTCCTGCCGGGGTGGGCACCCGCGTCCGCCTCCCGCGCCGAAGCCCCGCCTTGGGCCCGCGCCGGGGCAGCCCTGCGGGAGGCCGCTCTGCCTGGGGCGCCCCACCCTGCGTCGGCCCTCGGCGGCCCCGTGGGAGGGTGTGCCTCCGCGTCCGCTCCGGTGGGCGGCTGGGCCTTCGGTTGGACGCTGGCTTTCTCTCGGGCCCGCGCCCCGCCTCGGCCCGCGCCCCGCCTCGGCCCGCGCCCCCGCCTTGGGCCGCGCCCCCGCCTTGGGCCCGGTTCCGGCGGGCTTGGGGCCCGGGTCAGCGGAGGGTGGAGCGGGGGGTGGGGGTGAGGCGGAGGCGGCGGGGTGGCGCGGTGAGCCGCTGGGCGAGCGCCGGGACGTCGACCACCCGCTCGTCCGCTTCCCTCTCGAAGCGGGCGAACCACACGAACACCTCTTCCCCCGTACGGACGGGCAGCAAGGGGTAGGTGTTCTCCGCGTGCTCGGTGGCGAAGCAGGCCACCGGAGGCGTCCCGCCAGCGGCCAGCAGGGGCGCCACCTCGTCGGCGAAGAACGCCTCGAACCCCGGCTCGACGTGGTAGGTCGTGGCCACCCACAGTGACGAGGCCGCCTCCCCGGAACCCAGGGGAGGCCGGTCCCAGCGGGGCAGGCGCCCCCCGGCGGGCCGCAGCAGCAGCACGTCGGTCGAGTCGATCATGGTGGCGTTGGCCGCCTCCCGGTGCGCCTGCCACGCCGGTCCGGTGTAGAACGCGGTGAGCGCGGCCTTCCTGGCCGCCATGTCGGGAAACGCCCGGATCCAGGGGAAGGCGTCGGGGTCGTCGAGGTCGCGGAACTGGCCGATGACGTCGATGCCGACGGCCTCCTGCGTCTCGACGAACTCCCGATCGAACAGCGACAGCAGAGTCTCCCGCCGTCCCGGCCGCAGCGTGTAGCGGCGCAACTCGTAGATCATGCGCCGGACGCTAGACGGCCCTCGCTGACACCTCCTGTCAGCGAGCATGGCACAGAAGAATCTTCTAATTACTCAAAGCTACCGATTGGCAACCCATAGTTATATGCTCGCTTTGACCTTGACCTCTCCGGGTCAAGACAGGTCAAAGGGGCGGTAGTGCACCTCGGGCCCATGCCTGCTGCCCCTGGAAGCCAATCCTCTGGCGAAGGAGCTGTAGTGATCAAGAAGCTGTGCGCGGCGGGTGCCGTGGTCGCGGCGGCGGCGGGCGTAACGCTGCTGGCCGCCCCGGCTCA
This sequence comes from Nonomuraea sp. NPDC049725, assembly GCF_040674795.1. Classification (NCBI taxonomy): domain Bacteria; kingdom Bacillati; phylum Actinomycetota; class Actinomycetes; order Streptosporangiales; family Streptosporangiaceae; genus Nonomuraea; species Nonomuraea sp. NPDC049725. The sequence goes on along the minus strand of NZ_JBFANJ010000029.1, from coordinate 23,673 downwards.
CGCGGACACCTGGAGTGACAACTGGAGCACCAACTCCGAGTCCTCCCAGGCCGGCAACAACTTCGCGCACGTCGGCGCCTCCAACAAAGGGTGGGGACGCTCGGTCAACGTCAACAACCTCAACGGCATCGCCACGACCGCTTCCGACGGAAGCATCTCCGTGACCTACATCTTCTACTAGGCGATCCGCCTTCCCCGATTCCGCCGGCCCCGTCCGGCGGGCCCGTAACAGCAACACTCATCGGAAGGAACATCGACATGATCAAGAAGCTCTGCGTGACCGGTTTCGTCGTGGCCGCCGCTGCCGGCGCCACCCTGCTCGCCGCCCCGGCCCAGGCCGACACGCGTAACGACAACTCGAGCTGGAACGAGGAGTCGTCGCAGACGGGCAACAACTTCGCCAACATCGGCACCAGCAACGTCGGCGGCTGGGGTTCGACCAACGTCAACAACATCAACGGCAACGCCAACGTGGCGACCGACGACAGCGCCGCCCGCCAGGAGGTCGAGGTCGACTAGTGACCTCCGCCCACGCGCCCGGGCCTGGGCACGGGCGCGTGGGCCCCTCTCCGGCATCAACCCCTCCGCAGCAAGCCCCGCAACCAGCCACCCCGCGATCAGCAAGCCCGCAACCAGCAATCCCGCGATCACCAACCCGCGCGATCACCAACCGCGCAACGACCAACCCCGCAACCAGCCACCCCGTAACCAGCCACCCCGTAACCAGCAGGCCCGCAATCGGCATTTGTTCTGTCCGCTATTAGCATCAGCGGATGGCTACCTGTGCATATGCGACGTTTGACGACCCCGACACGCACGACGACGAGCGCGAGCTCGCCCTGGCCGCCTGGCGCGAACAGGGCATCGAAGGTCGCACCGAACGCTGGGACGACCCCGGCGTCGACTGGAGCGCCTACGACGCCGTCGTGGTCCGCTCGGTCTGGGACTACGTCGACCGCAGGGCGGAGTTCCTGGCCTGGACCAGGCGGGTGGAGCAGGTTTCCCGGCTCCTCAACCCGGCCTCCGTCATCGAGGCCAACACCGACAAGACCTATCTGCGCGACCTCGGCGTTCCGACGGTGCCGACGCACTGGTCGGCGCACGACCTGCCGCGCTGGGACGAGTACGTTGTCAAGCCCGCGATCTCCGCGGGCGCCCGCGACACGATCAGGACCACCGACCGCGACCGGGCCGGTGCGCACGCCGAGGCCCTGGAGGCCGCTGGCCGCACCCCCATGGTCCAGCCCTATCTCGACATGGTCGAGGCCGAGGGCGAGACCTCGCTCCTCTACTTCAACCGCCGTCTCAGCCACGCCGTCCGGCGCACCCCGATGCTCACGCCCGGCATGACCGGTGCCGACAACGCACGGGCCGAAGTGCGCACCCCGGCCCCGGACCAGGTCGAACTCGCGGAGAAGGTGCTTGCCGCCATCCCCCAGGCCCTTCTTTACGCCCGGATCGACCTGGTCCGGCTCCCCGACGGCAGCCCGGCGGTCATCGAGTTGGAGCTGACGGAGCCGTACCTCTATCTACGCTACGAGCCGGGTGCGGCAGCGAGCTTGGCCACGGCGCTGCGCGAGCTGCTGTGACCTGGGCCGGTCAGCAGGAGATGCCGCCGTCCACCGGGATGACGGTCCCGGTCAGGTAGGCCCCGGCCCGCGACGCCAGGAAGATCGCCGCTCCGGCCATGTCGTCGGGGCGGCCGATCCGGCCCAGCGGCACGCTCGCCGAGATGGCGTCGCGCGTGGCGGGGTCGTCGAGCGCGAAGGCCATCATCTTGGACTCGAACGGCCCGGGGGCCAGCGCGTTGACCGTGATGTGCTCGCGGGCGAGCTGTTTGGCCAGGTGCCGGGTCAGCATGTGGACGCCGGACTTGGTGGCCGAGTAGGCGAACGTCTCCATCGACGGCACCTTGATCCCGTCGATGGATCCGACGTTGATCACCCGTGCCGGGTCGTCGGCGGTGGCGGCCTCGCGCAGCTGGGGCAGGAGGCGCTGGGTGACGTAGAAGACGCCCTTGACGTTGATGTTCCAGAGCTTGTCGAAGGCGCTCTCCGGGTAGTCCGCGAGCGGCGCGCCCCAGGTGGCGCCCGCGTTGTTGACCAGGACGTGCACCGGGCCGTCCACGGCCGCCTCCAGCGCGGCCACCCCTTCGGGGGTGGACAGGTCGGCGACCACCGAGGAGCAGCCCAGCTCGGCGGCCGTCCGTTCGACCTCGGCCGCTTTGCGGGCGGTGATGTGGACCTTCGCGCCGGCCGCCGCGAACCCTGCCGCGATCATGCGGCCGATGCCGCGCGACCCGCCCGTGACGACGACTGTCTTGCCTTCCACCGAGAACAGAGTCATATTCCGGAAGCATGCCATACCGACCGGTCGGTCGTCACACCCCTGGAAGGCGGCCGTTGCGGAACAGGTCCACGAACCGCCGGTGGTCCTCGCGGGCCTGCGCCCCGTAGCGGTGCGCGAACTCCACCAGCATCGCGGTGAACCCGCCCGCGTCGCCGCCGGCCACCGCCACGATCGCCGCCTCGGTCGAGAAGCTCACCAGGTCGTGGCTGGAGTCGTCGTCGGCGACCGCGTGCATGCGCGCCACCGCCCGCCCCAGGTCCCGCATGATCGCGTGCAGCTCGGCGGGCTCGTTCACGTCGTCCCAGTCGAGGTCGGCCGAGTACGGGGACACCTCGGCGACGAGCTGGCCGACGCCGTTCAGCGTGGTGTGGCCGAGCCACGGATCGGCGTACGCCTGGAGGGCGCGCTGCGACTCGGCGGTCCGGTGCCCCTGGTGGCGGAAGTAACGGGCAACCTTCTCGTCGGTGACGTACCGGGCCACGGCCGGGACCTGGGCCTGCTTCATGTAGAGGATGACGTCGTTCTCCAGAGCCTGCGAACGGCCCTCCAGCAGCAGGTTGTAAGAGGGCAGCCCGGCCGAGCCGATGCCCACGCCCTTGCGCAGCGCCATGTCCTTGATGACGTGCTCGACCGGGTTCGCCGGGGTGGCCGGGGCGGGCAGCGTGGTCAGATAGTCCTCGAACGCGGCCCGCACCGCCGCCCGCATCCCGTCGGCCACCGGCACGCGCCCCTCCATGAACGCGAAGCGCCGGTCGTAGTCCTCCACCACGGTCTCCACGTCCAGCATCGCCACCCGCGTGCTGAGCCGGGCCGTCTGCAGCACCCGGTGCAGCACGCCCGAGGTGGTGTCGAGGGTGAGCGAGCCGATCGCGTCGTCGCCGCCCCGGGCGATCGCCGTCAGCTCGGTCAGGTACGCCCCCGCGAACCCGCCGACCAGCTCGCCGATCGCCGCGTCCGACAGCGCCTTGGCGTAGCCGAGCAGGGCGACGCTGGCGGCGAACCGCTTGAGGTCCCAGACGTACGGGCCCACGTACGCCTCGTCGAAGTCGTTGACGTTGAAGACCAGCACGCCGGAGGCGTTCATGTACGTGCCGAAGTTCTCCGCGTGCAGGTCGCCGTGGATCCACACCCGGCTGGTGGCCTCGTCCAGGTAGGAGTCGTCGGCGAACGGCCCGGTGAGGTCGGCGTAGAACAGGCAGGCGCCGCCCCGGTAGAACGCGAAGGGGGAGGCCGCCATCTTCCGGAACTTGCGCCTGAAAGCGGGCGGATCGGTGGTGATCGACTCACCGAACTCCGTCATCAGGACGTCGAGCAGGTACGAGGAGCGTGTGCCCATACTGCGGACAGTAGAGCGGCCCAGGTCCCGCGCCTAGGGGGCGGACGTGAACGCTCCGTAACCACCGCGGAAGAACAGCAGCGGCCCGCCGTCGCCGAGCGTGTCGAACCGGTGCACCCGGGCCACCACGATCATGTGGTCGCCGGCCCGGTGCTCGGCCTCGATCGAGCAGTCGAGCCAGGCGAGCGCGCCGTCGAGCACCGGATTGCCGGCGGGGGACGGCGTCCAGCCGAGGCCGGCGAACTTGTCGCCGCCCCGCAAGGCGAGCTGGGCGCAGGCCGCGCGCTGGTGCTCGGCCAGCACGTTCACGGTCACGGCGCGGGTGGCGCGCAGCCGGGGCCAGCTCGTGCTGGTGTGGGCCACGCAGAAGCCCACCAGCGGCGGGTCCAGCGACACCGAGGTGAAGGAGTTGGCCGCCAGGCCGCACGGGCTGCCGTCGACCGGGTCGAGCGCGGTGATGGCGACGACGCCGGTGGCGAACCGGCCGAGCACCGACCGGAACCGCGCACTGTCGGGCCGGGGCGCGGGAACCCCGGGGACGGCGGGAGTGGTCGGAACGGCGGGCGCCGGGGGAGTGGCGGCGGCCGGGGTGCGGCGCGGCCGGGGGATCGCCAGGCCCGGGTGCCGGCTCGGCGCGATGGGCCGGGCAGCGTGGGGGGTCATGGGCCGCCTCCTCGTATGAACCAAGCGCTTGCTTGGACGTTAGGCTCGCCCCCGGAAGACTGTCAAGCGGTACGCCCGCCGCGCCGGCCTCATCGTAACGCGAAAGAGGCCCAAGCGCTTGCTAGGGCCTCTGGAGTGGATCGCGCGCCCTGGCGGGCGTGGGGGACCCGCCAGGGCGCGCTTCCTGCCCCGTGAGCGGCGGCGCCAGGACTCCGGCGAGGGATGGAGTCCTAGACCGTGGGTTCGCGCACGGAGATGGTGGGGGAGTGACCCTCTTGCGAGGACTCCGGGTGTCGGTAACCTGCGGCGATGCGATCCGCCGCGCCGGCCGGGTCGTCGATGGGGTGGCGGACGGGGGCGCTCCCCTCGTGCCAGACGAGGGACCCGTCCTCGCACCACACGTTCAGCTCGGCTGACTCGGAAAGTGCGGACATACCGTTCCCGCTGCTCTGGTAGGTGTGGGTGAATCCCTGGCGAGGCAACGCGTAACGCAGTAAACGTGTTGCATCACGGGGGGAGTCCCAGGGCAGGTACGGCGTACCCGCGTGGACCGGCACCACCGGCCCTCACCCCCTCACCGGCCTTTCGATGGATTTGTACCAACGAATGGATGATGCGGCTCCCGATGCCGTCCGGTCAAGGGGTGATGGCCTGCTAGAACCAGATCGTCTAAATTGTTGGAACAAAAGGGGTGAAAGTGGCAAGGTCGGTGCTGTATCAGCAGGTGGCTTCGGAGCTACGAAGGGCCATCTACTCCGGCGTACTCGGCCCCGGAGCGCAGCTGCCGACTGAGGCGCAGCTCATGGAAGACCATGGGGTGAGCCGCAACACCGTCAGGTTGGCCCTCGGGGAGTTGGTCAATGAGGGGCTTGTCACGCGTACGCCACGACGCGGAACGGTGGTCAGAGACCGCAGGCCGCTGCTCATCTATCCGCAGCGGGAGCTGGAACCGCAGCCCACGGGAGAGCTCCGTGAAGCCTTCGCCTACGCCGTGACGCAGGAAGGCCGTGCCCCCAGCCAGTACATCGAGGTGCTGACCGTCTCCCCCGTGGAGGAGATCGCCAGCCGGCTCGAGCTGGCCGACGGACAGCTCGCGGTGGTGCGCCGCCGCCTGCGGTTCGTGGACGGCCAGCCGTACAACACGAACGACTCCTACTTCCCCCGGGACCTGGTCGCCAACTCCGAGATCGCCCGGCCCGGGGACATCGAGCGCGGCGCCAACCGGGTGCTGGAGGAGCTGGGCCACGCGCAGGTGCGCGTGGTGGACGACATCTGGGCCCGCATGCCCAACCAGGAGGAGGCTGAGCGGCTCCAGCTTGAGCTTGGCACCCCTGTTGTGGTCTATGTCCGGGTCGGTTACGACGAGGGCGACATGCCGGTGCGCGTCGCGGTGTCGGTGCTGCCTGCCGACAAGCATCTGATCAGATACGAGCTCGACCGCCGCTGAGCGGCCTTGCTTGGGGGTGATCCCGCCGGCCGCGGCCCAGTGAGCTTGCCGTCTCGCTGAGCGTTGGGGAGTGGTGCACCGCTCCCTAATAGCGATTTATCCGCATATATCGGGTTATCTAGCCCTGTCGGGTTTGTGTCCCATTGAGCGATTACGCTCTGTGTCGATTCGGCCACCCCTCGCAACGAAAGGCAGACCCATGCACGCGAACACGCTGCTGCACCCGCTGACCCTCCGGCGCGCCGAGCCCGCCGACCTCCCGGGCGTGCTCACGCTCCTCGCCGACACCGCCGAGTGGCTGCACACCCGGGGCGTACGCCAGTGGCCCCGGGCGGGCTTCGGCCCCGAGCGCATCGAGCCGCTGATCGAGGAGCGGGTGCTGTTCCTGCTCGACGACGAGCTGCGCTACTTCGACCCGGACGGCTCGGCCCGGCCGGTCGCCACCATCGCCCTGGACGGCCACGCCGACCCCGAGTTCTGGGCGCCGGACGACGACCCCGGCGCCGCGCTGTACGTGCACAAGCTGGCCATCGCCCGCCCCTGGTCGGGCAGCGGCCTGGGCGACGCGCTGCTCGACTGGGCCGGGGCGACCACGTACGCGGCGGGGCTGCCGTGGCTGCGGCTGGACTGCGCCAAGGGCAACCGGCGGCTGCAGGACTACTACCGGGGCCGGGGCTTCCGGCACGTGCGCACGGTGGACCTGCCGCATCGCGCGTCCGGCGCGCTCTTCCAGCGCCCGGCGGCCGACTCGGCGATCACGGCCTTCCGTGATCTGACCCTGCCCGAGCTGATCAGCGCCTGACGCCGGTCCCCGGGGTTCTCCGGCCGGGCGAACGCGGGGATCTCTATTCGCGCAAAAAGGTGCAGAGCACCATATAACCTCTGCTGCATGACCGGATCCCTCCTTGAGGTGATCGCGCTTGACGTGCGCGACGCCGTGGCCGCTGAAGAGGGCGGCGCCGACCGCCTGGAGGTCGTCGCCGACATGGCGGCCGACGGGCTGACGCCCGCCCCGGAGACGGTCGCGGCCATCGCCGCCGCGTGCCCGCTGCCGCAGATGGTGATGTTGCGCGGCGGCCCCGGGTTCGCCGGGACCCCCGAGGAGCTGGAACGCCTGCGCCAGGACGCCAGGGAACTGGCGCAGGCCGGCGCCGCCGGGTTCGTGTTCGGGTTCCTCGACGAGGCCGGCGCGGTGGATCTGGCGGCCACGGAGGCGCTCATCCACGCCGTCTCGCCGCTGCCGTGGACCTTCCACCGGGCCGTCGACCACGCCGCCGACGTGCAGGCGGCCTGGCGGGCCGTGCGGCTGCTGCCCAACCTGGCGACCGTGCTCACCGCGGGCTCACCGCTCGGCGTGGGCGACGGCCTGCCCGTGCTCAAGGGACGCGCGGACGCCGGCGACGGGTCCATCATCCTGGCCGGCGGCGGCCTCAAGCCCCACCACGTGCCCGACCTGCTCGACTACGGCGTGCGCGCCTTCCACGTCGGCTCGGCCGTGCGCCGCGACTGGTCGGAGCCCATCGACCCGCACATGGTCCGCCGCTGGCGGGCGCTCGTCGAGCGCGACTGAGCCGCCGGGCCGGTCAGCCGAGCGCCGCGTCGGCCCTGCGCAGGGCCGACTCCAGCGTGCGGATCGTGGCCGGCTCGTCCAGGACGCCGCCGACCGGCCGCCGCTCCCGCCAGGCCCGAACCCGCTCGCGGTAGGAGTCGTAGGTCGCCAGGTGGAAGGAGTACACCGTGGCGAACCTGCTCACCAGGTGGGACGGATGCATGTCCCAGCCCTGGTGGAAGCCGTGCCCCAGCGAGTGGCGCACCAGCCCGGCGTGCCGCCGCCACAGCGCCCGTACGTCCTCCGCCGAGCCGGAGGCGGGCGAGGCGGCCAGCGACCCGTCCGACAGCTCCACGCCGGTGCCCGCGTAGGCCGTCTGCATCACGTGCCTGGCGTGGTCGCACGCCGGATGGTCCAGCCGCTGCTCGTGCGGCGGCAGCCCGATCGCCGCCGTGTAGTCGAACACGCCGAAGTGCGCCGCGGCCAGCCGCCCGCCGCACGTCAGCCCCGCGCGCAGGAACCGCACCGTCTGCGGCGCCTCCACCTGCATCTCGAACCGCAGCCGCCGCCCCGCCCGGTCGTCCAGCCCCTGGAGGAATCCGGCGAACATCCCCAGGTACGCCTCCATAAGGACCTTCGGGAAGGTCACCACGAAACCCTCCGGAAGCCCGCCGGCCCGCCCCGCCAGGCCGGTGACGAACCGGTCGAGCGTCCGCGTCGAGCGTGCCGGGTCGCCGTCGGCGAACGACTTCACCCGCAGCCCCCACCTCCTCGGCAGCGTCCCGGCCGCGTGCATCGCGGCCAGCGCCTCCACCGCCTGGTCGACGTGCCCGTCCTCGTCGTCCGGCCCGCCGCCGTAGCCGTCCTCGAAGTCCACCCGCAGGTCCTCGACCGGCTCGGCAGCCAGCTTGCGCACCAGCCTGCCGTGCACGTCACCCGCGATCCCGTCGGGCACGCCGAACACCCCGGCGAGCTCGTCCGGCCCGGCCAGATGCGCCTTGACCAGGCCCAGCGCCTCCTCGCCCCACGCGGCCACGGTGCCCGCCGAGAACCGGTCAGCCGGCACGTACACGGTGTGCACGGGCTGCCAACCCGGCTGCCAAACGGGCTCGGCGGCGGGGTAGAGCGCCTGCTGCTCGCGGTGAACCTGGTCGAAGTCGAGCATCCGATGCCTTCCGAGTAGGGCCGAGCAGGGCCGGTCAGGGGCGGCAGGCACGCAGCATGGCGTCCAGGCCGACCAGCTTGACGCGTTCGCCCCGGCCCAGCGTCCTGGCCAGCTCGGCCTCGGCGGCCTCGATCTCCAGCCATTCCGCGTACGTGACCGGGCGGACGCCCCGCTCGGCCAGCAGGCCGTCGACGGAGGCGAGCCCGCCGGGACGGGCGCCGGCCAGGTCGGACAGCAGCGTGCGGACGGTCTCGGCGGCGTCGGACTTGTTCGTGCCGATCACGCCGGTCGGGCCGCGCTTGAGCCAGCCCGCGACGTACTCGCGCTCGCGCACCCGCCCCGCCACGTTCGGCACCGTCATCGTCTCCTGCGAGAACGGCACCCCGGGCAGCGGCACGCTCTGGTAGCCGACCGAGCGCAGCACCATGCCGACCGGCAGCGTCTCGTACTCGCCGGTGCCCACCACGCGGCCCTCGTCCGACAGGCGGGTCCGTTCGAGCCGGAGCCCCTCGACCCGCTCGGTGCCGAGGATCTCGACGGGCCGCAGCCAGAAGCGCACGTCCAGGCGGCGCGGCCGGCCGGCGGGCTCGCGGCCCGCCCACGACTGGAGCACCTCGATGTTGCCGCGCACCTGGCGCGGGAAGTCGCCGCCGAGCACGGCGGCCTCCTCCGGGCGCACGCACACGTCGGCGTTGGCCAGCGCGCCGAGCTCGCGCAGCTCCTTGAGCGTGAACTTGGCGTGCTCGGGGCCGCGCCGGCCGATCATGTGGATGGCCTTGACCTGGCTGTCGCCGAGCCGTTCGAGCACGTCGTGCGGCACGTCGGTGGCGCTCAGCTCCTCGGCGGTCTTGGCCAGCACCCGCACCACGTCCACGGCCACGTTGCCGACGCCGATCACCGCGACCTCGGGGCTGTCGAGCGTGAACCGCGACGGGTCGACGTCCGGATGCCCGCAGTACCAGTTGACGAAGTCGGTGGCCGCCACGCTGCCCGGCAGGTCCTCGCCCGGGATGCCGAGCCGCCGGTCTACCATCGCCCCGGTGGCGTAGACGACCGCGTCGTAGCAGGTCAGCAGGTCCGCCACCGACAGGTGCTCGCCGAGCGTGACGCCGCCCAGGAAGCGCACCTGCGGCAGCTCCAGCACCCTGCGCAGGTAGCCGGCGATCGACTTGATCGAGGTGTGGTCGGGCGCGACGCCGTAGCGGACCAGGCCGTACGGCGTCGGCAGCCGTTCGAGCACGTCCACCTCGACGTCCTCGGCCGACTGCTTGACCAGCGCCTCGGCCGTGTAGATCCCGGCGGGTCCCGAACCGATGACCGCCACGCGCAACGTCACGCTGCCTCCCTATGCCCGCCAGATCCGATGTATCCCCGATCCGATGGCGCCTCACCCCGATCCTCCTCTCCCGGGCCCCGGGCCTCAAGGTCGCCAGGGCTTGCGGGATGGGTGCGGTCGCGATCAGAGTGGTTGTTCGTGAGGCGAAAGCACGGGCCGCGGAGGCATCTGACCGAATCGCTGAGGTTCGAGGCGTTCGGCCGCGTCATGGCCGCGCTGGCGACCAAGGCGGAGTTCATCGAGGCGGCCCGAGACCTGACCTGGTGGCGGGGAGCCGACCACAGCTGGCACATCGAATGGCGCGACGGCCCCTACGCCTCCGAGGTCGCCGCCCTGCTCGACGCCACCCCGGCGGGCCCCTGCGGCAACTCGCGCGCGGTGCTCGACGTCATGGGCGTCCGCTTCGAGCTGCGTGCCGTCGACCCGGTGGGGCGTGTCCGTGACCGCGCCCGCCCGGGGTTCTGGCGGCTGGCCGAGGCCCTCGACACCACTCGCCGCACCAACACCCGCCACCCCTGGGAAGAACTTCTCGGCGGTTGATCCTTTTCCCATTCCCACCGGTTTCCGCCAGGCAAGATTGCTTACGGTCAACCGAAATTTGCCTTTTATGTACGATCACATAATCTGGATGTGGTCGTCCCTGGAGAATCGCCGGGGGTGGGATGACCAGGGAATGGGGATGGAGAAAACCGCGATCGAGTATGCCGACTTCGCCGAATACGACCGGCGGCAGCGTGGCATCGAACGTCATCTGCTGGCGGCCTTCCTGGGTGGACTGGCCGTCGGCTTCATCGGCATGATCACCGCCGGCCGGGGGCCGGGCTGGCTGGAGCACGTCTACGACCCGTACGTCTACCTCGCGATGGCGCTGGCCGTCGGGGCGAGCGCGTCCGGGTTCGGCTGGGCGCTGCTGACCACGTTCCTGGCCGCCGTGTCGATGCTGGTCGCCGCGATGGGCGGCAGCGCGCTGCGGGGCGACCTCGACTTCGACATCATCGGCGGCAGTCCCGCCGGCCTCAACTGGACCGTCGCCCTGCTCGTCGGCACCGGCCTGCTCGCGTACGTGACCCGCAGGAAGGACCGGTGGGGCGACTACGCGGCCGGCGTCATCGGCGCGCTCGTGCTGGCCGACGTCGTGGACCGGGCGACGCCCGGGTTCATCGGCGACGAGCGCTCCTTCTGGCCGATCCCCGCCGTGCTGATCGGCGCGGGGGCCATCGGGGTGGTGCTCGCCCTGCGCCGGGGCGCCGGCGGCCGGGCACGGGCGCTGGTGTGCGCGGTGGGGCTCGCGGGGCTGTTCGCCACCGGGCTGGCCGCGGCCATGGGCGGCTGGATCACCGTAGCGGTTTGAGCGCGCGCGGCGGGCGGCCCGGAGTCGATAGCCTGTAGCCCTCACATCAGGCTCGACCGAGGAGTGGCCGTGTTGCTGCGCATGTCGTCGTTGTTTCTTCGCACCCTGCGGGACGACCCGGCAGACGCGGAAGTGCCGAGCCACAAGCTCCTCGTCCGCGCCGGTTACGTGCGCCGCGTCGCGCCCGGCATCTACTCCTGGCTCCCGCTCGGCAAGATCGTCATGGAGAACGTCGCCCGCGTCGTCCGCGAGGAGATGAACCGGATGGGCGGCCAGGAAGTGCTCTTCCCCGCCCTGCTGCCCCGCGAATACTACGAGGCCACCGGCCGCTGGACCGAATACGGCGACACGCTCTTCCGGCTCAAGGACCGCAAGGGCGCCGACTATCTGCTCGGCCCCACGCACGAGGAGCTGTTCACCGATCTGGTGAAGGGCGAATATTCCTCCTACAAGGACTATCCGGTCACCCTTTACCAAATTCAGACGAAATATCGCGACGAGGCGCGGCCCCGGGCCGGCATCCTGCGCGGCCGCGAGTTCATCATGAAGGACTCCTACTCCTTCGACCTCGACGACGACGGCCTCAAGCGCTCCTACGAGGCCCACCGCGACACCTACATCCGCACCTTCGACCGCCTCGGCATCACGTACAAGATCGTGTTCGCCACCTCCGGCGCGATGGGCGGCTCCGCCTCCGAGGAGTTCCTCGCCCCCACCCCCACCGGCGAGGACACCTTCGTCGCCTGCCACTCCTGCGGCTACGCCGCCAACGCCGAAGCCGTCACCACCCCCCCGCCCGCCGCCCGGGACCTCGACGGCCTCGACGCGCTCAAGGTCCTCGACACCCCCGGCACCCCCACGATCGACACCCTGGTCGCCCACCTCAACGAGCACCACGGCCTGTCCGTCACCGCCGCCGACACCCTCAAGAACGTCGTCGTCAAGGTCACCACCCCCGGCTCCGACAAGGTCGAGACCCTCGTCGTCGGCGTCCCCGGCGACCGCGAGGTCGACTTCAAGCGCCTGGAGGCCGCGCTCGCCCCCGGCGAGCCCGCCATCTTCGAAGCCGACGACTTCGCCAAGCACCCCGGCCTCGTCCGCGGCTACATCGGCCCCCAGGTGCTGAGCGACCTCGGCATCCGCTACCTCGTCGACCCCCGCGTCGTCGACGGCACCTCCTGGGTGACCGGCGCCAACGAGCCCGGCAAGCACGCCGTCAACGTCGTCGCCGGCCGCGACTTCACCCCCGACGGGTTCATCGAGGCCGCCGAGGTGCGCGCCGGCGACCCCTGCCCCCGCTGCGGCTCCGGGCTGTCCATCGACCGCGGCATCGAGATCGGCCACATCTTCCAGCTCGGCCGCAAGTACGCCGACGCCGCCGGCCTCGACGCCCTCGGCCCCGACGGCAAGCCCGTCCGCATCACCATGGGCTCCTACGGCATCGGCGTCTCCCGCGCCGTCGCCGTCATCGCCGAGCAGGCCCACGACCAGCTCGGCCTCGTGTGGCCCCGCGAGGTCGCCCCCGCCGACGTGCACATCGTCGGCACCGGCAAGGAGCGCCAGGTCGAAGTCGCCCTGGAGCTGGCCGCCGAGCTGGAGTCCCGCGGCCTGCGCGTCCTCGTCGACGACCGGCCCCAGGTCTCGCCCGGCGTCAAGTTCAAGGACGCCGAGCTCCTCGGCCTGCCCACCATCCTCATCGTCGGCCGCGGCCTCGCCCAGGGCGTCGTCGAGCTGCGCGACCGCGCCACCGGCGAGAAGAGCGAGATCCCGCTCGCCGAAGCCGCCGACCGCGTCCACGCCGCCTGCACCGCCTGACCCATTCCTCCGGGACGGTCCCCATCGGGGCCGTCCCGGTTTGACGGCTCGGTAGTGTGCTGCAAATCTCATCCGATGAAGCCACACGCCGAACTGAAAGACTTCTGGGAATCACGCCTGCAGTCCGACTGGACCGAGAGCGGAGTCGGCTACAAGGCGCTCGGCCGCGCGTTCAACATCTGGATGTACCGGGTGCGCGCCGAAGGCTTCCGCCGTGAAGCCGCCGCCATCCCGCTCGACCTGACCAAGGCCCGGGTCCTCGACGTCGGCTCCGGCACCGGCTTCTACATCCGCCAGTGGCGCGCCCTCGGCGTCGAGACGATCACCGGCAGCGACCTCACCCAGGCCGCCGTCGACCGGCTCCGCGAACGCTTCCCCAGCGCCTCCTTCCTCCGCCTCGACATCGCCGACCCCGCCGGCGCCCTCGAACCCGGCTCCTACGACGTGGTGTCGGCGATGGACATGCTCTTCCACATCACCGACGACGACCGCTACAAGGCCGCGCTGCGCTCCATCGGCGAGGCCGTCCGGCCAGGCGGCGTCTTCGTCCTGTCGGAGAACTTCCTCCACCGGCCCGAGCAGCGCTCCGACTACCAGGTCAACCACACGCTCCCGTGGATCACCGCCGCCCTCGACGAGGCCGGCTTCGACGTCATCCGCCGCGTCCCCATGCTCGTGCTCATGAACGCCCAGGTCGACGCCCACCCCCTCTGGCGCAAGCTCTGGGGCGGCCTCCTGCGCGCCGTCACCCTGACGGAGGTCACCGGCTGGCTCGCCGGCGCCCTCCTCCACCCCCTCGAACGCCGCCTCGTCCGCGTCCTCCGCGAAAGCCCCACCACCGAACTCATGCTCTGCCGCCGCCGCTGACCACCCGCCGCCCCGGCACCGCCGACCCCGCCCCGGCGCCGGTGCGGTGTGGCCGGGGTCGGCGAGCGCGCTCGTCCGCCCTTCCCGGGCGCCGGTGCGGCGAGGAGGGGGACGGCGGAGTCCGGCGCAACGCGTACGGCGCTTCGGGGCGCGTGCGGCATCGGCCTGCCCGCCCTTGAGGGAGGCTCCGTCCCGCCGTGGCCGGGGCTGGCGAGCGCGCCCGTCCGCCCCTTCCCGGGCGCCGGTGCGGCGAGGAGGGGGACGGCGGAGTCCGGCGCAACGCGTACGGCGCTTCGGGGCGCGTGCGGCATCGGCCTGCCCGCCC
>NZ_JBFANJ010000029.1:0-9372 GCF_040674795.1 Nonomuraea sp. NPDC049725 | reverse complement strand
CCTTGAGGGATGGGGCGCGTGCGGCGCCGTCCCGCCGTGGCGGGGTTGGTGAGCGCGCCCGTTCGCCCCTTCCCGGGCGCCGGTGCGGCGGGGAGGGGGACGGCGGAGTCCGGCGCAACGCGTACGGCGCTTCGGGGGCGCGTACGGCACCGGACTGCCCGCCCTTGAGGGATGGGGCACGTCCGGCACCGGCCCACCGTCCACGGGGGATGGGGGCGCGAGGGTGACGGGGCGCGTAAAGGCGGGGGGTCAGCCGCTTGGGGTGGCGGTGGCCGTGGCAGGTGGGGGCGGGGTGGCGGGGGCGGGCAGGCCGGGGAAGGGCGTCGTGGCCGGGGTGAAGGCGTGGGCGCGGACCGCCGCCTCCTGCATGGCCGTGGCCCCGTACTGGCGCAGGCCGGCGTCCGTGGCGGCCGTCAGCTCCAGGTAGGCGGCCATGAGGCCGGACTCCACCTGCCCGGCGAGCCGGGTGGCGGCCGTGGCGCTGGAGGGGACCGACGGGAGGGCGTAGGAGGCCTCGGGCTCGACGGGCCGGTCGCCGCGGGCGGTGATGAGGACGCGCAGTTCGTCGCGCCGCTCGCGGTGGGCGTCGAAGTTGCCGGCGAGGCGGGTGCGCAGGGGGCCGGTGGTGCGGGCGCCGAGCACCCCGTACGCGAAGATGGCCGCGTGCTCGGCGGCGAGCGTCTTGCGGAGCTTGCCGAGGTCGGCGGCGCTGGTGGTGCCGGCGGCGGCCGGCGGGGCGGGGGCCTTGACGGAGGTGCGGGCGTGGAGGGCCTCGCAGGCGCCGATGCTGGCGACGAGCTGGGCGAGCGACGGCGTGACGCCGGCGATCTGGCGGGGCCGGGCGGCGGCGGCCTTGCGTTCGATGCCGCGCAGCTGCGACAGCGTCACCTTCGGCGGCGTCGGCGTGGCCGGAGAGGAAGCGGTGGGGCCCGGCGAAGCGGTCCCGGTGGCGGCCGGGCGGAGGGCGGGGAAGCGGCGGCGGAGCTCGGCCAGGTGGGCCTCGTGGCGCTGCCGGTACGGGACGAGCTTGGCGGACCCCTTGGCGATCATCGCCGCGTACAGGGAGATCGTCCGCTGCTTCTCGGCCATGAGCACGCGGGCAAGCGCTTGGTCAGGGGTGTCCGGCGCCTGCGACGGCGGGCCGGCCTCGCGCGGTGCGCTGCACCCGGCGAGCGCCAGGACGACCGCTCCGGCCGCCAGCGCGGTGCGCCGGGAGAGGTGTGGCTGGCGCACGGGCAGGGACCTCCAGTGTTACGGACCGCAAGAAAGCATCGTACGGGCTCGTACCCCCGCTCGCGGTCAGGCGCGAGCCGTGCCGAGTGACGCTTCCTCCGCCCCTTCCTACAGATAGGGTGTCAACTGTCGTCGCTGGCTGAGCGGCCAGACGACGGGAGAGCCAGGGGCGAGGTCCGCCCGGCTGAGACATGACAATAGGGGAGGTCGATATGGGCAGCGCATCACCCCGCGACCACCTGATGAAGCTCCTGGAGCCCGTGGTCGGCGCGGAGGGCCTCGATCTCGAGGACGTGACGGTCACGCAGGCCGGGAAGCGCAAGCTGCTGCGCGTGGTCGTCGACCGTGACGGCGGCGTGAGCCTCGACGACGTGGCCGACGTGAGCCAGGCGGTGTCCGCGGCCCTCGACGAGGACGACACCATGGGCCAGTCGGCCTACACGCTCGAGGTGTCCTCGCCGGGCGTCGACCGGCCGCTGACGGAGCCGCGCCACTGGCGGCGGGCGGCCAAGCGGCTGGTGAAGGCCGAGCTGCGCGACGGCACGGTGGTCGAGGGCAGGGTCGTGGCCGCCGACGACAGCGGTGTCGACCTCGACGTCGAAGGAGCCGGCCGCAGGCTCGACTATCAGGACCTCACCCGGGGCAGGGTGCAGGTGGAGTTCCGCCGGATCGACGACGTCGACGGCGACGAAGGCTAAGGGGGAAGCCTCGTGGACATCGACATGAGCGTCCTGCGCAGCCTGGAGCGGGAGAAGGACATCTCCTTCGACCTGGTCGTCAAGGCGATCGAGGACGCGCTGCTGATCGCGTACTTCCGCACGGACGGCGCGGCTCCCAAGGCGCGGGCCGAGCTCGACCGCGCGAGCGGTCACGTGACGATCTGGGCGGCGGAGCTCGACGACGACGGCGAGATCGTCCGGGAGTTCGACGACACTCCTGGCAACTTCAGCCGGATCGCGGCGACCACCGCCAAGCAGGTCATCCTGCAGCAGCTGCGTGACGCCGAGGACGAGATCAACTTCGGCGAGTTCGCCAGCCGTGAGGGCGAGCTGGTCTCGGGCGTGATCCAGCAGGGCAAGGACCCGCGCGTGGTGCTGGTCGACCTCGGCAAGATCGAGGCCGTGCTGCCCGCGCACGAGCAGGTCCCGGGTGAGGAGTACGGCCACGGCGAGCGCATCCGCGCCTACGTGGTGCAGGTGAAGAAGGGTCACAAGGGCCCGTCGGTCACGCTGTCGCGCACGCATCCCGGCCTGGTGAAGAAGCTGTTCGCGCTGGAGGTGCCGGAGATCGCCGACGGCACCGTGGAGATCGCCGCGGTGGCGCGCGAGGCCGGCCACCGCACCAAGATCGCTGTACGGTCCCGCAAGCCGGGGGTCAACGCGAAGGGCGCCTGCATCGGCCCGATGGGGTCGCGGGTGCGCAACGTGATGACCGAGCTGCACGGCGAGAAGATCGACATCATCGACTGGTCGGAGGACCCGGGGGAGTTCGTGGGGAATGCCCTGTCTCCCGCCCGTGTTTCCCACGTCGAGGTTCTCGATCTCGACGGACGGGTGGCGCGGGTCATCGTGCCCGACTACCAGCTCTCGCTGGCCATCGGCAAGGAGGGGCAGAACGCCCGCCTGGCCGCGCGGCTGACGGGCTGGCGGATCGACATCCGTCCCGACACCCAAGCCGAGGATGCCGCCGGTTCCGTAGATGCGTCGACACGGTAAGCTGGAATATGGTTGCCACGCGGCCCCACAGCGCACCTGTGTGGGCTGCAGGGTTCGCACGGCAAAGTCCGAGCTGCTCCGTTTGGTGCGGGTCGAGGACCAGGTGGTCCCTGACCTGCGAGGACGGCTTCCCGGCCGGGGCGCATCGCTGCACCTGTCCGTGAGCTGTCTTGAGCTCGCCGAGCGTCGCCGAGCGTTCCCGCGCGCGTTTCGCGTGCTGGGGCCGCTTGACGTCTCGCGAGTGCGGGCGCACCTAGAAGGAGAACCACATGTCATGTAGGACGCCGAGTTGATGGGGCGGAGTCAGATTGCTATGAGCGCCTGATGAGCACGCGGCGATGAAGACGTCAAGGTAGCGACGGTCCGGACGGCACAGCCAGCCTCCCGGGCCGAGTAAGGGAGTGCAGTGGCGAAGGTCCGGGTATACGAGCTCGCTAAGGAGTTCGGCGTAGAGAGCAAGGTCGTGATGGCCAAGCTCCAGGAAATGGGAGAGTTCGTCCGTTCGGCGTCCTCGACCATCGAGGCGCCGGTCGTCCGCAGGCTCACCGAAGCTCTGGGCGCATCGAAGGGTGGGCCCTCCAGAGGCGGCGGTTCGTCGTCCAACAGGCCGCAGCCGCCGAAGGCTGCGCCTCGGCCGGCTGACGGCCAGGCAGGCAACGGCGCCCCGCAGGCGCCTGCTCCAGGTCCGCGTCCGGGTCCGGCTCCCAAGCCGGGTCCCCGTCCGGGTCCCGCGGGCGGCGGCACGCCGCGTCCGTCGGTTCCTATGCCCCAGCAGCAGCAACAGCCGCCGCAGCAGCAGGAGCAGCCTGAGGCCGCGCGCGGCGAGACGTCGGGTGCGCCGCAGGCGCGCTTCGACAGCGGCACCCGTCCGCCGGCCCCGGGCCCGCGTCCGGGCCCTGCCGCCCGTCCGGGTCCCAAGCCCGGTCCGGCGCCGCGTCCGGGCACGCCGTCCGGTGGTGGCGGCGGCGGTCAGGCCCCGCGTCCGGGTGCTCCGGCCGGTGGCGGCCCGCGCCCCGGTCCCGGCCCCAAGCCGGGTCCGCGTGGCCCGCGTCCGGGCAACAACCCGTTCTCGTCGAACGCCAGCGGCATGGGCCAGTCCCGTCCGCCGCGTCCCGGCGGCAACCGTGAGGGCGGCGACCGCGGCCCGCGTGAGCGTCGTGAGGGTCCGCCGCGTGACGGCGCGATCCCGCGTCCGCCGCAGAACCGCGGCGCGGGCGGCGACGCCAGGCCGGCGCCCGGCCCCCGTCCGGGTCCGCCCGGTGCGGCGGGTCCGCGTCCGGGTCCCGGCGCCGGTGGCCCGCGTCCGGGTGGGCCGCGTCCCAACCCGATGATGATGCCGCAGGGCCGTCCTGCCGGTCCCGGCGGCGGTGGCCGTCCGGGCGGTGGCGGCGGTGGCGGCGGCCGTCCCGGTGGCGGCGGTGGCCGTCCGGGTGGCGGCGGTGGCGGTCGTCCCGGTGGCGGCGGCGGTTTCGCCGGACGCCCGGGTGGCGGCGGCACCGGTCAGCGCACGGGCACCGGCGGTCCCGGTGGCGGCGGCTTCGGCGGTCGTCCCGGCGGCGGTGGCCGTGGTCGTGGCGGCGGCACGGCGGGAGCCTTCGGGCGTCCCGGTGGCCGTCCGGCGCGTGGCCGCAAGTCCAAGCGTCAGAGGCGCCAGGAGTTCGACAACATGTCGGCTCCGGCGATCGGCGGTGTGCAGGTCGCCCGTGGCAACGGCGCGACGATCAGGCTGCCGCGCGGCGCCTCGCTGTCCGACTTCGCCGACCGCATCGGCGCCAACCCCGCCTCGCTCGTGCAGATCATGCTGCACCTCGGCGAGATGGTGACGGCGACCCAGTCGGTCAACGAGGAGACGCTGCAGCTCCTCGGCGCCGAGCTCGACTACAACATCCAGGTCGTCAGCCCGGAGGAGGAGGACCGCGAGCTTCTCGAGGCCTTCGACATCGAGTTCGGCGAGGACGAGGGCGACGAGGCCGACCTGGCCCCGCGTCCGCCGGTCGTGACCGTCATGGGTCACGTCGACCACGGTAAGACGAAGCTGCTCGACGCCATCCGCAAGACCAACGTGGCGGCGCGCGAGGCCGGCGGCATCACCCAGCACATCGGTGCCTACCAGGTCTCCACCGAGCACGAGGGCGAAGAGCGCCGGGTCACCTTCATCGACACCCCGGGTCACGAGGCGTTCACCGCCATGCGTGCCCGAGGCGCCAAGTCCACCGACATCGCGGTGCTGGTGGTCGCGGCCGACGACGGTGTGAAGCCTCAGACGATCGAGGCTCTCAACCACGCCCAGGCGGCCGACGTGCCGATCGTGGTCGCGGTGAACAAGGTCGACAAGGAGGGCGCCGACCCGAACAAGGTCCGTGCCCAGCTCACCGAGTACGGCCTGGTGGCCGAGGAGTACGGTGGCTCGACCATGTTCGTCGACATCTCGGCGAAGAACGGCACCGGCATCGAGGCTCTGCTCGAGGCGATCCTGCTGACCGCCGACGCCGAGCTCGACCTGCGGGCCAACCCGACGATGGACGCTCAGGGCATCGCGATCGAGGCTCACCTCGACAAGGGCCGCGGCCCTGTCGCGACCGTCCTGGTCCAGCGCGGCACGCTGCGCGTCGGCGACTCGATCGTCTGTGGCGAGGCCTTCGGCCGCGTCCGGGCGATGCTCGACGACAACGGCGACGCGGTCGACGAGGCCACGCCGTCGCGTCCGGTCCTGGTCATGGGTCTGACGGCGGTGCCGAGCGCCGGTGACAACTTCATCGTGGTCACCGACGACCGGATGGCCCGGCAGATCGCCCAGCAGCGCGCGGCGCGCAAGCGCAGCGCCGACATGGCCAAGTCGAGCCGTCGCCGCACCCTCGAAGAGCTGTTCAGCGACCTTGAGAAGGGTCGTGTCGACGAGCTCAAGCTCATCATCAAGGGTGACGTGTCCGGTTCGGTGGAGGCCCTGGAAGACGCCCTGCTCAAGATCGACGTCGGCGACGAGGTCAGGCTCCGTGTCCTGCACCGCGCGGTCGGCGCGATCACCGAGTACGACGTCAACCTGGCCGTCGCCGACGACAACGCGGTCATCATCGGCTTCAACGTCCGGCCCGAGCCCCGGGCCCGCGACCTGGCCGAGCGCGAGGGCGTCGACATCCGCTACTACTCGGTCATCTACCAGGCGATCGAGGAGATCGAGGCGGCCCTCAAGGGCATGCTCAAGCCCGAGTTCGAAGAGGTCCAGATGGGCACCGCCGAAGTCCGCGAGGTCTTCAAGGTGCCGAAGATCGGCAATGTCGCCGGTTCGCTGGTCCGCTCCGGTCTGATCGTGCGCAACAGCAAGGCCCGGATCATCCGCGACGGCGTCGTCGTCGCGGACAACCTGACCGTGTCGTCGCTGCGCCGCTTCAAGGATGACGCGACCGAGGTCCGTGAGGGCTTCGAGTGCGGCATCGGGGTCGGCTACAACGACATCAGGGTCGACGACGTCATCGAGACGTTCGAGATGCGGGAGAAGCCGCGGGCCTGACCCGTGGCCGGGCGCCCGGCGGACCATCCGCCGGGCGCCTTCCGCACGCCTGGGCAGGGTTGCCGCCGCACCAGGCCGGGCGTGCTCAGGACACCAGCACAAGCGGCGTTTGCCAACGATGTATGTGGGTGCGCTTACCCTGGACATCCTGCTCGGCGACGTGCATTCGCTGAAGCAGAAGCGATCTGTCGTGCGGCCTCTGGTCGCCGAGCTCCAGCGGCGCTTTCCTGGTGTCGCCGTGGCCGAGACCGGCCATCACGACCTGCACCGCAGGGCCGAGGTCGGCATAGCGGTGGTCTCCGCCTCAGCGGGTAACTGCAAAGAGGTGATGGACTCCTGCGAGCGGCTGGTGGCCTTCCGCCCCGAGATCGAGCTGCTGTCGGCCAGGCAGCGGCTCTACAACGACGAAGAGTGAACGACAGCACGACGGCCGCCCCGTCGTGCGTGAGGGGGGAGCGAACATGGTGGATGCCGCACGAGCGCGCAAGCTCGCCGATCGCATCCAGCAGATCGTCGCCGAGATGCTGGAGCGCCGGATCAAGGACCCGCGCCTGGGCTTCGTCACCGTGACCGACACGCGGATCACCGCCGACCTGCGTGAGGCGACGGTGTTCTACACGGTGTTCGGCTCCGACGCCGAGCGCGCCGACAGCGCGGCCGCGCTGGAGAGCGCCAAGGGCATCATCCGCTCCGAGGTGGGCCGCCAGACGGGCGTCCGCTTCACCCCGACGCTCACGTTCCGGCACGACCCGCTGCCCGACAGCGCCCGCCAGCTCGACGACCTGATCAACGCGGCGCGGGCGCGGGACGCCGAGGTGGCGGCGAAGGCGGCGGGCGCCGCCTACGCGGGCGAGGCCGACCCCTATCGCAAGCCCGATGAGGAGGACGACGAGCAGGCGGGACCCGCGGCGTGACACCCGACGTGCGCGACAGGCTGGACCGCCCGCCCCGCGTCTACGCCGACACGGCGCAGCCGGCGAGCTCGCCGGTGCCCGAGTCGGCGTGGCGGCGCGCCGTCCAGCTCATCTCGCAGACCGAGGACATCGCGCTGGCCTGCCACGTGTCGCCCGACGGTGACGCGCTCGGGTCCATGCTGGCCGTGGGCTTCGTGCTGCGGTCGATGGGCAAGCGCGTGGCGGCCTCGTTCGGCGATCACGACTTCACGGTGCCGAGGCTGCTGAGGTTCGTGCCAGGGCAGGAGATGCTGGTGCCGCCGGCGGACTACCCGGCCGAGCCCGAGCTGATGATCACCTTCGACTCTCCGTCGGTCGCCCGGCTGGGGCTGCTCGGCGAGAGCGTCAGGCGGGCGCACCAGCTCATCGTGGTCGACCACCATCCGTCCAACGACGGGTTCGGCACCCTTGACCTGATCGACCCGGGCGCCCCGGCGACGGCGATGCTGGCCGAGCAGCTGATCTACCGCTTGGGCGGGTCGCTCGACCGTGACATCGCCACCTGCCTCTACACGGGGCTGGTGACCGACACCGGGTCGTTCCGTCACTCCTCGACGACGCCCGCCGCGCACGAGATGGCGGCGCGGCTGGTGGCGACCGGGCTGCACACCGACGAGATCGCCAGGGAGCTGTGGGACCGCTCCCCGTTCGGCTATCTCAAGGTGATGGCCGCCGCGCTCGACCGGGTGGTGCTCGACGACGGCCTGGTGTGGACGTACGTCACCCGGGTCGACCGGGCGGCCCGCGGCCTGCCGTACTCCGAGCTCGAAGGGCTGATCGACGTGATCCGCCGCACCGACGAGGCGGAGGTGGCGGCGGTGCTGAAAGAGGACGACCAGGGGGCCTGGCAGGTGTCGACGAGGTCGAAGGGCCGCGTCGACGTGGCGGCGGTCTGCGCCGCGCTGGGCGGCGGCGGTCATCACAACGCGGCAGGGTTCACCTCGCACGACAGTGTCGAGGAGACCGTGGCGAAGTTCCGGGAACTGCTGAGAGAGGCGTGATGGCCGAAAGTGGCCTGATCATCGTGAACAAGCCGGCCGAGTGGACGTCGCACGACGTGGTGGCCAAGCTGCGCCGCCTGGCGGGCACCCGCCGCGTCGGCCACGCGGGCACGCTCGACCCGATGGCGACGGGCGTGCTGGTGGTGGGCGTGGAGAAGGCGACCCGCCTGCTCGGGCACCTGGCGCTGACGGAGAAGGTGTACGAGGCCACGATCCGGCTGGGCGTCACCACCAACACCGACGACGCCGAGGGACTGGTGACGGCGACGGCTTCGGCGTCGGGCGTGACGCCGGAGGCCGTCCACGAGGGCGTCGCCGCGCTCACGGGGGAGATCATGCAGATCCCGCCCCAGGTGAGCGCGATCAAGGTGGACGGGCAGCGCGCCTACAAGCTGGCGCGCGCCGGTGAGGACGTGGAGCTGAAGGCGCGGCCGGTGACGGTGCACGGCTTCGAGGTCACCGACGTCCGGGTGAAGGACGACCTGGTGGACGTGGACGCCACGATCCGCTGCTCGTCCGGCACGTACATCCGGGCGCTGGCCCGTGACCTGGGCGCCGGGCTCGGCGTCGGCGGCCACCTGACGGCGCTGCGCCGCACCCGGGTGGGCCCGTACGACCTGAGCGGGGCCAGGACGATCGAGCAGCTCACGGAGGAGTGCGTGGTGCTGCCGATCGGCGAGGCGGTCGCGGCGGCGTTCCCGCGCCGGGACGTGACGCCCGAGGAGGCGCGCGTGGTGCGGCACGGCGGCCGGCTGCCGGCGGCGGGCCTGGGCAAGGGGCCGATCGGCATGTTCGGGCCCGACGGGGAGTTGCTGGCGCTGGTGGAGGAGCAGGGCAGGCTGGCCAAGCCGCTCGCGGTGTTCGTCTCCTAGTGAGCTGGTTTTGAGATTCGGTCGCAGTAGCGGCAGATGCGATCGAGGATCTGGTCAGCGGTCTTGGTCCACCTGAACGGCTTGGCATCC
>NZ_JBFANJ010000028.1:0-75068 GCF_040674795.1 Nonomuraea sp. NPDC049725 | reverse complement strand
TTGCTGATCGCGCCGGTGACGTTTCTGGTGTGTGAGCGGCTGGCGGTTTCTGCGGTGCCGTTTTTGATCGCGGAGGCGATGGCGTCCAACATCGGCGGGGCGGCGACGTTGGTGGGTGATCCGCCGAACATCATCATCGCCAGCCGGGGCGGGCTCAGTTTCAACGACTTCCTGGTGCACATGGCGCCGATGGTGGTCGTCTTGATGGCGGTGTTCGTCGAATTGTGCTGGCTGATGTTCGGGCGGACGTTCCGCCATGATCCGGAGCGGGCGGCGGCGGTGATGGCGCTGGACGAGAACGAGGCCATCGGTGACCGGCGGCTGCTGTGGCAGTCGCTCACCGTGCTGGGCCTGGTCATGGCGGCGTTCGTGCTGCACCCGGTCCTGCACTACGAGCCCTCGATCGTCGCCCTGCTGGGCGCGGGTGTCCTCGTCGCCGCTACCAAGATCACGACTGAGCAGGCCATCGCCGAGGTGGAATGGCCCACGCTCGTCTTCTTCGCCGGACTGTTCGTCATGGTCGGCGCGCTGGTCGAGACCGGCGTCATCGCGCAGCTGTCCGAGGCAGCCGTGGACGCCACCGCCGGGCAGCTGGAGCTGGCCACGATGGGCCTGCTGGGCGCGTCCGCCGTGCTGTCGGCGATCGTGGACAACATCCCGTACGTCGCCACCATGAGCCCCATCGTCGCCGAGCTGGTCCAGGCCGGCGACGGGCCGACGCAGGTGCTGTGGTGGGCGCTGGCCTTCGGCGCCGACCTCGGCGGCAACGCCACCGCCGTGGGGGCGGCGGCCAACGTCGTCGTCCTCGGCATCGCCGCCCGCAACGGCACGCCGATCAGCTTCTGGCAGTTCACCAAGTACGGCCTGATCACGGCCACGGTGACCGTCGCGCTCGTCGCGCCGTACCTGTGGCTGCGCTACCTGGCGTGAGGCGGCCCGCTCGGCTGGGGCCGGGCGGCGGCGGCGAGGTCGGCGTCCTCCAGGATCCCGCAGGCGTCGGGCACCAGGACGGCCACCGAATAGTAGGCGCTGACCAGGTACGACATGATCGCCTGGGAGTCGACGCCCATGAACCGGACGTTCAGGCCGGGCTCGTGCTCCTCCGGCAGGCCCACCTGGTGCAGGCCCACGACCCCCTGGTCGTCCTCGCCGGTGCGCATCGCCACGATCGAGCTGGTGCCGCGCTCGCTGACCGGGATCTTGTCGCACGGGAAGATCGGGATCCCGCGCCAGGCGGGCACCGCGTGGCCGTCGACGTCGGCGCTGTCCGGCACCAGGCCGCGCCTGTTGCACTCGCGCAGGAACGCCGCGATCGCCCGCGGGTGGGCGAGCAGCAGGCGCGTCCCGCGGCGCATGCTGATCAGGTCGTCCAGGTCGTCGGGCGTGGGCGGCCCCGACCGCGGCCGGATCCGCTGGCCGTAGTCGGTGGCGTGCAGCAGCCCGAAGTCGCGGTTGTTGAGCAGCTCCCACTCCTGGCGCTCGCGGACCTCCTGCACGGTCAGCCGGAGCTGCTCCTGGAACTGGTTCATCGGCCCGTTGTAGAGGTCGGCGACCCGGGTGTGCACGCGCAGGACCGTCTGCGACACGCTCAGCTCGTACTCGCGCGGGCGCAGCTCGTAGTCGACGAACGTGCCGCCGAGCACCGGCTCGCCGGTGTGCCCGGCGGCGATGTCGAGCGCCGCCTCGCCGCGCCGGTTGACCGGCCTGCTGGCGAGCTCCGCGAACCGTCCGACGTGCTCGCGCAGCGCCGCCGACCGGCCGGAGATCCGCCGCAGGTCGGTCTTCCGCGACACCAGGATCGTGCTCGCCGTGGCCGCCCGGATCGTGTACGGCCAGCGCGCGTCGTCCTGGCTAAGCAGCTCGTCGCCGAACTGGTCGCCGTCGCCGATCACGCCACGGTGCTGCGCGGAGCCGTACGGGCCGGTGGAGAGCCGGTCCAGGCGGCCGTGCGCGATCACGTAGAGCTCGCTGACGGGCGCGCCCGCCTCGACGACGACCTCGCCGGGCCGCACGTCGCGCTGCCGGAACGTCGCGGCGATCGTGTCCAGCACGCCGGTGTCGGCGAAGCCGCGCAGCACCGGGATCTCCGTCAGCGTCTCGGGGACGATCCGTACGTCGTCGGCGCCGGTGTGCGTGATGCCCACGCGCCCGCGCCCGACGGCGTGCGTCAGCCGGCGGTTGACCCGGTACGTGCCGCCCGCCACGTCGACCCACGGCAACCGGCGCAGCAGCCAGCGGGACGTGATCGCCCGCATCTGCGGACGGGTCTTGGTGGTCGTGGCCAGGTTGCGCGCGGCCTGGGTGTCCAGGCTCAGCCGCGGCTCCGTGGTCATGGTTCCTCGCAATCACCGATCCGGACCGTTCGCTCACTGAACGTAATCAGCTCGCCACTCTCTGTAGAGTGGCGTGACGGCGAGGGAATGCTGGCGGCCCGCAACGACGATCTAGCGTCTGGCCGCCCACACCGTCCGGGTGGTGCGCACCTCCAGGTCGTCGCGCTCGCCGATGCCGTCGAGCACGGCGTCGAGCGCGGCGAGGGAGGCGGCGTCGAGCGTGCCGTCGAGGCCGTGGCGCATGCGCCGCAGCGACCGTTCGGCGTAGCGGCCGGCCGAGGCGGGCAGCGGGTGCGTCAGCCGCACGTCGAAGACCCGTTCCGCCTCGACGGTGAAGCCGGCCGAGGCCAGGCGCGGCCCCCAGTCGTCGCCGAAGTGCGGCAGCGCTTCGGCCCGGCGCCGGTCCAGGATCGCGTGGCAGCGCTCCTCCAGGCCGGCGTGCTCCTGGGGCAGGAAGCGCGGGAATCCGGCCGTCTCCGCGGCGATCAGCAGCCCGCCGGGCCGCAGCGCGGCGTGCGCCTCGGCCAGGACGCGGCCGGGGTCGGCCAGGTGGTGCAGGGACGCCGACGCCCACACCAGGTCGACCTCGCCGACCGGCGGCCAGCCCTTGTCGAGGTCCGCCTGAAGGGTGCGGACCCGGCCCGCCAGCCCGCGCTCGCGGGCTCGCCCCTCCAGGTGGCGCAGCATCGGCTCCGACTGGTCCAGCGCGATCGCCTCGGCGTCGCCGAAGCGCTCCAGCAGAGCGAACGTGCCGGTTCCGGTGCCGCTGCCCAGGTCGAGCAGGCGGTGCGGCGGCCGGTCGGCGGTCAGGTCGCGGACCCAGGCGGTCACGTCGGACAGGTAGGAGTGCAGGACCTCGCCGTCGAGGTCGAGGATCTCGGCCAGCGAGTGGTCGTCGTGGTGGTGATGGTTCGCCATGCCGCCGACTCTAGGCACTGCTTGCGCGTGCGGCATACGGTCTTGCGTACGAAGCAAGAAAGAGGCGTCCGCCCAGGCCGACGGCGCAGCAATCTGCGGCCTTCGGGGTGATTCTTGTCCCGATGCGCGGATAGTGCTGGCGCTCGCTTGGGACGGCACCGGGAACCTCCCCGTTACGTGACGAAGGAGGACACCTTGGCCGGCAAACGCACGACCAGGAACGGCAGGAAGGCCGACAGCCAGCCGTGGCCGCACCTGAACGGGGTGCAGATCCAGGAGTACGGCACGGTCCGGATGTTCCCGCTGGGCCTGTCGTACGACGCCCGCATGTACTCGTGCCAGCGCCTCAACCAGATCCTGGCCGACACCCAGATCCTGTACGCCCTGTACAAGAAGCACCACTGGCTGATGCGCGGCCCCACCTTCTACCAGCTCCACCTGCTGCTGGACAAGCACGCCGAGGAGCAGAACAAGCTCGTCGACCTGATCGCCGAACGGGTGCAGACGCTCGGCGGCGTGGCCGTCGGCGACCCGCGCCACGTCGCCGAGATCACCGTGGTGCCGCGCCCGCCGGACGGCGCCGAAGAGGTGCCCGCGATGCTGACGCGCCTGATCGAGGCGCACGAGACGATCCTCGTCGCCGCCCACGACGCCGCCGCCCGGACGGCCGAGATGGGCGACGACGGCACCAACGACCTGCTGGTCTCCGACGTCATCCGCACCGGCGAGCTGCAGACCTGGTTCCTGATCGAGCATCTGGTCGACACCCCGCTGGTCGAGCCGCCGCCGGGAGACTGACGCGGGTGAGCGCGGACCTCCCGGACCGGCTCGCCCGGCACGCCGCGCCGGCCGGGTTCACCGGCGCGTCCATCTACGTGGCGGACCCGTGGCAGCGCTTCCTCGTGCCGCTGCCGGGCCAGCGGGACGCGTCGGGGGCGGTGCTCGAGCCGCTGGGCGTCGACGACAGCGTGGCGGGCCTGGCCTTCCGCGGCATGGAGCTGGTCCGGTCGGGCGTCTCGGCGGCCGGGGAGCAGGTGTGGGCGCCGCTGCTCGACGGCACGCAGCGGATCGGCGTGCTCGGCCTGACCGTGCCGCTGTTCGACGCCGCCGCCGAACGGCGCGTCCGGCGGCTGGCCGCCCTGCTCGCCACGCTGGTGGCGGGCAGGCGGCAGCCCGGCGGCCACCAGGTGTGGCGCCCGCTGCCGGTCCGGGCCTTCGCCGGCGAGCGGGTGCTGGTCAGCGCGGCGCTGGAGCCCGCCTACGTGGTCGGCGGCGACGCCTTCGACCAGGCGGTCACCGGCGACGTCCTGCATCTGGCGATCTTCGACGCGATGGGGCACGACACCTCCGCCGGCCTGACCGCGGCGATCGCCATGGGCTGCTACCGCGACACCCGCCGCCGAGGCGCCGACCTGTGCGCCGCCGCCGAGGCGATCGACGCGGCGATCGCCGACCGGTTCGCCCGCACCCGGTTCGCCACCGGCGTGCTGGCCGCCCTCGACACCGCGACCGGCGAGCTGACCTGGGTCAACCGCGGCCACCACCCGCCGATGGTGCTGCGCCGAGGCCGGGTCGCGGCCACGCTGGAGACGCTGCCCGACCCGCCGATGGGCTTCCGGCTGGGCGCCGAGGCGGGCCCGTCACGCTTCAGGCTCGAACCCGGCGACCGGCTCGTCCTCTACACCGACGGCGTCGTCGAGGCCAAGAGCCCCGCCGGGGAGCCGTACGGGCTGGAGCGTCTCACCGAGTTCATCCTTTGCCGCGAGGCCGACGGCGTGAGCGCCCCGGAGACGCTGCGCCGCCTGATCCGGGCGATCCTCGACCACCAGGACGGCCAGCTCCAGGACGACGCCACCGTCCTGCTGGTCGAATGGCGGACGCTGCCGCGCCGCCACCCTCGCGGCGCACGCCTCTGAGTGGAACGGCACGTGCCGTGTTGACATGCTGTCCGGCATCCGCCCAGAATGAGCCAGCTCTCCCGAGATTCAGGAAGAAGGCCGTGTTCGATTCCCCCGTTCCCGCCGTCGAGGTGGCGGACCTCACCCAGCGCTTCGGGTCCGCGGTCGCCGTCGACCGGCTCAGCCTGAGCGTCCCGCCCGGGATGTTCTACGGCGTCGTCGGCCCGAACGGCGCCGGCAAGACCACCACCCTCATGGCCGTGTGCGGCCTGCGCGAGCCGACGTCCGGCACGATCAGGATCGCCGGCCACGACCTGCGCACCGAGCGCGAGGCCGCCCTCGCCCAGCTCGGCGTCATGATGGACGGGCTGTCGCTGCCCGAGCGGCTGACCGGCGCCGAGGTCCTGCGCTACAGCGCCGGGCTGCGCGGCCTGGACGACGGCTGGCAGGCCCGCGCGGGCGACCTGCTGGAGATCCTCGGCCTGGACGCGGTCCCGCGCACGCTGATCGTGGAGTACTCCACCGGCATGCGCAAGAAGATCAATCTCGCGCTCGCGATGCTGCACCGGCCGCGCGTCCTCGTGCTGGACGAGCCGTTCGAAGCCATCGACCCGGTCTCGGCCCACTCCATCGAGCAGGTGCTCAAGCAGTACGTCGAGGGGGGCGGCACCGTGCTCCTGTCGAGCCACATCATGGACTTCGTCGAACGCAACTGCCGCCGGGTGGCCGTGGTCGCCGGTGGGCGGGTGCTGGTCGAAGGGCCGACCGAGGAGGTGGCTGCCGGCTCGACGCTGAACGAGCGCTTCATCGAGCTGGTCGGCGCCGACCCGGTGCGCCCGCTGGAGTGGCTGCGATGACGGGCGCCCTGTTCGCGCTCAAGCTGCGCCTGCTGCGCAACGGCCCGCACAACGAGCGGGCCTTCAGCCTGGTCACCGGCCTGGTCCTGGCCGCCCTGGTGGTCGCGGGCTCGGCGCCGGCCGCCCGTGGCGTGATCCACGAGGGCTGGATCGCGGTGGCGCTCACCGTGTGGGGCGGCATGTGGGTGTTCGGGCCGCTGGCCCAGCCGCGCCACGACCCCTCGGTCATCTCGCGCGAGTGGCTGCGCGGCTATCCGCTGCGGCCCGGGCGGCTGGCGCGCGCGCTGTCCTGGACGGAGCTGCTCGGCGTGGGCCCGTTGATCACCCTGGCGTGCCTGGCGTCCCTGGTGGTGCTGGCGGCGCCGGGCGGCCCCGCGGCGGCGGCGATCGCCACGCTGGCCGCCGCCGCCCAGCTCTACCTGCTGATCTGGGCGGGCAAGACGGTGGCGGCGCTGGCCGCCTGGCTGCTGCAGACCCGGGCCGGGATGAGCCTGGCGGCGCTGCAGACCGCGATCATGCTCGCGCTGTCGTTCGCCGGATGGGTGCCGATCGCCGCCTGGCTGCTGCCGCGGCTCGGTGAGGGGGACACCGCGCTCGTCATCCCCACGTTCGGGCATCTGCCCGCGCCCGTGATCGACGCGCTCACCGCCCTGCCCACCGGCTGGGGTTATGGCGTGGCGGTCGCCGTGCGTGACGGCGCCGGCTTCGGCGAGGTCGCGGCGCCGCTGGCGGGGCTGCTGGCCTGGGGCGTCCTGCTGCAGGCGGGCTGGATCGCGCTGACGGCGCGGGCGCTGCGCCGGCCGCCCCGCCGGGCGGTCCCGCGACGGCCGGCCGCGCCGGGCCGCCCGCTGCCGCTGCCCGGCGCCGGCCCGCAGGTGGCGGCGGTCGTCTCGCGGGAGCTGGCCACCTGGCTGCGCGACCCGGCGCGCGGGGTGGAGCTGCGCAGCGCCTGGCTGACACCGCTGCTGATGGCGGCCGTCATCGCGCTCACCGACTGGAGCTGGGCCCTGCCCCTGGTGGGGCCCGCGGCGGCGGTGTTCGGCGCGATGGTCGCGATCAACACCTACGCCCTGGACGGCACGGCCCTGTGGCAGCTCCTCACCACCCCGGACGCGCTCCGGGCGGACGTGCGCGGGCGCATGGCGGCGTGGGCCCTGCTGTTCGGCGTCCCGTCGGTGGCGCTGGCGGCCGTGCTGTGGGCCGTGACCGGCTCGCCCCTGGGCGGTGCCGCGCTCGGCGGCGCCGTCACGGCCGCCGCAGCTGGCTGCGCGGCGGCGCCGCTGCTCGCGCTCGTGATGCCGGCCGTGGGCGCCGACGCCCGCGATCGCGTCCATCCCGGCCAGCAGGCGGGCGATCCGACCGGCGGCCAGATGACGATCTTCCCGGTGGTCCTGGCGGCCGCCGCCGTGCCCGGCGTCGCCGGCGCGCTCGCCGGCGGCCCGGGGTGGGTGGCCGCCGCCGTCCTCCTGGCCGGTGCTCTCCTCTACGCCACCCCGGTGCTCACCGTGCGCCTGCTCCACCGGCGCGGCCCCGGCCTCCTGGACGCGATGGCCTCGCGCGACGCCGCCGTGCTCCGCCCGGCCGCACTCAAGGCCGAGCGGTAGCGGCCGCCGGGCTCGTCACTGGACGGCCTTGATCACCGCGTCCGCGATGGCGCGCGGGCTCACCCCGAAGTGCTCCCGCGCCGCCTCCCGCGTGTCGGACAGGCCGAAGCCGTCGGTGCCGAGCGACGTCCACGGGCGGCCGATCCACGGGTGGATCTGGTCCGGCACCGCCCGCATCCAGTCGCTCACCGCGATCACCGGCCCCTGCGCGTCCGCCATCGCCCGCTGCAGGTACGGCACGCCGTCGGCGGCCATCGCGTCGCGCCGCAGCTCGCTCCAGGAGGTCACCGACCACACGTCCACGCCCAGCCCGTACTCCTCCTTCAGCAGCCGCTGCGCCTCCAGCGCCCAGTGGATCGCGGTGCCGCTGGCCAGCAGGTGGGCCCGCCCGCCGCCCTCGGAGCAGCGGTAGACGCCCCTGAGGATGCCCTCCTCGACGCCCTCCGGCATCGCCGGCTGGGGCAGCGGCTCGTTGTAGAGCGTGAGGTAGTAGAACACGTCCTCGCCCGCCGGCCCGTACATCCTGCGCAGCCCCTCCCGGACGATCACGGCCACCTCGTAGCCGAACGCCGGGTCGTAGGCCAGGCACGCCGGGTTGGCCGAGGCGAGCAGCTGCGAGTGGCCGTCGGCGTGCTGCAGCCCCTCGCCCGTCATCGTGGTGCGCCCGGCCGTCGCGCCGACGAGGAAGCCGCGGCCGAGCTGGTCGGCCAGCGCCCACATCTGGTCGCCGGTCCGCTGCCAGCCGAACATCGAGTAGAAGATGTAGAACGGGATCATCGCCTCGCCATGGGTGGCGTAGCTGGAGGCCGCGGCGGTGAACGACGCCATCGACCCGGCCTCGGTGATGCCCTCGATGAGGATCTGCCCGTCGACCGCCTCCTTGTAGGCCAGCAGCAGCTCCCGGTCGACCGCGTCGTAGCGCTGGCCGAGCGGCGAGTAGATCTTCGCGGTGGGGAAGAGCGACTCCATGCCGAACGTCCTGGCCTCGTCGGGCACGATCGGCACCCACCGGCGGCCGGTCTCCGGGTCCTTCATCAGCTCCTTGACCAGGCGCACGAACGCCATCGTGGTGGCGATCCGCCCGCCCCCCTTGGCCGCCGCCTGGAAGGGCCGCTCCGCGGGCGGGGGCAGCGGCGCGTACGAGACGGTCCGGCGCGGGATCGGGCCGCCGAGCGCGGCCCGCCGCTCGGCCAGGTAGCGCGCCTCCGCCGAGCCGGGGCCGGGGTGCAGGTACGGCGGCAAGTCGCCGCTCAGCGCCTCGTCCGGGACGGGCAGGCCGAGCCGGTCGCGCATGGCGGCGAACTCGTCCTGGGTGAGCTTCTTCATCTGGTGGTTGGCGTTGCGCGCCTCGACCCCGGCGCCGAGCGTCCAGCCCTTCACCGTCTGCACCAGCACCACCGTGGGCGCGCCCCGGTGGTCGAGCGCCGCCCGGTAGGCGGCGTGCACCTTGCGCGGCTCGTGCCCGGCCCGCGACCCGCCGACGATCGCGCGCAGCTGGTCGTCGCTGTAGGGCGCGGCGACGGCCTCCAGCCCGGCGAACAGGCTCTGCCTGATGTACGCGCCGGTCGAGGCCGCGTACGTCTGGAACTGGCCGTCCGGCACGGCGGAGAGCCTGGCCACCAGCTCGTCCGAGCCCAGCAGCCCGTCCCAGTCGCGGCCCCACAGCGCCTTGACCACGTGCCAGCCCGCGCCCCTGAACACGCTCTCCAGCTCCTGCACGACGCTGGTGTTGCCGCGTACGGGCCCGTCGAGGCGCTGCAGGTTGCAGTTGACGACGAAGGTGAGGTTGTCCAGCCCCTCGCGGGCGGCCAGGGTGAGCGCGGCGGTGGCCTCCGGCTCGTCCATCTCCCCGTCGCCGAGGAACGCCCACACGTGGCTGCGCGAGGTGTCCTTGATCCCCCGGTTCAGCAGGTAGCGGTTGAACCGCGCCTGGTAGACGGCGTTGAGCGGGCCCAGGCCCATCGACACCGTGGGGAACTGCCAGAAGCCGGGCATCGCCCGCGGATGCGGGTAGGAGGGCAGCCCGCCCGCGGTCTCCCGCCTGAACAGGTCGAGCTGCGCCTCGCTCAGCCGACCCTCCAGGAACGCGCGCGCGTACACGCCGGGGGAGGCGTGGCCCTGGAAGTAGACCTGGTCGTCGGCGCCGTGGAAGAAGTGGTTGAACCCGACCTCGTACAGCCAGGCGGCCGAGGCGTAGGTGGCCATGTGGCCGCCGAGGCCGAGCACGCTGCCCCGGGTGACCATGGCCGCCGCGTTCCACCGGTCGTAGGCGGCGATGCGCTCCTCCAGCTCCAGGTCGCCCGGGTAGGCGGGCTCCCGCTCGGTGGGCACGGTGTTGAGCGGGCGCGTGCCGGTGGCGAGCCTGCGCAGCAGGAACTCGGCGCGCTCGTCACCGGCGGCCCGGCGCACCGCCTCCAGCGACTCCAGCCACTCCGCGGTCTCCTGAGGGTCCAGATCTCTCTCCATGCCTCCATTAAACACCCTATGATCGATCATCCGGTCTATGATGGTCGGATGAATCCGGTCGAACGGTCCCCGCTCCGCGACGAGATCCGCCAGGTGCTGCTGGACGGCCTGATCGACGGCCGGTGGGAGCCCGGCGACCGCATCGTCGAGCGCCGCCTCGCCACCGAGCTCCAGGTCAGCCAGGCCCCGGTCCGCGAGGCGCTGCGCGAGCTGGAGGCACTGCGGCTGATCGAGACGGTTCCCAACCGGGGCGCCCGCGTGCGCGCGTTCACCGCCGCCGACCTGCGCGAGGTCTACCAGGTCAGGGCCTGCCTGGAGGAGAAGGCCGCCACGCTCGGCCGCCCCGACGCCGACGCGCTGGAGCTCCACCTGACCCGGCTGCACGAGGCCGCGACCGCCGGCTCGCTCACCGGCCAGGTGCGGCACAGCGTCGCCTTCCACCGCGAGATCGTCGCCGCCTCGGGCAACGCCGTGCTCGTGTCGGTGTGGGAGTCCCTGGGCATCGAGGTGTGGACCCACCTGTCGATCCGCCTGTTCAGGGTGCGGCTGCACGAGAACGCGGCCGACCACGGGCCGATCGTCGAGGCGTTCCGGCGCGGCGACCCGGCCGTGGGCCGCCTGCTGCACGACCACGTCCTCGGCTACGCCCCTCCGCAGCCATAAGCCCCAGCGGAGCGGGCAGGGGCAGCGGCATGGGCAACGGGTACGACAAGGTGGCGATCGTCACGGGGGCCGACTCCGGCATCGGCAGGGCGACCGCCGTGGCACTGGCCGAGCAGGGATTCGACGTGGGCATCACCTACCACGCCGACCGCGACGGCGCCGAGGAGACCGCGCGGCAGGTGCGCGAGCTCGGCCGGGCGCCCGCCGTGCGCGGGCACGACCTCACCGATCCGGAACGCGCCGCGGGCGTCGTCGACGAGCTGGCCGACGAGCTCGGCGGGCTCGGCGCGCTGGTCAACAACGCCGGCACCGGCACCGCCGAACCACTGCTGGACATGGGGTACGACCGCTGGCGCTCGGTCGTGGCCGTCGACCTCGACGGGCCGTTCCTGTGCGCGCAGCGGGCCGCCCGCCGCATGATCGCCTCCGGCAGGGGAGGGCGCGTCGTCAACGTCACCAGCGTGCACGAGGAGCACCCGCGCGTCGGCGCGGGGCCGTACTGCGCGGCCAAGGGCGGGCTGCGGATGCTCAGCCGGGTGCTGGCCCTGGAGCTGGCCGAGTACGGCATCACGGTCAACACCGTGGCGCCGGGCGAGATCGCCACGCCGATGACCGGGCAGGAGGACCTGCCGCCGCAGCCGGGCACCCGGCCCGGCTACCCGGTGCCGAGGCCGGGCGACGCCCGCGAGGTCGCCGCCGTGATCGCCTTCCTGGTGAGCCCCGCCGCCTCGTACGTGACGGGCGCGAGCGTGTTCGTGGACGGCGGCCTCGGCCTGATGGGACCGCAGGCCGCCGGCGCGCTCGGCTCGGGCGACTGGCGCACAGGCTGAGCGCGCAGGCCGGCCGCGCCCGGACCGCTAGCCCGCCAGGCCGGCCTCCTTGGCGGCGGCGTCGATGGCCGCGAGCTCGTCGGCGGTGAAGTCCAGGCGGTCGACGGCGGCCACGTTCGCCTCCAGCTGCTCGGGGCTGGAGGCGCCCACGAGCACCGAGGTGACGCGCGGGTCGCGCAGCGCCCAGGCGAGCGCGAGCTGGGCCACCGACTGGCCGCGCGCCTGCGCCAGCCCGGCGAGCGCCCGGACGAACGCCAGCACCTGCGGCGTCACCCGGTCCGGCGTGAGGAAGCGCCCCTCGGCGGCACGCGAGTCGGCGGGGATGCCGTCGAGATAGCGGTCGGTGAGCAGCCCCTGCGCCAGCGGCGAGTAGACGACGCAGCCGACCCCGTGCTCCTCCAGCACGCCCAGCAGCGAGTCCTCGATCTCCCGGTTGAGCAGCGAGTAGGACGGCTGGTGCACCAGGAGCGGCGTGCCGAGCTCGCGCAGCAGCCGGGCCGCCTCGGCGGTGCGCTGCGGGGAGAAGTTGGACACGCCCACGTACAGCGCCCGCCCGGTCCGCACCAGGTGGTCGAGCGTCGCCACCTGCTCCTCCAGCGGGGTGTCCGGGTCGTCCCGGTGCAGGTAGAAAATGTCGACGAAGTCGAGCTCCAGCCGGGCCAGCGAGCGGTCCAGCGTGGCGAGCAGGTGCTTGCGCGTGTTGCCCTTGCCGTACGGGCCGTCCCACATGGGGTTGCCGCCCTTGGTGGTCACCACCACCTCGTCGCGCAGCGAGCGCGGCAGCAGCCGGCCGAACGCCGACTCGGCGGCGCCCAGCGGCGGGCCGTAGCGGTCGGCGATGTCGACATGCGTGATGCCCAGGTCGAAAGCCTTGTGCAGGATCGCCCGCTGCCCGTCGAGCGGCTTGCCGCCGCCGAAGTTGTGCCACAGGCCGAGCGACACGGCGGGAAGCAGGAGGCCGCTACGGCCACACCTTCTGTACGGCTGGCGTTCGTAGTCCACGGTGCACCTTCCGGCGTGATCAACAGGATGGGCGACATATCCGTCGTGCCCTGATGGATCACCGTAGCGGCATCTCCCCGGCCCGTCCTGGTCAGCCGAGCCCGATGGCCGCCCCCGGGCACACCGCCGCCGCCTCGCGGACCGCGTCGTGCTGATCCGCGCCCGGCTCGGCCTGGAGCACGACGACGATGCCGTCGTCGTCACGCTGGTCGAACACCTCCGGCGCGATCAGCACGCACTGCCCGGCGCCGCAGCACTTGTCCTCGTCGACGATGACCTTCATCCCGATCCTCCCCTTTCCGATGACCAGCGGACCGGCTACCAGCGGACCGGAACAGTGCGCAGGCCGCCGACGGCCAGCCCCTCCACCCGCTCCAGCTCCCCGGCGGGCACGGCCAGCTCCAGCGTGGGCAGCTTGCGCAGCAGCACCTCCAGCACGACCTGCAGCTCGGTGCGGGCCAGCGCCTGCCCCAGGCAGGAGTGCGCGCCCGCGCCGAACGCCAGGTGCGGGTTGGGGCTGCGGGTCAGGTCCATCTCCCCGGCGGCCTCGAAGGCGCTCTCGTCGCGGTTGGCCGCGGCCATGCTGCACACCACGGTCGTGCCGCGCGGCAGGACCGTGCCGCTGACCTCGGTCTCCTCGCCCAGGTAGCGGGGCAGGCCGAAGCCGGCGTTGGCGTCCAGGCGCAGCGTCTCCTCCACGGCCGTGCGGATCAGCTTCGGGTCGGCCAGCAGGCTCTCCCAGCGGCCGCGGTCGGCCAGCAGCATGGAGACCATCTTGCCGATCATGTTGGCGGTGGTCTCGTGCCCGGCGACCAGCAGGCCCATGCCGGTGACCACGATCTGCAGGTCGGACAGGCCGCCCTCCTCGGGGCCGCCCACCGCGATCAGCTCGCTCAGCAGGTCGTCGCCGGGCGTGGCCCGCTTGCCCGCCACCAGGTCGGACATGTACTGGAAGAACTCCGCCTGCGCGGCGTCGATCTCCTCCTTGCCGTAGCGGGTGAGGTTGAGCAGCGTGTCGGACCAGTACGAGAACCGGTCGCGGTCCTCCGCGGGCACGCCGAGCATGTCGCAGATGACGTAGACCGGCAGCGGGAAGCCGAGGCTCGCCCTGAGGTCGCCGGGCGCGCCGCCCGCGACCATCTCGTCGATCAGGCCCTCGGCGATCTCCGTCATCGACGGCCGCAGGGCCGACATCCGCTTGGCGGTGAACCACCTGCCGACCAGGCGCCGCCAGTGCTGGTGCTCCTCGCCGCCGTCGGGGATGATCGTCGCCATCTCGTTGCTGAACACGCCGCCGCCCTCGGCCGACAGCCGGGCCGCGTCGGGCGCGGTGAGCTGCCGGGTGAAGCGCGGGTCGGCCAGCACCTGCTTGACGTCGTCGTAGCGGGTCAGCAGCGTGGCGGTGTCGCCGCTGGGCAGCTTCACGTGGGCCACCGGGCACTCCTTGCGCAGCTCCGCCCACTCGGCGGGCGGGTCGAGCGCCGCGTCACTGGGGATCGGGTAGCGCAGGACCTGCTCGTTGACGCTCATGCGGCATCTCCTCTGCGGTAGTGGTTGGTCACGCGCGGACGGGTCACGCGGGAGCGAGCGGCTGGGCGGCGAGGACCTGCTGCCTCAGGACACGCGCCTGCTTGGGCATGTTCCAGCCGAGCACGCCGGTGACCCGGCCGTCCTCGCGGTAGAGGGCGGCGAAGCGGTGCTCCTCCGGGTCGCCTTCGGCGACGGTCAGCTCGGCCGCCGGTGACGGCAGCCCGTGAGCCTGGATCTTGACGTCGTACTGGTCGGTCCAGAAGGAGGGGATCGGCGTGTACGGCCGGTCCGCGCCGAGGATGTTGGCCGCCACCGCCTGGGCCTGCTCGGTGGCGTTGGTGCGGTTCTCCAGGCGCAGCCGCCTGCCGAGCCCTTCGTGCGGCCAGCAGCTCGCCCCCGGCCAGCCGGACTCCGGTGACCCGGCCCGCGGCGCCGGTCAGCTCCTCGACGGTGACGCCGGGCCGCAGCCGGACCCCGCGCTCGCCGTGGGTGCGCGCCAGCAGCGCGCCGGCCACGTCGCCGAGCTGCGCGCCGAGCGGCGTGCCGCCCATGCCGGCGAGCGTGACGTCCAGGCCGAGGGTGCGGGCGGTGGCCGCGACCTCCGCGCCGAGCACGCCGTCGCCCACGACCACCAGCCGCCGCCCGGTGGTCAGGTCGCCGCGCAGCGCGAGCGCGTCGTCCAGCGTGCGCAGCACGTGCACGCCGGCCAGCCCGTCCTGGCCCGGGAGCCGGCGCGGGGTCAGGCCGGTGGCGACGACCAGGGCGTCGGCGCGCAGCACGCGGCCGGAGGCGGTGGTGACCTCCCGGGCCGCCGCGTCCAGCGTGACGGCCGGGTCGCCGAGCGCGAACTCCGCCCCCAGCGCGTCCAGCCGCGCCTGGTCACGGAGCTGGACGCGCTCCGGCTCCCACACCCCGGCCAGGACCTGCTTCGACAGCGGCGGCCGGTCGTAGGGCAGGTGCGGGCCGGCGTCGAGCAGCGTCAGGCCGCCCTGGTAGCCGTGCCGCCGCAGCGCCTCGGCCGTGCTCAGGCCGGCCGCCGAGGCGCCGACGATCAGCACGCCGCCGGGCGGGGTCACGAGCGGCCACCCCGGGAACGTGTGCGCATGGTCGTGCTCCCTTCCGGACGCCACATTACCCTACACATGTAGGAAATCGTACACATGTAGTCAGAAGGTAGGGTGAAATGCGTGTCCACTAGCAGAAACAGCACCCCCGCGGCCGACCGGCGGGTGCGCCGGACCCACGCCGCCCTGGCGCGGGCGCTCCTCCGGCTCGTCGAGGAGCAGGACCTGTCGCGCATCAGCGTCGCCGACGTCGCCGAGCACGCCGGGGTGAGCCGCTCGACCTTCTACGACCACTACCGCGACGTGCACGAGCTGGCCGAGGCCGCCTGCACGGCGATGATCGACGACCTGATCGCCTCCCTGCCCGCCCCTTCGCCGGGCTCGCCCGACCTGGAGCGGGAGGCGGCCCTGTCGCTGGAGGCGTTCTTCGCCAGTCTCGCCGGGCACGCCGGGCTCTACCGCGGCCTGCTGGGGCCGCAGGGCAGCGCGCGCGTGGCCGACCACATCCGCCGCCGCATCACCGCGGCCGTCTATGACCGCCTGCGCGAGGGCACCGGCCTGCCCGCCCGCGCCGGGGCTCCGCTCGACGGCCGGCTCGACATCCCGCACAACGTGCCCGCCGCCTTCACCGGCGGGGCGATCATCGGGGTGGCCGCCGACTGGCTCCAGCGCGGCTGCCCGCGCTCGCCCGCCGAGATGGCCGCGCTGACGTGGCCGCTGTTCAGCGCCCTGTACGGGGCCGGCGTGCATAAGCAACTCTAGTTGCTAGGCTTGCCCGCATGGCAAGCGAAGATCCGGCCGACGCGCTGGCCGCCGTGGCCGCACTGCGCCGGCTGGCCGACCAGCTCGAGGACGCCGCCGTCGAGCAGGCGATGCGGGCCGGCTGGAGCTGGCCGCAGGTCGCCGAGGCGCTCGCCGTCACGCGCCAGGCGGTCCACAAGAAGCACGCCAAGCGGCTCATCGCCGCCGGGGTGACGCTGCGGAGGCGGGCATGAGCGAGATCGACCTCCACCTCCAGGAGGTCCTGGGGCGCGCCGAGGAGGAGGCCGCGCAGGACGGCTCGGCCACCATCGAGGCGCACCACCTGCTGCTGGCCATCGCCGCCGGCCCCGATCCGGCGCTCACCGCGGCGGGCCTGGACCACGCGGCGCTGAAGGCCGCGCTGCGCCGCGAGTTCGAGCACAGCCTGAGCGTCGCCGGGGTGTCGCTCGGCGACTTCGACCTGCCGCCCGCCACCCGCGACCCGGAGCGCCGGCTCGGCCTGGGCGCCTCGGTCAAGCTCGCCCTGGACCGGATGGCCAGGGCCCACCGCAAGAAGGACCTGCGGCCGGGCCACCTGCTGATCGCCGTCCTCCAGGCCGAGGCGGGCACGGTCCCGCGCGCCCTCGCGCTGGCGGGCGTCGACCGGGCCGCCCTGATCGACCGCGTACGGGACGGGCTCGCCGGCCGGTGAGCACGCGCCGAAAACGGCGACTCGGACACCCGTATCAGGCGCGCGCTTGAGATCGCGCCGGGCTCGATGGATCTTAGAGTCCGGCTCGTCTGAAGGGCGTCGCTACACATGCAGCCTCCACCCCCGAGCGACCCGCGCGACCCGGGCGGACGGGGCTCACTCGGCTGGCGGGACCCGCTGTTCCTGGCGTCCAGGCCCAGCGCCGAGCGGGTGCGCAGATTCGTGGCGATGCTGCTGCTTCTCCAGCGGCTCAGCTACCTGCTGCCCGCCTGTTCGAGCCTGTTCACCGCGCGGGGCCCGGTCCCCGTCCTGTCCACCGGCCGGGGGCTCGACGTGGCGCTGCTGGCCGCGGCCCTGGCGTGGAACGCGGCGCTGTTCCGCTGGGTGGCGCGGCGCGGCTGGTTCGACCCCCGGGCGGTGGTGATCGACGTGGCCGCGACCTGCGTGTTCATGATCGGGGTGACCGGGGCGTGCCTGCCCTCGTCCGGCACGTGCGTGTCCAACTGGTCCTCCCACGCGCTGCTGGCGACGGGCGCGCTGATCGGCGCGGTGTGCGAGCGGCCGGTCCAGTTCGCGGCGCTGCTGCCGCCGGTCGCGGTCTACGCGCTCGCGCACGCCGGTGACCTGGGCCAGCGCCTCCCGGCCGTGGTGGAGCTGGGCGTGCGGGTCAACAGCTACGTGTGGTTCGCGGTCATCGTCTTCTTCATCCGCCGCTACCTGGCCGCCCAGGCGACGCGGCTGGACGCCCTGGCCGAGCAGCGCTCGGTGGCCGAGGCCGAGCGGGCAGCCGAGCGGGCCAGGCTGGCGCACTACCGGCAACTGCACGACACCGTCCTGACGACGCTGACCGCGATCGCCCGCGGCGGCCTGGACCACCGTACGGAGGAGGTGCGGCGGCGGTGCGCGGCCGACGCCGCCTACGTGCGGACGCTGATCAGGCAGGACGCGATCGGTCCCGCCACCGGGCTGGGCAACGGCCTGGCCCGCGCGGTCGCCAGGGCGGCCGGGCTGGGGCTGTGCGTGCGCTACGCCGCCGAGGCGCTGCCCGGCGGCGTGCCCGACGAGGTGGGGGAGGCGATGGCGGAGGCCGGCGCGGAGGCGCTCAACAACGTGGCCAGGCACTCGGGGGAGCGCGAGGCGTGGCTGACCGCGGTCGAGGTGGACGGCGTGGTCACCGTGCGCGTCGTCGACCGGGGCACGGGCTTCGATCCCGGCCTGGTCGAGCCCGGTTACGGCCTGCGGTCGTCGGTGATGGGGCGCATGCGCGAGGTGGGCGGGCGCGCCGAGGTGATCACCGCGCCGGGCGAGGGGGTGTGCGTGGAGCTCAGGTGGCCAGACCGTCCTCCCTGACGCGGTCGGCCAGGTCCAGCTTGGTGTAGGCGGGGCGGCCCGCCTTGCGGTACTTGTCCTTGACGCGTTCGAGGTAGTTCCTGGCGGTGCCCGGCTGCACCCCGGCGCTGCGGGCCGCCGCGGTGAGCGTCATGCCGGAGGCGTAGGCGAGCAGCACCGCGCGTTCCTGCGGCGACAGGACCGGCCGGTCGCCGTCGCGGTCGGCCAGCCAGCCGAGCGCCAGCTCGGGCGAGATCGCCACCCGGTCCTCGGCCACCTCCCTGACCTTGGCGACCAGCATCCCCAGGTCGTGATCCTTGGTGAGGTAGCCGCCCGCGCCCGCGGCGATCATCTGCCTGGCCATGTCGCCCGAGGTCACGACGCTGACCACGAGCACCCGGCGGCGCAGCCGTACCAGCGTGCGCACGTTGCCGGCGGGGTCGGAGCGGTCGGCGAGCAGCAGGTCGAGCAGCACCACGTCGGCCGGCGAGCGCTCGGCGGCGAGCAGCTCGGCGACGGTCGCGGCCGATCCGATCAGCCGGACGTCGGGCACCGCGGCGAGCCAGGCGGCCAGCCCGTCGATGAGCATCCGGTCATCGTCCACGACGGAAACGGTGATCACGCCTGTCTTTCTCATATCCGGAATGTCGTGTCAAGTGCGCAGTTTTTACGTCTAGCCGTCATGAACCCGGCACCAGATCATGACGCCAAGTCCGAGAAGGGAGCAAGGATGACCGTCACCCTCGAAAGGGCCGAGGAGATCATCGCCGCCTGGAGGGCGGGCGACGAGCCGGACAGCCCGGTGGGCCCGCTGCTGCAGGGCACGTACGCCGAGTCCGAGATCACCATGACCGGGCCGGGCGCGTCCGGGAAGTGCGGCACCGCCTGCTCGGCTTCTCGCACCCGTTACTGCTGCTGAGCGGGGACGGGAGCACATGGCCGGTGAGTTCGACCCACCGCTGGACCCGCTGATCGGACCGGCTCTGGCCGACCTGGAGGCCCGGCTGGGACGGCTCACCGGCCTCGCCGGGGCCGAGCGCGCAGCCGTCCTGGCGGGCTCGGCGCGGTCCCTGGACGAAGACGTCCGCCGCAAGATCACCAGAGTGCTGGTCCTGGAGGTGAACGCCGCCCGGCTCTCCGGGCGCCTGACCGCCCCCGACCCCGCCGCCCGCTGGGAGCAGTGGAAGCGGACCGTGGCGGAACCGGCGTTCTGGCGCGGCCTGGACGGCCCGTACCCGGCCATGAAGGCCAGGCTGGCGACCGTGATCCGCAACCGCTGCGAGGCGGCCCACCGCTTCGCCGCCCGCTTCGCCCGCGACCGCGCCGCGCTGGCCGCGCTGCCCGGCGCGCCGGCCGGCGAGCTCACCCGCGTCGAGTTCGGCGCCGGAGACAGCCACCGCGGCGGGCAGACGGTCGTGCTGGCGCACGGCGAGGACGGGCGGGTGCTGTACAAGCCGCGCTCGCTGGCCGTCGACGCCGAGCTCGCCCGGCTGCTCACCCACCTCGGCGACTCCACCATGCGGGTGCCCGAGGTCGTGACCCGCGACGGGTACGGCTGGGCCGAGCACATCGGGCACCGCCACTGCGCCGACGCCGCGGAGCTGCGCGCCTTCTACCGGGGCATGGGCCACTGGCTGGCCCTCATGCGCCTGCTCGGCGGCAGCGACCTGCACGCCGAGAACCTCATCGCGGCGGGCCCGCACCCCGTGGTCGTCGACTGCGAGAGCCTGTTCACCCCGCACGCCAAGGCCCGCCCCTCCGGCTACGGCCAGGCCGTCGACCTGGCCGTCGAGCTGGTCAACGCCTCCGTCATGCGCACCGGGCTGCTCCCCGGGCGCGGCGTCGCGCTGGGCTGGCGGGGCGTCGACATGTCGGCGGCCGGGGCGCTGCCCGGCCAGCAGCCGGAGGTCGAGCTGCCGGTCGTGCTCGACGCCGGCACCGACAGCCCGAGAATGGGCACCGAACGGGTGGAGCTGCCCCCGGCGGCCAAC
Source organism: Nonomuraea sp. NPDC049725 (assembly GCF_040674795.1). Taxonomy (NCBI): domain Bacteria; kingdom Bacillati; phylum Actinomycetota; class Actinomycetes; order Streptosporangiales; family Streptosporangiaceae; genus Nonomuraea; species Nonomuraea sp. NPDC049725. The sequence goes on along the minus strand of NZ_JBFANJ010000028.1, from coordinate 55,130 downwards.
CACCCCAGCCCCGAGCCGGTCCTCGGCCACTACTGGGACGCCATCATCGCCGGGTTCGACGAGCTCGACGAACGCCTCGCCGAGCTGGACCGGTCGGCCAAGCTGGAGCCGCTGCTGGCGGGCTTCGCCGACTGCCCGGTCCGCGCCGTGCTGCGCTCCACCGAGTCCTACGCCGAGCTGGCCCGCATGCTCTGGCATCCCGTCGCGCTGCACGACGAGGCGCCCGCCCGGGCCAGGGCCGCCGCGCTGCTGGCCAGGATGTCCGAGAACGTGCCCGGCGCCCCCGGCGACGCCGCCGTCATCGCCGCCGAGGTGGACGAGCTGTGCCAGGGCGACATCCCGCTGTTCGACACCACGCCCCGGGTGGGCGTGCTGCGCGGCCCCGGAGGCAGCCGGTGCGGGCCCGAGCTCGACCTGGTGGCCGACGCCGTGGCCCGCTGGCGGGCGCGTGACCACGCGCTGGACCGCCGGGTGGCGCAGGCGGCCCTGGTCAGCGCGTACCTGAACGAGGGCTGGATGCCGGAGGACAAGCGGCTGTCGCCCGGCCTGCTCCTCACCGACCGGCTGGAGCCCAGGCGGCGCGCGGCGGCGGCCGGCATCATGCGGGGCGTGCTGGACGCCGCCGTGCGCGGGCCCGACGGCACCGTCACCTGGATCACGCCCGTGCTCAACCCCACCGGCTGGGCGGTGCAGCCGCTGTCGGCCGACCTGTACGGCGGCGCGCACGGCGTGGCCGTCCTGCTGGCCGCCTACGTGGGCGAGGCCGCCGCCGGCCGGGCCGAGCCCGTCGACGAGCTGCCCGGCCTGCTGGCGGCTGTCCTGCGCACCGTACGCCTGACCGAGGACCGCGACGCCGCCCAGCGGCGCGCGGACATGCGGCTGCGGCCGGAACCGCCCGGCGCGTACCTCGGCATCACCTCGCAGGTGTGGGGCTGGCTGCTGCTGCGCGCGCTCGGCGCGGCCGGGGAGGAGGCGCCGGACCGCGCCCGCGCGCTGGCCGAGCTGCTGCCGGAGGCGATCGACGCCGACGACGGCTACGACCTGCTGTCCGGCATGTCCGGGGCGATCGTCCCCCTGCTGCGGCTGGCCGAGCAGACCGGGGAGCCGCGCTGGACCGCGCTGGCCGCGTCCATCGGCGAACGCCTCGCCGCCCTGGCCGAGCACCGGACCGGCGGGGCGTGCTGGCCGGGTGCGCGCTTCCCGCAGGGCCTCGGCGGGCTGGCCCACGGCGCCACCGGCATCGGCTGGGCGCTGTCCCGGCTGGCGGACACCCCCGCCGCCCCCGCCGGGACGCGCGAGCTCGCCGACGCCGCGTTCGCCTACGAGGACACCCTGTACGACCCGGACCAGCGCGGCTGGGTGGACCTGCGCGGCGACGGGTTCACCGCCGCCGCCTGGTGCCACGGCGCGGGCGGCGTCGGCATCGTCGCCGCCGACCGGCTCGCCCGCGAGGGCGGCGCCCGCTGGCGCGACCGGCTGACCCGCGCCGCCGCCTCCTGCTGGGCCGACGGCACCGGCTGGAACCACACGCTCTGCCACGGCGACCTCGGCTCCTGGGAAGTGATCGAACACGCGCGGGCCGCCGGGGTCGCGCCGGTGGACCGGGCCGTCCTGGACGCCCACATCCTGGGCAGCCTGGAGGTCAACGGCCCGGTCAGCGGCCTGGCCAGGGACGCCTTCGCGCCGGGCCTGCTGCCCGGACTCGGCGGCGTCGCCTACCAGCTCCTGCGCATGCACCCGGACTGCGCGCTGCCGTCCGTCCTGCTGCCGGACCCGGCGTGAGCGGCATGACGGCGGACGCGCAGGACGAGCTCGTCACCCCCTACTGGCACCTCGACAGCCCGGACGGGCCCCGGCACACCCTGCGCCGCCTGCCGGCGCTCGTCGCGCCCGTGCTGCGGCTCGTCTGGGAGTGCGGGCGCCGTCCCGCGCTCGCCGTCCTGGCCCTCCAGCTCGCGATCGGCGCGGCGACGGCGGGCGGCCTGCTGGCGACCACCGCCGTGCTGGACGAGCTGCTGGCCGCAGGGGCGGCCCCGGAACGCATCCTGGCCGCGCTGCCCGACCTCGTCCTCGTCGCCGTGATCGTGGCGCTGCGCGGAGCCGCCGTGGCGGGCGTCGAGCTGGCCAGGGCGCGGCTCGAACCGGCGCTGCGCCGGGCCGCGCAGGAGCGGCTGTTCGCCGCGGCGCTCGGCGTGCAACTGGCCGACCTCGACGACGTGGACTTCTTCGACGGCCTGCACCGGGCCCGCGACCGCGGGCTGTTCCACCTCGACCGCTCCGCGGGCAACCTCGTCGACCTGCTCGGCGCCGCCTGCGGGGTGACGGCCGCCGCCGCCGGGCTCGCCGTGCTGCACCCGCTGCTGGTGCCGCTGCTCGTGGCCGGGGTGATCCCGGAGGCGTGGGCGGTGCTCAGGGCCGCCAGGCGCGGCTACGCGGGCATGCGCGCGATGGTCACGCTGAACCGCCGCGTGGACCTGCTCACCTCCCTGGCCACCGAACGCGAGCCGGCGGGCGAGCTGCGCGCCTGCCAGGCCGAGCCGTCCGTGCTCGCCGAGTACCGGCAGGTGGCGGGCGTGCTGAAGGCGGAGGAGACGCGGGTCGGGCTGGCCATGGCGCGGGCCACCGCCGCCGGCCGCGCCGCCGCCGGGCTGGCCCTGGCCGGCGTGCTGGCCGCGCTCGGGCTGATGCTGCACGCCGGCTGGATCGCCACCGCCGCCGCCGGCACCGCCGTGATCGCCGTCAGGGTGGCCGCCGGGGCGCTGCGCCAGCTCACCCAGGCCGCCAACCAGCTGTTCGAGCAGTCCCTGTACGTGGCCGACTACCACGACTTCCTGGCCGACGCCGAAGCCAGGAGGCGGCCCGAGGGCGGTGTGCCCGCGCCCCGCTCACCCGCGCGCATCACCCTGCGCGACGTCGGCTTCACCTACCCGGGCGGCGCCGGGCCCGCGCTGAGCGGCATCGACCTGACCGTCCACGCCGGCCGGACGATCGCGCTCGTCGGCGAGAACGGCTCGGGCAAGACCACGCTGGCCAGGCTGCTGGCCGGGCTGTACCGGCCCACCACCGGGACCATGTGCTGGGACGGGCTCGACTGCGCCGGGCTGGACCCGCGCTCGCTGGCCGACCGGGTCGTGCTGGTGCCGCAGCACCCGGTCCGCTGGCCGCACGACGCCAGGACCAACGTCCGCATGGGCCGCCACGACCGCCCCGACCCGGGCGACCACGCCCTGCGCGAGGCCGCCTCGCTCGCTGCCGCCGACGACGTGATCGCCGGGCTGCCCTCGGGCTGGCGGACGCTGCTGTCCAAGCAGTTCCGGGGCGGTCACGAGCTGTCGGCCGGGCAGTGGCAGCGCCTGGCCGTCGCCCGGGGGCTGTTCCGCGACGGGCCGCTGCTGATCTGGGACGAGCCGACCGCGCCGCTGGACGCCAAGGCGGAGTACGCCGTCTACGAGACGCTCCGGCGGATCGCCGGCGAGCGCACGGTCGTGCTGATCACGCACCGGCTGACCAGCGTGCGGCACGCCGACCGCGTCTACCTGCTGCACCAGGGCCGCATCGCCGAGCAGGGCACCCACGAGGAGCTGCTGGCGCTGCGAGGCCGCTACGCCGAGCTGTACGCGCTCCAGACCGGCAAGCCGGCCCGCCGATGACCGCGCCGCGGCTCATCCACCCCGGCGAGCCCGGTTACCAGGCCCGCCGCAAGCCGTTCCTGGGCACGCTCGACGAGGCGCTGCCCGCCGCCGTGGCCTGCTGCGGCTCCGAGGCCGACGTGATCGGCGCGCTGGAGCTCGCGCGTGCCCGCGGCCTGCCGTTCGCGCTGCGCGGCGGCGGCCACAGCTTCGCCGAGCACTCCTCGACGACCGGCCTCCTGGTCGACCTCGGCGGGATGCGGACGATCGAGGTCGGCGACGGCACCGTGCGGGTCGGGCCCGGCGTGCGGATCGGCGAGCTGGCCCGGCGGCTGGCCGAGCACGGGCGCATGGTGCCGTGCGGCTGGTGCCCGGCTGTGGGCGTGACGGGCGCGGTCCTCGGCGGCGGCTACGGCGTCTTCTCCCGCCTGTACGGGCTCGGCGCCGACCACCTGCTGGCCGCGCGCGTCGTCCTGGCGGACGGGCGGGCCGTCGAGGCGGGCGACGACCTGCTGTGGGGGCTGCGCGGGGCGGGCGGCGGCACGTTCGGCGCCGTCACGCGGCTGACGCTGCGCACCCGCCCGATCGTCCCTGTCACCGCCGTCCAGGCGATCTGCGGTTTCGGCGACGCCGCCGCCCTCGTGGACGCCTGGCAGCACTGGGCGCCCGGCGCGCCGGACGAGGTCAACCTGGAGATCGCCGTCATCGCCGGCGACGAGCCCGAGGAGGAGCCGTACGCGGTGCTGTTCGGCGTCGTCGCCGGGCCGGAGGAGCAGGCCGCCGAGCTGGTGGCCGCCTTGGCCCCGGTGGACCGGCTCACGCTCACCCGGCTGGAGGGCGCCGCGGCCGCCTGCCACCACTCCTACGCCGACGGCGGAGCCGGAGCCGCCACGGAGCTGCCGCCCGGCGAGCGGCCCGGCCTGCGCCTGAGCAAGTCGGGCTTCCTGCCCGGCGTGCTGCCCCGGGAGGCCGTCGAGGGCCTGCTGGAACGGCTGGCCGCCGACCGGGTGTACGGCGAGATCCGAGACCTGGAGTTCGTGCCGTGGGCGGGCGCGATCGGCCGCGTCGACCCCGCCGCGACGGCCTTCGCCCACCGCACGCCGCGATTCCTGCTCAAGCAGGCCGTGCAGGTCGGCTTCCGGGCGAGCGACAGCCGCCGCCGGGACGCGCACGCCTGGCTGCGCCGCACCTGGGAGCGCATCTCCCCGTGGACGTCCGGCGTCTACCCCAACTACCCGGACCCGGACCTGGCCGACTGGGCGCGCGCCTACCACGGGGCCAACCTGCCCCGGCTGCGCGAGCTGAAGGCCGTCCACGACCCGCACGGCGTGTTCGGCTCGGCCCAGCCGCTGGGCTGACCCTGGCGCCGGTTACTCGAATGGCGTATGTTTTACCCATGCAAGTAAGAACGTTCACGGGGGAGGCCCGGCGCGCGCAGATCATCGCCGCGACCGTGGAGACCCTGAGCGAGGCCGGCTACGGCCAGACGTCGTTCGCCCGGATCGCCAAGCGGGCCGGGCTCAGCAGCACGCGGCTGATCTCCTACCATTTCGCCGGCAAGGACGAGCTGATGGCCGAGGTCGTCAGCCACGTCATCGGCAAGCTCGGCCGCCACCTGGGGGAGCGGATGGCCGGGCTGCCCGGCGCCGCCGCCCGGCTGCGCGCGTACATCACCGGGCTGGTGGAGTTCAACGCGACGCACGCCGGTGAGATGCAGGCGCTGATGACGATCTTCCTCGACTGGCGCGGTGGCGAGGGCGAGAGCCGGTCCTACGGCCCCGACGAGGAGAACGGCGTCCTCGGGCACCTGGAGGCGATCCTGCGTGACGGGCAGAGCCGGGGGGAGTTCCGGCAGTTCGACACGTTCGTCATGGCGGCGACCATCCAGCGCTCGCTCGACGGGCTGCCGTTCCTGCTGCGCACCAAGCCCGACCTCGACCTCGACGTATACGCGCGCGAGCTCGTGACGCTGTTCGACCTGGCCACCCGGAGCGGCGGGTGAGCCGGGCCCTGTCGTTCGCGCTGAACGTCGTGGTGCCGCTGGGGGTCTACTACGGGCTGCGCGCGCTCGGGGTCAGCGTCTATCTCGCGCTGCTGGTCGACGCGCTGGTCCCCGCCGTGGTCACCGCCTGGCAGTTCGCCCGGGGGCGCAGGCTGGACGGGCTCGGCCTGTTCATGGCGGGCATGATGGGCATCGCCCTGCTGGCCGCGCTGGCCGGCGGGGACGAGCGGCTGCTGCTGGCCAAGGAGGGGTTCGTCACCGCCGCCGCCGGGCTGTGGTTCCTGGCCTCGGTGTGGTGGGGGAGGCCGATGGCCTACGAGTTCACCCGGCCGCTGGTGGAGCGCAGGCTCCCGCGCGGGCCGGTGCGCGAGCCGTGGGACGTCTACTGGGAGCGGCTGCCCGCCTTCCGCCGGATCTGGCGGGTGTCCACCGTGATCTGGTCCGTCGCGCTGCTGCTCGACGCCGCGGCCCGGGTCGCGATCGCGTACACGCTGCCCGTCGACCTCGTCAGGGCGGCCGGGCTGGGGCTGTACGTGGCCATGACGCTGCTCGCCGTGCTCGCCACCAACGTCCACTACTTCGCGACCGGGCTGTTCAACGGCTGGAGCGCCCTTTACGCGCCCATCAGGGAGCGGAGCCTGCCCGTCACCGGCCCGTCGTGACGACGATCTTGCCGACCTGGGCGCCCGACTCCAGATAGCGGTGCGCCTCGGCGACGTCGGCCAGGTCGAAGACGCGGTCCACGACGGGCGCGAACGCGCCGGCGCGCAGGCCGGAGGCGACGAACGCCTCGGCGCGGCGCAGCCGGTCCGGATCGGTGGTCGTCTCGTGCACGGTGTAGGTGCGCATGTTCAGGGCGGGCATGCCGAGCGCGAACCCCGGATAGGGCGTCACCTCGCCGCTCAGCGCCCCGTACATGATCAGCGAGCCGCCCGGCGCGACCGTCCGGCCCAGCTCCAGCACGCCGGGACCGGCGACGGCGTCGAAGACGAACTCGGCGCCGCGCCCGCCGGTCAGCGCGAGCACCCGCGCGGCCACGTCCTCCTCCTCGGTGACGATCACCTCGGCCGCCCCGGCCGCGCGCAGCCGCGCCGCCTTGGCCCGCGTGCGGGTGGTCGCGACGGGCACCGCGCCGACGCGGCCGGCGACCTGGATCGCGGCCAGGCCGACGCTGCTGGAGGCCGCCGTCAGCACGACCGTGTCGCCCGCTCGCATCCCGCCGACCTCCACGAGCGCCCCGTACGCCGTCAGGTACGGCATCCACACCGCCGCGCCGCCGACCGCGTCGAGCCCGGCGGGGCGGGACAGCACCGCCGCGGCCGGGACCACCGCGCGCTCGGCGTAGACGCCGTAGTCGTTCATGGAGAACGCGGGCACCACGCTGATCTCCTGGCCGGGGACGAACCCCGTCACGCCGGCGCCGACGCCCTCGACCACGCCCGCGGCCTCGGCGCCGAGCCGGGCGGGGAACTCCTTGACCGGCTCGATGTAGTGGCCGCTGCGGAACAGCGTCTCGGCGCGGTTGAGCCCGATCGCGTCGACCCGGACCAGCAGCTCGCCGGGGCCGGGGTCGCCGGGCTCCACGTCCTCCAGCCGCAGCACCTCGGGTCCGCCGAGCTCGTGGAAGCGCACCGTCCTGGTCATCGCGCATCGTTCCTTCCGTGGTGAGGGGTTCACTCAAGCGGAAAGTACGATCGCTGTCAAACTTCGATGGTCGCCGTACTTTGCTAGGGTGGGGTGATGACGGTGGCACGGCGAACCGGGCGGGAGCGCGTCCCGCCACACCCGGACATCCGGACGATCACCCTCCAGCAGGTGCTGGAGGCCCTCGTCGACCCCGTGCGCCGCCACATCGTCAGCGAGCTCTACCGGGCCTGCGAGGACGTCAGCTGCGGCACCATCGAGCTGCCCGTCAGCAAGTCCACCGCCACCCACCACTTCAACGTGCTGCGCGAGGCCGGCCTCATCCGCCAGCACTACGTGGGCACCTCCCGGATGAACGCGCTGCGCCGCGACGAGATCGACGAGGCCTTCCCCGGTCTGCTCCAGGCGCTGGTCGGCCGCTGAAAAGCAGTGGACAGCCCCGTTACGGTGGCTGCCATGACTGTTGTGGACGTGGAGCGTTTCGTCGCCGACGGATTCGTCAAGCTGGAGGCCGCCGTGCCCCGTGAGGCCGGCGACGCGGCCAGGGCGGCGGTGTGGCACCAGATCGGCCTGTCGCCCGACGACCCCGCCGGATGGCGGCAGCCCGTGGTGTGGGCCGCCGACGTCACCGGCCAGGGGCCGTTCGGCGCGTTCGTCCGCAGCGCCCGCCTGGCCGAGGCGCTCGACGCCCTGGCCGGGCCGGGCGGCTGGAAGCCGCGCGGAGCCATCGGCAACATGCCGGTCCGCTTCCCCGGCAAGTCCGAGGTCGACGACCGGGGCTGGCACATCGACGCCTCCGTCGCCCGGCCCGACGGCTCCTGGGCGGTGTCCGGGCGGCCCGAGACGATGCTGCTGCTCACGCTGCTGTCGGAGGTGGGCGAGGACGACGCGCCGACCCGCATCCGGGTGGGCTCCCACCGTGACGCCGCCCGCGTGCTGGGCGAGCGGGTGCTCGACCCGTTCGAGGCCGGGCCGCTGCTGGACGAGGCGTCCCGCGACCGCCCGGTGGCCCGCGCGACCGGCCTGCCCGGCGACGTCTACCTCGTGCACCCGCTGACCGTGCACGCCGCCGACGAGCACCGCGGCACCCGGCCGAGGTTCATGGCCCAGGGGCCGGTCTTCCTCACCGAACCGGTCGCCCCCGGCGACGGCAACGCCCTGGCGCGCGCCGTGCGGGACTGAGTCCCGCCGCCGTCCAGCGTCCGGGCTGACAGGAACGTGTCACGGCGGACATCATGCTGGCCCGCACAATTCCGGATACGCGGCGGCCCGGACCGCACACTTGCAGTATGCAGGCGAATTCGGCGGACGAAGGGACGGCAAATGGCACAGGTGAATTGGCCCCCGCGACGGCGGGAATTCGTCAACCACGCGGGCGGAAAACGCCCGCACATTACACTGGTTTCGGATGAGCCGGGAATTCGCGGGCTGTTCCGCTACCGGCCCGAGGCGGCGGCGCCGCTCACGCAGTTGTCGGAGGTGCTCCTCTCCGGCGACGACACCCTGGACCGCGCCGAACGTGAGCTGATCGCGGCGTACGTGTCGTCACTGAACCGGTGCCGGTTCTGCTTCCACACCCACGCGGCGTTCGCCGCGGTCCGGCTGCCCGAGGGCATGAAGCTGGTCGACGCGGTGCGGGCCGACCCGGACACGGCGCCGATCTCCGCCAGGCTGCGGGCGCTGCTCGCGATCGCGGCGGCGGTGCAGCGCGGCGGGCAGCAGGTCGGCGCCGACCTGGTCGAGGCCGCCAGGGCCGAGGGGGCCTCGGACCTGGCGATCCACGACACGGTGCTGATCGCCGCGGCGTTCTGCATGTACAACCGCTACGTCGACGGGCTGGCCACGCTGGCCTGCGACGATCCGGAGCACTACGCGGCCAGGGCCCGCCTGACCAGCGGCTACGTGGCCGTCTGGCGCAAGGAGCTGGCCGAGAGCGCGTGATCAGGAGGCGAAGAACGCGTCCACGGCGCCAGGGTCGTCCGGGTAGCTCCACCGCTCGCTGATCCTGCCGCCGGTGACGCGGTAGACCTGCAGGCCGGTGTCCTCCAGGACCCGGCCCTCGCGCTCGGCGTAGACGCTCAGCATCGCCGCGACGTGGTCGTCGCCCACCAGGTACGTGCGCGGCTCCATCCGCAACGTGTCGCCGGTGCTCTGGGCGAGACGCTTGAGATAGCCCAGCACCTCGTCCTTGCCCCGGTAGTCGCGGGCCAGCGAGCCCTGGCCGGGCACGTGGAAGACCACGTCGTCGGCGAGAAGTTCGTCGCGCAGGTAATCCCAGTTGCCCTTCGCCATCGCGTCGTAGCTGTTAGCGGCGACGGTGATGTTCGGGTGATCGGCCATGACGCACTCTCCGGTCGTTAAACGGGGTTCACGTGGCGTGCGTGACATTACGCCGGGCGGTAACGCCCGACAACCCTTGTCCCGCCGCCGGGAAACAAATGGGGCCGGCGACCGGAAAAGAGGCGTTGACAGGCGCGCATTACACAACGATCATGCAGGTGCCCGGTCGTCCGAAGGAGTTGTGTCTTGCCCCACGTCACCATCGATTCCGGCGTGCCGGGCATCCGCGGCCTGTTCGCGTTCCGGCCCGAGACGGCCCGGCCGCTGAACGCGCTGGCGGAGGTCCTGCTGCGCGGCGAGAGCACGCTGACCCGCGGCGAGCGCGAGCTGATCGCCGCCTACGTGTCAGGGCTCAACGCGTGCTCCTACTGCACCGCCTCCCACTCCGCGTTCGCCGCCGCGCAACTGCCCGAGGGCGCGGACCTCGTCGCCGCGGTCCACGCCGACGCCGCGAGCGCGCCGGTCACGCCGAAGCTCCGCGCGCTGCTGGCCATCGCCGCCGCCGTGCAGCGCGGCGGCAGGAACGTCACCGGCGAGCTCGTCGCCGCCGCCGAGGCCGAGGGCGCCACCGAGGTGGAGATCCACGACACCGTGCTGATCGCCGCCGCGTTCTGCATGTTCAACCGCTACGTCGACGGCCTGGCCACCGACACGCCGGACGACGACTCCTTCTACGCCGCCTCCGCCGAGCGCATCGTCGAGCGGGGCTACACGAGCGTCGCCGATGGATGATGAACGGCACCGCTACGTGATCATCGGAGCCGGTCCCGCCGGGCTCCAGCTCAGCTACTTCCTCCAGCGCGCCGGCGCCGACTACCTCACCCTCGAACGCGAGCACGCGCCCGGCGGCTTCTTCCGCCGCTACCCCCGCCACCGGCGGCTCATCTCGCTCAACAAGGTCAACACCGGCGAGAAGGAACGCGAGATCCAGCTCCGCTGGGACTGGAACTCGCTGCTCTGCGACGACGGCCCCGACCTGCGCTTCGACGCCTACTCGCGCGAATACTTCCCGCACGCCGACGACCTGGTCCGCTACCTCGGCGACTTCCACGCCCTCCACGGGCTGAACGTCCGCTTCGACACGCCGGTGACCCGCGTCGGCAAGCGCGACGGGCTGTTCGAGGTGCACGCCGGAGACCGCGTGGTGCGCGCCGAGTGCGTGATCGTCGCCTCCGGCTGGAGCGGCCCGTACGTGCCCGACATCCCGGGCATCGAGCTCGCGACTGGCTACGAGGACGTGCCGACGGCGGGCGAGGAGTTCACCGGCCGCCGCGTCCTGATCATCGGCAAGGGCAACGCCGCGTTCGAGACCGCGATGGCGCTGCTGCCGCACGCGTCCGTCATCCACCTGGCCAGCCCCAGCCCGGTCCGGCTCGCCTGGACCACCAAGCACCCCGGCCACGTGCGCGGCCAGTACGGGGCGCTGCTGGACAGCTACTGGTTCAAGACGCTGCACGCCGTGCTGGAATGCACCGTCGACAAGCTCGAACGGCACGGCGAGGGCGTGCGCGCCTCCATCACCTACACGCTGGCCGACGGCGAGCGGGCCGAGCTCGACTACGACGCGGTGCTGCGCTGCACCGGCTTCGTCATGGACACCGGCCTGTTCGCCGAGGAGTGCCGGCCGGAGATGGCGCCCGGCGGGCGGCTGCCGGCCATCCGGCCCGACTTCCGCTCGGCCAACGTCGACGGCCTGTACTTCGCGGGCACGCTGATGCAGGCGCGCGACTTCAAGCGGGCCTCGTCGGCGTTCGTCGACGGCTTCCGCTACAACCTGCGCGTGCTGGCCGCGCTGCTCGGCGAGCGCTACGACGGCGTCCCCCTGCCCGAGGGCGCGGTGCCCGCCGAGGCCGAGGCGCTGACGCGGTCGATGCTGGCGCGGGTCAACCACAGCTCCGCGCTGTGGACGCAGTTCGAGTACCTGTGCGACGCCTACGTCGTCGACGGCGGCGTACGGCACTACCGGGACCTGCCGGAGGACTACGCGGTCGAGCGGTTCGGCGGCGGGCTGACGTTCACGGTCACGCTGCGGTGGGGCCGGCGCGACTACGCCGACGTGTTCGCCATCCGCCGCCACCCGGAGCCGGAGCGGGCCGAGGAGTGCGCGTTCCTGCACCCGGTCGTCCGGGCCTGGCGCGGCGGCGAGCTGCTGGCCGAGCGGCACCTGCTGGAGGACCTGCAGGCCCGCTGGGACGACCCGGTCCGGCACGCCGAGCCGCTGCGCGCGTTCCTGGCCCGCTGGCTGCCCGGCTGAGCCCGGCCGGTCAGCGGGTGAAGCGGGCGACCAGGTCGTCCACCACGTCCGTCAGCAGGCCGCGCCGTGCGAAGGCGGCGCGCTGGCGGGCCGCGCCGCTGCCCGACGCGCGCAGCCGCCGCCACAGCTCCTGGACCGCCTCCAGGTCGCCGCTGGCGGCCAGCGCGGGCCGGACCAGCTCCAGCAGTTCGGCCACCAGCTCGGTGGCGGGACGCGGCACGCCGGTGAACGGGTCGACCGAGTGGCCCTCCAGCCCGTCGCGGGCGCTGCGCCAGTAGGCCACGCGCAGCAGCGGCTCGGCCGGCCGGGGACCGGGGTCGCCGTCGCGCGCCCGCTTCGCGCACACCGTCACCAGCGCCCGGACGAGCAGCGCCAGCAGCGTCGCCTCGGCCGTCGAGGCGGGCACGTCGCCGACGCGCACCTCCACGGTCGGCAGGCGGGCCGACGGGCGGGCGTCCCAGAACAGGGTGCCGGGGTCGACCACCGCCTCGGACGCGGTCAGCGCCGCCACCAGCCGGTCGTGCTCGGCGGCGCTCGCGCAGTAGGGCGGCGGCCCGGCCACCGGCCACTTGCCCCAGGCCAGCACCCGCCAGGCGGCGTAGCCGGTGTCGCGGCCCTCCCAGAACGGCGAGTTGGCCATCAGCGCGATCAGCGCGGGCAGCCAGGGCCGCAGGTGGTTGCAGACGAGCACGGCCAGCTCGCGGTCGGGCAGGTGCACGTGCACGTGCCCGGCGCAGATGCTCTGCTCGTCGTGCAGCGCCCGGTAGGCGGCGATGCCCTGGTCGTAGCGGGCGCCCTCGGTGATGGGCGGCGGCACCGCGCCGGGCAGGACGGGCGTCCCCGACGCGATCACGGCCAGCCCTTCGGCGCGGGCCGCGGCGGCCACCGCCCGGCGCATGCCCGCGAGCTGGCCGCCCAGCTCCGCCACGCCCGCGCACGGAGCCGTCTTGGCCTCCACCTGGAAGCGGGTGATCTCCGCGCCGACGCGGTCGCCGAGCTCGGCGGCGGCCCGCTCGACGACGGCCCGCGCCCGCGGGGCGACCGCCCGCGTGGCCGGGTCGACGAGCAGATACTCCTCCTCGACCCCCATGAGCGGGGTGACGGCGTCGAAGGGGAGGTCGAGCGTGGTCTCTGCGGTCGCGGTCATCTCATCTCCGGCTCACGGGCGGACTTCCTCCCGATCATGCTGCCGTAACCGTCACCCGGCCGCGAGGACCTTCGCCAGGTTCAGGGGTAGCGTGCGTGGCCCGGCCCAGGGAGGCCGGCGTCGCTATCCGGCGTCCTCGCTCGGGAACAGGATCGGGCTGAGCAGGTAGCGGGACCGGCCGGGGCCCGGCTCGTTGGCCAGCTTGGGCGCGATCGCCGCGCGCAGCCCGGTGATCAGCTCGTCGAGCTCCTCGGGGCTGAGCCAGACGGCGTGCTGCCGGTAGCCGACCAGGTCCGCGAGCGGGTCGGCGTGCTCACGGTCGAGGTAGGCGTTGAACTCGGCGAGCAGGATCGCCATCGCCGTGGCGAAGCCGCGCCGGTGGTCGTCGGGCGTCAGCGTCCGCATCAGCTCGGCGTCGATCACCGCCCGGTCCTGCCGCAGCCGGTAGCGGCGCTCGACCGCGCCGCGCACCCGCTGCTCGCCGGCCACCTCCAGGACCCCGCCGGCCGCCAGGAGGTCGACGTGCCGGTACACGGTGGCCTTGGAGACGTCGGGGATCAGGCCGCACAGCTCGGTCGTGGTCAGCGTCCGCCCGCCGCGCATGGCGTGCACGACGCGCAGCCGTACGGGGTGGCCCAGGAGCTCCAGCGTGTTCACACCCGTACGATCTCATGTCGTGCTACCGTTCTCAAACTATGAGAATGTTAACAGGGGCGGAGACGACCGCCCGGACGGTCGCCGAGCTCGCACACGCGGGACGGTTCGCGGAGCTCGAGCGGCTGTTCGCGGCGCCGCTGCGCAAGCTGATCGACGCCGGGGCGGTGCGCGCGGCCTGGACGGGCGCGATCGCCGAGCGGGGGCCGGTCACCGGCATCGGCGAGCCCGCGACCGAGCAGGCCGGGCCGGGTCCGGCCCGCGTGAGCGTCCCGGTCACCGGCGAGGGCGGCGGGCTCGCCGTCGTGGTCGCCGTCGACGCCGACGGCCTGCTGCACGACCTGCGGCTCACCGCGCTCACCCCGCCCTGGGAGCCGCCGCCGTACGCCGACCCGGCGGCGTTCGCCGAACGCGACGTCGTGATCGGCGACGGGCCCCTGGCCGTCCCCGGCACGCTGACCCTCCCGCGCGGGCCCGGCCCGGCGAGCCTGCCGAGCGGGCCCCGCCCGCGTCCGGGCGTCGTCCTGCTCAGCGGGGGAGGGCCGTTCGACCGCGACGCCACCAGCGGGGCCAACAAGCCGCTCAAGGACCTGGCCTGGGGGCTCGCCACGCGCGGGATCGCGGTCGCCAGGTTCGACAAGGCCACCCACGTCCACGCCGCCGCCGAGCTCACGATGACCGGCGAGTACGTGCCGTACGCGACCGCCGCCGTCCGCCTGCTGCGGGACGAGCCGGGCGTCGACCCGGACCGCGTGTTCGTCCTCGGCCACAGCATGGGCGGCAAGGTCGCCCCGCGCGTCGCCGAGGCGGAGCCGGCCGTCGCCGGCCTGGTGATCATGGCCGGTGACACGCAGCCCATGCACGAGGCCGCCGTCCGCGTCGTCCGGCACCTCGCGTCGCTGGACCCGGGGCCGGACATGGACGCCGCCGTCGAGATGATCACCCGGCAGGCCGAGGCGGTCGCCGACCCGGCCCTGTCGCCCTCGGCCCCGGCGCGGTCGCTGCTGTTCGGCCTGCCCGCGCCGTACTGGCTGGAGCTGCGCGGCTACGACCCCGTCGCGACGGCGGCGGCGCTGGAGCGGCCCATGCTCATCCTCCAGGGCGGCCGCGACTACCAGGTGACCGTCGAGCACGACCTGGCGGGCTGGCGCGCCGGGCTCGGCCACCGGCCCGACGTCACGATCCGCGTCTTCGACGCCGACGACCACCTGTTCTTCCCCGGCACGGGCCCGTCGACCCCGGCCGGGTACGAGCCCGCGCAGCACGTGGACCCGGCCGTGGTCGCCGACGTCGCGGCCTGGATCGGAGGCTGATCGGGGGAGGCGCCGGCCGGGTGACGCGGGCGTGAGCCGACTCCGGGCAGGGTCGTTGCGGATAATCCGGATGGGGACGATTGGCTAGGCTGGTGGCATGACCGCAATGGCGCCCGGCCGCACTGAGCCCGACCTGTCGTTCCTGCTCGACCACACCAGCCACGTGCTGCGGACGAGGATGGCCGCCGCGCTGGCCGAGATCGGCCTGACGGCGCGGATGCACTGCGTGCTCGTCCACGCCCTGGAGGAGGAGCGCACGCAGATCCAGCTCGCCGAGCTCGGCGACATGGACAAGACGACGATGGTGGTCACCGTCGACGCCCTGGAGAAGGCCGGGCTGGCCGAGCGCCGCCCGTCGAGCACCGACCGGCGGGCGCGCATCATCGCGGTCACCGAGAAGGGCGCCGAGATCGCCCGGCGCAGCCAGGAGATCGTCGACGGCGTGCACCGGGAGGCGCTGCACGCCCTGCCGGAGGCGGAGCGCGAGACGCTCCTTGCGGCGATGCGGCGGCTGGCCGAGGGCCACCTGTCCACCCCGGTCGAGGTCGCGCCGGGCGCGCGCCGGGCCCGCCAGTCCCAGAAATAGGTCCGACGGGGATCGTCTACAACAAAACCATCTGTTAGGGTCTCACCTGTCCGCATCTGAACAGGAGAGGCCATGTCCCCCACCCCATCGCGCCCGCTCGCGCTGATCGCGCTGTCGGCCGCCGGCCTGATGACCATCCTCGACGGCAGCATCGTCACCGTCGCGATGCCCGCCATCCAGCGCGACCTCGGCTTCACCGCGGCCGGGCTGAGCTGGACCGTCAACGCCTACCTGATCCCCTTCGGCGGCCTGCTGCTCCTGGCCGGGCGGCTCGGCGACCTGATCGGCCGCAAGACCGTCTTCCTCGCCGGAAACGTGATCTTCGCCGCCGCGTCGCTGCTCGCCGGCCTGGCCACCACGCCCGCCGTGCTGATCGCCGCCCGCTTCCTCCAGGGCGCCGGCAGCGCGCTGGCCTCCGCGGTCGTGCTCGGCATCCTGGTGACGCTGTTCACCGAGCCACGCGAACGGGCCAAGGCCATCGGCGTGTTCAGCTTCACCGGCGCGGCCGGGGCCTCCATCGGCCAGGTGCTCGGCGGCGTCCTCACCGGCGCGCTCTCCTGGCACTGGATCTTCTTCATCAACCTGCCGATCGGCCTGGCCACCGTCGCCCTGGCCGTCCGCGTCCTGCCCGCCGACCGCGGCGCCGGCCTCGCGGCGGGCGCCGACACGCTCGGCGCCGCCCTCGTCACCGGCGGCCTCATGCTCGGCATCTACACCGTCGTCAAGATCGAGGAGTACGGCTGGGCCGCCGGGCACACGCTGGGCCTGGGCGCGCTCTCGCTCGCGCTGCTGGCCGGGTTCTTCGCCCGCCAGGCCACCGCCCGCAGCCCGCTCATGCCGCTGCGCGTCCTGCGCTCCCGCAACGTCGCCGGCGCGAACCTCGCCCAGATGCTGAGCCTGTCGGCGATGTTCGCCTTCCAGATCCTCGTCGCGCTCTACATGCAGAAGGTGCTCGGCTACGGCGCGCTGGAGACCGGCCTGGCGATGCTCCCGGCCGCGGTCGCCATCGGCGGCGTCTCGCTGTTCGTCTCCGCCCGGCTCAACGACCGGTTCGGGGCCCGTGCCGTGCTCGTCGCCGGGCTGGTGCTGCTGCTCGCCGCGATGGCCTGGCTCACCCGGGTGCCGGTGCAGGCGTCATACGTCCCCGACCTGCTGCCCGTCATGCTGCTGATCGCCGGAGGCGGCCTGGTGCTGCCCGCCCTCGCCACGCTCGGCATGTCCGCGGCCAGGGCCGACGACGCGGGGCTCGCCTCCGGCCTGTTCAACACCACCCAGCAGATCGGCATGGCGCTGGGCGTGGCCGTCCTGTCCACCATGGCCGCCTCCCGGACCGGCGAGCTGCTCGGCCAGGGCGCGACCCAGGCGGCGGCCCTGACCGGCGGCTACCGGCTGGCGTTCGGCATCGCGGCCGGGCTCCTGCTGGCGGCGCTCCTCGTCGCGCTGACCGTGCTGCGCACGCCCGCCCGGACCGCCGCCGCGTCACCCGCCCCCGTCGTCACGCACTAGGACGCGGGCGCGACGTTGTAGTTGAACCGGAACACGTTGCCCGGGTCGTACACCGCCTTGATCGCGGCCAGCCGGGCGTGGTGGGCGGCCGGGTACGCGGTGCGCACCAGCTCCGGACCGGCGGCCTCCCCGTGGCCCATGAAGCTGAGGAAGCGGCCCAGCGTCCACGGCTCCAGCTCGCGGAACACCTCCGCGGGCGCCGGCCGCCCGTCCATCGTCAGGACCGCCAGCATGAACGCCGCGTCCCGGTGCCCGACCGCGTTCGGGCGCGCCGGGGGAGCGGCCAGCGCGCCGCCCAGGTGACGCAGCTCCACGATGACCTCCGGACCGGCGTGCGCCAGGATGATCCCCGCCGCCTTCTCGTCCAGCTCGCGCAGCATGGCGTTGTCCGCGCCCCACGGCATCGGCGTCGGCGGGTCGTCGTGGATCGAGGCGCACTCCGCGTACGGCATCTCCCGCAGCGTCTCCAGCACCCGCGGGCCGACCCGCCGCAGCGGCTCGACCAGGCGCTCGCCCTCCTCCGCCGGGCCGGTGTACGCGATCCGCACGTGGCACAGCCGCCCGTCCGGACCCGGGATCAGCGCCAGCGAGGAGTTCATCTCCGCCGGGACGCCCGCGGTCCACTCCCGGTACGCCTCCAGCACCCCGGGGGCGAGCCGGGCGTCGAAGAACAGGCCGCCCCCGTACAGCCGGGACACCTCCACCAGGCCGAACTCCAGCGCCGTCACCACGCCCACGTTGTCGCGCCCGCCCACCAGCGCCCAGTACAGGTCCGGCTCGGAGTCCGGCGTGACCCGGCGGGCCCGGCCGTCGGCGGTCACCACGTCCAGCGCCAGCACCCGGTCGGCGGCCCAGCCGTGGGAGCGCCCCAGCAGCGCGAGCCCGCCGCCCAGCATGTACGCGACGACGCCCACGTGCGGCGCCGACCCGTTCAGCGGGGCCAGCCCGTACGGCGCGGCCTCGGCGATCACCTGGCCGAGCCGGGCCCCGGCCGCCACCCGGGCGGTCCGGGTCCCCGGGTCCACCTGCACGCCGGTCATGCGCCGGGTCGAGATCAGCACGCCGCCCGTCGCGGGGACCGAGAACCCGTGCCCGGCGCTCTGCACCGCCACCGGCAGGCCGTGCGCCACCGCCGCCTCGACCGCGGCCGCCACGTCCCCGGCCTCCCGGGCGCCGACGATCACGTCGGGGCGGTGCCGCACCGCCAGGTTGAAACCGGTCAGCTCCTCCTCGAACCCGTTCTGGCCAGGCAGGAACACCGGCCCGGTCACCCGGCCGGCCAGCGTGGAGGCAAGGGTGCGCGTCATGTCGTACTCCGTTCGTCTCGTCAGGCTCAGCACGGCCAGCCTGGCGACATAACATGACATCTGCCGTCATATTCTGAACGGGTGAAATTCGACCGGCTGCTGTCGATCATGCTGGTGCTCCAGCACCGGCGCCTGGTCCCCGCCAAGGAGCTGGCCGAGCTGTTGGAGGTGTCGCAGCGCACCATCTACCGCGATCTCGAGGCGCTGTCCGCCGCCGGCGTCCCCGTCTACGCCGAGCGCGGCAAGCACGGCGGCGTCGGGCTGCTGGCCGGGTTCCGCACCGACGTCACCGGGCTGACCACCGACGAGGCCAGGGCGCTGTTCGTGCTGAGCGCCCGGGGCGCCCACGCGGCGCTCGGCCTGGACCAGGCGTTCGGCTCCGCGATGCGCAAGGTGATGGCCGCGCTCCCCGCGCCGCACCGGCCCGCGGCCGAGCTGACCAGCCGCCGCATCCTCGTCGACCCCGACCGCTGGCTCGCCGGTCCCCGCCCCGACTTCCAGCTCGACACCCTGCTCGACGCGGTCCTCGCCGACCGGCGGCTGCGCCTGCGCTACCGGCACAGCGGCCAGCGCGCCGTCCGCGGCTACACCGTCGACCCGTACGGGCTGGTCGCCAAGGCCGGCGTCTGGTACCTGGTCGCCGACCACCGGCGCGGCCCGTACCTCTACCGCACGGAACGCATCTCCCGCGTGACCGTCACCCCCGAGCCCGTACGCCGCCGCCCCGGCGTGGAGCTGGCGCAGGTGTGGGACGAGCTGCGCCGCCAGGTGGAGCAGCGCGGCGACGGCATCCGGATCGAGACGCGCGTCCGGCGGTCACGCCTCGACATGGTGACCCGCATCGCCGGCGGCTACTTCAGCGGCCCGCCCGAGGACGACGGGCCCGACTGGGTGCGCGTGCCGTTCACCTACCCGGAGCTGGGCGCGGTCTGCCACCTGCTGCAGTTCCACGCGGACATCGAGGTCACCGCGCCGCCCGAGGCCCGCGACCACCTGTCCCGCGCGGCGTCCGCGATCTCCGCCCTGTACCGTGACTGACATGGCGGCCGACGCGGCGACCGACGGCGCCGGTCAGGGATGGCGGGCGTTGACGAACGGGCTGGTCAGGTGGGCCGTCGCCAGCGTGGCGCGGCGGCGCCTGGCGTCCGCGAGCAGGGCGCGGCGCGTCTCGGCGGCCACCGCCTGGTCCGCCTCCAGCGCGTAGCCGACGTCCGGGGCGACCAGTTGCACGGCGTGCACCAGCACGTCGCCCGTGATCACCATGCGCCGGCCGTGGCCGTCGACCAGCACCGACTGGTGGCCCACGGTGTGCCCCGGCGTCGGGATCGCGGTGAGCCGGCTGCCACGCGCGCCGGCCAGCCGCACCTCGCCGTCGATCTCGCGGAGCTGCCCCGTGCGCTGCAACGGCACGATCAGGTAGTCGCGCATCGGGCTGGTCGCCGCGAGCCGCGCCACCTCGGTCCGCTGGACCACGTACCGGGCGTTCGGGAACGTCGGCACCCCGTCCGTGCTCACCGACCAGCCCATGTGGTCCTCGTGGACGTGGGTCAGCACGACCAGGTCCACGTCCGCCACGTCGATGCGGGCGGCGGCGAGCAGCTCGGGCAGCACGCCCGGGGCGGCCCACGCCGAGCCGGGGCTGCCGGCCGGGCCGACCCCGGCGTCGACCAGCGCGATCCGCCCGCCCGGACGCCGCACCGCGTAGCAGCGGAAGTCGAGCTTCCAGGCGAGGCCGGGGCCGAACGCGCCCGGGTCGGCCCGGCGGGCCCGCCGCCAGTCCTCCTCCGTCGCGTCCGGGAACATCTCGGTACGCGTCGCCGGGAAGGTGTCGGCGGAGTCGCGGAGCGCCACCACGTCGAAGGCGCCCACGGACCTGGACGTGATGGCCCCGCCCGGCGACGCCCCGGCGTGGGCCGCCGCGGGAAGGGCGGCCGAGGGCAGGAGCGCGCCCGCCCCGGCGGCGACCGCGCCCCACAGGAACGTCCGACGATGCACTCCGGTCATGATGTGTGTCTCCTCTGCGTTCGGCTCCGGGATCATCCTGATCGGGGCGGCGAAGGCGGCAGGAGTAGCAGGAATGCCAACATGCGCTACATTCCTGCCATGCGCAGCGTCGCTCTGCTTCTCCATGACGGGATGAGCGTGCTGGACTACTCGGTCGCCTGCTGGGTGTGGGGAGCCGACCGCTCCCAGGCCGGGGTGCCGCGCTTCGACCTGCGGCTCTGCTCGGTCGACGGGGCTCCGGTCACGATGGAGCCCGCCGCGCGGGTCCAGCCCGCGCACGCGCTCGGCGGCCTCGCCGACGCCGACCTGATCGTCATCCCGGGCGCCGGCGTTCCCCAGGGGCCGCTGGACGGGCGGCTCGCCGGCGCGCTGCGCGCCGCCGCCGGCCGGGGCGCCGACCTCGCCGCCCTGTGCAGCGGCGCGTTCGTGCTGGCCGCCGCCGGGCTGCTCGACGGGCGGCGCGCTACCACCCACTGGATGCTGGCCGGCCGGCTCGCCGAGGCGCACCCCGAGGTCACGGTCGATCCGGACGCGCTGTTCGTGGAGGACCGCGGCGTCTGGACCTCCGCGGGCGCCACCGCCGGCATCGACCTGTGCTTGCACCTCGTACGGCTCGCGCACGGCGTGAACGTGGCCAACACCATCGCCCGCCACCTGGTCGCCGCCGGTCATCGCGACGGCGCCCAGGCCCAGTACGTCGCCAGGCCGGTGCCCGCCACCGGCTCGGCCGCCCCGGACATCGCCGGCACCCAGGCGTGGGCGCTGGAGCGGCTCGACCAGGCGCTGACCGTGGCCGACCTGGCCGCGCACGCCCGGACCAGCCCGCGCACGTTCGCCCGGCACTTCGCCGACTACACCGGCACCACCCCGGCCCAGTGGCTGCTGCACGCCCGCATCGCCCGCGCCCAGCAGTTGCTGGAGTCCACGACGCTGCCCATCGACCAGGTCGCGGCCCGCTGCGGCTTCGGCGTCACCGCGCTGCTGCGCCGCCACTTCGCCCGGCTGATCGGCACCTCGCCGGGCCGCTACCGCCGCCTGTACGGCCACTGAACCCCCGCGCGGGGGCTGTCCTCAGGGCGACATCAGCTGGTCGGCGAGCGCCGTCCGCGCGTACAGCACCTGGCGGCCCGCCCTCGTGCGGGACAGCAGGCCGTTGCGCCGCAGCACGGCGAGATGCTGGGAGACGGCGCTGGGCGTGACGCCGTGCCGCCGGGCGAGCTCCGACGTCGACATGGGGTCGTCCAGGGTCGCCAGCAGGCTCGCCCGCGTGGGCCCGATCAGCTCGGCGAGCGCCTCCGGCGGGGGCGCCGGGTACGCCTCCCACAGGGTGCCGATGCCCCGGCACCGGTAGATCACGGTGGGCGGCTCGCCGGGCCCGACGGGGGCGATGGTCTGCGGCGCGAACAGCGTGGGCACCAGCCACAGGCCGCGCCCGGCCACGTCGGCCTCGTAGTCCAGCGAGGCGCCGCCGTACACGCGCAACGCGCCGTCGGCGAAGCTCACCCGGTGGTCGAGGCCGCGCAGCACGGCGGCGGCGCCGTCGGCGGCGGCCTGCCGCGCCCGGTGCAGCAGGTCGGCCTCCAGCACGGCGCGCATCCGGGGCCAGTGCGGGGCGACGGCCGCGTCCCAGTAGCGTCCCAGCACGCCGGCGATGGCGGCCGGATCGGTCGTTCCGGGCAGCGGGTGGGTGCCGTAGACGGCGCGGAAGTCGGCCAGGGCGCGCTCGGGCGGGGTGCCGCGCAGGCGGTCGAGCTCGCCGGCGATGTCGGGAGAGCGTACGGCGGGGCGCGGGGTGAGGAAGTCGGGCAGCCAGTCACGGCCGGGGCTGAGCAGGCCGTCGAGCACGGCGACGTCGGCGGGCGCCGCCCCGGCGAGCGCCGCGCGTGCCCGCCGGATCCAGGGCAGGTGGATCGCGTGCCGCTCCGGCCGCCGCAGGGCCCACAGGCTGGTGACGGTCTCCAGCAGCGGCGAGCAGGCGAAACGCACGTCCGCGAGGTCGTCGACGGACAGCCGGTAGGTAATCATTAAGCCAGAGCCTAAATCAGTGTCGGCGTGGGGCGGCTCCCGGTTGACTCCTCGGCCATGGCTGTCATCGTGCATCAGGTGGCCCGGCCCCACGAGTGGCCGGACACCGGAGACTTCGCATATGTCAAGATCCCCGACCCGGTGCCGGGCCCGGGACAGGCGCTGGTGGAGAACCTCTACCTCTCGGTCGACCCGTACATGCGGGAGCGGATGGACACCGACGACCTCGGCATCCCCCTGGAGGGCCGCTCCATCGGCCGGGTCGCCGACTCGCGCGACCCCCGGCTCGCACCCGGTGACCTGGTCTTCCACCGCCAGGGGTGGCGCAGCCACGCCGTGGTCGCGCCGGAGGACGTCCGGATCCTGCCCCGGGCGCCCGGCGTGCCGGTGACCGCGTACCTGGGCGTGCTGGGCGGGACGGGCCTGTCGGCGTACGTGGCGCTCACCCGGGTGGCCCGGCTGCGCGAGGGGGAGACCGTGTTCGTGTCGGCGGCGGCCGGGGGAGTGGGCAGCGCGGCCGGCCAGTTCGCCAGGCTGCTCGGCGCCGGGCGGGTCGTCGGCAGCGCCGGCTCGGCGGCCAAGGCCGCCTACCTGACCTCCGAGCTGGGCTTCGACGCCGCGATCGACCACCGGGCGGGCGACCTCGGCGGCCGGCTCGCCGCCGCCGCGCCGGACGGGATCGACGTGTACGTCGACAACGTGGGCGGCGACCACCTGGAGGCGGCCATCGGCGCGCTGCTCCCGCACGGGCGCGTCGCCTGGTGCGGCGCGGTCGGCCAGTACAACACGCCGGTCGCGCCCGCCGCGCCGCGCAACCTGTTCGACGTCGTGGGCAAGCAGCTCCGCCTGGAGGGCTTCCTCGTCCGCGACTACGGGCACCTGCAGCCCGAGCTGGAGGAGTTCGCGATCCCGCACCTGCGAGCCGGGCGGCTCGTCGCGGCGGAGACGGTCACCGAGGGCCTCGACGGCATGGCCGACGCCTTCATCGCCATGCTCCGCGGCGGCAACGTGGGCAAGATGATCGTCAAGCTGTAGCGGGACCGCGCCGCTACCGTGCGCCCGCCCGGCTCTCCAGCCAGTGCACCAGCCCGCCGCTGAGCGGGATCTGGACGTCGGTGACGTCGAGCAGCACCACCTCCACCCCCCACCGCCCGCTCGTCTCACTCACCCGGTCGGCCAGCGCGGCGTGGTCGTAAGCCGCCAGCGCCGGCAGCTCGGCCAGGTCCCGCTGGGCGATGTGACGCCGCAGCTCGCCCTCGACCGCCATCGCCGTGGCCGCCGCCGGGCTCTCGACCGCCGTCGCGAACCGTACCGGGTCGGTCACCGCCGTCAGCGCGGCCGCCGTGACCTGCACCGTCACCCCGTCCCTGGTCACCGCGCCGGCACAGAACAGCTCGAGCGGCTCCAGCCGCAACGGCACCCGCACCTCCCGGTCCAGCGCCGGCCACATGACCACCGGCCCCGGCCCGCGCACCCCCTTCGTCCGCCCGAACCTGCGCACCACCAGCCGCTCGTCCTCGCCCACCACCCGGAAGCACCGCCCGGCGATCACGAGAAGGGACAGGCCCAGCAGGATCCACAGCCCGGGCTCAGCGATGTCGAGTGCGTCCATATGGGCCCTCTCCCTCCATGGTCGTGCCGCGGCCATGCGGGTGAGCAGGCGCTCCGGGGGACCTTCCGCCCCTCACGCATGGCCCTACAGTCTGCCCGTCCCCGGCCGGGAACTCCATCGGGCCTGGCACCCATCTCCGGCCGGGCCACCATGTAGACGGGAACCGCAGGTCGCGCGGTCAGCGGCGGCAGGCGGCCAGGGTGGTGAGGATGACCTCGGCGAGCCGCTCGCGCGGGTACGGGCCGCCTTGACGCCGTCCTCCGGGCCGGCGAAGCCTGACTCGCCGCACCGCATCGGGGCTGGTTGTCAATACCTCTGGGGTCTTGGGGTCGGGGGACCTGGTGGAGACGCGGGGGACCGGGGAAGGGCGGGATCGTCGACGGCATGCGAATCTCCAGGCTCCAACTCGCGGCGGCGGTCGTGTCGCTGCTCACTCTCATCACGGCCCTGGTGACGGCGGGGCTGCCCGCGCCGTCGTACACGGCCGGGTTCGCGCCCCATCTCGTGACGGCGGGGGCCGCGCTGGCGGGGGCGGTGTTCGCGCTGGTCCCCCGGCCGGCGCCGCTCGGGTGGGCGGCGGCGGTGCTGCTGCTCTGGTCGGCGGGCGGGGTGGTGCTGGACGGGTTCCGGGCGTTCTTCGCGGTCACCGGCATCCCGGCGGGCGACTTCGCGACGGTCGACTGGCCGGGGATGGCGGGCCGGGCGCTCGCGCTGGCCGCGACCGGGCTGGTGGGCGCGCTGATCCTGCGGCGGACCCGGGTGCCGGGCGGGCCCTGGCTCGGCTACACGGCGTTCGCGCTGGGCTTCGTCTACCCGACCGCCAAGCTCTACTGGTCGTTCGGCGGCGAGTTCCTGCGCCCGGCGGTGTACGCGGAAGGGTTCCCGTACGGTGAGCTGGTCATGCTGGTGGTGGGCGCGGCCGGGTCGCTGGCGCTGGTGCAGGGGTGGGGGCGGCGGCTGCCGCGCCGGCTGGTGCTGGCCGGCGGCTGGACGGGAGCCGCCATGCTGGCCACGATGGGAAGTATGTCGGTTTTCGGCACGCTTGCGCAGCTTCTCGGGGTGACCGACGGCCCGGTGCCGCTCGGCGACGCCTCGGCCGTCATCATGGTGTCCGTGGTCTATGGAAGCTGGCTGCTGTTCGGGCTCGCCGTGGGTGGGGCCACGCTGGCCTTCCAGCGCGGATGAGCCCCGCCCGCAGGTTCGACGTCACCGTCGCGTTCGTGCTCGGACTGCCGGTCTTCCTGCTGTCCGCCGTCGTGGCCGTGCTGTCCGTGCCCGGCCCGAGGGCGATCGTCCTGGTGGCGGCCTGCCTGGTGGCGCACGTGGCGTTCGCGTTCCGTCGGGACCTGTGGGCGTTCGCGGTGATCGCCGGGGTGATGGCCGTCCAGGCGGCGGTGACGGGCCTGTTCATGGTGCTGCCGACGGTCGTGCTCTTCCCGCTCGCGCTGTATTCGCGCACCGCGTACGGCAGCCCGTACCCGCCGCTGGTCGTGGGCGTGGCGGGGGCGGGGCTGGCGGCGGCCAGGTTCGCCACCGACGCCAGCGTGGCCGCCGCCCGGCTCGGCCCGGACCCGTGGATGCTGCTCGGCCTGCTGCTGGCCGTCGTCGTCGCGGCCTGGGGCCTGGGCCTGCACCGCAGGAGCCAGCTCCGCTACGTGGCACTGCTGGAGGAGCAGGCCACGATGTCGGCCGAGCGGGCCACGCTGGCGGAGCGGGCCAGGATCGCCCGCGAGATGCACGACGTCGTCGCGCACGCCCTCGCCGTGATCGTCGCCCAGGCCAGGGGCGGCCGGCTGGCGCCCGCCCGCGCCCCGGAGGTGCTGGCCACCGTCGAGGAGACCGGGCGGCAGGCGCTCACCGAGATGCGCGGCCTCGTCGGCGTCCTGCGCGCCGAACCGGCCGGGCTCACGCCGCAGCCCGGCCTCGCCGACCTTCCCGGCCTGCTCGACCGTACGCGCGCGGCCGGGCTCGACGTCACCATGACCGCCTCCGGCGAGGCCAGGCCGATCGGCCCGGGGGCGGAACTCGCGCTCTACCGCGTGGTCCAGGAGGCGCTGACCAACACGCTCAAGCACGGCGGCGGCGCGGCCCGCTCGTCGGTGGACGTGTCGTGGACCCGGGGCGCGCTGGAGGTGACGGTGACCGACGACGGCCCGCCCCCGGCCCCGGGCAAGCCCCCGGGACACGGGCTGGCCGGGATGCGCGAGAGGATGGCGGCCGTCGGCGGCACCGTGTCCGCCCGGGCCGAGGAGGAGCGGGGGTTCGTGGTGAGGGTCCGGCTGCCGTACCGGGAGGGCGCGCGATGACGATCAGGGTGTTCGTGGTCGACGACCAGGACCTGGTGCGCACCGGCACGGCCATGGTGATCGACGCGCAGGACGACATGGCGGTCGTCGGCGAGGCGCGCGACGGGCTCGACGCCCTCGCGGGCCTGGCGCGCGTCAGCGCCGACGTGGTGCTGATGGACGTGCGGATGCCGCGCCTCGACGGCGTCGAGACCACCCGCCGCCTGCTGGCCGGGGGCGGCCCGAAGGTCATCGTGCTGACCACGTTCGACCTGGACGAGTACGCGTTCGCCGCGCTGCGGGCGGGCGCGTCGGGGTTCCTGCTGAAGGACGCGCCGGCGGACGAGCTGGTGGCCGCGGTGCGGACCGTCCACGCGGGCGACGCGGTCATCGCCCCGTCGACCACCCGGCGGCTGCTCGACCACGTCGCCCCCACGCTGCCTCGGCCCGCGGGCCCGGGCGTCCAGCTCACCGAGCGGGAGCGGGAGGTCCTGCGGCGCATCGCGGCGGGCGAGACGAACGCCGAGATCGCCGGCCGCCTCTACATGGCGGAGGGCACGGTCAAGACCCACGTCGGCCGCATCCTGGCCAAACTGGGGCTCCGCGACCGCGTCCAGGCGGTCATCTGGGCCTACGAGCACGGCTACGCCAGGACCGGCGGTCCCGGCCCTCACGCGTGACCCCGCCGCCCCCTGACGAACAGCACCGCGCCCACGGGGGTGAACAGCAGCCCCAGCCCGCCGACGATCAGCGGGCCGAGGAACCCCGACGAGAACGAGGCGATCCGCGCGTCCGCCGGGTCGCCCGGGTCGTAGGCGACGGGCACGCTCTCGCCCGTCGCGTAGGACGGCGGGTTGCTGCCGGTGGAGTCCCGGAACGTGTACGTCCGGCCGCCGACGCTGAACTCCACGGTCGGGTACCACGCCGACTCCCGGCGCCGGTGCCCGTCGGAGTTGCGAGGCTTGGTGGTGATCCGCTCCGTCATGTCGACCACGGTCCCGTCGGCCCGCCCGGCCGAGGACAGGAAGCTCGCCGAGGAGACGGCCAGCGCGACGCCGACGCCGAGCAGCACCAGCCCGACCACGCCGAAGATCGCGCCGAGCAGGGTGAGAGGCCGTCCGATGTGCATGGGACGAGTGTGGCGCAAAGGGACAACTGATTTCGACTGCGCGAACCGTTGATCAACAATACGGTGGGGGCATCGCGAGTGCGGGAGCGTGGTGCGTGACGGAACTGGCCTGTGGCGTCCTGGGTCCGGTCTTCCTCCGGGTGGCCCGGCGGACCGTCGAGCTGAGCGGCAAGCAGAGCGCCCTGCTCGCCGTCCTCGTGCTCGACGCGAACGCCACCGTGTCCCGGGACCGCCTGGTCGCCGCCCTGTGGGACAGCCCGCCCACCTCGGCCGTCTCCAACCTGCAGACCTATGTCGCCCGGCTGCGCAAGGCGCTCCCGGCCGGGATCCGCATCCTCACGAAGGGCACCGGCTACCTGCTGGAGGCCGACGCCGACCTGATCGACCTGCTCGTCTTCGAGCGGGAGACCCGGCTCGCCCGCTCGGCCGCGGCCGAGGGCGCGCAGGAGGCCGCCGCCGGACACTACGAGCGGGCGCTGGCGCTGTGGCGCGGCCAGCCCGCCGAGGGCGTCCGCCTGCCGGCCGGCGTGCTCGCCCGCCTCGACGAGCTGGAGGAGCGGCGCACGCGGACCCGCCTCGACCACGCCGAGACCAAGCTCGGCCTCGGGCACGCCCAGGACGTCATGAACGACCTGCGCCGCCTGCTGGCCGAGCACCCCCTCCAGGAACGGGCCTGGTACCTGCTCATGCTGGCGCTGGCCCGCACGGGACAGCGCGACATGGCGCTCGACGTCTTCCGGCAGGCCCGCGACGTGCTCGTGGGCGAGCTCGGCGTGGAGCCGGGCAAGGACCTGCAGCAGCTCCAGGCCAGGGTGCTGGGCGGCGACCTGCCGTCCGGCGCGGCCCCCGGGCCGCGTGACGGGGGCGTGTGCCAGCTCCCGCCGGACGCCGCCGACTTCGTCGGCCGGGCCGACGAGCTGGTGGCCGCGCTGGAGACGCTGCGCCCGGCCCGCCCGCAGGTGGGCCCCGAGCCGCCCGTCCCCGTGTGCGTGATCTCCGGTCAGGGCGGCGCCGGCAAGACGACGCTCGCCGTCCACGCCGCCCACCACCTGCGGCGCGACTTCCGGGACGGCCAGCTGTACGTGAACCTGCACGGCGCGGGCCAGTCGCCGGTCACGCCGGAGACGGCACTGGGCCGGTTCCTGCGCGCGCTCGGCGTCGACAGCGCCGCGATCCCGGCGAGCCTGGAGGAACGGGCGGAGATGTACCGGGGGAAGCTGGCCGACCGGCGCTTCCTCGTGGTGCTCGACGACGCCGCGGACGAGGGCCAGCTCCGCCCGCTGCTGCCCGGCACCCCGGGCTGCGCGGTGCTGGTCACCAGCAGACGGCGCCTGACCGGCCTGCCCGCCGCGCGCCGGATCGAGCTGCCGCTGATGCCGCCCGGCGAGGCGCGCGAGCTGCTGCGGTCCGTCATCGGCGCCGAACGGGCGGCCGAGGCGGCGGGCGACACCGACCGGCTCGTCCAGCTCTGCGGCGGCCTGCCCCTCGCCGTGCGGATCGCCGGGGCCAAGCTCGCCGCCCGCCCGCACTGGAACGTGGACCAGCTCGTCGCCCGGCTGCGCGACACCCGCGACCGCCTGCGGCACCTGTCCCACGGCTCCCAGGCGGTGCGGGCCACGCTCGCCGTGGGCTACCAGGGCCTGACGCTGCCGGCGCAGCGGCTGTTTCGCCTGCTCGGCCTGCTGGAGGCGCCGGACTTCGCCGCGTGGACGGCCGCCGCCCTGCTCGACGCGCCCCCGGCCGAGGCCGAGGACCTGGTCGAGGAGCTGGTCGACGTCCGCCTGCTGGACGTCGCGGGCCGCGACCGGAGCGGGCAGACCCGGTTCCGCTTCCACGACCTGACGCGCGCGTACGCCCGCGAATGCGCCGAGGCCGCCGAGACGGAGGCCGAGCGGACCACGGCGGTGCGGCGGGCGGTGAGCGGCTGGCTCGCGCTGACCCGCCAGGCCCACATCAAGCTGTGCGGCGGCGACTACCAGCTCCCGCGCGGCGGCGACCTGCTCTGGTCGCCCGGCCCGCAGGTCACCGACGGGCACGTCCTGCCCGACCCGCTCGCCTGGATCGAGGCCGAACGCGCGGCCCTCGTCGCCGCCGTCCGCCAGAGCGCCACTCTGGTGGCGTGCTGGGAGCTCGCCGCCGCGGCCATGCACCCGCTGGAGACCCGCGGCCTCTACGACGAATGGCACGCGATGCACGAGACCGCCCTGGCCAGCACCCGCGCCACCGGCGACGTCCGGGGCCAGGCGGTCGCCCTCTACGGCCTGGCCCGCCTGCACTTCGCCCGCAACGAGCTGGCCCGCTGCGAGCAGGTCATCGAGGAGTCGCTGGCGCTGTTCGACAGGGCCGACGACCCGTACGGCCACGCCCTGGCCCAGGTCACCCTGGCCGAGCTGCACCGCCTGCGGGGCCGCGCCGCCGACGCGCTCGCCTGCTACGAGCAGGCGGGCGACGGCCTGGCCCGCGCCGGCGACCGGTTCACCGAGATCACCCGCGTCCGCGGCATCGGCCGCCTGCACTTCAGCCAGGGCCGGTACGACCTCGCCACCCGCCACATCCGGCGCGCGATCATGCTCGCGGACCGCACCGGCGACGTCCGCTCCCGCGAGTTCACCCGGATCGTCCTCGGCGAGATCGAGCTCGAACGCGGCGACCTCGCCGCCGCCGAAGACTGCTTCAGCCGGGCGCGGGCCTGCCTCGACGAACTCGGCTTCCCCCTCGGGATCGCCTACGCCGTGCTCGGGCTCGGCATGGTCAGGCTCGCCCAGCACGACCTGGCCGACGCCGAACGCCGGCTGCGGCACGCCCTGGAGATCTACCACGGCGTCCAGGACCGGGTCAGCCAGGCCCGCGTCTTGTTCACCTGGGCCGACCTGCGGCGCAGGCAGGGCCGCTCCGGCGAGGCGATCGCCACGCTCACCGAGGTCATCGCCATCGCGGGTGACATCCCCGCGCCCCGCCGCCAGGGCCTGGCCCTGCGCGCCCTCGGCGACCTGCACCACGAGCTCGGCGACCTGCCCCAGGCCGTCGACGCCTGGCGGCGCGCCCTCACCGTCCTCGGCGCCGCCTCGCCCGAGGCGGCCGAGCTCACGAGCAAGCTGGAGCTGCACGGCCGGCCGTGAGCCGCCGATGTCACGTTCGCGGTCGCTGGATCCGTCTTGATGCCTGAACGCGGACGACGAACGAGGAGGCTGTCATGAAGGTTCTGGTCGCGGGCGCCACGGGAGCGATCGGCCGCCCCCTGGTGGCGGCGCTGGTGGAGGCGGGCCACGAGGTGCTGGCCCTCACCCGGAACGCCGGGGTGCGGGTTCCCGGCGCCACCACGGTGGTGGCCGACGTGCTGGACCGCGACGGCCTGCTGCGCGCGGTCGGCGGGCTG
This sequence comes from Nonomuraea sp. NPDC049725, assembly GCF_040674795.1. Taxonomy (NCBI): domain Bacteria; kingdom Bacillati; phylum Actinomycetota; class Actinomycetes; order Streptosporangiales; family Streptosporangiaceae; genus Nonomuraea; species Nonomuraea sp. NPDC049725. The sequence continues at coordinate 24,317 of NZ_JBFANJ010000028.1, read as the reverse complement.
CGCGCCGACGCGCTGATCCACGAGCTGACCGCGCTGGCCAAGACCCCGGCCCGGCACGCCGACATGGCCATGACCAACACGCTGCGCACCACCGGCACCGCGCACCTGCTGGAGGCCGCCCGCGCGGTCGGCGCCCGCCGGTTCGTCACCCAGTCGATGGTGCCCGGCTACGGCTTCCTCGACCACGGCGTCAGGCCGCTGACGGAGGAGGACCCGTTCGGCCAGGCGCGCGGCGCGAGGACCGACCCGGTCGTGGCGGCCATGCGCGCCACCGAGCAGCAGGCGTTCGAGGCGGACGGGATCGACGGCGTCGCCCTGCGCTACGGCGCCTTCTACGGGCTGACCGCGTCGCGGAGCTTCGTCGAGACGCTGCGGTCCGGCAAGCTGCCGGTGCCGCGCGACGGCGGGCGGACCATGGCGTGGATCCACCTCGCCGACGCCGCCTCGGCCACCGTGGCGGCGCTGGAGAAGGGCGTGGCCGGGCAGGCGTACAACATCGTCGACGACACGCCCGTCACCTGGGGCGAGATGTTCCGCGAGCACGCGCGCGCGGCGGGCGTCAGGCCGCCGCGCGCGCTGCCGGACTGGGCCATCCGCCTGGCCGCGCCGTACTTCGCCGCCCTGATGGTCGACACGTCGATGCGCGTGTCGAACGCCAAGGCCAAGGCCGAGCTCGGCTGGACGCCCGCCCTGCCGGGCTACCGCGACGGCGTGCGGCGCGACCTCACCTCCCGCATGGCCACGGCCGGCTGACCGGGGCGGGGCAAGGCGGTCAGCGGCCGAGGGCGTCGGCGAGCTGCCTGCGCGAGGTGACGCCCAGCTTGGGGAAGGCGCGGTAGAGGTGGTGGCCGACCGTGCGGGGGCTGAGGAAGAGCTGCGCCGCGATCTCCCGGTTGCTCACCCCGGCGGCGGCGAGCCGGACGACCTCCCGCTCCTGCGGGGTGAGGCGGCCGAGCGGGCTGCCGGTGGCGGCGGTCTCGTCGATCACCTCGCCGGTGCCGCGGAGCTCCGCGCGGGCGCGGGCGGCCCACGGCGCGGCGCCGGCCCGGTCGAAGCCCTCCAGCGCGGCGCGCAGGTGGCGGCGGGCGTCGGTGCGGCGGCGGCGCCGGCGCAGCCACTCGCCGTACAGCAGGTGCGTGCGCGAGCATTCCAGGCCCGGCTCGTGGTGGCCGAGCGCCGCGGTGAAGTGGTCCTCGGCCTGCTCGCCGGTGCTGGTGAGGGCCCGGCAGCGGGCGGCGAGGGCGAGCGCGGCCGGGCTGCCGGTCCGCCGCGCCCACCGCTCGTAGCCGGCCGCGGCGTCCGGGCGGGGCGTGCCGGTGCGGGCGGCGGCCTCGACCAGGCCGGGCAGCAGGAAGGCGGTCAGCATCGGCGGCCCCGGCGGGACGCGGTCCAGGTGGGCGAGCGCCGGGGCGGGGTCGCCGGCGCCGAGGTGCAGGAGGGCCAGCGCGTGGCGGGCGTGCGCGGCGGCGGAGCCGATGTCGTGGGCGGTGGCGTGCGCGAGGGCGTCCCCGGCCAGCTCGCGGCAGCGGGCCTCGTCGCCTTCCAGGGCGGCGACGGTGGCGAGGGTGGCGCGCAGGTGGCAGGCCCGGTGGTCCAGCCCCGCGTACTCGGCGTGGCGCAGCCCCTCCGCCGCCGACTGCCCGGCCAGGTCCAGGGCGCCGAGCGCGAGCCGGCTCTCCGCGAGCAGGTGCAGGCACGTCGCCTGCCAGCCGAGCAGCCCGTGGGAGCGGCAGTGGTCCAGCAGGAGCGCGGCGAGCTCGCCCGCCAGGCGGTGGTCGTCGAGGGCGTACGCGGCGCGGGCGGCCAGGAAGCGCTCGCTGAACAGCGTCCCCGCGTCCCGGGCCGCGTCCTCCCAGCGGGGCGTCGTGGCCTGGCCGGTGAGGAGCAAGGCGACGCCGGTCAGCGTGCCGTGGGGGCCGGGAGAGGCGGCGAGCGCCCGCTCGCACACGCGCGCGACCAGGCCGGGGTCACCCGCGGACAGGGCCGCGTGCACGGCCTCGACGGCGATGGCGGGCTCGCCGAAGTCCGCCCCGAGCAGCACCCGGACGGCTTCGGCGGCCGAGCCCGCGTTCAGCTCGAGCGCGGCCCGCACCCGGGCCGCCTCGGGCGAACCGGTCCCGTCACCGTGCTCCAGGAGCGCGGCGACGCGGTGGAACAGCCCGGCGTCGGCGGCGACCTGGGCCGCCGTGACGAGGCGGCGCTGCCGGGCGGCGGGGTCGGCGCTGAGCTGGGCGGCGCGCTCGTACGCGGCGGAGGCCGAGGCCATGCCCTGCCGGCCGGTGGCGCGCTCGGCGGCGCGTTCCAGCTCGGCGGCGGCCCGCTCGTCGGGGCCGGTGGCGGCGGACGCCCGGTGCCAGGCGCGGCGGTCGGCGTGCTCGTCGCCGTCCAGGACCGCCACCAGGGCGTCGTGGGCGGCGATCCGCTCGGCGAACGTGGCCCCCCGGTAGGCGGCCGCCCGCACCAGCGGATGCCGGAAGGCCAGCGTGGAGCCGGTCAGGTGGATCAGCCCGGCCTTCTCGGCCGGTTCCAGGTCGGGCGCGGCGGCCCCGGCCGCGGCCAGGACGACGGCCGGATCGCCGGTGTCGTCGGCGGCGGCGACGAGCAGCGCCCGCCGGGTGAGCGGCGGCAGCAGGCCGAGCTGCGCGCCGAACGCGGCCTGCACGCGACCCGCCGCGCCGACGCCGCCCGGCGCCGCCGGGAGCGGGCCGAGCAGCCCCGCGCGCTGCTCGGCGGTCATCGCCCGCGACAGCTCCACGAGGGCCAGCGGGTTGCCCTGCGCCTGCGCCGTGACCCGTTCGCGCACGTACGCGGGCAGCTCGCCGCCCGTCCGCGCCGCGAGCAGCGCCGCCGTGGCCGCCTCGTCCAGCCTGCCCAGCCGCAGCTCAGCCAGCCCGAGCGGACGCGGCTCGCGCAGGGCGAAGAGCATCACCACGCCCTCGGCGTCCAGCCGCCGCGCGGCGAAGGTCAGCGCGTCCAGGGACGCCTGGTCCACCCACTGCGCGTCGTCGACCAGGCACAGCAGCGCCTGCTCCCCGGCGTGCTCCGACAGCAGCGTCAGCACGGCGAGCCCGATCAGGAAACGGTCGCGGCCGGTGGCCGCGGTCATGCCGAACGCGGCCCGCAACGCGTCCGCCTGCGGCCCGGGGAGCAGGTCCAGGTGGTCCAGGGCGGGCCGCAGCAGCTGGTGCAGGGCGGCGAACGGCAGCTCGTTCTCCGACTCGATCCCGGTCGTCCGCAGCACCCTGCCCGCGCCGGACGCCAGGTGGTCGAGCAGCGCGGTCTTGCCGATGCCCGCCTCGCCGGTCAGCACCAGCGCGGCGCTCGCACCGGCTCCGGCCTCGGTGAGGAGGCGGCGCAACTGTTCTTCTTCGGCGGCCCGACCGTACAACACCCGGCAAATGTACTGGCATGCCGGTAAGGGCGATCGGTCGCATTAGGTCGTCATGACCGATTCGGCGGCGGGGGCCGGGTGCCTACTGTCGGTGCCGTACCCCTACACCGGCCTGATTCCGGCCTGATTTCGCAGGAGAGCATGATGACGTTCACCCTGGAGACCGCCCGGCTGCGGCTTCGCCCGTTCACCGAGGAGGAGGCCCGGCACGTGGTGGCCGGGTCGCGCGAGGGCCGTAACTGGAGTCCCGGCTACCCCCGGGACGACGACCGGGACATCGCCGGGCTCGTCCTCAAGGGCGCCGGGGGCGATCCGCTGTTCGGGCCGCTGCAGATCGTGCTGCTCGGGTCGGGCGCGGTCATCGGCGGCCTCGGCTTCTTCGGCCCGCCCGACGAGGCGGGGACCGTCGGGTTCGGGTACGGCGTCGCGCCCGAGGCCGAGGGGCGCGGTTACGCGACCGAGGCGGTGCGGGCGCTGCTGCGGGAGGGCTTCGACGACGGCCGGGTCCGCCGCGCGCTGGCCGACACCGCGCACGCCAACGTCGCCTCCCAGCGGGTGCTGGAGAAGGCCGGCCTGCGCCGCGTCTCCTCCGACGACAGCCTCCACTACTACAGCACCGAGGACTGACGCTGCGGTGTCGTGCAATTGCGAAACTGCGCAACTGCATCGATACTGGAGCGCATGAATGCGGGATGCGATGAGTGAGGCCTTCGCGGCGGAGATCCGCAGACGGGCCGACGAGGCGGCCGAGGCCCTGCGCGCCGCCGAACGGGCCGGTGACGCCGAGGCCGCGCTGGCCGCCGCCGGCGACCTGGACGAGGTGCGCCGGCTGGCGCGCGCCCACGGCGTGACGACGGGCCACGACGAGACGGGCCACGAGACGGGCGGAGAGAGGGCGGGGGAGGAGGGGGCGTGATGTCCGTCCCGCTGTACGAGGCCAAGGCGGAGCTGTTCCGGCTGCTGGGGCACCCGGTCCGGATCCGCGTGCTGGAGCTGCTCCAGGACGGGCCGAAGCCCGTGCGTGACCTGCTGGCCGCGATCGAGGTGGAGCCCGCCGGGCTGTCGCAGCACCTGGCCGTGCTGCGGCGTTCGGAGCTGGTCACCGCGCGCCGCGACGGCTCGACCGTGGTCTACGCGCTGTCCGGCGGCGACGTGGCCGAGCTGCTGCGCGCCGCCCGCCACCTGCTGCACGCCAAGCTGGCGGGCCGCCACGCCCTGCTCGACGAGCTCAAGGCCGAGACCGGCAGCCGGTGAACCAGGTGCTCGCCGGGGCGTGGGCCATCGACCGGCCGGAGAGACGTGTCCTTCCACCGGATGACGGCGGCGGGGCCCGTCCGCATAGGGCTTTTCCCGAAAGCGTCAGCTAAGGTCCCGGGTTAGGAAAGTTTCCTAACTAGGGAGTTCGCATGAAACTCGCCGTGATCGGGGGCGGCTCGACCTACACCCCCGAGCTGATCGACGGCTTCGCGCGGCTGCGCGACGAGCTGCCGCTGACCGAGATCGCGCTGGTGGACCCGGACGCTTCCAGGCTCGGGCTGGTGGCGGGCATGGCTCGCCGGATGCTGGCGCACGCCGGGCACCCGGCGCGGGTGGTCGCGACGGCCGAGGTGGCCGAGGGCGTCGCCGGGGCCGACGCGGTGCTGTTCCAGCTCCGGGTGGGCGGCCAGGCCGCGCGGAACGTCGACGAGACGCTGCCGTTGCAGTGCGGCTGCGTCGGCCAGGAGACCACCGGCGCGGGCGGCCTGGCCAAGGCGCTGCGCACCGTCCCGGTCGTCCTCGACCTCGCCGAGCAGGTACGCGCGCACGCCCCCGACGCCTGGATCGTCGACTTCACCAACCCCGTCGGGATCGTCACCCGGGCCCTGCTCGACGCCGGGCACCGGGCGATCGGGCTGTGCAACGTGGCGATCGGCTTCCAGCGCCGCTTCGCCAAGCACCTGGGCGTCGAACCCGACCGGGTCGAGCTCGGGCACGTCGGGCTCAACCACCTGACCTGGGAGCGCTCGGTCCTCGTGGACGGCGTCGACGTGCTGCCCGAGCTGCTGGCCGAGCACGGGCAGGAGATCGCCGACGACATCGGGCTGCCCGTGGAGCTGCTGCGCCGCCTCCGCACCGTGCCGTCGTACTACCTGCGTTACTTCTACGCCCACGACCTGGTCGTGGAGGAGCAGCGGGCCAAGCCGTCGCGGGCGGCCGAGGTCGCGGCGATGGAGGAGGAACTGCTCAAGCTGTACGCCGACCCGTCGGTGAACACCAAGCCGGAGCTGCTCGGCAAGCGCGGCGGCGCGTTCTACTCCGAGGCGGCGGTCGCGCTGATCGCCTCCCTGCTGGGCGACCGGGGCGACACCCAGGTCGTCAACGTGCGCAACGGCGGCACCCTGCCCTTCCTCGGCCCGGACGCCGTGATCGAGGTCCCGGCCAGGATCACCGCCTCGGGCGCCGAACCGCTGCCCGTCGCCTCGCTGGAGCCGCTGTACGCCGGACTCGTCGCGCACGTGTCCGCGTACGAGCAGCTGGCCCTGGACGCGGCGCTGCACGGCGGCGCGGACCGGGTGCGTGACGCGCTGCTCGCCCACCCACTGATCGGCCAGGAGCACCTGTCGGCCGAGCTGACCGGGCTGCTGCTGGAGGCGAACGGCGGGTACCTGTCGTGGTGATCATCGCGGTCGACGGCGGCAACAGCAAGACGGACGTCGTGGTGCTCGACCCGGGCGGGACGGTGCTGGCCAGAGGGTCGGCCGGGGCGTTCCTGCCGCAGAGCCAGGGCGTGGCGGCGGCCGTGGACGTCGTGGAGGAGGCGATCCGGCAGGCGCTGGGCCCGGACGCGGCCCCGCCGTACGCGGACCTGCTGACCGCCTACCTGGCGGGGGCGGACCTGCCGGTCGAGGAGGAGGCGCTGGCGGCCGAGTTCCGCGCGCGCGGGACGGCGGGCGAGGTCGTCGTCGCCAACGACAGCTTCGCGCTGCTGCGCTCGGGCGCGTCCGGGCCGAGCGGCGTCGCGGTGGTGTGCGGCGCCGGCATCAACGCGGTGGGCGTGTCGCCGGCGGGCGAGGTCGCGCGCTTCCCGTCGCTGGGCAAGCTCAGCGGCGACTGGGGAGGCGGCGGCGGCCTGTCCGAGGAGGCGCTGTGGCACGCCGTCCGGGGCGAGGACGGCCGGGGCGCGCCGACCGCGCTGACCCCGGCGATCGCGGCGCACTTCGGCACGCGGACGGTCGAGGAGGCGGTGATCGGCCTGCACGTCGGGCGGATCCCCGCCGAACGGCTCACGCGGTTCGCGCCGGTCGTGTTCGAGGCGGCCGAGGCGGGGGACGGGATCGCTCTCGGCCTGGTGACCCGGCTGGCCGACGAGGTCGTGGTCATGGCGGAGGTGTGCCTGCGCCGCCTCGGGCTGCTGCGGACGCCGACCGAGGTGGTGCTCGGCGGGGGAGTGCTGCGCGCGCGGATCCCGCTGCTGTCGAGGATGCTCGACGAGCGGTTCGGGGAGCGGGCGCCGCTGGCCAAGCAGGTGATCCCGCGGCAGCCGCCGATCGTCGGCGCGGCGCTGAACGCGCTGGACCGCGTGGGCGCTGGTGAGGCCGCCGAGGCGCGGCTGCGGGCCTCCTTCTGACGGATGGTTGACGTGCCCGAGGGCGTGAACCTATAGTCAGCCGCTAACCGTCTGGAAAGTATCCGGACGGTTAGCGGTAAGGAGCCACCCATGTCCACGACCCCCAGCCGACGTGAGGTTCTTCGACGGATCGGACTCACCGCCCTCGCGGCGGGCCCCGGCGCCGGGCTGCTCAGCGCGTGCGCCACCAGCCGATCCGCCGGTCCCGTCGCGGCGTCCTCGGCCGCGCCCACGTCGGCGGCCAACCCCCTCGGGGTGGACGCGGCCAGGCCGCTCGAAGTGGTGATCTTCAGCGGCGGCAACGGCGACGGGTACGCCACAGAGCTGCACGAGGCCCTCTACAGCAAGGCGTACCCCAAGGCCAAGATCAACCACGTGCCGACGCAGAAGGTCGGCACCCAGCTCCGCCCCCGGTTCATCAGCGGCGACGCGCCCGACGTGGTCAACAACTCCGGCCCCGAGGCGCTCGACCTGCAGTCGCTGGTCGCCGAAGGGCACCTGGCCGACCTGACGCCGCTGTTCGAGGCGCCCTCGCTCGCCGACCCGGCCAAGAAGGTCCGCGACACGCTCGTCGGCGGGGTGTACGAGAACTCCCTGATCGACGGCGTGCCCCGGGTGCTGCAGTACACGGTCGCCCACCGCGCGCTCTGGTACAACGCCAAGCTGTTCGACCAGCGCGGCTGGCAGGTGCCCCGGACCTGGGCCGAGTTCAACGCCCTGGGCGAGGAGGCGAAGAAGGCCGGGATCGCGCTGTTCGCCTACCCGGGCCAGGTCGGCCCCTTCTACCAGCTGTGGAACCTCGTCTACAGCGCCGCCAAGATCGGCGGCAACAAGGTGATCATCGACATCGACAACCTGGCCGACGGCGCCTGGCAGGCCGAGCCCGTCCGGCAGGCGGTCGCCGCCTGGGCCCAGGTCCAGCGCGACTTCGGCGACAAGGCGTACTTCGGCCTCGACCACACCCAGACGCAGGTCAAGCACCTGAAGGACGAGGTGCTGTTCTACCCGTGCGGCTCCTGGCTGGAGAACGAGATGGCCAAGGACCGGCCCGAGTCGTTCGAGTACGCGATCGCGCCGGTGCCCAGCATCACCGCCGCCGACGCCATGCCGTACGAGGCGATCATGGTCGGCGTGAGCGAGGCGTTCTTCGTGGCCGCCAAGGGCGCGAACCCGCAGGGCGGCCTGGAGTACCTGCGCATGATGCTGTCGCGGGAGGGGGCGCGCGGCTACACCGAGATGACGAAGAACCTCACCGTCGTCAACGGCGTCGTCGACGGCCTGGAGCTGACCTCGGCGGTGCGCAGCGCGGCCAAGGCCCAGGAGGCGGCCGGCACGGACATCATCACCGACATCCGCTTCGAGGGCTGGTACAAGGAGCTGTTCGACCACGGCCAGGTCCAGACGAACTCGGTGATGTCCGGGCGCATCACGCCCGAGGAGTTCTGCGCGAACATGCAGAAGAAGGCCGACGCGCTCAAGGCCGACTCGGCGATCGCCAAGCAGTCCAGGAGCGTCTGAGCCGTGCGGCGGCACGGCTTCGTCGCGGGCTTCCTCCTCCTGCCCGTGGCGCTCTACCTGGTCTTCGTGATCAGCCCGTACGCGCAGGCGTTCCAGATCGCGCTGACCGACTGGCGCGGGGTGTCGGCGAACCTGAACTTCGTCGGGCTGGACAACTTCGAGCGCATGTTCGGCGACGACACCTTCTGGCAGGCCATCCGCAACCACGCGGTGCTCCTGGTCACGCTGCCGGTGCTGACGATCGCGCTGGGCCTGGCCTTCGCCTACCTGCTCAGCGACTCGGCGGGCACGCCCGGGTCGCGGGTCTACCGGGTGATCTTCTTCCTGCCGCAGGTGCTGGCGGTGGCCGTGGTCGGCGTGCTGTTCAAGGCCGTCTACCGGCCGGACGCCAGCGGCGTGATCAACGGCGGGCTGGCCAGGCTCGGGATCGAGCCGGTCGGCTGGCTGACGGACCAGAACCTGGCGCTGTGGTCGATCATCGCGGTGATGGTGTGGCAGGCGGTCGGGTTCTACGTGGTGCTGTTCTCGGCCGGCATGGCGGCCATTCCCCGCGAGGTGTTCGAGGCGGCCGCGCTGGACGGCGCGGGGCGGCTGCGCACGTTCTTCTCCATCACGCTGCCGCTGGTGTGGGACACCGTCCAGGTCGCCTGGGTCTACCTGGGGATCGCCGCGTTCGACGCCTTCGCGCTGGTCAACGTGCTGTCGATGGAGCAGGGCGGGCCGGACGGGGCGACGAGCGTGCTGGCCACCGAGATCTACAAGAACGCCTTCGGCTACTCGCGGTTCGGGTACGCCTCGGCGCTGGGTGTGGCGCTGTTCTTCCTGACGCTCACGTTCGCCGCGCTGACGATGCGGGTCACTCGCCGCGAAAAGGTCGTGTACTGAAATGTTGCGAAAAATCCGCATCCACCAGGTCGGCATCCAGCTCGTCCTGGCGCTCTGGGCGCTGCTCATCGTCGCCCCGCTGCTGTGGACCCTGCTGGCCTCGTTCAAGAGCAACGCCGAGATCTTCGGCGACGCCCTGCAACTGCCGGGCGAGCTGCGCTGGGACAACTGGGCGCGGGCCTGGGAACGTGCCAACGTCGGCCGCTACCTGCTCAACACCGTCATCGTGGTCTTCTTCGGCGTGGCCGGCACCATGCTGCTCAGCTCCATGGCCGCCTACGTGCTGGCGCGCTACCGCTTCCCCGGCAACCGGCTGGTGTACTACCTGTTCGTCTCCGGCATGGCCTTCCCCGTCTTCCTGGCGCTGGTCCCGCTGTTCTTCGTGGTCGACGGGCTCGGGCTGCTCAACACGCACCTCGGCCTGGTCCTGGTGTACGTCGCGTACTCGCTGCCGTTCACCGTGTTCTTCCTGACGTCGTTCTTCCGGGCGCTGCCGGACGCGGTCGCGGAGGCGGCCATGATCGACGGCGCCTCCCACACGCGCACGTTCTTCCAGGTGATGCTGCCCATGGCCAAGCCCGCCCTGGTCAGCCTGACCATCTTCAACGTGCTCGGCCAGTGGAACCAGTATCTGATCCCGCTGGTGCTGCTGCCGGGGGACAAGGACCTGTGGGTCATCACCCAGGGCATCGCCGACATCTCGACCATCGCCGGCTACGAAGCCGACTGGCCGGGGCTGTTCGCGGCGCTGAGCATGACCGTGCTCCCCGTGGTGCTGATCTATATCGTCTTCCAGCGACACATCCAGTCCGGGCTGACATCAGGAGCGCTGAAGTAGGCATGTCCACGGGAAACCCCACCGTCTTCCGCACACTCAACGAACGCACCGCCCTCACCCTGCTCCTGGAGCACGGCGCGCTGACCCGCGCCGAACTGGAGACGCACACCGGCCTGTCGAAGGCGTCGGCCGCCGAGGTGCTGCGCAGGCTGGAGAACAGCGGGCTGGCCAGGAAGGCCGGCCACAAGCCGGGCAACGCCGGGCCCGCCGCGCAGATGTGGGCGCTGGACGGCTCGGCCGCCCGGGTGGCGGGCGTCGACCTCACGACGCGGTCGATCGAGGTGTCCGTCGCCGACCTGACCGGCCGCGTCCTGGGCGGCCACCGCACCGAGGCGACCGGCGACGCGCGGCTGCTGCTGGAGGAGACGCTGGCCGCGGCCGGCTTCCGCCTGGACGAGCTCGACCAGGTCGTGGTGGGGGTCCCGGGCATCGTCGAGGCCGAGGGACGGCGGCTGCGCCAGGCCGTCCAGCTCGCCGGCTGGACCGGGCTCGACGACCTGCCCGGCCACGTGCGCCTGGAGAACGACGTCAACCTCGTCGCCATCCGCGAGCAGCAGGAGCACCAGGACGACAGCTTCGTGCTGTTCTGGGTGGGCGCCGGCGTCGGCGCCGGGGCGGTGCTGGACGGCACCGTCTGGCGCGGCGTCACCGGGCGCGGCGGCGAGGTCGGCTCCGTCATCGTGCCCGACCCGGTCAGCAAGGGCCGCGTCTACGGCCACGACGGCGGCCCGCTGGGCGCGCTGCTCGGCGCCGAACCGCTGGCCGCGCTCGCCGCCGCGCACGGCGTGACGGCCGAGCCGACCCTCGACGGCGCCGGCCGGGCGCTGCGCGAGGCCGATCCGCGGTTCCTGTCCGACGTGGCCGCCCGGGTCGCGCTCGGCGTGAGCGCCGCCATCGGCGTGCTCGACCCCGGCCTGGTGGTGCTGGCCGGCCCGCTGTGCATCGCGGGCGGCGAACCGCTCCGGGCCCTGGTCGCCGGCCGCCTGGCCGAGACCCCCCTGGTGCCCGTCACCGTCGCGCTGAGCGCCGTCGACGGCAACGCCGTCCTCGACGGCGCGCTGTGCTACGCCCTGGACCTGACCCGCGAGCGGGTCTTCCAAGCCGGTACGGCAGGCCGTACCGGCGAATCCCATCCCTAAGGAAAACGCTGATGTTGAGAACCCTCGTGATCGCCGCTCACCCCGACGAGCCCGAGATCTACGCGGGCGGCACCGCCGCGCTGCTGGCACGGGCCGGGCACGCGGTGAAGTTCCTGACGCTCACCAACGGTGACGCCGGGCACCACGAGATGGAACGCGGCCCGCTGGCCCGCCGCCGCGCGGAGGAGGCGTTCCGGGCGGCCGACGCGCTCGGCGTGATCGACTACGAGATCTTCCACGACGTGCACGACGGCATGCTGGAGCCGAGCCTGGAGATGCGGCTGCGCGTGCTGGCGCAGGTGCGCGGCTGGCGGCCGGACCTGGTGATCGCCCTGCACGCCGACGGGAGCGGCCATCCGGACAACCGGGCGGCCGGGCTGCTGGCCGAGCAGGCCGTCGAGTTCGCGATGACGCGCAACCTGGAGGTGGGCAAGCCGCCCCTGACGCGGATGCCGGTGTGCCTGCTGATGACCGACTACGCCTCGGCCCCGGTGCACCGGGCGGACGTGGTGGTGGACGTGGCCCCGGTGCTGACGGCCAAGCTGGACGCGTGCCTGGCCCACGCCTCGCAGTTCCTGGAGTTCGCGCCGTGGCAGCGGGGCTTCCTCGACAAGGCGCCGGAGCGGGGTGACGCCGAGGCGGGCCGGGCCTTCGTCCGCGAGCACTGGGCGGAGTTCGTCGGCCCGGAGACCTTCCAGCTCGCCGGCTACGGCAGGCAGGCCGGCCAGGACGAGATCGCGCGCCTCCTCGCGGGCGAGCGCTGACCCCACCGGCTGCGACGGCGGCGGCCGGGCGGTCCGTGCCCGGCCGCCTCCGGCCGGCTAGCCGCGGGTGACCAGGGCCGCGATGTTCTCCAGGCGGACGATCTCCCCGCCCGCGCCCCAGTTGCCGTCGGGGATCTCGTTGATGTGCACCCAGGCGGAGGTGGCCCGGCCGAACCGCTCAGGCTCCGGGTCGGCGTCCGCCAGCACCCGTGTGACGCGCTGGACGATGTCGAGGCGCTTGTCGTCGGTGAGCGAGCCGGCCGGGACGCCCACGCGCACCACGTAGCGCGGCTTCTCCCCGGCGGGCAGCTCGCGCCCGCCGATGAACCAGGCGTCGACCTCGTTCACCACGAGCCACGAGATGGACCGGGCGACCTCGTTGTCGGGGGCGCCCTCGGCGATCATCACCTCGGACACCAGCCGCCCTCCGATCTTCTCGCGGCGCTCCTGGTCGAGCGAGCCCTTGGGGACGAACAGCTCCACGAACGGCATGGGTAAGTCCTTTCATTGAACTCTCTGTCGCCCGCAATGTAACGGCAGTGAGTTCAATCAAGCAACCCACTATGCTGGAGGGCATGCAACGGACCAGCTTCGCGGAGATGCACTGCTCGATCGGGCAGTCCCTGGAACGGGTCGGCGAATGGTGGACGCCGCTGATCCTGCGGGACATCCACCTCGGCCTGCACCGGTTCGACGACATCGCCGAGAACCTCGGCGTCTCGCGCAACCTGCTCACCCGGCGGCTGGAGGCCCTGATCGCCGACGGCATCGTGGAGCGCCGCGCCTACCAGGAGCGCCCGCCGCGCCACGCCTACCACCTCACCGAGGCCGGGCGCGAGCTCGTGCCCGTGCTGATGGCGCTCATGGCCTGGGGCGACAAGTGGGCGACCCCGGCGGGCGGCCCGCCGGTGCTGCTGGAGCACGACGCGTGCGGGGCCCGGTTCACGCCCCGGGTCTGCTGCTCGGAGTGCGGGCAGCCGGTGACGGCCACCGACGTGACGGCCCTGCCGGGCCCGGGCGCCGCCTCCGGCCCCGGCACCCGGGTGCTGGCCCGCCGCAGCGGCCTCGCGCCGGAAGAATCATGACCCCCAAGATCTTCATATTTCGGGATCTCCATGCTTATGCTCTGGGCAGTCCCGGAAGTGATCAACCTGGAGGCGCTCATGAAGAAGATGACCATCCGCCGGAAGAGTGACCTTCGCCTGCTGGCCGGCGCCCGCCGGATCTGGTTCGAGTGGTGCTGGTAGCAGCCACCCCGGCGGGCGTCCCCGGGCGCCCGCCCCTGCCCGGACCGGCCTAGGGAGATCAGCACACCGGTGAGCACGGAGCCGCACCGCTACGACTGCCATCGCGCTCACGGGCCGTACGCCGGGGTCGCGCGGTTCCTCGCCCGGATCGCGGGGGAGCGGCCCAAGCTCGCCGCGCGGCACGAGGTCGAGCTGCACGCCATCGCCCCGTGGCTCGGCCGCGCCGCCCGCCCGGCGGCGGAGGAGGAGCCGATCAGGTTCCACCCTGCCCGCCGCACCGCCTTCCTGGCGTACGGGGCGGCCGAGCTCGTGGCGGCCTGGGCCGGTGCCCTCCGGCAACCGGTCACCGTACGCTTCGACCACGTGGCCGCCGCCGACGAGACCACCGCCGAGCTCCTGGCCGCGCTGGCCCGCAGGGACGTCCCGGCGCTGCGCCTGGACCTGCGCGACGACGGCGACCCGCCACCCGTCACGGACCCGGCGCCGGACGCGTTGCGCACCGCCCTGGGCGACAGCCTGGCGCGCGGCTTCTACCACCACGCGGCGCGCGTCGCCCGGCGCGGCCGTGAGCTCGTGACCCCGGGGGACGACCTGCGGCACTGGTGGTCGTTCACCACCGGCCTGGCCACCGCGCTGGCCGCCCTCGACCGGGCCGCCGAAGCCCTGGAGCTCTACGACGAGGCGCGGGCGGCGACCGGCGACACCAGGATCCTCATGTCGGCCGCGTACTCCACGGCCATGCTCCACGCCCGGCACCTGCCCGGCGCCGCCCAGGACCCGCAGCGGGCGCTCCACTGGCTGGAGCGGGCGCTGAGCCTCGCCGCGACCCTGGACGACCCGCGCGAGCGGGTCGTCTCCACCGTCTTCTACGAGCAGGGCGTGGCGCTCCTGCACGCCAAGGCCGGCGAGCCCGCCCGCGCGCTGCGCCTGGTCGACGACGGCCTGGCCAGGCTGTCGGCCGTGCTCGCCCCCGGCGAGCTGCCGCAGCACACGGCCCGGCTGCTGCACAACCGGGCCCAGGTGCACCTCGCCCTGCGCGACCCGGCCCGCGCCCTGGCCGACCTCGACACCGTGATCGAGCAGGACCCCGGCAACTGCGAGTACTACGCCGACCGGGCCGCCCTGCACCGCGCCGCCGGCCGCGCCCGGGCCGCGATCAAGGACTACGACGCCGCGATCCGCCTCGGCCCGCACCTGCCGGAGGCGTACTACAACCGGGCCGTGCTCGAACAGGAACGCGGCCGCCTCGACCGGGCGCGCGACGACCTCCAGCGGGCGCTCGCCGTCGCCCCCGGCCACCTCGACGCCCGGATCGCCCTGGTCAACCTCCAGCTGGAGACCGGCCTGCTGGACGCGGCCGAGGAAGGCGCGCGCGCCGGGCTGGAGCTGGCCCCGCACGAGCCCGCGCTGCTGTGCACGCTCGGGCTGATCCGCTCGGAGCGCGGCAGCCACGACGAGGCCGACGCCCTGTTGACCCGCGCCCTGGACGGCGACCCGGACCTCGTCGAAGCCTGGACGAACCGGGCGGCCGTCCGCTTCGAACGCGGGGACGCCGCGGCCGCCGTGGCCGACCTGGACCGGGCCGTGGCGCTGTCGGCGGCGCCGGTGCCGCGCTACAACCGGGGCATGGCGCTCATGCGGCTCGGCCGCTGGGACGAGGCCGCCCGCGACTTCACCGACGCGCTCGCCCAGCCGGGGCTGGACCGAGGGCTGCGCGGCGACCTGCGCGCGGAGCTGGCCCGCTGCCGCCGCGAGGCGGCCCGCTGACCGGCCCTGGACACTCTTGACGAAACCGTTGACATGATCGGTTCCCTCGGAGAACATCCAGGGAGAATTCGTACCCAGCTTGATCAACAGCGCGGGCGCCACGGGGTTCCGAGCCCCGCCGCGCGGCTTCCCGGACGATCGCCGGGCACTCTCGCGCTCCTCGAAAAGCCGCATGCACGTCCACAGAAGGCCGACCGTTCACCCACCCCCGAGAACTCCATCAAGCCGATGTCGAGGAGCATACGGTGCAGAGCGAGAGGGACGGTTCCGCACGCCTGGCCATCAACGGCGGCGACCCGGTACGGCACGACCCCTGGCCGACGTACGACAAGGGGGCAGTCTTCGTTCACCGCGAGGACGAGGAAGCCGCGCTCCGCGCGATCCGCAGCCATCTGTACTTCCGCTACGACTACCGACCCCAGCAAGAGACCGAGTGCGGCCGATTAGAGGCCGAGCTGTCGCGCTACTTCGGCACCAGGCACGCCCTGGCCGTCTCCAGCGGCACCACCGCGATCGCGCTGTCCATCATGGCGGCCGGCATCCCGCCCGGCTCGCTCATCGCCTGCCCCGGCTTCACGTTCGTCGCCACCCCGAGCGCCATCGTGCTGGCCGGCTGCACGCCGTTCCTCGTCGAGGTGGACGAGGACCTGCACCTCGACCTCGACGACCTGCGCGCCCGCTGGAACCCGGAGATCAAGGCGATCCTCGTGGTGCACATGCGGGGCTTCGCCGCCGACATGGCGGCCGTGACCGCGTTCGCCGCCGAGAAGGGCGTGCCGGTGTTCGAGGACGCCGTGCCCGCCCTCGGCGCCGAGCTGGACGGGCGCAAGCTCGGCACGTTCGGCCTGGCCGGCGGGTTCAGCACCCAGTCCGACAAGTCGCTCAACTGCGGCGAGGGCGGCTTCCTCGTCACCGACGACAGCGAGCTGTTCGCCCGCGCCGTCGTGCTGTCCGGCGCGTACGAGGGCCGGCTGAAGCGGCACTTCCCCGGCGGCGACCCGCCCATCGACACCGACCTGGACCTGCCGCTGCTCAGCTTCCGCATGGACGAGATCCGCGCGGCGCTGCTGCGCTCGGAGCTGGACCGGCTGCCGCTGCGCCTGAAGTGCTTCCACGACAACTACACCTACGTGTCGGAGGCGCTCAAGGACGTGCCGCGGATCGCCGTGCGCCGGCCGGTCGCGCCCGGCGCGTTCCTGGGCGAGGCGTTCATCTTCCGGGTGCCCGGCGGCGACGCCGCCTGGTTCGCCGACGCGCTGTGCCACGAGGGCATCGGCGCGCGCAACCTCGGCTCCGACCGCGACACCAACGTGCGCGTCTTCTGGAACTGGCGCTTCCTGTTCCGCGGCCAGGACGTGGCCTCGATCCAGGCGCTGCTGCCCCGCACCACCCGCTACCTGCGGGAGGCCGTGGACGTGCCGCTGTCGTCGTCGCTGTCGGTGGAGGACTGCGACCACCTGATCGAGGCCGTGCGCAAGGTGGCGGGCTCGTGAGGCCACGCGCCCTCGCCGGCATCTTCGGCGGCCTGTTCGCCGGTTACGTGGGCCTGGCCGCCGCGATCCCGGTGCTGCCGAGCTTCGTCACCGACAGGTACGGCTCCACCGGCTTCACCGTCGGCGTCGTCGTCATGGCGACCGCGCTGACGGCGCTGCTGGTCAGGCCGGTGGCGGGACACCTGGCCGACAGGTACGGGCACCGCCGCGTCATGCAGGCCGGGGCGCTGATCGTGGCCGTGGGCGGCGCGCTCTACTACGCCCCGATCGGCGTCGCGGGCCTGGTCGCCGACCGCCTGCTGCTCGGCGTCGGCGAGGCCGCGCTGTTCACCGCCGGGGCCGTCTGGACGGTCTCGCTCGCGCCGCACAACCGGCGCGGCCAGCTCGTCGGCCTGTACGGCGTCAGCATGTGGGGCGGCATCGCGGCCGGGACGTTCCTCGGCGCCGCGCTGTCGAGCCACGGCTACGGGACGGTGTGGGCGTTCAGCATCGGCATGGGGGTGATCGCGCTCGCCCTGGTGAGCTCGGCGCCCGCCCCCGCCCGGTCCGACCGGGCGAGCGGCGGCGGCCTGCTGCTGCGGCCCGCGCTGCTGCCGGGCACCGCCCTGGCGCTGGCCGCCGCCGGGTACGCCGGCCTGGCCGCCTTCGTGGTGCTGCACCTCCAGGCGCGCGGCATCGGCTCCGGCGTGGCCGTGCTCAGCGGGTTCAGCCTGGTCTACGCGGGCACCCGGCTGGTCATCGGCCACCTGCCCGACCGGGTGGGCCCGCGCCGGATGGTGATCTGGTGCGGCGCGGGCGAGGCCGCCGGGCTGGTGATCATCGCGGTGGCGCCGAACCTGCCGCTGGCCGTGCTCGGCGGCGTGGTGATGGGCGTCGGCTTCTCCCTGCTGCACCCGTCGCTCGCCCTCATGGTCATGAACCGCACCGACCCGGCCAAACAGGGCGCCGCGCTCGGCGCGTACACGTCCTTCTGGGACCTCGGGCTGGCCGTGTGGGGGCCGCTCATCGGCGTGGTCGCGGGCGGGCTCGGCTACCCGGCCGTCTTCCTGGTGGGCGCGGCCTGCGCGGTGGCGGCCGTCGGCGTGGGCCTGTGCGTACGCCGGCCCGTCACGCTGCCCGCGGCCACGGGCTGAAGGAGAGAGCGTGGACACGATCAAGGTCCTCTGCGTCACCGGCTGGTGCCGCAACGGCAGCACCATCATCGGCAACGTCCTCAACGAGATCCCCGGCTTCTTCCACGTCGGCGAGCTGCACTTCCTCTGGAAGAACGGCGCCGGCCTGGGCGTGAACAACCTGTGCGGCTGCGGCAGCGCGCTCACCGAGTGCCCGATCTGGTCGCGGATCCTGCCGCTCGGCAACCCCGGCGGACTGCCACTGGCCGACTTCGCCGCCACCGTGATCCGCCGCCAGCGCGCCTGCGTGCGCACCCGGCACACCTGGCGGGTGCTCGGCCGAGGGCTCGACGGCGACGACATCAGGGCCCACGCCGACCTGATGACCCGCACCTACCACGCCGTCGCCGAACGCACCGGCTCGCGCGTCATCGTCGACACCACCAAGATCCCGGGCGAGGCGGCGCTGCTGCCGTACCTGGACGGCATCACCCCCTACTACGTGCACCTCGTGCGCGACCCGCGCGCGGTCGCGCACTCCTGGAGACAGCCCAAGCAGTACGTCTACGCCATGTCCTCCTGGATGAGCACCGCCTACTGGCACGGGTTCAACCTGGCCTCCCACGCCATCACCCGCCGCTTCCCGCAGCGCTCGCTCTTCCTGCGCTACGAGGACTTCACCACCGACCCGGAGGCGACGATCGACGCCCTCGTCCGGCACTGCGACGCCGGCCCCGCTCCCAACCCGGTACGCGACCGCACGGTCGAGCTGCACACCAACCACACCGTCACCGGCAACCCCGACCGCTTCCGCACCGGCGCCACCGTGATCCGCGACCGCGACGACACCTGGAAGGACACCCTCACCCGGCCTGCCAGGCTCGCCGCCGTCACGCTCGCCACCCCGCTCTTCAGCCGCTACGGCTACAGCTACGGCGGCACGCTGGCAGGCGGGGCCCGGCCGAAGGAGAACCATGGATCTCGGGCTTGACGGCAAGGTCGCGCTCGTCGCCGGCGGCTCCAGCGGCCTCGGCCTGGCCACCGCCGCGGAGCTCGCCCGCGAGGGCGCGCACGTCGCGATCGGCGCCCGCGACCGGCCCCGGCTGGAGTCGGCCGCCCGCGAGATCGAGCGGGTGGCGCGCGGGCGCGTCCACGCCACCGGCGTCGACATCACCGACAGGCAGGCCGCCCGCCGGTGGGTCGGCACGGTCGCCGCCGAGCTCGGCGCCCTCCACGTCGTGGTCGTCAGCGGCGGCAGCCCGCCCATCGGCCCCGCCTCCGGATTCGAGGTGGAGGACTACCAGGCGGCCGTGGACAAGGTGCTGATGCCCGCGGTCAACCTGACGCTGGCCGCGCTGCCGCACCTGAAGGCCGCCGGGTGGGGGCGGCTCGTCTACGTGGCCTCCGAGACGGCCACCACGCCGATCCCGCCGCTGGCGCTGTCGGGCGTGACCAGGGGCGCGCTGCTGCGCTTCGCCCAGGCGCTGGCCTCGGACGTCGGCCGCGACGGGATCACCGTCAACGTGATCGCGCCCGGCCACGCCCGCACCCCGCCCATCGAGCGGATGGCCGCGAGCCTCGGCGGCGATGTGGAGGAACAGCTCGCCCGCATGGGCCACCACAGCGCCCTGGGCCGGATGGCCCGCCCCGAGGAGGTCGCCGCCGTGGCCGCCTTCCTGGCGAGCGAGCGCGCCTCGTTCGTCACCGGCGCCGTGCACGCCGTCGACGGCGGCGCCGCCGTCACCGGACCCGACCTGCCGCACCTCACCCGAACGCGCAAGGACACCAACACCTGAAGGAGCCCCAGGGATGTCGACCACCTACACCGAGCAGGACGTCGGCGACTTCTTCGACCGGACCACGCAGACCTATCTGAGCTTCTGGGACAGCGAAGGCGTCCTGCACACCGGCTACTTCGCCGGCGAGGACGACGAGGACTACCGGGCGGCGGCCGAGCGCACCTCCGAGCTCATGGCGGCCGAGGCGGGCATCGACGGCTCGTCGCACGTACTGGACGTCGGCTGCGGCTGCGGCAACTTCCTCATCCACCTGGCCACCCGGCACGGCTGCCGGGGCGAGGGGCTGGACCTGAGCCTGGAACGGGTCAGGTTCGCCAGGCAGCTCGCCGACCCCGCCCTGGGCATCGAGTTCCGGCACGGCTCCGCCACCGCCATGCCGTACGAGGACGGCACGTTCAGCCACGTGGTCAGCCAGGACGCGCTCTTCCTGGTGCCCGACAAGCCGCGCAGCCATGCCGAGATCTTCCGCGTGCTGCGGCCCGGCGGCGTGTTCGCCTTCTCCGACTTCCTCCAGCCGAAGAAGGAGATCGGCGAACGGGCCCGCAGGCACGTCTACGACCGGGTCAGGTGGAGCAGCGGCTACTCGCTGGTGGAGTACCAGGCCGAGCTGGAGCGCAGCGGGTTCGAGATCCTGCTGGCCCGCAACCTGGAGAGCCACATCAGGCAGACCTACCGCGTGCTGGGCACGACCGCCCGCGAGCGCGCGCGGACCACCGAGGACCCCGCGGCCAGGGACTGGATGCTCGCCTTCGCCGAGTCGTGCGGCGAGATCCAGGTCGCCATCGACCAGGGCGAGTTCGGCTGGGGAGTGTTCGTCGCCCGCAAGCCTCACCGGAGGACGTCATGAAGCAGGAGATCAAGCGCACGATGGCCGAGGTCGTCGCCCAGCGCAAGCAGGAGATGTCACCCGGCCGCAGGTTCGCCGAGGCGTGCGCCGACAAGGGGCTGGAGGCGGCCGTCGAGTACGACGTGACCATCACCGACTCGCTGACCAGCTCGCGGCGCAAGCCCCGCTACCCGGCCCGCAACATGCTCAAGGTCGTCGACCTGTCGAGGGACCCGCGCCGCTACTACTGGCACGAGAGCCCGCCCGCCCCCGGCGACCCCGAGGTGTTCGAGGCCGACGTGCGCCGGGAGGCGGCCAGCCGCTTCCACCGCTCCGAGGTGCCCGAGCTGCTCCCCACGACCGCCTGGGTCCAGGTGCCGCCCGGCCTGTGGGAGGACCAGGAGACGTTCGAGTCGTTCGTCAACTACCGGCTGATCGTCCGCCTCGCCACGGCCGAGAACAACACGATCATCCGCGGCCCCGGCGGCCTGCTGAACCTGCCGGGAATCGCCCGCATGACGTCGAAGGGGCCGTTCGCCTCGACGATCCTGGCCGCGTGCAACGAGGTCGAGCAGATGGGCGGCACGGCCGACGGCCTCATCATCAACCCCGTCGACTACTACACGTTCATGGGCGAGGGCAGCCTGATGGACGACGTCGAGCGCAACGGCGTCTTCATCGTCAGGACCCGGCTGGTCGAGCCGGGCACGGCCGTCGTCGGCGACTTCGGGCACGGCGCGCTGCTGTTCGACGCCGGACGCTCGGTGATCCGCTTCGCCGAGCCGCCGCCCGGCACGTTCGCCGAGCCCGGCATCGCGCTCATGGCGGAGATCTACGAACGCGTGGTGATCAACCTGCCGACCAACTTCTTCGTCGTGAGCCTGTAGATGCCGGACGTGCTGGTCGTCGGCGGCGGTGTCGCCGGCCTGTTCTGCGCCTACTACCTGCGCAGGGCCGGCGCCACCGTGACCGTGGTCGAGCGCGGGCCGATCGGCGGCCCGCAGTCGTGCTCGCACGGCAACACCGGATTCGTCGGCACGCAGGGCGCCGCCCCCCTGGCCGAGCCCGGCGTGCCCGCCCTGGGGCTGCGCTGGCTGCTCGACCCGCGCAGCCCGTTCTTCATCAGGCCGCGCCCCGACCCGGCGCTGATCGCCTGGCTGTGGCGCTTCCGCCGCCGCTGCACCGAGCAGGCGGCCGGGGAGGCGTTCCGCGTCCTGCTCGACATGAAACAGCGCAGCCTCACCATCCTGCGGGAGCTGTGCGGCGACGACACGCTCACCGCCCGGGGCATGGTGATCGCCTTCCGGACGCCGCAGGGGTTCGACCGGGCCCGCCGCACGGTCTCCCGGGCGAACGCGTCCGGGGTGCCGCTGCGCGTGCTCGAACCCGGCGAGCTGAGCACGCTCGAACCCGGCGTCGAGTTCGACATCAGCGGCGCGCTCTACAACGAGGAGGGCGCCTACCTGCGCGTGCCCGAGTTCGTCACCGAGCTCGCCGCGACGCTGGCCGGCATGGGCGTCGAGCTGCTGGAGGACACCGACGTGCTGGACCTCGAGGTCGCGGGCCGCCGCGTCCGGCAGGTGCGCACCTCACGCGGCGACCTGCGGCCCGGCACCGTCGTCATCGCCGCCGGCGCGTGGTCCGCGGCCCTCGCCCGCAAGGCGGGGCTGAAGCTCATGCTGCAGCCCGCCAAGGGCTACTCCGTCACGCTCAAGAGCCCCGGCGGCGCCCCCCGCCGGCCGGTCCTGCTCAGCGAGGGCAAGGTCGCCATCACCCCGCTCGGCGACCGCCTGCGCCTGGGCGGCACCCTCGAACTGTCCGGCATGGACACCACGATCTCGCGCCGCCGGGTGGACGGCATCCTGCGGACCGTGCGCGACCACCTGCCCGCCCTCGACACCACCGCGACGCCGCAGACCTGGAGCGGCCTGCGTCCCTGCACCCCCGACAGCCTCCCGTACATCGGGCGGGCCGAGCCGTACGAGAACCTGGCGCTGGCCTGCGGGCACGGGCACATCGGGCTCGGCCTCGCGCCCGTCGGCGGCAAGCTGCTCGCCCAGCTCCTGGCCGGCGAGACCCCCGACCTCGACCCCGCCCCCTTCCGCTACGGCAGGAGGTTCCAGTGAAGCCGATCGGCGTGCTCTGCCTGGAGACCACGTTCACCAAGATCCCCGGACACATCCGCAACCCCGCCACGTTCGGCTTCCCGGTGATCTACGAGGTCGTCGAGGGCGCGACGCCGGAACGGGTGGTCACCCAGGCCGACCCCCGGCTGCTCGACCCGTTCGTCGAGGCGGCGCGCAACCTGGAGGCGCGCGGCGCCGCCGCCGTCACCGGCGCCTGCGGCTTCCTCGTGCTCTTCCAGGAACGGCTCGCCGGGGCGGTCGGCGTGCCGCTGTTCTCCTCCAGCCTGATCCAGCTCCCGATGATCCACCGCATGCTCATGCCGCACCAGAAGGTCGGCCTGCTCGTCGCCAAGGAACCCGCGCTGACCGGCCGCCACCTGGCCGCGATCGGCGGCGAGCACGTGCCGGTGTGCGTGACCGGGATGTCCGAGCAGCCCGAGTTCCGCGAGGTGATGCTGGAGGGGCGGCGCGACGCCCTCGACGCCGACCGCCTGGAACGCGAGGTGCTCGGCCAGGTGCGGCGGCTCGCCAAGGACAACCCCGACATGGGGGCGCTGCTCATCGAGTGCACCGACCTGGTGCCGTTCGCGCACGCGATCCAGGCCGAGACGGGGCTGCCGGTCTTCGACATCGTCACGCTCACCACCATGGTCCACGCCACCCTCGACCGCCGCCCCTACCGATGAGGCACGAACGGGCGAGACCGCCGCCTCTACCAGTGAGGCATGAGCGGGCAGGGCCGCCGCCTCTGCCAGTGCCGCATGGACGGGCAGGACCACCGCCCTGCCGGTGCGGCATAAACGGGCGGGCCGGAAAGTTGTGCACGTGCGTGAACGTTGACCACGATCTCCGGCTCGGCCTGCACCCGCTCCTCGCGGACCGGTTCAGCCCGTCCGCGTTCGACCCGGCGGGCGTCGTCGGCGACGAGACGCTCGCGCTGCTGCTGGAGGCCGCGCGGTGGGCGCCCTCGGCGGGCAACTCCCAGCCCTGGGCGTTCCTCCCGGTCCGTCCCGGAGAGCCGGACCACGCGCGGGTCACCCGGTTCCTCGCCCCCAGTTCGGCGCGGTGGGCCCCGGCCGCCGGGCTCCTGATCGTGAACCTGGCCCGCCGCCACGTGGACGACACCGACCTGGTCTACTCGGAGTTCGCCGACTACGACCTCGGCCAGGCCGTCGCCCACCTGACCGTGCAGGCCCAGGCGATGAGCCTCACCTGTCACCAGTTCCGCGCCTTCGACAAGGACGGCCTGACGGCCGAGCTGCGCCCGAACCCCGGCTGGACCGTCCTGACGATGACCGCCGTCGGCGTCCCGGCCGACCGGGGGCAGCCCGTACGGAGGCGGCGCAGCGTCGCCGAACTCCGATCGGCCCCCTGGAGCGACGGCCCCTGAAGCGACGGCCCATGACCGCCGCGCCGGGATGGCGGGCCGCCGCGCTGGGCCGCCGCACGGGGCCGCCGGGCCGGACCGGCCGAAAACCTGGTGCCCGCCGCCGGTCCGCTGGTGTGTGATCGGCGGCATGACGATCGAGCTGAGCGAGCCCGGGACCGGCGGGCTGGACGGGATCACGGCCGCGCTGCGCGCGTGGCAGCACGAGGGCGCGCCGATGCAGTTGCATCCGGGGGATCTGGGCTGGTTCTGGCGGTTCGGCGCGGAGGCGACGGCCGCGGCCGTCCGGACGTGGAGCCGCGGCGGGCGGATCCTCGCCGTCGGCCTGCTGGACCATCCCCGGCTGCTGAGGCTCGCCGTCGCGCCGGACGCCCGGCGCCACGGCGAGCTGGCCCGGCGGCTGGCCTCGGACCTCGGC
>NZ_JBFANJ010000027.1:0-92027 GCF_040674795.1 Nonomuraea sp. NPDC049725 | reverse complement strand
CGGCGGCCGTCCCTCGGGGCGTCCCCCCGGCCCCACACGCTCCTCCCGGGCCGAGCCGGCCCCCCCCCCCCCCCCCCCCCCCCCGCCCCCCCCCCCCCCCCCCACGGCGGTGATCAGTCGGAAAGTCCGCGCCAGAAGGCGCACCGGTGCTCGTCGCCGAGGTCGACCGGGCCGATGCCGCCCTGGCTCGCGGGTTTCAGGCTGAGCACGGTCCGGCCGGACGGGGTGAAGGCGTGCCAGGCGGGTGCGCCGGCGGCCTGGGGCCTGCCGCTGTGGGCGAACGACGTCCAGTAGCCGATCATCTGCCGCGCCAGCCGCCACTGCTCGGAGGTGAGCCCGTCCCATGCCTCGCCGTCCAGGTCGAACAGGTAGGGCAGGTCACTGGCGTGCTGGGCGCCCAGCGGGAAGTCGGAGGGAATGCCGGCGATGTTCGGGGCCTGGGCGTCGGCGAACTCATAGGCGTACACCGTGGTGCGGGCGGCCATCGCCTGGTTGCCTTCCAGCGTCGGGCAGGCCCATGCGCGGTCGCTGCTCACCGTCGCCCAGGCCAGGGCGGGCGAGGAGAAGGCCGTCAGCGGATACTCCCGCATCACCGTGCCGGCCTGCTCGCCGAACGCGCTCTTCATCAGAGCGGGGTAGTTCTCGGCGGTCACCGGGATGCCGGCCTGTGCAGCGCCGGCGACGAAGCCGCTGCTCTCGCTCCTGGTGGCGCCGGAGATCACCGGCACGCGCAGGAACCTGCCTGTGCGCAGTGCCTGCGCCGGGTCCAGCGGCAGCAGCGGCGTGCCGTGGGCGAGGGCGGAGCCGAACCTTTCGTTGATCTTCATCAGCTCGGAGACCGGCTTGGAGCGCAGGCACTCCAGCTCCTTGCCCGCCGCGCAGCCGAGCTGCCTGGCCGCGGCCAGACCGATGTCCCGGCTGGTCTTCAGCGATGCGTATGGCGTGAACGGCGGCATGTCCGGAACGGGGACGTAGGTGCCGGACGGCCAGTTGAGCGTGCACGTCCCCGACTGCATGACGGCCTTGTCGACCAGGCCGCGCGTGGCCGGGGAGGTCAGCAGCGCGCAGGTGCTCATCCCGCCGGCGGACTGGCCGATCAGCGTCACGTTGCCGGGGTCGCCGCCGAAGGCCGCAGCGTTGCGCTGCACCCATCGCAGGGCTTCGAGCTGGTCGGCCAGCCCGAAGGTGCCCGAGCCCGGCAGCCCCGGCAGCGCGAGGTAGCCGAACGCGCCGAGCCGGTAGTTGGGCGTCACCACGACCACCTCGCCCTGGCCGGCCATCCGCCGGGCGCCGTACATGCTGCCGGAGCCTTCGACGAAGCCGCCGCCGTGCAGCCACACCATCACCGGCAGCGGCTTTCGAGACGCCCTGGCCGGTGCGGTCACGTCGAGGAACAGGCAGTCCTCCCCGCCGAGCTGCTTACCCCTATCCGCCTGCGGGCATGGCCGGCCGGGCTTGGTGGCGTCGGCCACCCCGCGCCACGGCGCGACCCGCACCGGCTCCTTCCACCGCAGCCTCCCCAGCGGCGGCTGCGCGAAGCGGATCCCCGAGTACGTCCTGACGGCGCCGTCGTCCACTCCCCGTATCCGGCCCGAGTCCAGCTTCACGATCGACGGGCGCGGCTTCGGCGCCGTGGGCGGCTGCGCCGCGGCCTGCGTGACGCACGCGGTCAGGGCAAGGCAGCCGCCGGTGACCAGAGCGAGTAGCCGCCGCATCGGCGGGCTCGCCATTGACGTGGCAAAACGCGATCTTTTTGCGCTCATGCGGGCCAGTTTCGCCCCGGGCCGGAGGTCGCCGTGAGGTACGGACGTTGCGGCTTGGCGATCGGTTGTTGCGAATCAGCGCGACCAAGGACCCAGCGGCCGGGTGGCGGCGCCGGTGAGACGCCAGAGCGAGGTGACTTCCGCAGCGCGGGCGGCATGGAGGAAGTCAGCGGTGTCCCGCGCTCGTGGATGCTGCGGCCTGGTGTCGATTTTGTCCACGACGTGCAGGCCGGCTGCCTTGATGTCGGCGAGCAGTTCACTGCGGGTCCTGAGTCCGAGGTGCTCGGCCAGGTCCGACAGGATGAGCCATCCTTCCCCTCCCGGTTCGAGATGTGCGGTCAGCCCGTACAGGAAGGCGCGGAGCATGCTGCCGCCCGGGTCGTAGACGCCTTGCTCGACGGCGGAGGTGGGCCGGGCCGGAATCCAGGGCGGGTTGCAGACCACAAGGTGCGCGTTTCCGTCCGGAAAGAGGCCGGGGCCCACGACGTCGACGCGCCCGGTGAGGCGCAGCCGGCGGATGTTCTCGCGGGCGCAGGCCAGGGCACGCGGGCTGATGTCGCTGGCCACGACGCGGTCGATTCCCCGTCGGGCCAGGACGATGGCGAGCACTCCCGTTCCCGTTCCGAGGTCGAACGCGGTACGGCGACCCGCGGGGAGCGGCGCATGTGCGACGAGGTCGACGTATTCGCCCCTGACCGGGGAGAACACGCCATAGTGCGGGTGGATGCGGGCGCCGAGGGCCGGTACTTCCACGCCCTTCGTACGCCACTGATGCGCTCCGATCACGCCCAGGAGTTCTGTGAGCGAGACAGCCATCGGCCCGGACGGCGGACCGTACGCTTCGGTGCATGCCTGGCGCACGTCGGGGGCTCTGCGCAGGTTGAGGCTGTAGTCGTCTTCCAGCAGAACGAGGAGCCTGCCGAGCACGCGGGCCCGGTGGGCGCGGGCTCTGCGGTGCAGGTGGAAGGACTCCGCCGGGCTGCCGCCCTGCCGGGAAGGTTTCCGGTCGATGCGGCGGCCCATCGCCTGCAGGAGTTGACGGGCGTTGTGGAAGTCGCCCTGCCACAGCAAAGCGGTTCCTTCGCAGGCCAGACGGTGAGCAGTGTCGGCTTTCATACGGTCGTCCGCGCCGACGACCCGGCTGGGAGGCGGTGTTGCACTCTCGGAATGCCAGTGAGCGGAACGGAGAATGCCTGTCTCGGTCCAGTGAATGGTGGACACCACGTACTCCTCGTGAATCGAACGTGCAGGGGCACGAAGAGCACTTCGACGAGGAGCAGGGCGAACGGCCCGTGCTGCTGCAGCACGGGCGCGCGTTTCAGGGCAGGTAGGGCTACCGCTCCCGCGTCGAAGCGCGAGAGGAGAGATCGCCGAGAACCATGCCTAGCGTCACGAGCAGCCCTTTCGGAGAGATGACACAAGAGGCTCGCACACCTGCCCCTCCGCAGGCAAACCAGGGGGCCGCCCGCTGCGGCTGGGCAGGTCGGGCAGGCGTGCCTCACCGCCGGTGATGGAGTCGTTCAGTCCCTGCTGTTGTAGGCGCGCAGCTCATGGCGTGCCTGGTGGCAGCTCCGGCGCCGGTCCTCGCGGCGGATGTGACTCCACTCCCGGCCACCGCCGAGAATGCCGCATTCGAACAGGTAGTGGTCAGTGGCGCCCCAGTAGCAGCCGCTTCTTCCGCGGCGGTTCATGGACGCGCTGTCGGCGGTGATCTCCTCCGGCAGCGTGCACGGCCCGAACCGATGATCGTGCACGGGACGGCAGTTCACCATTGGCGCTTCAGCCATGCCCACCCACCAGGGCCGGGTCTTGTCGGTCTTGCTCATACGGTCACCTTTCGGCTCCGCGACGCCCCGGGATGGGGCTGTCACAAGACCGGATGCACCGTGATCACCTCCGCATTCGCCCGCCATGTCGGAGCCGGAAGCTTATCGCGTTGGACTTGCCCCACCCTGTGCAAGCCGTAACTCCGCTCCGGTCAGCCAGGTCCTGCACCGCGCCCTGGACGGTCCGCAGGGGGACGGCCGACAGGCGTGCCTGGTCGCGTTCGGAGCCGGCGGGGCCGGTTAGCGGGCTGGGCGGGAGATCAGCGCTTCTATGCCGTCCAGCAGGAGATCGAGGCCGAACTGGAAGTCGGCGTCCTCGGTCCAGCCGGTGGAGTCCCTGAGCAGGCCGGCGCGCATCATGGCCGACAGTGCCGGGTACGTCGCGGGGTCCAGGACCTCGGTGAGTATCTCGCCGTACTCGGTGGCGCCCTTGGCCCTGGCAGCGAGTTCGGTGCCCCCGGCGCCGAGCGAGTGCGTGAGGGTGGCGTCGGTGAGGGCGTAGCCGGTCAGCACCGTGGCGGCGTGGAATCGCTGGCCGTCGTCCAGCCCGGTGTCGGACAGCGCGTCCAGGGCCCGGTCGAGCCAGAGCAGCCGCCGTGGGCCCATGGGCGGGGTGCTCGGGCGCAGCTCCAGCAGCCAGGGCCGCGACAGCAGGACGTCGCGGGTGAGCCGGGTCCACGTGGCCAGGTAGGGGCGCCAGGGCAGGTTCCCGCGTTCGGGCGGTGGGGGAACGGCGCTGTCGGCCATGACGGTCAGCAGTTCGTCCTTGCTGCCGACGTACCGGTAGAGCGCCATCGGGGCGACGCCCACCTGGGCGGCGACGTTGCTCATGGAGACGGCGGCCAGCCCTTCGGCGTCGGCGATCTCGATGGCGGCCGTCGTGATCGTGGCCAGGTCCAGGCGCGGCCGGGGGCCTCTGCGCGTGGTGGGTTCGCGGTCCCACATCCGCGCCACGACGGGTGGCAGCTCTGCCATCGAACATCCTCTCGTGCGATCGGGATCTGTGTATGTCATATAGGCTAATAATTGCGTATGACGTA
The DNA here is from genome assembly GCF_040674795.1 of Nonomuraea sp. NPDC049725. Taxonomy (NCBI): domain Bacteria; kingdom Bacillati; phylum Actinomycetota; class Actinomycetes; order Streptosporangiales; family Streptosporangiaceae; genus Nonomuraea; species Nonomuraea sp. NPDC049725. Next base: position 87,398 of record NZ_JBFANJ010000027.1, on the reverse strand, counting down.
CAGAGTAGGCCGTACATGATGATGGAGGCGTGATGGAGATCCGTACGTTCGCACCGGGCGACCGTGCCGAGCTGCGTGAGCTGTTCGGGCGCGTGGGGGAGGGCGCTCCCACGGCGTCGCTGTGGGGGCACGTGGACTCGGAGGCGGCCGTCTACCTGGACCCCTACATGGAGCTGGAGCCGGACTCGCTCTTCGTCGCGGTCTCCGGGGGCGCCCTGGTGGGCTACCTGACGGGGTGCCTCGACAGCGCGAGGTTCCCCGGGGAGGGGGAGCGCATGGAGAAGGCCATGCGGACCTACAAGCTGATGTTCCGGGCCAGGCCGGCGGCCTTCTTCGCGCGCAGCCTGGCCGACCTGGCGTGGGCCGCGGTCCGCAGGCAGCCCCGCGTAGGCGAGTTCGCCGACACCCGGTGGCCCGCGCACCTGCACATCAACGTGGCACCCGAGGCCCGGGGGACCGGCGCCGCCGACGGGCTGATGAGCCGGTGGTTCGACCGGCTCAGGACGGCCGGATCTCCCGGCTGCCACCTGCAGACCCTGGTCGAGAACACCCGGGCGGTGCGGTTCTTCGAACGCATGGGCTTCGCCGAGCACGGCCCGGCGCCCCTGGTGCCCGGCCTCCGGCACGACGGCCGGCGGGTCCACCAGCGGACGATGGTCTGGAGCGCCGGCCCCGCTGCCGGAGAGGCCGAGGCCGCAGCGCGGACGTCCGCCTGGCGTCGATGAACCCGGGCCGCACCGCCGGCCGAGCGCGGCGCACGGCTGCTTCACCGGCCCAGCACGGCGGAGCACGCCCGGCGATGCGGTGCCGGCAGGTTGAACTCCTGCCACTCCTGCGCCGTCATCGACCTGCCGGCCGCGACGCAGGCCGAGGCGAACAGGTCACGGTCCGCGGGAAGGCCGACGTCCCAGCGCCGCATGGCCGCCTCGACCCCACCTCCGGCGCTGACCAGCGTGCGCCCGTCGGCGCTGAACGCCATCGCCGCGACATACGCCTCATGGCCGGTGATCGCGGCGCCGATCGGCTGCTGGGTGGCCACGTCCCACAGGCGGATCCTCCTGTCGTTGCCGCCGCTGGCCAGGAACCGCCCGTCGGGGCTGAAGGTCAACGAGGTGACGCCCCCGTCGTGCCCGGTCATCGGCGTGCCGATCTGGCGGCGGGTCGCCACCTCCCACAACCTGATCGTCCTGTCCACGTCACTGCCGGCGCTGGCCAGGATGCGGCCGTCGGGGCTGAACGCCAGCGCCATGATCGTCCCCGTATGCCCGGTGAGGGCCGCGATGCGGCGCTGGGCGGCTGCGTCCCACAGGTCCACGACGTTGCCGTCGAACTGGGTCGTGGCGGCCAGGACACGACCGTCGGGACTCAACACCGCCATCGGGTACGACGCCCCTTCCAGCCGCATCGGGACGCCGATCGGGCGGCGCGTCGCCACCTCCCACAGCCTCGTCCCCTCCCGGCCGAGCGTGAGCAGCGCCCGGCCGTCCCGGCTGAAGAGCAGGTCATCGACGTACGAGCGATCAGCGGTGAACGCCTTGCCGAGACGCCTGCGTCCCTCCACGTCCCACAGTTGCACCGTGCCGTCCCCGGTGACCACGGCCAGCGTGCGGCCGTCCGGGGCCGGCGCCGCCAGGTGGCCGGTGAACGGGACGCCGATCGGGCGGCCGGCGGCCACCTCCCACAGGCGCACCTTGTCGTTCTCGTCCGTCGTGACCAGGGTGTGGCCGTCGGCGCTGAACCCCGCAGACATGAGATCGTCCGTCCCGGTGGTGAGCGGAGCCCCGAACTGGCGGAAGATGGACACGTTCCACAGCCGGACCGTCTTGTCGAGACCCGCGGTGGCCGCCGTCCGGCCGTCGCGGCTGAAGGCCATCGAGACGACCTCGTCCGTGTGGCCGCCGAGCGTGGCGCCGAGCTGGCGCCGGGTGGCCACGTCCCACAGCTTGGTCCCGTCACCCCCGGTGGTGGCCAGGACCCGGCCGTCGGGGGAGAAGGCCACATGGTGAGGGTCGTGCCCGCTGCTGATGGAGCCCTTGCTCCGGAGGGTGGCGACGTCCCACAACGCCACCTCCGTGCCGTTGCCCGCCCCGGCCAGCGTGCGACCGTCCACGCTGAACGCCACCGATTTGATCTCGTCCTCGAAACCGACGGCGCCGATCTTGCCGCCGGTCGCCGCGTCCCACAACGTCACGACCTTCTCGCTGGTGGTGGCGAGCCTGCGGCCGTCGGGACTGAACGCCACCGACCCGATCCCGTAGCCCTGCCCTGCGAGGAGGCGGATCTGGCGGCGCGTGGCCACGTCCCACAGCTGGGCGCCCTTCCCGGTGTGACCGGAGCCGGCCAGGGTGCGCCCGTCCGGGCTGAACACCAGCGTGCTGAGGTCTTCCCGGCTCTTCAGCGGCCCGCCGAGCGGTCGGCGCGTGGCCACGTCCCACAGGCGTACCGTGGCGTCGGCGGCAGCGGCGGCGAGAACGCGGCCGTCCGGGCTGAACGCCACCGCGTCGATCTCCGTCTTCCCCCTGGTGAGCGGCGCGCCGAGCTGGCGCCGGGTCGTCACGTCCCACAGCCGGACGGTGCCGTCCTGACCGGAACTGGCCACGGTCCGGCCGTCCTGGCTGAACGCCACTCCTTCGACGGCCTCGGCGTGCCCGATGAGCGAGCCCTTGCCGGGTGTGCTCGACGCGCTGAGCAGGGCGCGGCGGGCGTCGTCGGTGGGCGCGAAGTGCCAGGCGGTGGCGGCGAGCGCCTGCGCCTGGAGGGGATCGCGGGTCAGGACGCGTTCGCTCTGCGTGGCGAGCTGACGTGACAGGGCCTGACGGCTCTGGATCTCGGTCAGCCGCTGCTGCGCGTCGGCGTCGCGAGCCGCGAGGACGGCGGTCCCGGCGCCCGCCAGCGACGTGATCACGAGAGCCACCAGCGTCACGAACGTCGCCCGCCGCCGCCGCGCCAGCCGCCGCACGGCCTGGTCGCCGGCTCGCAGGAAGTCGCGGGCGACCTCCCCGAGCGCGGCCTGCTGGGCGGGGTCGGCCTCCCAGCGCCGCCGCGCGGGAGCGATCGCGGCCAGTCGGGCGCCGCTGTAGAGGTAGCCGGCCTGGCGGTGGTGGGCGTCCCAGCGGGCGGCGTCCTGCGCGAGCTGCTGCAGCGCCAGCAGATCGGCGCGGTCGGCCTGGAGCCAGGCGCGCAGCCGGGGCCAGGCCCGGATCAGCGCCTCGTGGACGATCTCCGCCCGGTCGCTGTCGACCGTGACGAGACGGGCGCGGGTGAAGGCGTCGAGCACCGTACGGGCCAGGTCGTGCTCCTCACCGGCCGGCAGCACGTCGGACAGCGGCGCGGTCCTGCGGGTGTCGCCGGTGTTCTCGCCCAGGTGCACCAGCCGCACCAGCATCCGGCGGGCGAGCCGCTGCCCGTCCTCGCCCAGCCCGTCCAGGATCTGATCGGCGGTACGGGCCAGCGCCTGGCCGATGCCGCCGGTGGCCCGGTACCCGCCCAGGGTGAGCACGCCGTTCTCGCGGCGTTGCCAGGTGGCCAGCAGCGCGTGCGAGAGCAACGGCAGCGGCGGGCCGCCCAGCCCGGCTCCCAGGTCCTCCAGCAGCAGCTCCACCAGCCCTTCTTCGAGGGCCAGGCCCGCCAGCCGGGCGGGCTGCTCGATCACCTCGCGCAGTTGCTCGCGGCTGAGCGGGCCGACCACGACCGGATGCTCGAGCGCGTGGGTGAGCTCGGGGAAGGAGGTGCAGTGACCGAAGAAGTCGGCGCGCACGCCGATCACGACCGCGGCGCGGCGCGCCGCCGCGGCCAGCACCGCGACGAACGCCGCCCGCTGCGCCTGGTCGGTGCATTCGGTGAACAGCTCCTCGAACTGGTCCACCACGATCACCGCGTCCCCGGGCAGGGCCTCCACCAGCTCCGCCCACCCCGCTTGCTCCGCCGGTTCCGCCCGTTCCGGGACGTCGGCGACGGCCTCGATCGCCTCGCGCAGGCGCGCCGGCGGGGCCGCGCCCGGCGTGAGCAGCAGGCAGCGGCGCACGCCCAGAGCCGGGATCAGCCCGGCCCGCAGCACCGACGACTTCCCCGCCCCCGAAGGGCCGGCGACCAGCAGCGGCTCCCCGCCGCAGCGGCGCACGCGCTCCTCCAGCGTGCGCGTGAGCTCCGCGCGGCCGAAGAACAGCGCCGCGTCCTCCTCCCCGTAGGAGTGCAGCCCCAGGAACGGGCTGCGGCTGCCGTCCTGCGCCGCCGGGGCGGGCAGCGGGCGTCCCGCGGGAAGCCGGTAGGCGACGTTGACCGCGAAGGGACGGCGCCCGGCGGCGTCGGCGGCCTGCCTGCGCGGCAGCGGCAGGCCGCGCGCCCGCAGATCCCGGTTGAGCGCGGCGTGCACGTCGTCCAGGGACAGCAGCGGCGGCCCGGCGGGATCCCCCTCCGACAGCAGGCGGATCAGCGCCCCGGTGAACGCCGTGTGCCGCTCGCCGGGCAGCGACCAGGCGGCCTCGTCCATGCTGGTCGCGGTCAGCAGGTAGCTGTCCGGCCAGCCCGCGGCGCGGCCCGCCCAGCAGCAGTCCAGGATCACGATGCTGAGCCTGGCCCGGCTCCTGGTCAGCAGCTCGCGCGCCTCGGCGTACGGCAGCGCCTGGTTGCGCGGCGGCCCCCGTCCCAGGTCCACGCTCGCCCGCGTGGCCAGGTACAGCCGGTTGTCCGGTCCGATCACTCCGTGGCCGGCGTACCAGAACAGCAGCACCTCGCCCGCCCGCCCGGCCAGGGCGTCGATCTCCGCCGCCAGGTGGGAGGGATCGGGCGGATCCAGCAGGCAGGTCACGTGCTCGCGGGCCAGCCCGGTGGCCTTGACCAGGGCGTCGGCGAGATCCCGCGCGCTCGTGGCCGCCGCGGGCACGTCGCCCGTCAGCGCCCCGGGAACATGCCGGCTCGACCCCACCAGCAGCGCCCGCACCCCAGGGCCGGACAGCAGCCCCGGCCGGTCAGTCACGCGGGCCCTCCGCGGGCGGCAGCCCGTCCTTGAGCGCGGCCTCGACCTGCGCGGCCAGCGCCCGGGTCTGCTCGGCGTTCAGCGTCCTGACGCGCTGGGCGCTGACCTCGACCTCGGTGTCGCCGTCCGTCCTGCGCACCTTGACCGTCACGTCGCTGGTGCGGTAGCGCAGCCAGGCGATCAGGACGCCGGCCACGGCCGCCACCACGCCGGCCGAGCCGGTCACCACCTGCACCGCCTCGGCCACCGGGCCCAGCGCCCCGGGAGGAGGCTCGCGCTCGACCAGGCGCACCCAGCGGCGGACCAGGGGATCCTCGGACAGCCACGCGTGCAGCTCCCGCACCTGGCCCGGCGCGCCGTCCACCGCCAGCACGCCCTGGCCGGCATCCGAGGTCTCGTTCGAACCGCTTCCCATGCCACCCCTCCGCGAGCCGGTACGGCGATCGCCACCTGGGTATCGCTCCGGCCGGTCCCAGCGCTACCCGCCTGGACGCGGATACCCCGGCGTCACAGAGCCGGCCAGGCAGGACGCCCGCGGTCCCGGTTGCGGTGTCAGGGGGAGACGCCGGGGACCGCGGGCAGTTTCGGTGAGCCGCCGTCGGAGGTCGCATCGGGAACGTCACCCCGCAACCGGCAGGAGGTGCTGCGGCTGTTGGACGGGTTCAAGCTGATCGGTCGTGGCCTAATTCCGGTCCAGGAACGGCAGGTCGGCGAGGGGCCCCGGATCCCCTGCTGGACGGCTACGTCGGCCGGCTCAGAGCCGGATGCCCTTGATGATCTGCGCAAGCTCGGGTACGAGAGGCTGGCTGGCCATCACGGTGACGACGACACCCTTGCGCTCGACCCAGCCCGCGTACTGGCCGTGGCCCAGCGCGCCGTCGCCCTGCTGGGTGAGCACCTGACGGTCACCGATCTTCACGGTCTTGGTCTTTCCTGAGAACGTCCCGATGTCGAACGGCCCGTTCTTGAGCTGCGCCAGCTTGCTCGCCTTCGGCCAGCACACCACCCTGACCCACAGCGACCGGCTCCGGCGATCCACCTCGCTGCGGTCGTCAGTCCACTGGTAGCCATACTCGGTGATGCCGTCGTGCTTGTTGACGACCACCGATCCGTTCTTGAACCCCTTCGGGATGTGGTTGACGCGGACCCCCTTGATAGCGGTGGCGCCCCTCGGCGGCTTGTCGACCTTGGAGTCGTACGACCGCTTCACCTCAGCCTTGGTCGGGACGGGGCAGTTGGGGCGCTCGGCGGCCTGGGCCGGGAGGGCCACCACAGCCGCGGCGACGGGCAGCACGGACAGCACGGCGATCTTCTGCAGCTTAGTCATACCGGGTTGGATGCGACGGATTCGCGAAAAGTTCAGTAGCACGCGGCCCTGCGGTCACCACGGCAACGCCGACACCACCGGACTGTGAGAACCGCCGGCTGCTTCTCGCCGTGGACAGGCTTTGAACCAATACGGGGAAACCGGTGGCCCGGGTCGGATCTACGCTGGGATGGACATGGAATGGGAGGAAGCCATGAAATTCATGGACGTCCACCATGGCATGACCGGCATCACCGCGGACCAGCTCAAGCAGGCCCACGACGCTGACCTGGCCATCCAGGATGAGGAGCGGGTCACTTTCGAGACGGCGTGGGCCGATCCCGACTCCGGGCTCGTCTACTGCCTGTCCGAGGCGCCGGACGCCGACGCGGTGCAGCGGATCCACCAGCGTGCGGGGCACCCGGCCGACGAGATCCACCCCGTGCCGCTGACCGTCTAATCGCTCGGACACTCTTCCCGGCAGCGGGAAAGGTGAAGGGCTGCGGCCGATGCGCACATGTGCGCGAGCAGCATGCTCGGGTTCCACGGGCGAGGCCGGCAGGGCCGACGGCGCGAGCTCCGCGCCAGGCGTACGCGGACGGCCACTTCCAGCAACCCCGCTCCAGCCGTCATCGGCGTACCGCCTGGCCGATTGCCGGATCGATCTGCGGCAGGCAGAACAGGGAGAAGACGCTGCTGTCCATGAACGCGACAATGCGCTCTATCCCGGCCGGGGAAACGGCGAGCACGTGGAGGGCGTGGGCGCGCCAGGCACCGTCCCGGGTCGCGAGGTAGATCGCGACGCCGGGTTGCCCGTTCGTGTCGACGTGGACGAACTGCGCCTGCCCGGCGGCCGGCAAGCGGGGCGCCAGGAAGCGGGCGACGGCTTCCCGGCCCGCGAACCAGGTGGGGATCGGCGGCATCTCGAAGGTCGCCTCCTGCGCCAATGTCCGCGTCAGCGCGTCGATGTCGGCCCCTTCGAACGCGGTGACGTAGCGCCGCAGCAGCTCGCGCTGACGCTCTTCGGTGGGTTCGGCGAGCTGCAGATCAGGCCCGGGGAGGTTGCCGAGTTGTGTCCTGGCCCGCTGCAGCAGGCTGTTCACGGACGCGACGGTGGTGTCGAGCAGCTCGGCGACCTCGGCGGCGCGCCACATCAGCACATCGCGCAGGATCAGCACCGCACGCTGTCTGGGCGGGAGCACCTGGAGGGCGGCTATCAGCGCCAGGCGCAGCGTTCCTCGATCAGCTACCACCTCGGCCGGGTCTCGCGCCTCGTCGGGAACGCGGGCCGGGAAAGGCTGCAGCCACGGGATGTCCCAGCGCGGTTCGGCCGGTGCGGCAGGGTCGCCGGCGGGCCCGCCGAGGCCGGACGGCAGGGGGCGGCGGCCGGCCTGCTCCGCGGCGCGGAGGCAGGCGTTGGTCGCGATCCGGTACAGCCACGTCCGCAGAGAGGACCGGCCGGCGAACGTCCCGTAGGAGCGCCAGGCGCGCAGGTAGGTCTCCTGCACGATGTCCTCCGCGTCGTGCACGGAACCCACCATGCGGTAGCACAGTTTGAGCAGTTCGTCGCGGTACGGGTCGGCCAGGCGAGCGAACTCCTCGCCCGGCTTCACTGGCTGTGTCACATCGACTCCCGTCCGCCTCCGCAGCGGCGGATCGTTGGGGCTGGTGTTCCGCGCTCCCGAGCTTGCGGCACGGAACACCCCGGAAGGGGCTCACCCGGCGGCTGACGCCTGCGTTTCCTCCGCCTTGCGCATCTCGTACGTGTCGAACACCACCACATCAGAGATGATCTTGCCGTCCCGGACGACCAGGTGATCGACGGTGCGCAACGTACCGAACGGTCCGGTTCTCATGTCGTAGACCACCACCGCCTGCTCGGCGTCACCCAGCGCCGCGATGATGTCCACGCCCGTGACGACCTGAGCGAACCCCCCGATCGCGGCCGTCACCGCTTCGGCGCCCTCGAGGCGGACCCGGGGGCTCTGGAACACCACGTCCTCGGCCAGGCACTCCGTGACCGTGGCCATGTCACCGGTTCCGAATGCCTTGATGAACACCGTCGCGACGTCGACGGCCGTTCTGCGCTCTGCCATGAACACTCCTCCGTACTTCTCCACCGATCGATCACGCCGCGGGCGGCGCGTCCCGCATCCCGCCTTTACTGATCCGGCGAACGGATGTCAGGCGGCGCGCCGCGGGCGGGTCGCGGTTGAATAGTCAGAGATCGGCCGCGACGAGCGAATGGCCGGCACCAGCTCATCGCGGATGAAGTCCTCGATGCGGTACGCCGCCTGAGTCGCGGGCGGGGGTTCTTCCCGCGGTGCCTCACCCAGCGCGGTGGCCATCGCCCAGGTCTGGTTCAGCAGCGTCGCGAAGCTGCGGCCGGTGCCCGCCGCCATGAGGTCCGCGATGTCGGCCTCGGCGGAGGTCTGCTCCACCCCTACGGGCCGGTCGAGGTGCTCGCTGAGCAGCGTGGCGATCTCCCGCATGGTCATGGGCCGGATGGGATGAACGGGTGCGGCGCTGACCCCGCGAAAATGCAGATCCCCCAGCAGGCGTACGGCGACGGCCGCCACGTCGCGTGCGCTGACCAGTTGAAGGGTGGCGTCGGTGCCGAGGGGCGAGCTGAGAACGGCCCGCTCCCGCAGCGGCCCCAGGAAGTAGTAGAGGATCTCGAAGAAGCTCGGCGGCTGGACGTGCACCACATTGAGGCCGTCCACCTGGTTGAGGATGGATTCGATGGTGGCGTGCCCGGCGATCAGGCCGCTCACGCGACCGTCGTCGGCCCCCTTCGTGCTGATGAACGCTGCATGCCGCAGCCCGGTCCGCTCGGCGGCCGAGGCGTAGACCCGGGCGATCCTACGCTGGTGGCGGGGAAAGTCCGGTGCGGCAGGACGCGGCGGCACGATCAGCAGGGCGCCGTCGACGTCGGCGAACGCGTCCTCCACGTAGCCCTGGTCGGCCAGGTCACCGGCGAGGACCTCGGCTCCGGCCGCCTCCAGTTCCTTCAGACGCGCGTGGTCGCGGCCCATCACGCGGACCTGGTGACCGGCTCGAAGGAGCCCACGCGCCGCGTAGCCGCCGACGTGTCCGGTCGCCGCGGTCACAGCGTAGGTTCGTGCGTTGTCCATCAGTGCCTCCAGCGTTCGGATCCTCTGGATGAATAGATCCGTCAGCCCTGCCGAACTCATCGCCCGGCCGCCGCTCCATGACTCCTGAGCGGGGTCATGGAGCGGCGGAGGCCGGTGATCAGGAGGACACCGTCAGCACGATCTTGCCCTGGATGTGCCCCCGCGCGGCCCGCGCGTGCGCGCTGGCCGCTTCGGACAGCGGGTAGGCGCTGTCCACCCCGACCTGGAGCTTGCCCTCGTCGAACAGGCGCCCGATCTCGGCGAGCTGGGGGCCGTTGGAACGCACCTGAATGATCGAGACGGTGATGCCCAGACGCGCCGTCTCCTCCGGGTCGTACTGGGCGAAGAACACCGGAAGCATGGTGCCGCCACGCTTGAGCACGGTCAGGAACCGTGAACTGTCCGGGCCGCCGACGGTGTCGATCACCAGGTCGACGCCGCTGACCACGTCGGCGGCCCGCGTCGTGGTGTAGTCGATGAACTCGTCGGCGCCGAGCTTGCGCAGGAACTGCTCGTGCCGCCCCGAGGCCACCGCGATCACGCGTGCCCCCTTCCACTTCGCCAGCTGCACCGCGAAATGACCCACTCCGCCAGCGGCCCCGTTGACCAGCACGGTCATCCCCGGCGTGATCGGCACCGGCCGGTGCACCCGGCCGGTGAAGGGAGAGGGCACGTCGTGGCCGAGATCGACCAGGTACTGCCAGGCCGTCAGCAGGGCCATCGGCGCACCGGCCGCCTCGACGAAGCCGATACCGGCCGGCTTGTGAGCCAGGTCGGAAGCCGGAGCGGCCACGTACTCGGCGTACGTGCGGCCGTCGAATCCGGGGAACCGCAGCATGCCGAACACCTCGTCACCGACGGCGAACCCGGACACATCCGGAGCGACCGCCTCAACCACGCCCGACATGTCCGTTCCGGGGATGAGCGGGTACTCCAGCACCGGCCTCATCTCGGCCGGTATGACCTTCATCCCCTCACGCAGGTACCAGTCCGGCGGATTGATGCCCGCCGCGTGCACCCGGACGAGCACCTCGCCCGGGCCGATCCCGGGAACCGGCACCTCCTCGTACCGCAGAACCTCCGGCCCGCCCGCCTCGTGGAACTGGATCGCCTTCATCGCGCCCATCGCTTTCTCAGGGGAAACGTTGCCCCCTAAGTCAAGGCCCTGGACCGCGTGGCCGTCCAAGACCCCTCCGGCAACGGGCCATTCCGAAACAGCATGACGCGTACCCTGAAGCGGTGAACGATCTCGGACGGGACCTGGAACTGCGGCTGGTGCGCTACTTCACCGTGGTGGCGGAACACCAGCACTTCGGCCGGGCCGCCGCCGACCTGCACGTGGCCCAGCCGGCGCTGAGCCGCCAGATCCAGCGGCTCGAGAAGTACCTCGGCACACGACTGCTGGACCGCACCTCCCAGGGCACCCGGCTCACCCCGGCCGGCCGGACATTCCTGCCCCGGGCCCAAGCCCTGCTGCAGGCCGCCCGCGAGGCCGAAGTGGCCGTGCGCGAGCAAGCCCGGAGCGAACGCATCACCATCGGTTACGTCGAGGACCTGGTGATCACCACCGTCGTACGGGAACTGCGCCACCGTCACCCGGACGCCGAGATCACCACCCGGCATCTGAGCTGCCGCGACGTCGGCGCACTGTCCGAAAGGCGCGTCGACGCCCTGATCGCGCGGACCCCGTTGCCGCTGGCCGCCGACGACGTATTCACCACCCCGCTGTACGAGGAGCCCCGGATGCTCGTCGTCCCTCGCGGCCATCCCCTGGCCGGCCGCGCGTCGGTGACCGCGGAAGAACTGGCCGGCCAGGAGGCGGCGCCGTGCGCGTTCGAGACCGCGGACTGGACGTCCTACCGGATCCTCGGGTCCGGCGTGCCGCCGATCGAGAGCTACGAGGACAAGCTCGAACTCGTCGCCGGTGGCCGGGCGATCGCCGTCCTGCCGGTCGGCGATCGGCGCAGCTCACTGCGTCCCGACCTCGTCACCGTCCCGATCGAGGGCGCTCCGCCCAGCCAGGTCGTCCTGGCCGGCCGCAGGGGCGACCCGAACCCCATGCTCAAGAGTCTCCGCCTGGCCGCCCGGGCAGTCCTAGGAACGTCCTGAAGATCTTGGTGGGCGAGCCGGCTCAGCCGCTGGTCATGACGTGATCGGGTCGAGAGCCCACATGAGGACCAATCACCTCCGCTTCCGGTGAACTACCTCCTTGTCGCCCTTGCCCGGATACGCCATGATCAGCAGCCGTTGCCCGCTCTCCGCCTCGCCCTTCCAGGGGAACCAGGCGTGGTGCACGCGGATGCGGTAGTGACCCTTGCGCCCGTTGAGGGCGAGGTTGGGCAGCTCGGTGCCGCTGAGGCTGTCGTAGAGCACGATCTCGCCGCCCGGGCTGTGGTAGCCGACCTCGACCACCTTGTCCCAGCCCTTGGTCTCGACAGGCGGCCGGCGGGTGTAGGTCTCCAGGGTGACGCAGAGGTCGAAGTCGGGGTGGGTCATGACGGCCAGGATGCCGCGAGAGGAGGAGACCAGCCCGTTGCCGGGGTCCGTGTCCGACGCCGCTTCCTCCTCTCCTTCTCCCTCGTACGTCTGCAGCACCCCGTAGTCGGTCCACTGCGGCTCCTTCATCCGGATCGCCCTGGCCGGCTTGATGCGCGGGCGGTGGCGCGGCGTGGCGTCGCACATGGCTTGGGCGTCGGCCTGCATCGCCGCGATCTCCTGGTCCTGCTTGGCCTTCGCGGCCTCGACGATGGCGGTGGCGCTGGGGCAGATGCCGGCCAGAGGATCGGTGAGGGAGGCGCGGCCGATCTTCAGCCGGGCCAGCTCCCGTGGGTCGTTGCGGGTGTGGACGCCGCACAGCCGGCGCCCGTAGGCGAGCACGACCTGGTCGGGCGTGGTGGCGGGGAACACGTGCAGGCCCCGCGCGCCGTCGTCGCCGCGCAGGGAGCACACGAACTTCTGCTCGGCCGTCAGCTCGCGCGGCGCCGCCTGGCCCGTGTCGACCTCCCACGGCGCGGGCAGGTCGCAGTCCGTGGCGGGGCCGCGGGGCTGGTCCGCTGCGGGCAGCAGGCACAGGGCCACCGCCGAGGCGAGCCCCGCCAGGAGGACATGGTGGCGGATGCGGTGGGCGGGCGGGGCGGCGTACAGGAGGAGCAGGATGAGGCCGGAGGCGGTGAGCGCGAGGGCGTACCAGAGCGGGGAGATGCCGGGGGAGAGGAGCTGGGCGCTCTCGTAGGGGAAGGTGGCGCCCGGCTCGACGTAGAGGCTTTCCGGGTAGAGCCACAGCTCCCCGAAGAAGGTGGAGTCCTCCGAGGTGAACGCGCTCACGGCGCCGGCCCCGCCCAGCAGGAACAGGCTCAGCGTCGTGCCGCGCAGCAACGTGCGCGTCCGCCGCCGCACGGCCACCAGGATCAGCACCGCCGGCGCGCCGACGCCGACGAGGAGGTCGAGCGCGAACCAGTACGCGGTGGCCTCCGACCCGGTGAACTCGCGTACCACGTCGCCCAGCACGTTCTTCGGCCCGAGCCAGAACGGGATCCCCTGCGCGAGGTTGACGGCGGCGGGGACCAGCGGGAGCACGATCGCCACGGCCGGCAGCGGCCACCACCTGGCGCGTACCCGCACGGGCTCCGTCCGGGGAGAGGGAGGCTGGAGCGTGCCCAGGTCGTGGGCGGAACGTGCCCACCAGACCAGCGAGAAGACCGAAACCGCGCTCAGGAGCGAGGGCATCAGCAGCTCCCACGCCACCGATTCCGCGCCGCCGAACGCCACGATCGAGATCGAGCCGGACGAAAGGAGCGAGAAGAAGACCGCGATCACGCCGGCCCGTACCGTCGCGCCGTTCCAGCGCGGATCCCGCGCCTGCGCCACCAGCAGGGACACCAGACATACCGACCACAGGGCGTCCAGCGCCCAGGTCCAGTTCTGCCCGGCGAAGAGGTAGTTGCCCCTCTGGTATGCGATGGTGATGACGCCGTCGTACACCACGCTGAGCGTGCCGGTCACGAGCATGAGCACCCGTGGCCATCGGCGGGGGTTCCCCCGCAGCACGCGGAAGAACAGCCATATCGCCACGAGCTCGACCACATCGGCGACCAGGGACATCCACCACAGGTAGGGGATCGGCAGGTCCCAGGACAGGACGTATACGGCCATGGCGTAGAGAGCGACCCGCAGCAGCCGTACCTCCCGGCCGTACCGCGCCGGTTCCCCGCGCAGCCGTCCGCGCAACACCTCCCGGTACGCCCACGCCTGCACCGCGGCGATCGGCACCAGCAGGGCGGCCAGCCACGGCCACGCCCGGATCTCGTCCGCCAGGTATCCGTTCGGGTCCGCGACGACTCTCCACAGGGGGACGAGGTCGCCGGTGACCAGCCCGACGACGGCGAGGACGCCCACGGCGGCCACGTAGAGGGCCGCGAAGCCGGCTGCGAATCGGCCGAAACGATGGCGGCGCATGAGGCACTCCGGCATGGGGGGATGTGGAGGAAAGCGCCCAACCTTACTGATCACCGGCTAAGTGGATCAAGCGCCGGCTGCAGTCGCCGGAGGCACGGCGGGATGTCCCAAAGGGATGTGGCCGATGAGTCATTGACCGCACACGGGTTGTTTCGTACGTTCATGGGGCTCGTCGGACGGCATCGCCGGGAGGCGCTCATGACGGAACTGTCCAGCACCCCATGGCCATGGCCCGACCTTCCGCCCGGTCCGCTCGGCACCGCCTCCCCTGAACTGGCCCGCAGGCTCGCCGAGGCTCCGGCGGAGCCCGTCACGATGCCGAGCGGGGACCAGGTGCCGATGATCGTCGGCTATGAGGACGTCCGTACCGTTCTCGCCTCGCCGGCCAGCAGCCGCAACCTGCGCGAACCCGGGCTTCCCAGGATGGTCAGCGGCACCTCCCTCGAGGACGACCCCTCGGCACTGATCAACCAGGACCCGCCGGAGCACACGCGGTACCGCCGCATCATGCAGGGCACCTTCACCCCCAGACACATCGAACGCTGGCGGCCACGCGCGGCCGCGATCGCCGGCGAGCTGATCGACGCGGCCGGCCAGGGGTTCGACCTGGTCACCGATTTCGCCCTGCCGCTGCCCGCGCGCGTGATCTGCGAGATGCTCGGCGTCCCGATGGACCGGTTCGACCAGTTCCGCGGCTGGACGGAGATGTTCCTGTCCACGTCCGAGGCGAGCGCCGAAGCCAGGGGAGAGGGATTCGCCGCGTTCATGGCGTACGCCGGCGAGCTGATCGCCGAGCACCGCGCCAAGCCGGGCGACGACCTCATCGACCTGCTCATCGAGGCGCGCGACGAGGGGGACAGGCTCAGCGAGCCGGAGCTGACCCACATGGTGTTCACCCTGATCATGGCAGGGCACGAGACCACCGCATCGATCATCATCCGAGGCGCGTTCCGCCTTCTGTGTCACCCTGACCAGTACGCGCAGCTGGCGGCCCGCCCCGAGCTCCTGGAACCGGCGGTGGAGGAGATCCTGCGCTGCGAAGGTCCTGGAGGGAACGGCCTGCTCAGGCTGGTCACCGAGGACATCGAGCTGCCCGGCGGCGTGATTCCCGGGGGCACCGTCGTGCTGCCCAACCCCACGGGCGCCAACCACGACCCGTCGGCGTTCGACGACCCGCTGCGGTTCGACATCCGGAGGTTCGCCGGAACGGCGCCGCCCAATCCGCACCTGACGTTCGGCCACGGCCCCCACTACTGCCTGGGGGCGAATCTGGCCAGGATGGAACTGCAGGAAGCCTTCCGCGCCCTGGTGACTCGGCTGCCCTCCCTCCGCGCCCAGGAGGACCTGTCGACGCTCCGCTGGACCAACGACGGACTCATCCATCGCCCGGTCCGGCTCCCGGTCAAGAAGAACGCGTCTTGACCGGCCTCTTGATCCGTGTAGGAGGAGGGGCGGCAGGACGAGCCGGCGGGGCATGGCGTTGTCCTCGGGCCAGGGCCAGGCCGAATGGGTCAACTACACCGACACCCACGGCGCGACCAGGGTCGGGTTCGCCTTCACCGAGCTGCTGGGCTTCAAGCTGCTGCCCCGGATGAAGAACATCGGCGCGATCGAGCTGTACAGCCCTGACACTGTTCAAACTGCCTGGCCGAAGGTGGACAGGATTCTCAATAAGCGGCCGATCGACTGAGACCTCATCGCCCGCAACTACGACCAGATGATCAAGTACGCGACGGCGCTGCGGCTGCGCACGGCGGAAACCGAGCAGGTGCTGCGCCGGTTCATGAAGGGCAACGGCCCCAAGCATCCGGTCTACCTGGCGCTGGAAGAACTCGGCCGGGTGGTGCGCACCATCTTCGCGTGCGACTATCTCGCCAATGCGCAGCTGCGCCGGGAGATCAACAGCGGCTTGCAGGTCGTGGAGAACTGGAACAGCGCCAACGACAAGATCTTCTACGGGCGCGAAGGAGTGCTGACCGGAGCCGACCGTGAGCACGCCGAGGTGTCCATGCTTACCCTGCACCTGCTGCAATCCTCGTTGGTGTTCATCAACACCCAGCTCCTACAGGCCGTTCTGCGAGATCCGCAGTGGGCCGGCAAACTCACGGAGGAAGACCGGCGCGCGCTCAGCCCGCTGTTCTGGGCTCACGTGAACCCCTACGGCCGGTTCCGGCTGGACATGGACACCCGGCTCGACCTCACTGCGGCCTGAGCAGGTCCCCCGGCGTCGGGTTCTTGCGCTGGGAAGCATGCCGGGCAGCGCCGCCAACATGCCTCACATCACAGGAAAAGATCATCTCGCCTCGACTTGCGAGAAGGGGCCACAACCCAAGACAACGATTGCTGGGACCGGGTGTCCTGGGTGTTGGGCTGAATATGTTGCAGCGTGGGGACGGCTCACGGCCCGCGGCATGTTCGCGAGGGAACGGTCTTCGCATCGGCTGTAAGACTGATCCGCCTTTGACCATTACCTGATGTAAGGGCCAAAGAAGGAGCCTATGTGCTGAGTGATGATGAGTTCGCCGCATTGTTCGATGCGTACCGCCCCCGGGTGTACGCGTACGCGGTGAGCAGATGTGGTCGCCGGCTGGCCGAGGAGGTGGTCAGCGAGACGTTCGTGGTCGTGTGGCGACGGCGGGACGTCATCCCGGCCAAGGCGCCCTTGCCCTGGCTACTTGGCGTGGCGCACAACGTGATCCGCGAGCTCTATCGCGCGGAGCTCCGGCAGGCGGCGCTGGACGAGGCGCTGCGCGGCTGGACCGAGGAGTTGGAGAGGGACGTGGCCGACCAGGTGGCCGAACGGGCCACCGCGATGAAAGCCCTGTCCACGTTGAGCGACGCGGACAAAGAAGTGCTGACCTTGGTCTCGTGGCACGGGCTGACCTCGGCGCAGGCGGCCGCGGTGGTGGGAAGTTCGCGATCGGCATTCTTCGTCAGGCTGCATCGGGCCCGCCGACGGCTGGAGGCCGCCATGAACAACGTGACGGCAGTCGGCCCCCGGCCCGCATTCATCCCGGAGGAGGAGAAGTGAAACGGAAGAACGCGCTCGATCTGCTGGCGGCGGCCCGGCCCGCCGACCTCGACATGCCGGGGTCGTCCAGGGCGATGGAGGAGTTGCCCACGCCGGTGAGACGGGGCCGCGTACGGTGGGCCGGGGCGGTCGCCGCGTCGCTGGCCACAGTTTCTGTGATCGGGGCGCTGGCCTTCCCCCGCCTGCTCGACCCCGGCGTCTCCATGGGGCAGGTGGCCACGTATCCCGCCGGGAACGCGCTGGACACGGCGGCCCGCAACGCGGCAGCGCAGCAGCAGACGCCCGGGCGGTTCTGGTACACCGAAGGCCTGATTCTAGGTGAGGAGATCATCGGGGCACCGGGCAACCGGTACCGGATCAAGACCCGGGTCCAGACCGGCCGATGGGCCCCGCGGGACCCGGCGACGCTCACCGTGCTCACCGAACGCGGACTGCCCACCGTGCCGGCGTCCGGACAGGAGGAGCAGGCGTGGCGGCGAGCAGGGAAACCCAAGCTGTGCGGCAACGACACCGACTGCAAGAACGACACGGCTCCGCTCGGACGCACGAGATTCATCTTCATGGCCGGCACCTGGCCTTACGGAGATCAGGGGCTCACGCTTCCCGCCGCTGAGCTGCTCGATCTTCCTCAGGCACCGGACGCGCTGCGCGAACGCCTGCTGGCGTTCTGGCCCGCCTACAGCGAGACGATGAAGGACTGGCCGTCACCGCCCGCGGGGACCTCGCTACCCACCAAGGACTCATGGCTCCTTGGCATCTCCCTGGACCTGCTCCAGCACGCCCCGATCTCAGCGGGCACCCGCGGGGCCCTCTACCGGATGG
This sequence comes from Nonomuraea sp. NPDC049725, assembly GCF_040674795.1. Lineage (NCBI taxonomy): Bacteria > Bacillati > Actinomycetota > Actinomycetes > Streptosporangiales > Streptosporangiaceae > Nonomuraea > Nonomuraea sp. NPDC049725. The sequence continues at coordinate 69,675 of NZ_JBFANJ010000027.1, read as the reverse complement.
TGGCCAACCTGCCCGGCACCCGCGCCCTCGGCCGGATCCCCGATGCCGAGGGCCGCCTAGGGGTCGGCATCGGATGGACGCAGGCTGTAGGGGACGGGCAGAGCGAGCAGCAACTCATCGTGGAGGAATCCAGCGGTCGGCTACTCGCGCTGCAGAACACCGTCGTGAAGCCCTGGTCGCAGGATCCGGCAGGCTTCGAAGGGGCGGCGGGTCTGCCCGCGGGAACCGTCTACCACGCACTCGTCTACCAGCGAGCCGCCTGGACCGACACCCCCGCCCGGCTTCCCGAGGCGTGTTCCGCCCCCACACAGACCGACCGGAAGGACTGCGTCGGCTGAGGCCCGACATCCACTCGGCAGCTCAACCCTGAACGTACAGGAAGTCGTCAAGTCATGTACGTGATAATTGTCCATTATCACGTACATGAGCGACCACGGCGGCGCGACGACCTGGAGAACGTCTCGCCGGGGCGGTGCGCGACTCCGGCACGCTATCCGGTACATCGCCCAGACCGACGCGACGACCACTGGGCGGCCGGCATGAGCGCCGCACCGAAGATCACCGCCCTGCGTGGTGGAGACGTCAGCCTCGCCGCGGCCGCCGACGCCTTCCTCGCCACCCCGCGCACGGCCAACCCCAACACCCACCGCGCCTACGCTTCCGCCATCGACCGCGTCATCGACCGGCTGGGCCGCGACCGGCCGCTGGCGGAGGTGGCCGACGCCGAGATCGGCACCGCCCTCGCCGAGCTGTGGGGAGCGAGCGCGCCGGCGACCTGGAACCGCAACCGCGCCGCCGTCACCTCCTGGCTCGCCTGGTGCCAGACCAAGAAGCACTGGGCCGCACCGTCAGTCCCAGCCGACGCCGAACGCCGCAAGGAAACCGCCGACGAGACCCGCGCGGTCGCCAGGACCACGATCCACCGGCTGCTTGCACGCCGGGACATCCCCCTTCGCGAGCGGGCGCTGTGGCGCATGCTCTACGAAACGGCGGCCCGGGCCGCGGAGATCCTGGCGCTGAACGTCGAGGACCTCGACTTGGAGCACCGCCGCGCGTCTGTGCGGTCCAAGGGCGGCGCCGTCGAGTGGGTGTATTGGGACCGCGGCGCCGCCCACCTGCTGCCCCGCCTGCTCAGGCTCCCGGACGGCAGCGCCCGTACGCACGGCCCACTGTTCCTGTCCGAGCGGCGTCCGGTCCCGGCCCGTCGGCCCGGACCCGGCGACATCTGCCCGCACACCGGCCGCGCCCGCCTCGGCTACGACCGCGCCCGTGTCCTGCTGGAGAAGTACGCCGGGCTCGATCTGCACCAGTTGCGCCACAGCGCGGCCACCCACCTCGGCGAAGCCGAGATCCCGCTGCGGCTCATCATGGGCAAGACCCGGCACAAGAATCCCCGCACTGCCATGCGCTATGTCAAACCCGGCGCTGAGGCCATCGCCAAGGTCACCGAGGTGCTGGCGCTCCGCCGCCGTACCCACTGATCAACTGAATGGCGGCTCGCCGTAGCTATAGGAGTTCCGGGCCATTACGCCGGCATGCGCATCATCTAAAGGCCGCCACCGACCATGGCGGAGATGGCGGCATGACCACGGTGATGCCGAGACGACGAGCGCGGCTCGTGCCGCTGAGTCCGGGCTTCGGTGCGACCGAGATGTCAGGACGGCCCAGTCCTGCGCAACATGAGCATCGTGGTGTCATCGTGCTGACCGGCCGCGCTGAAGGCATGCAGGTCCTCGCTCAGCGCGCGGACGAGACCGGTGGGCGGGTCCGCGGCCCACGCGCGCAACCGCTCCTCCAAGGGATAGAACCTGCCGTCCGCGTCCCGCGCCTCGGTCACTCCGTCCGTGCACAACAGCAAGCGTGCACCGCGCGCGAATCTGAACGACACGCCTGCTCGCGGCGCCGGAGCCAGCGCCGCCAGACCGAGGGGGACCTCCGCCTGCCCCAGGTCCACCTGCCGGACGTCACGGCCCTGAACCACGTACGGGGCGATGTGGCCACAGTTGACCACCTCGACCGCCTCGGTCAGCGAGGCGTCCTTGATGTCCAGGATGAGCGCGGTGACCAGCCGCTCCGGCTCGCCGTTCTGAGCCGCGAAGTAGTTGTGCCTGACCACCGAGCTCTCCAGTGCGGCCACTACGCCGGTGAGTGTCTCCTCCCGGTGGGCCGCCTCTCTGAACGAACCCAGCAGCGCGACCACCATCCCAATCGCCGACAGGCCCTTGCCCTGCACGTCCGCGATCAGCACCCGGGTGCCGGTCTGGGCGACGGCCACGTCGTACATGTCACCGCCCATCATGGTGTCCTCCTCTACCGGCTGGTAGAGGCCCTCCGCCACGATCTCCGCCGTGCGCAGAGGCAGCGGGCGCACCAGGAGCTGCCTCAGGGCGGAGGTGGCCGAACGCAACCGGAAGACCTCCGCCTCCCGCTTAACCCGGTAGCGGCACCCGGCCACGCTCAGCAACCCGAACAGGCCGGTGAACCCGGCCGCCAACAGGATGTCGTTGGGCTCGCCACGCAGGTAGATCGCCGTGCCGACCACCACCACCTGCACCCACGCTGCGGCGACAGCTGTCTGCCACACCACCCCGAGCCCTGACACGATGGCTGGCAGGAAGATCAACAGCGGGTACAAGCGGACCGCGGTGCCCGTGGACACGTCCAGCATGATCACCACGGCGGTGACGAGGACGAGCCCAGCCAGGAGCTGTGGCGTCCGCAGAGCGGGACTGGCCCCGCGCCGCCCCTCAGCGTCGTCCGTCACCCTGCCCCCTTCGCCACCAAACCACCTTCTATCAGCGATATCTCCGCCCAGCCCTTTCGGCGCGCCCATGTGACCCCTCCTTGTGCCGATGACTGTCTGCCTGGAGGTCGTGTAGGCAACCTTCTCCCAGGTGGTGCGATGCCGTCGTGCCCGAGAAGATCACCCGACAGATTCATCCCTGCGTCAGGTCACGGTCCAGAGCCGTTGACATCTGAGCGGGGGAGCAGGACGCTCAGCCGTCACCAGGGAGGCGTCGATCTCCTGCGACGCGAGGGGCTTGCGGGAGACGCGCCGGCGCGTCAGATCCGGCAGAACACGCACTGCGGCCAGAACCTTGCGCCCCAGCCGCCGCACCCCGAGCCTTGGACTCGTCCAGCAAACGAGCGGACGATGCTGTACTTGTCGACCAGCACGGCGCAGTGCCTGCCTCGGCAGGCTGCGTGGCCCCGGTGTAGAGGCCAAGGCTCAACCGCTCGTTATGCTGTGTTGGGGCGCTGCTCCTCGGTGATCGTCGGCTCAGGGGTGCTGTGACGTTGTTGAGAACGGGTGAGGTGGAGAGGCTGACGGGTCGCCGTGCTCGTCGTCGTGCTGGAGGCGCGGTGCTGCCGCCGACGTGGCCGTTGGCCCAGTTGTAGAGGATTGGGGAGTCGGCGGGGATGGCGTGTCGCCGCAGGTTGGGCATGCCGGCCTGCGGGTTTGTGGAACAGTCGTGCCAGGCGCGTCAGCCGTCACAACGATCGGCGTTCGAAGACTGCCTGACTATGGGCCCGGCAGACAGCTCCGATCGCGCAGCCGAAGCGCTGCTCACGATCTCGTGAGCAAGCCGCCCACCTCGCTGGCGAACGCCTTCGCATTGTCGATCATGATGTTGTGGCCGGTGTCCGGGACCGCGATCAGCCGTACCCCGGAGGTCTCCAGCTCGGCCGCCCCGGCGAGCTCGCCGTCGATGGCCGGGTAGAGGTAGGCGCGCGGGATCGGCAGCCTCCGCAGCCGTTCTCGTACATCGGCCTGCGTGAGGTGCACCGCGCTCCGGTGCAGTGCCTCGCGGCCGGCAAGCCTCATGGTGGCCGCCCAGTGCGGGCCGACCCGGGTCAGGGTCTCGTCCCAGCCGTGCCGTACGAACCCGTCCTCGGTGTAGGCGGCGATGGTCGGGCGCGGCGTCGGCTGGATCGGGTCGAGGTTGGCGTCCACCAGCACCAGCTCGGCCACCAGCTCGGGGTGCCGCTCAGCCAGGTGCACTGCGATCGTCCCGCCCATGCTGTGCGCGATCACCTGTGCCGCGCGAACGTCCGCCGCACGCAATGCGGTCGCGAGTGCATCCGCGTGCTCCTCCATGCTGTAGCCGAACGCGGTGGGTCGATCGCTGGTCCCGAACCCCAGCAGATCAACGAACAGGCTCCGGTGCCCGGCCAGCTCCGGTCTGCTCGCGGCCTCCAGGAAGTACGGCGCTGCCGCCGCGCCCAGCCCGTGCACATAAACCCGGACCGGCTCGCGCCCGGCCACCTCGGCCCAGCGAATCCGGCTCCCGTCCGGCAGCACCTGCGCATCTCTCATGACCATCTCCTCCGAGGTATCTAACCGTCGAGATACTAAGTTGTCGATGTATCCTATGGGGATGATTGAGCTGTCGATCCTCGGGTTCCTCTACGACGAGCCGCTCCACGGGTACGAGCTGCGCAAACGCGTCGCCGCCCTGACCGGCCACGTCCGGCCCATCGCCGACGGCACCCTCTACCCAGCGATCAAACGCCTGGAGCGCGACGGCCTGCTCGAACGCGACCTTCAGCCTGGCGCTCAGGCCGCGCCCAGGCACGTACTCACCCTCACCGACGCCGGGCGCGCCGAGCTGCGGCGGCGGCTCGCCGAACCGGATGAGCCGTTCATCACCGATGAGAATCGCTGGTTCACGATGCTGGCGTTCCTGCGCCACCTCGACCAGCCTGCACTCCAAGCGGGAGTGCTGCGACGCAGGCTGGCCTTCCTCACCGAACCGGCCAGCTTCTTCTGGGACGGCGACCGGCCCTTGCGCGCCGCCGACTTCGACGATCCGTTCCGCAAAGGACTGTTCACGATCGCCACCGCGACCAGCAGAACCGAGATCGGCTGGCTGCGGGAAACCCTGGCCGTGCTGGGCGCATAGAGCGGCGCGTATGTGCCGCAGTCGTCCTGCAGCATAGCTGGGCGCATGGGCCAGCCACCGCACGTTCACCATGAACACCGGATCAGGAGCGAGGGGTGACCAGCATGCGGACGGAAGTCTCGTTAGCCGCCTCAGAGCCGTCCTTCGGCGAGCCCGAGTTCGCCGGCGTGCTCGGCGACCCACTTCAGCCCGGCGTGACATTCGACGGCGGCCTGCGGCGCACGGGCCTCGGGTACGAGCGTGTACTCGGGAGAAACCAGGACCAGCTGGTTGCCGGCGATCAGCTGGAGTACCTCGGGCAGCAGCCCTGAGAACCGGTTGCTGAGGATCATGCCGCCACCGTGGATGTCGTACAGGCAGGGGAGCGGCTGGGCCGCGCTGCGCGGCCGGACGATCGAGAGGATCATCTGGCCTTCAGGGACGGGTACGGTGTGCTCTTCGTGGACAAGATCGTGCTGGTCGAGCTGCTCCTGGAACATGTCGATGGTCATCTCCGGTGCGCTGCGCAGCGACTGGAACACCTCGTAATCGGTGATCACCGGGGTGAACAGGGTGCGGTCGGCGACCAGAAGCTCGGGGTCGTTCGGTGGTAGCGCCATGGCGTCGGTCATTGGAGTGCTCCGTTCTGGTGACGGCCGTCCGAGGACGTTGTCGGTCCTGCGCCGGTGACGGTGGTCAGCCGATGCGGATGAGGATCTTCGAGCCCTGACCGGCGCGCAGTGCGTGGATGGCGTCGACGACGTCGTCGAGCTCGCGCTCGCCGATCATGAGATCGGTCGGCTGGATCTCGGCCGGTCGTTCGTATGCGGCGACCTCGACCATCCGGCCCCCGGGTGCAGACTCGCCACGCCTGCGGTGAAGGCGGCGGGCGCTCCGGCGGCGTCGATGACGGCCTGCATGCCCTCGCCGCCGGTCAGTTCGCTCACGGCCGCGGCGAGGTCGTCGCCGGCCGGGTCGATCACCCGGGCCCCCAGCGCGGCGATCGCACCGCGCCGCTCGGCGTTCGGCTCCGAGACGAGCAGCTTCTCCACACCCTGGACACGCAGCGCGTTCCACGCGCCGATGCCGATCGGCCCGGCCCCGAGGACGAGTGCGGTTCCGCCCGCCTGCACGCCACTGCGCACCATCGCGTGCCAGCCCACTGCCATCGGTTCGACGAGCGTCGCCATGCGCAGCTCCAGGCCCTCCGGGATCAGATGCAGCTGCGAGACGTTGACGACGACGTACTCGGCCAGACCTCCGCCGCTCGCGTTCGTGCCCAGCGACGCCATCAGCCGGCAGGTCATGGGGACGCCGCGGCGGCACGAGGCGCACTCTCCACAGGTCGCCACGATCGGGTGAACGGCAGCGCGATCCCCGACGTCGATGCCCGTGGCGCCTGATCCGAGTTCGGCGATCGTGCCGCCGAGCTCGTGCCCCATGATCTGAGGCAGCTTGGCTCCGGTCAGCGGGTGCGGGGTTTCCAGGTCGAACGGGTTCGACTCCGGGCTGAAGTACGTGTGCACATCAGATCCGCAGATGCCGGCGTAGGCGATGCGCACCTTCACCTGACCCGGTCCGGGAGTCGGCTCCGGCACCTCCTCGATGCGGAGGTCTTCCTTGCCGTAGAACACCGCTGCTCTCATGCGTCTCTTCTTTGAAACTGTGCAGGGCCTGTCGTCGGCTGCCTTCCATGACCGGTATCGCGCCACGCACGCCCATCCTCCTCAACCGCAGGTCAGATGCGCGCCTGCATTCGCGGAGGAATTCGCGCCACTTGTCGGCCTCGCTGTATCCCAGGGATATTTCCAACGGATTTGCCTGACGGGGTCCCGGTAGCCGGGACCCCTGCTGGAGACGGCCGTCCTGATCGCCGGTCCAGCCCGGCACTTCCGCGCCGCCGAATGGCTGACCGACCTGGCAGGCATGGCCAACCGGGCGGCCTGCTGGCTGCTGTGCTCTCGCGTCCGCGCCTGGGGCTTGCTCATCCCGCTCATGGTGGCGGCACTGGACCAGGTGCGGCAGTCGCAAGGGTGGGGGACGGCTCTGTGGACGGAGTTCACGGTGTCCGCATTGGTCGACTTGGGGGACCGCATTTCTGGAACGTTCCCGTCAAGCCGCTCAGGGCACGGCTGTTCCAGAAACCCGGAGGCCGGCCTGCGGCGACACGCCATCCCCGCCGGCTCCCCAATCCAGCCAGGCCAAGGGCCACGTCGGCGGCAGCACCCTGCCTCCAGCTCGACGACGAGCACGGCGACCCGTCAGCTTCTCCACCTCACCCGTTCTCAACAACGTCACAGCGCCCGTGAGTCGACGATCACCGAGGAGCAGCGCCCCAACACGGCATAACGAGCTGTAGAGCCTTGACCGTCGCATCGTTCGGTGACGGACCCTGCCTGGGCCGGTCGGGGGGCCTGCGGCGCACCGCGTTCTGGCCGAGGGTGGGGACACGATCCTGCTGGCGCAGCTGAACGACCGGCCGGGGGGCTCCGCCGTGTTCGGGGCCTCCGCTTCCCGGCCCGGACGTCTGGGGCAGCGGCATCGCGAGGGCCCTGCTGACGGCCGTGCTGGACGGGATGCGAGATGCCGGGTACGACGACGTGCATCTGTGGACCCTCCGCGACTCCACCCAGGCGCGCCGGTTCTACGCCACGCACAGCTTCACCGAGACCAGCAGGACCCGCTTTTACCCATCGAGGAAGGGCCCCGCTGGCCCCGATCGAGCTGGAGCGAGCGGAAGGTGCGGCTCGATCAAGGACATCCATCGCCCGGGAGGTCCACGCGCCATGCCCCGGGGGCCCAACCAGTTATCTTCGGTGCTGTTGGTGTCAGGCATGCTAGGCACATGAAGGATTCAGAACGTGTCTGACGCACGTCAGGCACGCGCCATGCTCCTGCCGGCCACAGCATGATCCACTCGGTGCCCGCGCTGAGACAGGCCGAGCCGTACGAGATGATCGTGCGGCGGTCGCCGCCGCACCTGCGCCCGTACGCGCTGGGGGCGGCGGGGTTCCGGACGCGGACGGCGGAAGACGCGCGGATGCTGCCGCTCAATGCGGCCACCTTGATCGTCGACTTCACCGGCATGAGCCCGATCGTCACCGGCCCGCGCGCCACCGCGACGTTCGCGGTCCACACGCCGTGGCGTCACGGGATGGCGGTCGGGCTCACCCCCGCCGGGATGTCCGCGCTGACGGGCGCGCCGGTCCGGGAAGTGGCCGGGGCGACCGTGCCGCTCGCTGACCTCCTCGGAGTCCGGGCCGAGGAACTGGCGGGGCGGCTGGGCGAGTCAGCGAGCTGGGATGAGCGCTTCGCCCTGCTGTGGGAGCGCCTGACGGCGTGGCTGCACCCCGGCCCGGGACGCGACCATCTGATCATGCGCGCCTGGTGGCGGCTGCAGGCCCCGGACTGTCCGCGCACGATCGCGGGCCTCGCCGCCGAGCTTGGTGTCAGCAGGCGGTACGTCGAGCTCGGATTCCGCAGAGTGGTGGGTCTGTCACCCAAGACCGTCGCCCGGATCGCCCGCTTCCAGCGGACCGTGGACAGCTGGCGCCGCCCGTCAGCCACCCTGGACGCGGCCCTGAGCTGCGGTTTCGCCGACCAGCCGCATCTCACCCGGGAGGTCAGGGCGATGTCGCGGCTGACGCCCGCGCAGCTGTTCGCATTCGTTCAAGACACCGGGCGGCTCGCCGAATAGCGTGTCCTTCCGCTCCCGGCCGAACGGCGTGCCGGGATGGGAAGGGGCAGCACGTCATGGGAGTCACGCTCGCCGACTTCGGCAGGGATCCGCTGGGGATCACCATCGTCAAGGCGGTGTTCCTGTTCCTCTTCCTGTCGCTGGGGGTCGTGTTCGGGGTCTGGTTCGAGCGCAAGCTCATCTCCAGGATGCAGAACCGCATCGGACCCAACCGGGCGGGACCCTTCGGGATCCTGCAGTCGGTGGCGGACGCGATCAAGATGGGGTTGAAGGAGGATCTCCTCCCCAACACCGTGGACAAGGTGCTGTATCTGCTGGCTCCGGTCATCATGGTGGTTCCGGCGTTCGTGGCGTTCTCGATCGTGCCGTTCGGGCCGAAGGTGTGGATGTTCGGGCACCAGACGCCGTTGCAGCTGGTCGACCTGCCGGTGGCGGTGTTGTTCATGCTGGCGATGGGGGCCATCTCGCTGTACGGGGTGGTGCTGGCCGGGTGGTCGTCGCGCTCGCCGTACGCGCTGCTCGGTGGTTTGCGGTCGGCGGCGCAGGTCGTCTCGTACGAGATCGCGATGGGCCTGTCGTTCGTGGCCGTCTTCATCTTCGCCGGGACGCTGTCGACCTCGGAGATCGTGAACGCGCAGACGTCGCTGTGGTACGGCGTCATGCTGCTGCCGTCGTTCCTGGTGTATGTGGTCTGCATGTTCGGTGAGGCGGCGCGGATTCCGTTCGACCTGCCCGAGGGTGAGGGTGAGCTGGTCGGCGGGTTCCAGACGGAGTACTCCTCGTCGCTGAAGTTCGCTCTGATCATGATGGGCGAGTACCTGCACACGTTCACCGCCTCCGGCATCGCGGTCACCCTGTTCCTGGGTGGCTGGCGGGCGCCGTTCCCGATCTCGCTGTGGGCGGGCGCGAACGATGGCTGGTGGCCGATGCTCTGGTTCTTCATCAAGTTCGCGCTGACGTTCTGCTTCGTCATCTGGGTCCGCGCCTCGCTGCCCCGCGTGCGCTACGACCAGCTCATGTCCTTGGGCTGGAAGGTCCTCATCCCGGTCAACCTTGGCTGGATCCTCCTCGTCGCCGCCGTCCGGACGATCACGCAGAGCCCGGGAACCGTCTCCATCGCGCTCGGGGCCGTCATCGCCGTCGGCGTACTGGCCATCTGGATGCGGTTCGACACCGTCGGCCAGCGGCGACGGGAAGCCAGGAAGGCACAGGCCGACGCCGAGTTCGAGGAGCTCGGCGAAGAGCCGACCGCAGGCGGCTTCCCGGTGCCGCCGCTCGATCTACCGCACTATCACGGCCGCTGATCCGCCACCCGGGGCGCTGACCAGGGTGGCCCGCCGTTCGGCGAGCCGGGCCACGGGCGCCACCAGGAGGCCGACGAGGACGATCCAGCCGGGCGGCTCCAACCCAGGCACAGCGTGGTAACGACGGCCGGGCCGAGGAACTCCAACGCGCTCATGCCCATCCCGAACAGCCCCCGGTACTGGCCGATGGCGCGCGGCGGGGCGAGCGCGAAGGACAACTCGAAGCCGCCGGCCTTCTACGGGCCCTCAGCGCAGAGTTCAGGACGAGTTCGCGGACCTCGCGCCTATGGCTTTACTGCTCGCCCCAGTGCCTTACATGCCTTACGAGATCGTTCACGGTGTGTGTCACGGGTTGCTCCTCTCCTACCCGCACGGAGCGGGATCGGAGAGGAGGACCGACCCGGGACCGCAGACAGTACGCGCCGTGGCTTTCCGGCAGAGTTTCCGTGGGGGCGCAAGATCAGCAGGTGGGGCAGGGGGCATCGCGCCGGATGCGCCAGGTGAAGGTGGTGCTTGCCTGGCCGCCGCCGACGGCCGTGACCGTGACGTTGTAGCTTCCTACACGGGGCGTGCCGCTGATCAAGCCAGTCGTCGTGTCGATGGTCAGCCCGGGCGGCAGACCGGTCGCCGACCAGGTGTAGGACCCGCTCCCGCCGGTGGCCTGCATCTGCAGCGACACACGGTCCGGGAGGTACGTGTTCTGGGTGCCCGGGTTGACGACCGTCATCGCCGGCGAGGGCGTGGGGATATCCGGCGGCGGGCAGTCGAACAACACCGGACCAGACCCCGTCGATCGGGTGATGAACTCCGGAGTCCCCGACAGGTATTGGACCGTGGCGGTCGCCCGGCCCGAGTAATAGCCGGACTCGCACACCTCGCCCGGGCTGGGAGCGCCGAGGCCGAACAGGGGGACCAGGGTGGTGTACTGCCAAACGTCGGTGCGGCCGGTCACGGTTACGCCGGGGCCGCCGATCAGCCCGTGGTAGAGCAGCTCCACGGTGAGGTCGATGCGGCGCACTGGGCCGTCGCACTGGACCGTCGCGGTGTAGTTGACGGTCTTGGCGTCGGTCTTGCTCGGCGGGCTGCCCGGCGAGACCCACCAGCAGACGTGGCCGTCGGGAAGGTCGGCGGATGCCGGGGCGGCGTCGATGCGGCGCGCTGGACCGTCGCACTGGACCGTCGCACTGTCGTTGACGGTCTTGCTCGGTGGGCTGCCCGGCGCGCCCGACCAGCAGTTGTCGCCGTCGGGAACGGTGGCGGATGCCGGGGTGGCCAGGCCCAGGAATGCGATGGAGAAGGCGGCTGTGACCAGGGCCAGGAGGATGCGGGATAAATGGCGATACCACAGATTCACACGCATCGCTGGATGGTCTCACGGGACATCAGCGGCGACAATGGGTGAGCCCGGGGCCGGGGCGTGCACTCGAAGACAACCTGCTCACGCACAACGAGACCTTCCAGCACGACGTCGTCGACCGCCGCCGGCTCGCTGGTGAGAAGCCCCGCTACGAGGACCCCGCCGCGGCGGGGATCGACCGCGCCTGGCTGGCCCGGACCGTAGCCGTCCAGCACGTCACGGCCACCCGCGACAGCGACGACCAGTAGCCCCCGGCGTTCGCGTCGTCCGGCGCCGACGGCGGCGTAGGCGTCCATGCGGTCGGCGAAGACGGCGTTGATGAGGTCTTCGCGGGTGGCGAAGCGGCGCGACAGGGTGGCCTTGCCGACGCACGGCCTCGCAGGCGATGCAGGCCATGGAGACGCTCGAGGCCGTAGCCGGCGTACAGGCGGCGGGCCGCGGCCAGGATGCGTTCGCGGTTGCGCTCGGCGTCGGCAAGCGGCATTCGCACCCGGCGTCTTCCACGCTGACATAGCGCACCGCAGACCCCACGGCCAGGTAGCGCTGGTGGAACACCACTGCCCTTCTTGCCGCGCACCAGCCCCGGCTGCGAGGTGCCCGTTCTCTTGATCGACACGTTCGTACAAGCCACGCAGGTGATCTCGCCGCATTCTGAGGTCAGACAAACCCCCCAGAGAAAGGCGTGGCATGAGGTCCTTCCTATCCATCGCCATCGCGGTACTCATCGTCTGGTTCGGGGCGGCTCCCGTCTCGGCCGCGGAGCCTCCCACCGTCTCAGCGGTCGAGGCGTACGAGCAGGTCAAGAAGAACGTCGCGGACGGAGTCGGCGGGCGGCGACTGGCGAGCGGAGTCACCGTCTACGACTCTGATCCGTTCTTCTTCCACGTACGCGCCTACGGAGACTCCTACTGCCTGGACAACTTCGCCAGCGGCAACGGGGCGAACAACTCGCCGGTCGGCTTCTGGATCTGCAACCGCGGCATCACCGAGCAGTGGCGGTGGCGGTACTACAGCTCCACCGCCTACTACGGATGGGAGCTCGTCAACCAGGCCTCAGGACGCTGCCTCGACTACCCCGAATCCGCCGACGGCCAGCTCGGCTGGCAGTTCAACGTCTACGACTGCAAGGAGGGCGCCGCCAGCGGCCAGACCTTCAGGCTCTACAGCAACGGCTCCAGTCTCGCTCTGGCCTCTCCGGTGAGCCAGTGGTACGCCTGCCTGGACGGGTACTCCTCGCGCTGGCAAGGCAGCGGCAGCCCGGTAGGACTGTGGCGATGCGACCTGAACAACCCGAACGACTACCAGCGCTGGTACTGACACACCATCGTCCTGCGGCTGAGGGACTCAGGCCACGGCGGCAGAGCGCGCAACCTGTTAGTCGCTTCTACGAAAAGACGGGAAGCCGCCCGGACGGACGGCTTCCCGCTGCCATACGAACGATCTGGGGCCACGGTCACCGGGTCACATAGACGCGGGCGTGGGTCCAGGTCGGCCAGACGTAGTCGAAGTTGGTGGTGCCGGCGTTGTACGCCTGGTAGCGGTAGCCCGGCTCATAGGGCACGTACAGCTTGTCGGTCTGGCAGTATGTGGGCCCCCGGCCGGCCTTGACACAGCCTTTGATTTTTTTGTAGATCTTGTTGCGGGCCCAGACAATGATCTCCGGCCGCATGATCGCCTGGGGCTTGTTGCACGTCATCATGCCGATCCCGAACATGCGCTCGCCCTCGCGGTCGAACACAACATAGTTGCTGCAGCCCTTGTACTCCCCTCCCCACGCCGAATCGGCATGGGCGGGAGCGACGGAGATGGCCACCATGGCCATCGCTGCGGCGCCGGCGCCGACTGCCTTGAGTGCGTTTCTCATGGACCACGCCTTTCCATGAAGAGTTCGAGTTTCTGCGTGCGCATGTCAATGGTGCGGCGCGATCGTGGTCAGAGCTTGTACGAACGGGTCGAATCCCCGCCCTGCGAGGCGTCATCGCAGGGACCGGGCACGGACCTTAGTCGTCGCCTTCGGCCAGCGTGGCGGCGAGTGGTTGGAGCAGGCCGGCGAGCTGCGTCCGCTCATCCCCGCTGAGCCCGGCGAGGTCGGGCGCTTCGGCCTCCCACTGAGTGGGCGCGGCCGGGACCCCGTACTCGAGCACGTGCTCGCGGGTGAGCGCGATCTGTTCCACGGCCAACCAGCAACCGCCGGTTCGGGCGCGTCAGTCGGTCAGGATCGCCTCGCCGCTGGCGTCGTCATCGCCGACGTAGGCCAGCACCGCCGGGCGCGGATCGCCGTAGTCGAAGGTCCAGCTGGTGATCTGGGTCCGCAGCGTGTCCTTTCGGCGGCCAGGTGCAGTGCCACCGGCTGGTGCTCCGTCCGGTCGCGCCGGTACAAGTCGGGGACCTGGGCGAGGATTTCGCCTCGGTCGGTGCAGGCCGACGGGGAGTGGATCTCGCGCACCGCGTCGATCAAATCGGGGAAGTTGCCGCGCAGGCGTGCCTCGGCCAGATGGGCGGAAAGCTTGCGGTAGGCCGCCGCGGTGTTCGGGATGATGCCGGTCACGGCGGCGCGGTTAGGGTGAAGTTTCGGCCCTTGATCGTGGTCGCCGTGCCGCCGGCGGCCGGGCCGGTCGCCGGGCTGACGGTGCTGATCTCTACAGCCGGGGACATCGCGTCGAACTCCGACTGCCGGATCAGCGTCCCCGCGGTCTTCCACAGCTTGCGCGCCTGCGGGGGAAAGATGGTGCCCTCCGGCCGGAAGCCCTCGATCAGGGTCCTCGGTGACCTCGACGATCGGGTCGGTGACCGGGACGGCGGCGGTGGCCTTGGTCAGTTGGGTGCCGTTGGCGGCGTACAGCGTCATGGAGTTCCCCCAGGTAGAAGCGGCCAGCAGGGGACCGTCTGACGGTGCCGGCGCAACGATGGCGCGATCAGTCGCCAACGTCCCGCCGGCCACCGGACCCGCGTCTGAGGGGCAGCGCACCTGCCGGCAGAGGGCGGCAGGTGAACATACCGCCGGCATACCCAAGTTTGGTTGGCTTCTCGGCATCCATCCGTCCTCACCACTGAGGGGCCACCTATGAGGAAATTCGCCGCCGCCGCAATGGCCATCGCCGCAGGCACAGCCGTTCTGATCACCCCTGTCGCGGCGCACGCGGAGACCCGCATCTGCAAAGCCGGGATCAATCGCTACATGCCCGGCGCCCCCGATAAGGGAAGCGCCTCGTGCACATCTGGAGACGGGCTCTACCGCGTCTTCATGACGTGCTCGGCCAAGGCCACCGGCGGCGACACCAGAAACTTCTCTGGTCCGTATCGGGTGCCTGGCACCCGGTCGTCAGCGGCGACGTGCGGGTCGACACGTCCTTGGGCCATCAGTGTGAGGGTGGACTGGGACTAAGGGCGAGCCGGACGCAGGCCGGACCAGCCCTCGGGCCCAGACGTGAAGATCCTTAGTAGACGACGCCGGGCCGCTGCGGGCCGAACAGGTCCGGCACGTCCTGGTCAGCCGGCAGGTCGGTCGGTGCTCATGGGGTGATGGTCACGGGGATCTCGATGACGGGTTTCCGGCCGCTGGTGGACCTGATGGTGATCTTGCCCGTGCGTTCGGTTTCGCCGCCGGTGGCGGTGACGGTGAGGGTGGCCGCCTGGTTCTTCACCAGTCCGCCCTCGGCGGGGGTAACGGTCAGCCAGGCCGAATCGCTGGTGGCTTCGAAGGAAGTGGGGACGCCATGGTTGGTGAGGGTGACCGTTGCCGTGGTGGTGCCGCCGGGTGGGGCGATTAGGTCGAGTTCGCCTGGTGCGGCGGTGATCTTTCCGGTGACGAGTTCGACGTCCATGGCGGTGATCGCGCCGTGGGTGACGGTCACGTTCCTGTAGGTGGTGCCGTAGTTCGGCGCGTAGACCTTGGCGTTGTGGCTACCGGCGCGGATCTGGCCGGTGAAGGTGCCATCTGCGCCGGTGGTGAAGGTCGCGACGTCAGGGAACTCCACGGTCGCGTTCGTGATGGGCTGATGGTCGTTGGCGTCGGTGACAGTGCCGCGCACCACGCCGTAGTCGGCGGCGGTGAAGGTCAGGCTCTGACCGTTCTTGATCGACAGGGTGTTGTGGGAGTACTGCAACGCATCGGTGCCATCGGCGTTCTCGATGCCGATGGTCGCGCTCGCGCCTCGTTCGAGCGGACTGTCGTCGATGTCCTTGTAGCGGTAGCTGATCGTTCCGTTCTCGCCCAGCAGCACCGAGAAGGAGACGCGGGCGGTCAGTGACCTGTTGTTCCTGACGTTGCGCCATTCGATGACGAACGACCGGTGCGGGGCGGTGCCGACGGTGGCGGTGTAGACCCCTCCGGCCGGCTCCACGACGAGATCCTCCCAGTAGGGAAAGACGGCGAGAACGTTGAACGGAGAGGGCAGGGGGGTGTTGTCGGCGTCGACGGCGGTTTTCCCGAAGGAGGCGAAGCCGCCGGGCGTCACCCAGATGTCGGAATACGCCTTGCCGTAGAAGGGCACCGGGAACGGCGCTGTCACGCGCACGGTCTCGACGGTGCCCTCCAGGGCGAGACGGTTGGTGCCCGCCACGTACGGTTCGGAGCCGATCGCGCAGGTATAGCCGAAGTCGTCGTGTCTGTTCGTCAGGGTGGCGTTCCTGGTCGTGTTCCCGGTCACGGTGATCTGCTGGGTGACCGGGGCGACACAGCGGGAGGCCGAGGTGATCTCCAACCGGTAGGTGTCGTGCGGGAGTGTGAGCTCATACCGGCCGGAGGAATCGGTCACGGCCTTCACCGGCCTGGTGGAGAACGCCACGACCGTGGCTCCTTGCTCGGGGACGCCCGCGGTGGTGATCGTCCCGGTGACCACGGCGTCCGGTCTGCGGGTGAGGGTGGCATCGGCGGTGGAGCTCTGGCCGTCCACGACGGTGGCGGTGGTGGTGACCGGGCTGTATCCGAACTTGGACACGGTCACCTGGTAGCTGCCCGGGGGGACGCGGAGCAGGGAGTAGGTGCCGTCCTGGCCGGTGCCGCCCGTGCGGCCGACCGGCCCGGTGACGGTCACGTCGGCTCCGGACAGGGGCCGGCCGTTCGCGGTGATGGTGCCGTTCAGGGTGCCGAGTGGATCATCGGGTGCGGCCTGGACGGCGGCGTAGGCGTCGAGACGGCCCTCGCCGTAGACGTTGTTGTCGGCGGCCGTACCGCCGCACGTCGTGTCCGGCGTGTCGATGGCGGTGCCGTCCAGCAGCGCCCGGGTGGCGGACACGTTTCGCCGCAGCGAAGGCGCGGCCGACCAGATCAGCGCCACAGCCCCCGCCACCTGCGGAGAGGCCATCGAAGTGCCGCTCCAGACGGCGTATCGGCCCTTGGTGATCGACGAGCGGATGTCGACGCCGGGAGCGGAGATGTTCGGCTTGATCTCACCGTTCTCGCCGGCGCCTCTGGAGGAGGACCCGGGGGCCGTGCCATCCGCGCCGAACGCACCCACGCTGTAGCTCTTAACGTATTCTCCAGGGCTTTGACTGGTTCCACAGTTCGGGCCGGCGTTGCCGTTGGCGAACATCGGGAAGATGCCGGCGGTGACCCATGTGCTGATGAGACTTTCGAACGCCGGGTCGTTCGTTCCGATCGTCCAGGACGAATTGACGATGTCAGGGGATAGATCGGTGCGGGGGTTCTGGCCGTTCAGATCGGTCGGTGCGACCATCCACTCGCCGGCCGCCCAGAGCGCGCTCTCGTCGCAGTGACTCCCGTCGCAGGCCCTGGCAGCGATCCACTTGACCCCGGGAGCGACCCCGATGCCGTTCTTGCCGGCGATGGTCCCGGTCACGTGGGTACCGTGGCTGACCTCGTCGCTGTCACATGGAGCCGGGGAGAAGCACCCCTCCAGGAACGTGGCCCAGTTGTAGTTGTGGTCCACATAGCCATCGGGCCGCAGTCCACGGTAGCTTTCGACGATCTCCGGATGCTCGAAGTCCGCTCCGCTGTCGATGATTCCGACGACGATGCCTTCGCCCCGGTTGTTGTCTTCGTTCCAGACACGGGGGGCGTTGATCCGGTCGATGTTCCACTCGACGGCGTTGGCCTTGGCCTTCGCTTCGGCCTTGCCGGGGATCGGCTTCGGCAGCTCGGCGCGGCCGACCGGGTTGAGGGAGGCGACCTCGGGGAGCGCCGCGATCTCGGCGGCGAGCTTGGTGTCGGCGGTCACTTGCACCCTGTTCACGATCCAGAACGGGGTGTTCTCCGCTTTCCGGTCTGCCAGTAGCTTGCGCAGTCTCGCCTGTGTTCTCTTCGCGTACGCGGTCTTGGCGTCGTAGACGGCCTTGCCCTTGGCGGCCTTGGTGGTGGCGGCGCGGGCGGCTCGCAGGTCGGCCTCGCCGTTGAGGCGGACCATGAAGGTGGCTTCGCCGTCCTTCAGGTCGGCCAGGACTGCTTTGTCGATCTTTGTTGGTTCGGGGGCGGCACTCGCGGGGCTCTGGGGGAGTAACAAGCTGAACCCGGCGGCCAGGGCGACGAGCGTCCGGGTGAGGATCGATCGCCGGAGTGGCGGGGGGAGGGACACGAGGTCTCCTTCGGGTCGAATCACTTGCGATTTCAGAGGCCAGGTGCCGAGACGGTGGTGAGCGCCGTACGGACCGAGGGACTGGTCAAGACATTCGGCACCTGTCGAGCCGTTGACGGGATCGGGGTGGTGCGGCGGTCACCCTGCCGGGGAGCATGCCGCGCGGGCCGTGGCGCGGTCGATCCCACCGGCTGCCGGTGTGCGGTACAGCCTGCGCTACCTCGTAGCCGCCCGGTTCCGGATGGCGAAGACCGGGAACCGCAAGTGGGCGGACGGGCCCATCGCCAGCGGCGGGCCAATGTTCAAGGTCGCGTAATTCGCCCGCCGGTTGCTCGGTGGTTGCTCTTCGGTCACCGGTCGGGGTGATGCGCTCTCACAGATGATGGCCGAGCACCTGGCCATGCCGTTCCGGCTTCGCCGCAGGCCTTCTTCAAGGCCCGCTCACTCAACAACCCCGCTCTGGCCAGCCTGACGCGCTGACGTCGCGACGTACTGTGCGCGGCATGGCTTCGAGCCGGTCGGCGAGCTCGGGCCGGTTCAGGCGCTGCAGCATCCCGAGCAGGGTGCGCACCCGCTCCGTCGTACGCCGCTCGTCAGCGCTTGCCGCGTCCATGTCACCCGCCCTGCCAGGGATGGCGGACCGGGTCTGTCCGCTGAGGATCACGGAGTTCTCCAGTGGAGAGCTCCCAGGAACCTGCCGCCTTACCAGCTGGCTGGCAAGATCGCGGCGATGCCGCCTTCACTTCGTCGATGACGACCGCGCGCGTCAGGCACGTCTTTTCGGGGTCTTCGGAAGTACGAGCACCGCCACCGCCCCGGCGGCCACGACGCCGGCGCAGACTCCGAACGCGAGGGAGTATCCGGAGGTCTGCGCGCTGGTCTGGGCTGCGGCCAGGGTGGTCAGCGCGGCCAGGCCGAGCGAGCCGCCGATCTGGCGGGAGGAGTTGAGGATGCCGGAGACCAGTCCCGCCTCGCCGGGGCCGACCCCCGCTGTGGCGGCCATGGCGATCGGCGCGGAAGTGAGGCCCATTCCGCCGGTGATGAGCACGCCCGGCAGCACGATGCCGGTGAGCAGGCCACTGTCCGGCGTGATCGTCGCCTGCCAGGCGAAACCCGCCGCCGAGATCAGCGCCCCTGTGGCCAGCAGCGGACGCAGGCCGACCCGGCCGGCCAGCCACGGCGTGGCCTTGGAGGCGACGATGATGGCGAGGGTGTGCGGCAGGAACGCTAGGCCCGCCTGAAGCGCGCTGTAGTGCAGGACCTGCTGCATGTAGAGAGACAAGAAGTACCAGACCGCGAAGCCCGCAGCGCCCAGCAGGAACTGTACGAGGAGCGCGCCCGACACTGAGCGGGCCCTGAAGACCCGTAACGGCATCAGCGGCGCCCGCGTGAACCTGGCCTGCACCAGGACGAACACGGCCAGGGCCAGCACGCCCACTCCCATGGGGATCAGCGCGCGCGCTGAACCCCAGCCGTGCGCAGGGGTCTGCAGCACGCCGAACTCCAGCGCCGACAGCCCCACCGTCACCGTGATCGCCCCGGTCAGGTCGAGCCCGCGGGTGCCGAGGTCGCGGCTTTCGGCAAGCAGGCGCAGCGCGGCAATGATCGCGACCGTCCCGATCGGCGCGTTGATCAGCAGGATCCAGCGCCACGACAGGTAGTCCGTGAGCAGCCCGCCGACGAGCGACCCGGCCGCCCCGCCGGCCGCCCCGACCGCACCCCAGGTGGCGATGGCCTTGGCCCGCGCCGGCCCGGCGGGGATCGCGGTGGTGAGGATCGTCAGCGTGGCCGGGGCGACCACCGCCGCGCCGAGTCCCTGGATCGCCCGCGCGGCGATCAGCAGCCCCGGCGTGGTGGCGAGCCCGCCCGCCAGGCTGGCGATCGCGAATACAGCCAGGCCCGCCACGAAGGTACGCCTGCGTCCGTAGAGATCGGCCGCCCGGCCGCCCAGCAGCAGGAACCCGGCGAAGGTGAGGATGTAGCCGTTGACCACCCATTGCAATCCTTCGGCACCCAGGCGGAGGTCGGATTCCATGGCGGGCAGCGCGACGTTCACGATCGACACGTCGAGAACCATCATGAACTGCGCCAGGCAGACCAGGCCGACGATCGACCAGGCGGGGGCGGGCGATTTAGTGGAGCCTCGCCCGGAAGGGGGTGCATCAGCTACGTTCGTCATGCTCGGAACCTGTCCTGAACCCGTCAGTATCGGGATAGTCGCTGGGCTCGCCGGCTTGAGCGCGGATCAAGGCCCAGCGGGCAGTGGTTTCGTGAGTGTTGCGGCGGTGGCCGGGCCCGCGGCCCGTACCAAGCGGATGGGGGCGGGGCAGCCGCCCCTCCACGACATCTGCCACCTCTGGGCTCGCAGCGGGCACGTTGACGGGGTGACCTCCACCTGGTCGTCGCTGTTGGATCGCCCCAGCATCAGAACCGGGCCATTCGACGACCGGTGGATTGTCCTGCCCCTGAGGGCGTTACACGACGGCGACGGCGTCGATCTCGACGAGGAACCCGGGACCCAGGCCCGCAACGACGTGGACCGTGATGGCCGGCGGCGGGTCGGCCCGGTTCCACACCTCCTGGAAGGCGGCCACGCCCTCGTCGAACGTGTTGCCTTCCACCACGGCGATGCGCCAGTGCACGATGTTCGCCAGGCTTGCTCCCTCGCTCTCCAAAATGGTCATGAGGTTGCGGAACGCCTGCCTGGACTGCTCCCCGACCGTGGGCCCGACGACCTTTCCGTCGGCGCCGACGCCGTTCTGCCCGCCGATGTAGATCGTCTTCGCCGGCTGCTCGACCACGACCGCCTGGCTGAAAGCCGGGCTGCTGTGCATCCCGGCGGGGTTGATGTGTCGTACGCCCATGTGTGGACCTCCTCCATCGAGGACACCAGTTGTACCGGTGTCGCTGTCGACACCAGTTATAGTGGTGTCATGCGAACGAGTGCAACCGGGCGAACGTTGCACGACCCCAAGGGCGGGTCGTTCTGGTTCGATGCCGGCGCCGTCTGCCTGGACTTCGCCCACACCGGCGGCGAGGGTCCGTACGCGGTGTTCGAATCCCTCCACGAGCCTGCCGACCTGGCCGAATGGCTGGCCCACCCGCCGATCGCCGCGGTCATGACGGTCCCTCTGACGGCCCGCGAACTGACCTCGGCCAAGGCCCTGCGCCAGGCCATCTGGGACGCGGCGCACGCCCGGGCGGCGCATCAGCCCCTCCCCGCCGAAGCGATCGAGACCATCAACCGGGCCGCAGCCGCGGCGCCACTGGTCCCCGAGCTGACCGCCGACGGCACGACCGCAGGCTGGGCACCGCCGGTACGGGCCGCGCAAGCGCTGTCGACACTGGCCCGGGAGATGATCGAGCTGTTGTCCGGGCCACTCTCCGGGCGCATCCGGGAGTGTGCGAGCGACAACTGCCCGCTGGTGTTCGTCGACACGTCCCGCCCTGGTGCCCGGCGGTGGTGCGCGATGGAGCGCTGCGGCAACCGCCACAAACTCCGGGCTCGCCGCGCCCGGCAGACCTCGGACCCGTGACGCACCCTCAAGCGCGGACAACGCCCTATCATCTGCGGGGGAGGACGCCGTGCCCGCCGTGACGCCTTCCCCGACAGCCTGCCAACCCCAACCGTGCGTGCCTGTACGCCGGCGTCGGCAGGATCACGCTGTGGGGCGGCGCACCGGAAGGTCGGCCGCAGCGTACGGACCGCCGCCCTGCTCCGGTACCTGGCCGATCCGGCGCTGCGGCGCGTGTACCCGCGGCGACCAACAAGGCCGAGTCTGCAACGGCTTCTCCAAGTGGCCAGGTTCGGCGGGGTGCCGGCCGACAACGACCCCGAAGAGCAGGAAAAGGTCGACTTCACCGGCCGGACCATGCCCCACGAACGACCGCTCAGGTCTCATCTCCGCCCTCGGACGGCATAGGGAGCTCTGCCGTGCGATGAATTCTCTAGCGGCAGCCGAGCACGGCCAGCTCGGCGTGCCCCTCATCGGCCCGGTCGGGCAGCAGCGCCAGCGTGGCTGCCCGCTCGAAGCGCGCACCCAGCCGGTACCACCGCTCCGCAGCGTCCGCCAAGGCGGCGTGGTCGCCGAGCCGGCCGCGTACCCGGGCCAGACACGCGGCCGCCCAGTCGCTCTCGCCCGCGTACGGCTCGGCGGCAATGATCCGGTCGCCGGCGTCGGGAAGGCCGGCCATGACGGCAAGCTCGGCCCCGACGACGCGCGCGTAGCCGACCCACCGCTGATCGGAGAACGGCGCGAAGGCCCGTTCGACCTGGTCGGCCGCATCGTCATACTGTCCGCAGTGGAGGGCGACCCGGGCGTCGGCGAACGCCCGGCAGGCCGCTACGACGGGCGAGCCGGCCGCCACCGTCAGCGCCCGTTCACACCATTGCTGCTGGCCGGCCGGGTTGCCACGCAAGCCCTGGATCATCCCGGCGAGGGCGAGCGCCGAGTTCATCCACGGCATCGACGGGCTACCGTCGCGCCACCACGCCACCCACAACGTCTCGGCTCGGCTGATCGCCTCGTCGAAGTCGCCGGTGAGGGCCAGCACGCGCACGAGCCGCGGAGCCTGCAGGTACGGATGCCCGCCGATCGGATCGTCGGCGTGGGCCTGCCGGGCCAGCGCCAGCGCGGCGGGTAGGTCGCCTGCGCCCAGCGCGGCCCTCGGCGCGACGTGGAACGCGTCAACGATCTCTGCGGCCGCGGCCGGGTCGTGGCGCGGCAGGGTGGTCGCGATCCGCAGTCGTTCGCCGGCCAGCCGGTGGGCTTCCCGGGTGGCCCCCGCGCGGTCGAGGGCATTGCACAGGGCGTCCATCGCCGCAAGTAGCACCAGCCGATCGCCGGCCGCACGGGCGAGTTCCACGGCCTCTCGGGCTCGGCCCAGGTCGGGCATCCAGCCGTGACCCTCGTGCCAGGCCGTCGCTATGGCGACCAGCGCGGCCAGTCGCTGATCGCTCGGGTTCGCGTCGGCTGTCTTCCTCGCCTCGGCCAGCAAGCGTGCCTGGTCATCGGTCGCAGACTCGATCGGCCCGAAGTTGTAGCGCACGCCGATCACCACGGCCTCGGCACGCAGGTCGGCGGTGCCCGCGGCCTCGACGGCCTGCCGCATGAGTTCGGTGGCGGTGCGGTTGTCGGCGACGGCCAGCGCGGCGTAGGCGCCGGCTCGCAGATCCTGGCCCTGCTCGATGCCGGCAGCGCACCGGGCTGCGGCCTGATAGAGCGTTCGCGCTTCGACGAACCGGCCCGCGGCGAAGGTCAGGTGGGCGAGCGTGCGCAAGAAGCCGTGGGCCGCGGGGTCCGATCCGACCGCGATGGCCGCCGCTCGAAGGTCATCGGCGACAACGTCGAACGCCGATCGCCAATCGGCGTCGAGCCGGGTCTCCACCTCGGCGGCGGTCGCGAACGCCCAGAGCAGGTACCGCTCGCGAATCGCGTCCTGCTCTCCCACGGCGCTCGCCTGCGAGAGGCCGAACGCGCGGATCGTGTCGAGCAGCCGCCATCCGGGGCCGGTGCGCACGACCAGGTTCTGGTCGACCAGCCGGCCCAGCAGATCGGCCACCTCCGCCGGGGTCGCCTGCGGACTCAGCGCCGCCGCGGCGGCCAGGTCGAACACCCCGACGAAGGCCGACAGCCGGCGGAACAAGGTTCGCTCGTCGGCGTCGAGCAGGTCGTAGCTCCACCCGATCAGCTCGCGCAGCGAGTGATGGCGGACGTGTGCCCCTCTGCCACCGGCCAGCAGCCGCAGCTGATCGCCGAGGCCGGTCAGCAGCCCGTCGGCGCCGAGCGCGGCCACCCGGGCGGCGGCCAGCTCGACCGCGAGCGGCAGACCGTCCAGCCGGGCGCAGACATCGGCCACGACTGCCGGTGGCGCGGCGAACCCGGGATCCGCGGCGCTGGCCCGATCCCGGAACAGCTGCTCGACCTCGGTGCCGGCGAGTGGGCGCACGTGTACGAGCCGCTCGCCGGTGACACCGAGTCGCTGTCGGCTGGTGGCCAGCACGGTGGCCTGCGGGCAGGCGGTCAGCAGCTGTTCGGTCAGCATGCTGACCTCGTCGATCACGTGCTCGCAGTTGTCCAGCACCAGCAGCGGCCGGCCCGAGCGCAGCCGCTCGAACACCGCCCGCTCGACGGACTGCGTCGGGCCCACGGTCACGCCCAACGCGTCGGCGACGGCCTGCACCACCGAGCCGGCCACGGCCGCGGTCCGGACCGGCACGAGGTCGACGAAGGCGCCGCCGGCGGGAAACCGTGACTGCGCCCGCTCGGCGACGGCGGCGGCCAGCCGGGTCTTGCCCACCCCGCCCGGGCCGACCACGGTCACCAGCCGGGACTCCTCCAGCGCCGATCCGACGGCGGCCACCTCCGCCACGCGGCCCACGAAGGTCGTCCGGCTGACCGGCAGGCCGACGAACCGCCCGGTCCTGGCCTGCTCGGCCAACGCGGCCAGGGCTTGTCGATCGGACGCGTCAAGCTTGCGCAGCAGCGCGGCGACGTGGCTCTCGACCGTCCTGACCGAGATGTGCAGCCGACCGGCGATCTGCGCGTTCGACAGGTGCCGGCCCACGGCGGCCAGCACATCGGCCTCCCGGGTCGAGATCTTCGTCAAGTCCACGCTTATCAGGATGGCGTACGTCGGTGACCGATCCGTACCGGCTCAGTGCTCAGCACGGATGTCCGGATGCGTGCCGCCCACCAGCCTGGATGCACACCGTCGAACAAGGAGGTCACGATGCCCACCCGACCATGTCCCCGGACGCGGGGTGACCGTCAGGGCGCCGTCGCTGCTCAACAGCGGCACCCACTCGCGTACAGGCGCGATACCACCGAACCCGCCGCGGAGACCCTGATGAGCCTGATCCACCGGACCCAGCGGAGGGCGGCGTCATGACCGACATCGATCTGGACGCCCACGCCCGTGGCCTGATGGACGCCAACCTGTACGTGATTCTCGGCACCGTCGACGCCGAGGGCATCCCGTGGACGTCGCCGGTCTACTTCGCGACCGCTGACTACGCCGAGATCTTCTGGGTGTCCAGCCCCGACACGCGGCATTCCCGTAACCTCGCCGCGCGTCCCCGGCTGAGCATGGTGATCTTCGACTCGACGGTGCCGGCCTACCACGGCCGGGCGGTGTACCTGTCCGGCACCGCCGCCGAGCTGACCGGCCGCGACCTGGACCGCGGTATCGAGATCTACCCCGGAGACCCCGGCCGGGGCGGCGCCGCCCTGTCACTCGAGGACGTCACCGCCCCGGCCGGGTGGCGCCTGTATCGCGCGACGATCAGCGAGGCGTTCGTGCTGTGCCCCCGCCGGCCGCGCCAGCCGTGCCCCACGCACGGCCTCGCCATCGACCATCGCGCGCCGGTGATCCCCTGGCGGCATCCTGCCTAGAACTCGACGGCGACAGGCGTCCCGGTGCGCTGCTCGATCGCATGGACGGCACTGACAACAGAGCGCGGCCTGTCGTTGAGGAAGCTGCCGCCACGTGCGCCCGAGCGGAGCTGACCTAGATAGAGGGGCGCTTGAGCGCTCGCCCGAGTGACCGCTTGACCCTGCAGGACTACACAGCGACGAAAGGAAACATCATGGGTTGCGCGCCGGTGTCGGCCGACGGCCATATCGCTTACGACGAGGGCGTCACGATGCATCGTCATGCCATCCAGTATGCAAAGGAGGCGAGCTCGTGCTGAGGCAGGTCGCGGAGGGTGTGCTGGTCCACGAGAGCGAGTTCGTGCAGACCAACACCGTGATGGTGCAGGGCCGGGCCGGTGTGCTGCTCATCGACCCCGGGATCACGGGCGACGAAATGGTCGCCATCGCGGACGACCTCGGCAAGGCGGGCCAGCCCGTCGTGGCAGGCTTCTCGACGCATCCTGATTGGGATCACGTGCTCTGGCACGCCCAGTTCGGCGACGCGCCCCGCTACGGTACGGCCCGCTGCGCGGCTCATATGCGAGAAGTGCTGTCGGACGCGGAGGCGAAGGCCCGCATCGCCGACCACCTGCTCGAGACGGAGATCGCCGGGCAGGTCCCCCTGGAACTGCTCGGCCTCATCACCGGCCTGCCCGCCGGAACCGCGCAGATCCCTTGGGATGGCCCCCAGGTCCGGATCATCGAGCATCAGGCGCATGCACCGGGCCACGCGGCGCTGTTCATCGAGGAACGCGGAGTTCTCGTCGCCGGCGACATGCTGTCCGATGTCCTGGTGCCGATGCTCGACGTCGGAGACCCCGCCACCGCGATCGAGGAGTACCTCACCGCGCTGCAACTGCTGGAGGACGTGGCGGGTGACGTCGACGTCATCGTCCCAGGCCACGGTTCCGTCGGCGGATCCGGCCAGATGCGGGCACGGATCGAGCGGGAGCGGGCGTACGTACTCGCGTTGCGGAACGGCCAAGTCCCCGCCGACCTGCGGGTCGGCCCATCGGCCAAGCCCGGCTGGGAGTGGGTGAGCGACATCCACGAAGCCCAACTCCGGCGCCTCACTCACTGAAGCGAGCGCGACCGGGACGCCTCGCCGACGAAGTCTCCACGCGCGGCGTGCGGGCGGCAGCAGTTCGCCAAAGCAGTACGACGAACCGCCCGGAGTGTTGGATGGCGGAAGGTCGGACGTGACGGGCCAGCGCAGTGGTCAGGGGCCCCGACCGTGGACGCGCTCCCGCAAGTGAAGGTGGACAAAGGTCCGGAAGAGAAAGATGAAGGGAGTGTTGTGACGGGTCTCGGGCGCCGGGGGAAGCTGGGGGAGCGGAGCGGGTGGTGGCTACGCCTCGACCGTACGGCGCGCGCTCAGCAGCCTGGCCCGGCGATCGCCCCAACTTGCGGCGACCGCCGCGGCCGCGGCCGGTGGCGAGTCAGATGGTGGCCGGGACGTCGTTCTCGGCCGCCTGCGTTGTCGCGCGAGTTCGGGGCAGGACGAGGTAAGTCAGGGCCAGGCCCGCCAGGCTCAGCACCGCACCGACCAGACCGGTCCAGCGCAGGGCGCCTGCCGAGACGATCACGCCGCCCAGGGCCGAACCGGCGGCCGCGCCGAGGTTGAAGGCGCCCACGTTGGCGGAGACGGCCAGCGTGGGGGCATCGCCGGCGTGGCGCAGGATCAGCCCCTGCAGCGGTGCGATGGTGGCGGTGGAGAGCAGGCCGAGCACCAAGACCGCCGCCACGGCGGAAGGTTGCCAGACGGCGGCGAACGGAATGAGCACGAGCACACCGGCCAGCCCGCCGAAGACGCCGCGCACGGTGGCGCTCATGGACTTGTCGGTGAGCCGGCCGGCAAGGAGGTTGCCGACGAAGCTGCCTGCTCCGTAGGCGAGCAGCAGCCCGGAGACCGCTGTGGAGGAGAATCCAGACACGCGCGTCATCAGCGGGGCGATGTAGGTGAACACCGTGGCGACGCCGGAGAATCCGACCGCGGTGGTGGCGATGGCCAGCAGGACTGGCCGGCGGGTCACCACGCGGACCTCGTCTCGCAGGCGCGTAGCCGGGGCCGGCTGCTTGGGCAGGACGGCTGCGAGCAGCACCACGCCTGCCAGCGCCAGGGCGGTCAGGACGGCGAACGGGGTGCGCCATCCGGCGCTCTCACCCAGCAGCGCGCCCAAAGGCACACCGAGCAGGGTCGCCACGGTGAAGCCGGAGGCGACCGTGGCGATCGCCGCCCCCGTCTTGTCCGGCGGCACCACGCTGGTCGCCATCACCAGGGCCAGGGCGAGGAAGGCGGCGTGGCTGAAGGAAGAGACCAGGCGTCCTGCCAGCAGCAGTTCGTAGGAGGGGGCCAGAGCGCTGATTGCGCTGCCCGCCGCGAACAGCAGCATCAGACCGAGCGCCAGTCCTTTACGGGGCATCTTGGCAGTCAGCGCGGCCACAAGGGGCCCACCGACCACGACTCCCAGCGCGTAGACGGTGACGGCTTGACCTGCCATGCCTACGGATATGCGCAGGTCCGCTCCCACCTGAGGCAGCAGCCCGGCGATCAGATATTCCGACGTTCCGACGACGAAGACGCTCACGCACAGGGCAGCGAGTGTTGCGAATGTCTTTCTCATGGCGAGGACGCTAGAGTCTCACATGGATGTGAGAGTCAAGTCGTGCGACGATTCCCCGCAGCACACGAAGGAGGCGCCATGCGCATCGGTGACCTGTCACGACGGACCGGCGTTCACGAGCGCCTGCTGCGCTACTACGAAGAACAGGGCCTGCTCCACCCCGCGCGGCGCCCCAGCGGTTACCGGGAATACAGCGACGAAGACATCGACACCGTCCGTCGCATCCGTAGCCTCCTGGCCGCCGGTTTGAACACCTCCGCCATCGCCACGATCCTCCCTTGCCTACGCGATGACGGCGACCGGCTGATCCCAACCTGCTCCGACCTTCTCGCCGATCTTCACCGGGAGCGGGAAAGGATCACACAGTCGATCACAGACCTGCAGGCGTCCCTGGGCGCACTCGACAGGGTCATCGCGGCAGCCCCGCCCGATGTCACACGGCGTGCACTCGCCACGCTCGATCATTGAACGACGTGCCGGACGAGGATGCCACCACCGTCACGGTGTTACGCGGCATCGCGGCTGGCCCGTCCTTGCGCGATGCCTTGGTCAACCGGTCGAGGGTTGCGGTGTGGCGGCGTCGACTGCCGCCTCCTGCCAGTCCTCGGGCACCATGTGCCTGATCGGCACCGTCTCGGAGGCGTCGCAGAAGACGGCCTCGAAAAGGGCGTAACGCTCCAGCAGCGCCAAGGCGTCCATCACCACCAGCGAGCTCGTCGCGCGACCCTTCGGTCTGGGGGAGTGACACGACGCCTTCCGAGCTTGGCCGAGCGCGCAGGTGGTGAGCGCGCCCGGCCTCGTACGGTGCCTAGCGAGCAGGCCGGTAGGCGTCATTGACGGCCACCGGGGCGCCGCCGCCCGCCGTACCGCCTCCCGGGATGTAGATCGTGCCGCCCACCGCGACGGCGGCGGTGCCGTGGCGGGGCACCGGCATCGGGGCGAGCCGTTGCCAGCGGTCGTGGACAGTGTCGCAGGCCTCGACATCGGGGAAGACGGTGTTCGGGTTGCCGCCGTGGTGCCTGCCTTCGCCGCCGAAGGTGTAGATTTTCGTGCCCACGACGGCGGTCGCGATCCCGCCACGGGCGGTGGGCATGGGCGCACGCTCCGACCAGCGGCGCGTTCGCAGGTCGAAGGCGTAAACGGTGTCCCGGACGTTCACCTGGCCGCGGTCGCGGCCGCCCACGACGTAGAACGTCGAGCCGATGACGGCCCCGCCGACGTGGTCGCGCGCCTCAGGCAGGTCGGGCAGCTTCTCCCAGCGGCCGCTCACCACGTCGTATGACGTCACGGTCGCCACGGTGTCCTGGAGGCCGCCGGGTCCCGGCGTCAGCGTGAGCATGCCGCCCGCGAGGTACATCTTCGTTCCGCGTACGCCTATCGCGGCGCTGCCGCGCGCCATGGTCGCAGGCACCGACGGGAGCCGGGTCCAGTGGCCGGTGCGGGGGTCGTAGACGAAGGCGTCGCGCAGCGCCTGCCACGACGTGCCGCCGGACAGCCCGCCCAGGACGTAGATCTTGCCGCCGACCGTCACCGCGTTGGGGTGGTTCATCGCCACTGGCAGCGGTGCCGCGGTCGACCAGGTGTCGCGCCGCGTGTCATAGACCTCCATGCGGGCCGTGGTGGGGAAGGCCGGTTCGTCGAGCACACCGCCGATCACGTAGAGCTTCTCGCCGACGGCGGCGACGCTGTGCTCCTGGCGAGGGCCGCCGGCGATCGGGGCGAGCGTCCGCCACCCCTGGCCGTGGACCGGCTCGGTCTGTACGGCCGGCCGCTCTGCCGCCACCGGGTGCGTCTGGGCGCTGGTGAAAACGACAGCGGCCAGCACGCCTGTCCAAAGCTTCATGACATCTCCTTCGGTTGCCCCCAAACGCTGGCCGAGCGGACAGCTGGGCACCAGGCGCCGGTTAACCCGGTGACGTCATCACCAGTGTGAGCGCCGCCTTCTCGCCGGGAGCGGAACCGACGACCGTGGGATCTCGAAAGTCGAAGGAGGAATCGCCTGATGTCCGAGAATCTGGTTGTTCTTGTGACCGGGGCCGGCAGCGGGATCGGCCGCGCTGCAGCCGAACCGGGCCGTGCTCCCGGTCATGCGAGTTCCTCGGGAGCATCCGATGATCGACACGTTGATCGGCACGTTCTAGGGGCGTTCACCGGCTTCCACATCGTGGTCCATCAAATCATCGACGGTCGCGGCCGCGACAGTGACGGCTTCGTCGGCGTACGTGGCGAGATGCGCGGCGTACACACCACCGGTGAGCTGTTCGGCGTCGCACCTACGGGCCGCGAGATCCAAGTACGCATTCACGAATTCCACGAAATCTCCGGCGGACGCACCGTCCGCACCTGGCACCTGGAGGACCGGCTCAGCCGGCTCGACCAGGTCGACGCAGTGAAAGGCACGAACTCATGAAGGCATTGCACTACACCGCCTACGGCGAGCGCCCGGTCGTCGCCGAGCTCCCCGACCCGGTCCTCTCTGACGGCCAAGTGCTGGTCAAGGTCGCCGGCGCGGCGCTCAACCCGCTGGACGTCAAGATCGGCGCCGGCCATGTGCGGGACTTCTTCCCGATCGCCTTCCCCTCGGTCGTGGGCACCGACCTCGCCGGAACCATCGAGCACGTCGGGCCCGAAGTCACCGGCTGGAGCGTCGGTGATGCGGTGATCGCCCGTACCGACCCCGGCTCGGGCGGGGCCGTCGCCGCGCATGCCGCCGTCGCGGCGACGAGGCTGGTGGCCGCCCCGGCCTCGGTCCCGCTCGGCCTCGCCGCGAGTCTGGTGACAGCCGCCGGCACGGCTTGGCAGGTGGTGTTCGAAGTCGCGGAGCTGAAGCCCGGCCAGAAGGTGCTGGTCCATGGCGGTGCCGGGGGTGTCGGCGGGTTCGTCATCCAGTTCGCGCGTCAGGCGGGCGGGCACGTCGTCACCACCGTGTCCCCGCCCGGTGCCGAGATCGCCAGTAAGCTCGGCGCGCATGAGGTGATCGACTACACCGCGACCGACTTCCGCACCGTGGTCTCCCGCGCCGACGTGGTCATCGACCCGATCGCGGGCGACACCGAGGTGGCCTCCCTCGACGTGCTCCGGCCGGGCGGACTGCTCGTCGGCCTCAACGTCCCGCCGGACGCCGAACGAGCCGCCGGCCGGAACGTTCGCGCCGAGTTCGTCTTCCACGGCTCCGACACGGAGCGGCTCGCGAAGGTCGTCGCCGCCGCCGACGCGGGGCTGCAGATCATGATTGACCGCACGGTTCCCCTGGCACGGGCCTCCGAGGCGTTCGACCACCTCGCCCAGGGCCACGCCAAGGGCAAGGTCATCATCCAGCCGTAGAAGTGCTGAGGTCGTGGCTGCCCAGAACGTCGAGCAGCGCGAGCTTCTCGGCCGAGTCGCCGCCGACCGGCGCGGTGAACCAGAGCAGCCGCTGCGTTCCGTCCTCGCTGAGCAGGCTGAGGCAGTCGAGCTCGAGTTCGCCCAGCTCCGGGTGCAGGAGGCGCTTGCGGTCGGCCCGCCGTACCGCGACCTCCTGGTGCGCCCACAGCTCGGCGAACTCGTGGCTGGCCGACAGCAACGCGCCGATGAGGCCGGCCACCTGCTCGTCCCGGCCGCGCCGCGCCGCCACGGCACGCAGATCCGCCACGAAGACGCGCGACTGATGACCATGCTCGTCCGGGTGGTAGCGCGAGCGTGCCTGCGGATCGGTGAACCAGCGGTAGACGAAGCTCGCCTCGCGCCCCTTGGCCTTGCTGATCGGCCCGAGGAGCGCCGTGGCGAGGCGGTTCTGGACGAGGACGGCGTGCAGATCGGTGATCACTGCCGCTGGGGTCGTGGGCAGCCGCTGCAGGAGGTCGAGCATGCCGGGGTGCACGTGCGCGGCGAGACTGTGCTTCGGCGGAATGGGGCGGCCTGCCAGGAAGTACAGGTGAGCTCGCTCGTCCTCACTCAACCGGAGCGCGCGGGCGAGCGCCGCCACCATCTGCTCTGACGGCTGCGCGCCGCGCCCCTGCTCAAGCTGGTTGTAGTAGTCGATTGAGGCACCCGCCAGGGCGGCCACCTCATCCCGGCGCAGCCCAGGCACGCGGCGGCGCGCCTGCACCGGCAAGCCCACCTCGCCGGGCCGGATGCGATCCCGCCGCGACCTCAAGAACTCGCCGAACTCACGCAGATCCATACCCGCCATTGTGAACCGGGCACCGTACAGGAAGGCAGGCGACGTCATCGCCACCAGCCCACCCCAGATCCTGATTCCCGGCCTTCCGCGACGCCGGCTGCCGGAGTGCTGAACGTCGATCCCAGCCGGCTGGCGTCGTGATCCATGATCCAGACGTCCAGCCAGCGACAGCATTCACCTACCTGCGAAGAGCCGGGCTAAGGCGCCTCGCCGTTCGCCCACTCGGACGCGTGGTCCTGGACGAACTCGTCGAAGGAGCGGGGAGGGCGGCCGGTCAGGTCCAGCACCGCGGTGCTGACCAGGTCGTCCCGGCCGGCGCTGAGGCCGGCGTCCACGGCGGCAAGGGCGGCGGCGAATTCGGCCGGCATGCCGGCGGCCCGGTAACCGGCCGCCAGCTCGTCGGCTTCGACGGGCAGCACCCTGATCGGCCTGCCGGTGCGGGCGGTGATGATCGCCGCCGCGTCCTGGTAGCTCAACGCTTTCGGCCCGGTGAGCAGGTAGTCGCGCCGGTCGCCCTGCCCTTCAGTGGGCCTCCCGCTGGGCTCGTCATCGGGGTTGGTCAGCAGGGCGGAGGCGGCGGCCGCGATGTCGCGCGCGTCGATCCAGCCCAGCCGGCCGCCACCGGCGGCGGTGTGAATCTCGCCGTGCTGCCGGAGCCGCTCGCCCAGCGGATGCGGGCGCAGGAAGTTCTGCATGAACCCGGACGCGCGCAGCACGACCCACCCGGGCCGCGTCCGTACGCGTGCGGCCAGCTCAAGCGCGCCGGGGGCGTTCGGCAGCACGACGGCGGAGCCGAGGAGCACCACGCGGCGCACGCCGAGCCGCTCCGCCTCGTCCAGGAACGGCTCGACCAGCGGCATCGGATTCACGGCGTTCACCGGAGGCACCAGATAGACGCGGTCCATCGCGTGCAGCGCGGCCCGATGCGTGCCCGGGTCGTTCCAGTCGAACCGGACGGCGTCAGGATCCCCGGCAGCCGGGTTGCGAGCGGCGACCCGGACCGGCACGCCGTCGCCCCGCAGCAGCTCCACCAGCACGCGGCCGGTCTTCCCGGTGCCGCCGGTGACCAGCACGCCGCTCATCGGGAGGCCCCCGAGCGCAGCGAGCCGAGCAGTTCGGGCAGCGTCCCGGTCGCCGAGGCGGCGGCCAGCGGGCTCCAATAGTCCCTGTAGTGCGTGATCAGGCCATCATGGACCGTGATCACGGAGATGTAGTCCATGCGGTAGGGCTCGCCGGTGCGCACCGTGTACCCGTGCGCGGTGAACTCCACCACGATGGTGTCCGGCCGTTGCGTGTGATGCACGGTGACTACAGGTATCTCCCGTACGTCCATCCGTTCCGGATATCCGGCCAGATAGTCACGGACGGCATCCCGCCCCGCCAGCCGCCGCGGCGCGTCCCCCGCAGCGAACGGGAACTCGGCGGTGCCCTGCTCCGCCCACAGATCGGCGATGGCATCCATGTCCTTGGCCAGCAGCAGATCCAGCAGTCGGCGGATCGTCTCCTCAGGAGTGCGTGGCATGTTCGTCCTCCGGTGTCCCGTGGAATGTGGTCATGCCAGCCTGGCCGCGGATCCGGGCGCCGTGGAACGGACGGGTAAGCCCCGGACCCCTGGTCCGTGGCTAAGGCGGCCGCCACTGTGGCAGCCTGGACGGGTGAGCAGAGCTGAACTGGCCGACTTTCTCCGTCGCCGGCGGGAGGCGCTGCGCCCGGACCAGCTGCCGGCCACGGCCGTCCACCCGCCAGGCCGCCGCGCCCGCCGTACTCCCGGCCTGCGCCGCGAAGAGGTGGCCACGCTGGCCGGGGTCTCCACCAGCTACTACGAACGGCTTGAGCAGGCCCGCGCTCCGCATCCGTCCCCGCAGGTCATAGCCGCGCTCGGCACGGCGCTGCGGCTCACCGACGCCGAGCGCGAGCACCTGGCGCGGCTGGCCGGGCAGGCCCCGCCCGCCCCGGAGACCGGCCGGGCGCCGGTGCCCGCCTTCGCCCGCGAGCTGCTGGACCGGCTCGGGCCGGTGCCCGCCTACCTCACCGACGAACGCCAGGACATCGTGGCCTGGAACGGCGCGGCAGCCGACCTGATCACCGACTTCGGGTCGCTGCCCGCTGAGGAACGCAACGCCGTGCGGCTGTCCATCCGGCTGAACGGCACCCTTTGCTCGGCCGCCGACGGCTCGCAGGGCGAGTACGCCCGGCAGACCGCCGCCCAGCTGCGCGCGGCCAGCGCCCGTCACCCGGCCGAACGCGTACTCGGCGAGCTGGTCAACGAGTTCGCCGCGCACAGCCCCGACTTCGCCGCCAGCTGGCGCAACCACGAGGTACGCCCCATACCGACGCTGCGCAAGCACCTGCACCACCCCGAGCTGGGCGTGCTGGAGCTGGACTGCCAGACTCTGCTGCTGCCCGGCACCGA
This sequence comes from Nonomuraea sp. NPDC049725, assembly GCF_040674795.1. Classification (NCBI taxonomy): domain Bacteria; kingdom Bacillati; phylum Actinomycetota; class Actinomycetes; order Streptosporangiales; family Streptosporangiaceae; genus Nonomuraea; species Nonomuraea sp. NPDC049725. The sequence continues at coordinate 35,287 of NZ_JBFANJ010000027.1, read as the reverse complement.
TCTGCGGATGGTGATCTACACCGCGCGTCCGGGCAGCCCCAGCGCCGCCGCGCTCGCCCGGCTCGCCGCACGCGGCACGTAGATCGAAGCCACCGTGTGAGCTGAGCCTGGTGTCCCTTTCGGTCGGTGGGCGTACGTACGGCCAGCGGTCGACCGTGATCAGTTTGAGTCGCCCGCCGTATAGTTGCCGGTTCCCCAGAGTCGACTGGTCGACGACGAGGACGAGGGCGTTGACGTCGGCGCGTGGCCGGGACAGCTTGTCCTGGTCTTCCTTGCGGATCCGGGCGCGGCGAGCGCGCGCTTCACCCGAGCACGGCCAGAAGGAAGACCAGCGGAACCGCGATCACAAGCTTCGTCATGGCTGCCACGATGGCCCGGTGGCGATCGCGCGGCAGAGCCGGTCCGCGTCCCACGCGGGTTCTCCCAGGTCGAGCCGGTCCGGCGCCCGGAACCCGTCCAGCGCCAGGTGCACGTGGCGCCGCCACAGTGACGGGGCGGCGTGCCGGGTGGCCTCGGCTACCGTGCTGCTCGCCCACAACAGCAGGAAGAGGTCGGCGCCGGTGACGTCCGGGCGGACGACGCCGGCCGCCTGCGCCCGCGCCAGCACCCGTTGCGCGAGCGCGCAGATCTCACTGTGCGCCGTCTCGGTGCGGTCGTCGCCGGGGAAACGCCGCGCCAGGAAGTCGGCGAACGCCCGGTCCCCGGCCTGGGCCGTACACAGGACTTCGAGCAGGCCGCGGAAGGCCTGCCACGGATCCTCCAGGCCGAGCGCGGCCTCCACCTCCTCGATCACGTGGCGCAGCTTCGGCTCGAGCACCGCGCACAGCAGGTCCAGGCGCGTCGGGAAGTGCCGGTAGAGGGTGCCGACGACCAGGCCCGCCTCGCGTGCGATGCCGTCGAGGGCGGCCTGTGCGCCCTGCCCTGCGAACGCGCTTCGGGCGCACTCGAGCAGCCGCTCGCGGTTGCGGCGGGCATCCCGGCGAGCGGGCAGCGGGTTCCCTGCGGCAGGCATGAGGTCACCGTAGCAAAGTGCGATACGTCTCAACTTTGAGGGTGCTCTCATTTTCGCTACAGTGAGCAGCACTCAAAATGAGAGCATGCTCATTTTTCAAGGCAGGGGAGAGCGACATGGCGAAGCTCGGCGGGAAGGTCGCGGTGATCACCGGCGCAACCTCTGGGCTGGCACTGGCGACGGCGAAGCTGTTCGTCCAGGAAGGCGCGCACGTGTTCATCACCGGCCGCCGCCAGGACCGGCTGGACGCGGCGGTGGCCGCCATCGGCCACGGCGTGACCGGCGTGCTCGGCGACGTCGGCCAGATCTCCGACGTGACCCGCCTGGCCGAGGTCGTGGCCGTCGAAGCGGGCCGGGTGGACGTGCTCATCGCCAGCGCCGGCGTCTGGACGTGGAACGAGCACATCGGCGACGTGACCGAGCAGTCGTTCGACGCCGTGTTCGGGGTGAACGTGCGGGGGACGTTCTTCACCGTGCAGAAACTGCTGCCATTGCTGTCTGACGGCGCCTCGATCGTGCTCATCGGGTCGGGCGCCGCGGACAAGGGCGATCCGGGAACGACCGTCTACGCGGCGAGCAAGGCGGCGCTGCGGTCGTTCGCCCGAACCTGGACCACCGACTTGAAGCAGCGCGGAATCCGGGTCAACGTCCTCAGCCCCGCCGCGATCGACACCGCCGCGTTCGCGGACCTCCCGCCGGGGTTCAAGGAGCAGATCGCCTCGCGGGTGCCTGTCGGCCGCCTCGGTGACGAGCATGAGATCGCCACCGCGGCGCTCTTCCTGGCCTCCGCCGACTCGAGTTTCGTCACCGGCATCGACCTGCCCGTCGACGGCGGGATCGGCCAGGTCTGACCACTGGCAAGGCGCCGAAGGCGACGTCGATGCCGGCGTCGGGGCATGACGAGCATCCGAACGAAAAGTCCCGTTAGCAGAGCGGCGTTGTGCGGGTTTCCGCAATTCATGACCCATGCAGTCGGGTGGCCTCGACGGCTGCGACGCGGGCGGGGTACGCCCGGTGCGCCTTGCGCTCAGCCGGGCTGGCGCTGTGTGCAGCAGCGTAGTGATGCCCGCGCGGTCGAGGGGGAGCCGACGGCTGGAGGTGACGGGGTCTTCGTAGGTGGGAGCGCCTGCGGCCAGCAGGGAGGCAAGGGCGTGCCGCTGGCGGGCGTCCGGATCTCGCCGGCCTCCTCGCGACGCGCGCCTCGTATCGGGGGAACTCGGCCGTGATGTAAGCGATCTCCGGGGCCATTCCAGTCGGCCTGCTTGAGCATCGCGCTGCCGTGGCCGCGATCATGATCAGCCGGAGACTCGGGGCGGGTCACCAGTGGATCGCGCTGCCACAGCGCGATCCACTGGTCTGGGTGAACGTGTCCGACGGCGGCGTCACGAGACACGCCGGCCGCCGCCAGGGCGGCGTCCACTCCTCGGTGACGCGTCCTCAGCGAGGCGCGCACCGAGCCGCCGAGCCCGCTGAAGCCCAGCTCGACCAGTTCCTGGTAGGTGCGGCGGCCGCGTACCAAAGGTTCGGGCCTACGCTCGATCCGCAGGATCGCCGAGTCGACCGACGGTACCGGCCGGAAGGACCTCCGGTTCACCGTGGGGCCGAGCCGCCAGTGGAACCATGGCCACGACCGCACGGTCACGCGGCTCCAGCGGCCGTAGCCGCCCGCGCGTTTGCGGGCGTACTCGCGCTGGGTGAGCAGCGTGGCCGAGGTCAGGGACGGCGCCCCCAAGCACCAGCTCACGATCTTCGACGTCGCCGAGTACGGTATGTTCCCCACGACCGCGAACGGCCGTCCTGGCACCGTCGCGGTGGTGAAGTCGCCGTGCACCACCGCGACATGGGGATCGTCGCGTGTGCGTGCGGCCAGCCGCCGGGCCAGGCGCGGATCGATCTCGTAGCCGATCACTCGCACGCCCGCACCGGCCAGTGCCAAGGTCAGTGCTCCAGCGCCCGCCCCCGGCTCCAGCACCAGCCCCGCCGGGTCTGCTGCCCTGATCACGAGATCGATGGCCTGGCGGTCGACCACGAAGTTCTGTGAGAGCGTGCGCCGCGCCCGGTCCGCGGTGGTGCGGGCGCCGCCGGCCCTGCTCGTGGTCCGGGAGGATGGCCGGTCACCGAAGGCGGGATCACGCGCCACCGTCCCGCCCTGCCGGAGTGTTCCGTCGGGAGCGCCCCGGCAGGCGTGCTCTGTTCGTCCTGCGCGGGTCATCCCGGCGCTCTGCGGCTGAGGTGCTCCCAGGCACGGTACTCCGCCACCCGGTCCTGGAGGTCCTGCTGGACCATGTCGTAGGACGCGGCGCCGACGATGAGACGCCGCGGCGGCTCCGGCAGGTCCACCAGCTCCATGATCACCGGAGCGGCGGTCTCCGGGGCGGGACCGGCCTCATCGCCCCACATCTCGATCAGCTTGTCGCGCAGCTCCTGATAGTGCGGGGCGGATGCGGTCATCGTGGTGCCCGTGGTGAACAGGCCGGTGTCGTAGCCGCCCATCTGCACGATGGTCAGCTTGATGCCGAACTGCTCGACCTCTCCCGCCACGGCCTCGGAGACCGAGTCGAGCGCCGACTTGCCGGCCGCGTACAGGCCGACCATGGGGAAGCCGCCGCCGGTGCCCATCGTGGTGACTTGCAGAATGCGGCCGGAGCCCTGGGAGCGCAGGTGGGGGAGTACGGCCTGGGTGACCCAGATCGCGCCGAACAGGTTGACGTCGAAGTGGGATCTGATTTGCTCTTCCGTCGCCTCCTCCAGCATGCCCAGGAGCATGACGCCGGCGTTGTTGACCACGATGTCGAGCTTGCCGAAGGCCGCTGCCGCCCGATCCACGCCCGCGAACACGGCCGCGCGGTCGGTGACGTCGAGCGGCAGCGGTACCAGGTCGCCGGGATGGCGCCGGGCCAGATCGGCGAGCGGCTCGACGTTGCGCGCGGCCCCGACCACCCGGTCGCCCGTTTGCAGCGCCGCCTCCGTGAACGCCCGGCCCAGTCCTCGTGACGCGCCCGTGATGAACCACACCCGGGTCATGGGCTCCACCTCCTCGTGTTCGGGTTCAGCTGTAACGAAGCAAGACGGTACGTCTCGCCTTGCCATAGTGTCAAGACGGTACGTCTCGCCTCGCAAGGGTGTTATGATCCGGCACATGGCCAAGCAGCCCAACCCCGCGCGCCGCAACCAGCGCTCCCGGCAGGCCATCCTGACCGCCGCCCGCGAGCTGGTCTCCGAGGTGGGATACGCCAAGCTGACCATCGAGGCCATCGCGACCCGGGCCGGCGTGGGCAAGCAGACGATCTACCGCTGGTGGCCCTCCAAGGGCGCGGTGGTCCTGGACGCCTTCCTGGCGCTCAGCGAGAGCGGGCCGGACCAGGACATGGCGCTGCCCGACACCGGCGATCTGAAGGCCGACCTCAGGGTGGTCATGCGGGCGACGGTGGCCGAGTTCGCCGATCCCGCGTTCGAGGGGCCGATCCGCGCGCTCAACACCGAGATCATCAACGATTCGGCACTCGCCGCCCAATACCGCGAGAAACTGGCCGGGCCGGTCGACGAGGCCAAGAAGGCCCGGCTGCGCAGCGCCCAGCAAGCCGGCCAACTCGCCCCCGACGCCGACCTCGACCTGGCTCTGGAGCTGCTGTACGGCCCTGTCTACCAGCGCTGGCTGCTCCGCTCCGGCCCGCTCACCCCGCAGTACGCCGACGCCCTCGTCGACGCCTTCCTCAAAGCCATGCGACCGGGCATCGGCGGTTCTGCCCAATGATCAATGCGGCCCGCCTTGAGGTCACGGCCGCCGAATCGACCATCCGCCGGTGCGGCACCTCCAGCCCCACTCCGAGGATTTCCGTGGCGAGCTCAAGCGCATTCCTGCCCGAGGCGCCCCGGGCCCTCGCGCCGGCGTTCCAGATCCGAGGAGCGCCAGCCTTCGGGCACCTCCAGCAGCATCTCCAGGACAGCATGCGTACCGCGTGTCGGGTGTCAGAGAGACGCGGAACGGATCCGGCGGTAACGACCATCAGCACGCCGCGCAGACGCTTGGGCATCCGGGTGAGCGCGTACGCCATGCAGTAGGCCTCGCCATCGCCGAGCTCGCCCGCCTGGCCACCCGGGGCCACGTCTACGGTGTCGACCACTCACAGGTCATGGTCGGCCAGGCCCGCCGGCGCAACGCCGCCGCCGTCCGGGCTCACCGCGTCCACCTCACGCAAGCGTCCGTGGACCAGCTGCCGGGCTTCGACCATCCGCTCGACGCCATCCTCGCCGTCAACTCCAGCTCCAGGACCTGCTCACCGAGGCCGGCTTCGCCCACCCCCGGGTCGAGGTCCTCGACATCGACCCGCCCGCAGCCTGTGTTCTCGCCGACAACTCGACCAGGATGCCGTCATGAGCGCAGACGACATCCCAGCCGCCCTGCCCGCCGACATCCGCCTCACCGGTCTCGGACTCGTCCTGCGGGAGTGGACCGATGACGACGTGTCCGTGATGGTCGAGCTGTTCAACGACCCTCAGGTCGACCTCTGGACCCCGCTGCGCTTCCCCTTCGACCAAGAAGCCGCCCGCGCGTACCTGGCCCAGGCCCGGCAGCGCCGCTCCGACGGCCTGTACGTCCAACTGGCCATCACCGCCGACGGTGACGCACCCATGGGCGAGATCCTGCTCTTCCGGACCGGGAGCCCCGGCGAGGCCGAACTCGCCTACGCCGTCGGCCCGCGCCACCGCCGGCGACGCCTGGCCACCCGCGCAGTGCAGCTGATCACCGGCTACGCGTACGACGTCCTGGGGATGGATCACGTCCTCCTGCGCATCACCCAAGAGAACCGGGGCAGTGTCGCCGTAGCCCACAGCGCCGGTTTCGCGCTCACCGCCGCCACCCCCGTCACGCGGGCAGGCAGCCGACATCCCCTCCACACCTGGCGGCATCACCGGGCTGAGTGAAAGGGGAATCGGGACCTGCCCGGCGGTGATAGCAGCCACCAGCTCATGCACCGTGATCGCGGCCAAGGCGGTTCTCCGAGATCGGAGACCTCGACTTGTCGCGCTCCTGGTCAGGGCCGGACGAGCGACCACAGAAAGCTGTACGCGTTTAACCCCGGGGATCGTCCGGCAACTCGTGGCGACCCCGAGGGCGTCGTCCGCGTGCTCCTCGATCCCGACCGGCGCCCGTTCACCTGCCGGAACTGGCGCTCCGTCGAGGACGACGAGGCCCTTCGCGCCGCAGCGTCTGATCATTCGCGTACGGGCAGGCCGTGGGAGGCCGCCAGGTGACCGAGGGCCGCGCTCAGTGCGCCCTGCTGGGACGAGGTGAGGCCGGCGGCGAGCTTCGCGTCGAGGGTGAGCGCCATGGCCGTGCATTCCGCGAGGAGGTCGCGTCCCTGGCCGGTGAGGCTCAGGATCTGGCGGCGGCGGTCGGCGGGGTCGCGGAGGCGCTCGACGGCTCCCATGGACTCGAGGTGGTCGGCAAGGGCCACGACGAGGCTGGGCGCCACCCGCATCAGCTTGGCGATCTCGAGCTGCGAGGCGGCCAATCCCAGGTCGAGGACTCCCAGCAGGCCGACATGCTTGGGCTTCAGGCCGTGGACGGCCAGAGCTTCCGCGTACTGATCGGCGACCAGGGCGCCCACGGCGCCTAGCCGGAAGCTGAGCGTCTCGGTCAACTTGACATCGTTCACCAACAGCATGCTACCGTCATTAAATCATTCAGAGTGTGAACGATTTGAGATGAGAACAATGCTCGACCATCGCACTGCGCAGATCGTCTTCGCCGATCTGCAGGACAGCATCGTGGCCCTGAGCGGCACCAACAGCCCAGAGATCATCAGGCGTTCGGCCGGGGTGCTCGCCAAGGTCGCGCAGGCGCTGGACATCCCGTTCTCCGTGTCGGTCGCGCCCAGGCCCGACGGGCCCGGCGTCATCGTCGAACTTCCCGAAACGCCCCCATTCGTGCGCGGCGGGCCGTGCTGCTGGGACGACCGGGCATGGCGCGCGGCCATCGCCGCCGAGTGCCGCAAGACGTTGGTCATCTGCGGCGTGACCTCGGAGATCGTGGTCCTTCACACCGCGCTCGACGCCCTGGCCGACGGCTATGACGTGATCGTCCCGGTCGACGCGTGCGGCGGCATGTCGGAGCGTACGGAGAACGCCGCGTTTCGCCAGATCGAGGCCGCGGGCGGCACGGTGACGTCGGTGGCGGGCTTCGTCACGAGCATGGTGCGCGACTTCACGGACCCCACCGGCCGCACCGTCATCACCGCACTGCACGACCTGATCGGCCGGCGACCACAGTCCTAGCCGCTCCCCGACCGCGTCTTCAGAAAGAGGTCCTATGAAACTCGCAGCTCATCTGCACCGCCTCGGCAATGATGTCGTGGCGTGCTACCTCGTCGACACCGACGAGGGCATCACGCTCATCGACGCGGGGCTGCCCGGCCACTGGCGGGATCTGCAGGCCGAACTCCGTTCGCTCGGCAAGTCCGTCGACGACATCCGCGGGCTGGTGCTGACCCACGGCGACTCCGACCACATCGGGTTCGCCGAGCGCCTGCGCAGCGAACACGGCGTACCGGTGTTCGTGCATGCCGCCGACGCGGCCCGCACCCGTACGGGAGAAAAGCCCAAGACCGCGTGGGGCCCCATGCGTCTCGGCCCGACGCTCGGCTTCTTCGGTTACGCCATCCGCAAGAACGGCCTGCGCACCCGCTACGTCAGCGAGGTCACCACGATCGCCGATGGCGACGTCCTGGACCTGCCCGGGAGTCCGGTGATCGTGGGCATGCCGGGGCACTCCCCGGGAAGCGTGGCGGTGCACGTCCCGATCGCCGACGCGCTCTTCGTCGGCGACGCCCTGACCACGCGGCACGTCCTCACCGGGCGTGAAGGCCCCCAGGCGGCGCCCTTCACCGACGACCCGGCCACAGCACTCTCCTCCCTGAACCGCATCACTGGGCTGCCGGCCTCGTGGGTTCTCCCCGGCCACGGCGCCCCCTGGCGCACCTCGCCACCTCAAGTGAGCGAGGCGGTTCGGTCCGCAGGGGCTGCGGCTTGACCGGTGAGGTGGGGGATCTTCAGCCGGTCAGCTTCTTCCGGTCGCGTCCCTGCCGCCCGGCCCGCTGCAGGCCCGTCGGCTGGCGGTCGGGCCCGAGCGACGCCTGACCCGGCCTCCGGCGCGGCCAGATCGACCCCGGCGGGACCCGTCAGCCCACACGCTTCGACATACCTTCGACATACCTCTCATTGCTAGCGTCGCCACCACTCACAAGCGTCAAGCACCAGCGAGGAGATCCTGCATGCGCAAAATTGCCGCGTCGCTCACTCTGATCGTCAGTGCCTTCATCGTCACTACGCCAAGTCCCGCTGTCGCCGCACCTACCGGGTGCTCAGTGTGGAAGGCGTACAGCGGCAGCTCGGAGGGAGGCGGAGCCAGATGCACCGGCGGTACGGGGCATTTCAGGGTCCTGGCCTACTGCACGGCCGATCCTTCCAATGGCTGGGGGACCCTCTATCGCGGGAACTGGGCGTATCCCGGGAACTACAGCTACAAGTGGTGTCCGAGCAGCCAGCGCCATGTGGTCAATGTCGCCCTTGAGAAGGCGAACTGGTAGCAGGCCCGCCGGTCCCGCCGCCAGCACCATAGCCCCAGGCGCTCGACGTGCAGGATGCCTGGTCCGCCTGCGGCCAACGCCTCTTCCCCTTTCCAGGGAAGAGAGACATGACATCAAGACAGGCCTCACGGAGCCGCCGGCATCTGCGTGACCGCCGCCGACGAACTGGTTCTGATCAGCCATGACGGAGCGCACTGGGGTCCTCGTCGGGGTTCCTTGATACCCAGCTCCTTCAGGCCGTTCCGCGAGATCCGCAGTGGGCCGGCAAGCTGACGGAGGAGGACCGGTGAGCCCTCAGCCCGCTGTTCTGGGCTCATGTGAGCCCCTACGGACATGGAGGCCCGGCTCGATCTCACCGCGGCGTGAGCGGACCTCCGGACGGGACGGTGCGGTGGTCCTGGCCCCACCTCATGTTTCTGCGCCGCCTGCTAACTACGCGATCGCCTTAGCCGGCGTCCGTGCTGTGGCGTTCGGGTAGCCAATCGCGGGCGGGATCGTGTTCCAGCCATCGGTTGCGCTCGGCCTCCGTCACGAAGGCGCTTGTCAAGGTGTCCAGCAGTGGGTGGCCGCCGTTGTCGCGCCAGAGCAGTGACCAGGCGTACAGCGGTGTGGGGTCGACCAGCGGGATCGAGCGGATCGCCGGGTGCGGTGGGAGGGGTATGTCTGCGGGCAGCAGGCTGAAGCGGTGCATGTCGGCTGCCAGATCGGCCAGGAAGCGGTCCAGCCCCAGGTTGGTGCCTTCGGCGTGCTGGTGGATGCCGAAGGCCATGGCGAAGCGGTGCAGGAAGTCCAGCCGGTGGAGCGCGCCGGGGGTCCACAGTACGCCGTCGCGCAACTGCGCCGGACGGATCGCGGGCGCGTTCGCCAGCGGGTGATCGGCGTGGAGGATGGCGTCCACGGGTTCCAGCCGTACCAGGCGATGGGTCAGCCCGGCGGGCAGCGGCGCGTGGACGCGGCCGAAGGCGGCGTCGATGTCGCCGTGCAGCAGCGCGGTGATCACCGACGGCAGGTCTCGGCCGTGGCCCAGTTCCAGCCGCGGCTCGCCGGTCGCCACCTGGGCCAGGGTGCGCATGGGCGCGTACAGGTGGCCCCACACGTCGATCCGCAACGGGCGGTGCGTGTCCAGCACAGCCGCCACGGCCAGGTCGGCGGCGGCCAGCGCCTGCCGGGCGGGCTCCAAGAAGCGCCGGCCGGCCTCGGTGAGGCGCACCCCCTGGCCACCGCGGTCGAGCAGGCGCCTGCCGAGCGTGGACTCCAGGCGGGCGATCCGTTTGGACAGGGCCTGCTGGGAGATCGACAATTCCTCGGCCGCGTGGCCGAAGTGCAGCCCTTCTGCCGCCTGTACGAACGCGCGCACCTGCGCCAGGTCCAAGTCCACGGCTGTCACCATAGGCGACAACCTATGGTTGTCGGCTCCTCGCGTCCGTTGTTGGCTCGGGCGACCCGCCTGCCGCTTTCATGGCCGCATGCGTAGATTGATCCCTACGGGAGATGCCTCGCGGCCGGTGGAGTTCGCCCAGGCCGCACAGCCCGTGCCCGCCCCGGACGAGGTGCTGATCAAGGTTGAGGCGTTCTCCCCGAATCGCGGAGAGACATTCCTGCTGGAAACGCCGGAGCCCGGTCTGCAGCCGGGCAAGGACGTCGCAGGACTGGTCGTGCAGGCCGCCGCCGACGGCTCGGGCCCACCGGCCGGCAGCCGGGTGGTGGGCCATCCACCCATGGGCGGCTGGGCCGAGTACGCGACCGTGCCCACCCACTCGATCGCCGTCCTGCCCGACGGGCTCGCCACCGTGCAGGCGGCCGCCCTGCCACTGGCCGGGATCACCGCGCTGCGGCTGCTTCGCGCTGCCGGCGCCGTGACGGGCAGGCGGGTGCTGCTGACCGGCGCCGCCGGGGGAGTGGGGCACTACCTGACCGAGCTCGCCGCCGCGGCCGGGGCGGAGGTGACCGCGGTGACCGCCACGGCAGAGCGCGGCGCGCGCCTGCGCGAGCTGGGCGCCGCCGCGGTCGTGCACGACGTGGACGAGACGGACGGGCCGTTCGACGTGGTGCTGGAGTCCACCGGCGGCAACGCGCTCCCGGCCGCGCTGGCCCGGCTGGCGCCGGCCGGCCTGCTGGTGTGGTTCGGGCAGGCCAGCCGTACCCCTGCGACGGTGAACTTCTTCGACCTGCTGGCCGGGCCGCAGAACGCCGTGATCCGGCACTTCCACTACGCGGGCACGCCGTACGGTCCTGACCTGGCCACCCTCGTACGTCTGGCGGCCCGCAGGCGGCTGCACCCCGAGATCGGCCGCATCGCCGACTGGAGCCGGACCGCCGATGTCCTGACCGACCTGCGGGAACGCCGCATCCGCGGCAAGGCCGTACTGACGATCGGAGCATCGCGATGAGCGCCGCGGACTTCGCCGCCGCCAACCTGTCACGCGCCACCGGAGCCGGGCTGGACCCGCACGAGTACCTGCGCGTCACCGGCGAACTGACGGACCTGGACCAGTGGGGCGAGGCATTCATGCGCGCCGCGCGCGAGCACGTGGCGCGCGCCGGGCAGGCGGCCACGGCGATCTCAACAGGCGAGCACCTCCGGGCGGCGGCGCGCTGGTTCCACTTCGCCACCCTGGGACCGAACCGCCAGAGCGCGCTCGCGGCGGCCGAGGCCGACACCGCCATGGAACGGGCGCTGGAGTTGCTGGAGCCGCAGGCGCGCCGGATCGAAGGGCCGGGCTTCACCGGCTGGCTGCGCGGCCCCGCTGACGCCGCCGCGACGGTGGTGGTGGTCCCGGGGCTGGACTCCGGCAAGGAGGAGTTCCACGACCTCGTCACCGCCCTGCTGCGCCGGGGCCTGGCCGTGTTCGCCATGGACGGGCCGGGACAGGGCGCGCTCGCTGCCACCAGCACCGTCCGCGCCGACTACCACCACGTGATCGGCCAGGTCATCGACACACTCCGCCCGCGGAACGTGGGACTCGTCGGGCTCAGCCTCGGCGGCTACTACGTCGCGGAAAGCGCCGCCCGGGAGAGCCGCGTCGCGGCCGCCCTCACCGTCAGCGGCCCCTTCCGGCTGCACTGGGACGACCTGCCACCTCCCGTACGGGATCTCCTCATCCAGCGGGCCGGTGGCGAAGAGGCGGCCCGCCGCTTCGCCGGCCAGGTGGACGTGTCCGCCCTCGCCCCGCAGATCATCTGCCCGCTGCTGGTCATCGACGGCGGCCAGGACGTCATCCCCGGCGTGACCAACGGCGAGCCGCTGGCCCGCCTGGCACCGCACGGGCACTACGTGTGGCTGCCACATGGCGACCACCTGCTCGGCAACGCCCGACCCGACTGGCTGGCCACGGCCGCCGACTGGATCTCTGCAGCACTCGCATGACACGCTTCACCGACAAGGCCGCCCTGATCACCGGCGGCACGAGCGGCATGGGACTGGCCGCCGCACACCGCCTCATCGCCGAAGGCGCCCACGTGATCGTCACCGGCCGCACCCGGCAACGCGCGGACCAGCCCACCGCCGTGCCCGGCGTTCCCCAGGTGACGTACGCGACCCGTGCCCCGGTGGGGTCGGTCGCGGGACCGGCGGCCGGGACGGGGCGGGGAGCCGTGCGTGCGGCGGGGTCCACGGGGATGTCGACCGGGATGTCACGGCCCACAGGTGGCCGTCGACGGCGAAGACCACCGTGCGGAGGGCGGCGTCGGTGGGGTAGGCGACGATGCCGGTGGTGCTCTCGCGGGCGCGTTCGCGCCGGATCAGCTCTGCTTCGGGGACCTCGCCGGGGCGGGTGAGGTGCTCGGGGCGGCCGTCGGGCGAGAGGGTGAAGGCGCGGGGTAGTCCGAGGGTGAAGCGGGCGGTGGCGGCGAGCCGGCGGGGAAAGGTTCGGTGTCCATGAACGACACTTTGCCAGGCATATCGGGAGACTCGCGGTTCAGCACGGTGTCACGGACCTTGGCACCCCGGGCTGATCACGATCGGCGGCGCGGCCGGCGCCCGCGGGCAGGCGAGGGGGTGTGGGCCCGGACTGCCGCGATCAGGCCGCGGTGCAGCGGCGTCGAGGGAGAGTAGCCGAGTTCGCGGACGGCGGTGTCGACGTCCTCGGCCGGGCACACCCAGCGGGTACGGCTCATCTCCCGGGTCTTGTCGGAGTTGAAGGCCGGCACCCCGCCTCGGAGCCGGCCGGCGAGTTCGGCCAGCCGGGCGGCCGTGCGGATCACGGTCATGGGCATCGGCAGGATGGCGGGCTCCCGGCAGCCCAGCGCGCGGGCCAGGGCGGAGCAGATGTCCGGCCAGTCGTAGGATCGCCCGTCGCAGATCGCGTAGACGCCCGCGCGGGGATCGCCGGTGGACAACGGGGTGCCTAGTTCGGCGGCGGCCAGAAGGGCGGCGCACAGGTCGTCGACGTAGAGCAGGCAGTAGCGGCGCGGCCCGAAGCCCGCCTTGACCACCAGCCCGCTCCTGACCATGGGAATCAGGGCGGGGATCAGCCCTGGCTCGCCCGGGCCGTAGACGATGCCGGGCCGCAGGACAACGGTCTGGACCCGGTCGGCGTGCTCACGCACCGCCCGCTCCCCGCCGAGCTTGCTGGCGCCGTAGTGAGAGAGCGGACCGGCGGCAGCCAGGGACGAGCAGACCACCAGGCGGGGAGGATGTGCCATCGCGGCCAGCTCACGCGCCAGCCGGGCGCTGCCGTCGCGGTTGACTGCCCAGTAGTCGACGGCCGTACGTGCTTTGACCAGGGCGGCCAGATGGATCACCCGGTCGGCCTCGGCGACGGCCGCACGCAGACCGGCTCCGGTGCGCAGGTCTCCGTCGATCACCTCGGCGCCGATCCGGCGCAGGGCTTGGGCGCGTGCCGAGGGGCGGGCCAGGGCGATGACGGCATGCCCGCGCGCGAGGATGATCCGGGTCAGCCGTTGCCCGACGAACCCGGTCGCGCCGGTGATGAGGTATCGGGTCATAGGGGGCGCCGGTAGATCCGGTACGTCTTGGTGCGGGTGGCGCCGGCCATGGAGATGAGCCGGGTGATGGTGTCGTTGTCCTCCAGGACCCAGCTGAACTCGATCGCGCGGTAGCCGCCGGCGGTGAACGCTTCCTGCAGGCGGCGGAGCAGCACCGTCTCGATCCCGCGACCGCGGAGTTCCGCGACGACGCCGAACAGGACCAGCCGCGCCCCGTCGATCCCGCGTGCCGCGCGGGCCAGCCGGGCGGCTCCGAGGGGCAGGCCGAAGCGGGTCAGCCGGCCCTGCGCCACCGGCAGGGCCTGGTTGAGGTCCGGCAGGGCGAGGATGACGCCAACGGGCTCGTCACCGCACTCGGCCAGATGCACGAGTGAAGGATCCGCGATGGCGCGCACCCTGCGGGCCATCGCGGTGAACTCGGCGTCGGTCATCGGAGTGAAGCCCCAGGAGGCTTGCCACGCGCGATCGTAGACGTGCTTGAGGCGAGCAGCCTCGGCGTCGAAGCGAGCCAGATCGATGGGCCGGACGCGGAGCCCGGCACGCCGCTCGACGCTGTCGGCGATGCGCGTGATGCGCTCGCCGCAGGGGCCGCCGTCGTGGTCGAAGGCCAGCAGATCCTTGGCCTTGGTGAATCCGCCGGCCTCCAGGAGGGCCGGGTAGTGGGGCGGGTTGTAGGGCATGAGCACGCACGGTGGCCTGTCGAAGCCGTCCACGAGAAGGCCGCACTCGTCGTTGGTGGTGAAGTTGACCGGCCCGACCATGGTGGTCAGGCCGCGCCGGCGCAGCCAGCCGGCGGCTGCCTCGAACAGGCCGCGCGCCACACCCGGGTCGTCGGCGCACTCGAACTGGCCGAAGAAGCCGTCGCCGGTTCCGTGACGGTCGTTGTGGCGCGGATTGTGCACGGCGGCGATCCGGCCCACCACCCGGCCGTGCCCGCCGCGAACCAGGAACAGTTCGGCTTCGCCGTAGGCGAAGAACGGATTGCGCCTGCGGTCGAGCAGGCGGTGGCACTCGCCGCGCAGCGGCGGCACGAAGTTCGGGTCGTCGCGATGGAGGCGGTACGGCAGCTCGACGAACTGCTTCAGCTCCCGGCGTGTACGCACGGGGCAGGGCGCGGGTGCGACCGCGGCAGGGCTGGACGGCATGGCGTGCGCTGCTTTCGGGGTTCGGGTGACGCGGGGGGCGCGGGAGACGTACCAGGTCGATGATCCTGCCCGCGGTGGAGCGACTCCCGGACAGGTGTCACACAGCCTTTTCAGGCGGTGACGGCGGCACGAAGACGAGAGAACATCAGCCGGCTCGCACTGGACGGTCGCGATCGAGGGCGGCCCGGACGAGTGACACGGCGTCGGCCATCGTCTGCAGGCGCATGGCGGCGTCGAAATCGAGGATCAGCCCGAACCGATCCTCGGCGCTCACGGCCAGCTCGGCCAGTTCGAGGCTGTCCGCCTTCAGATCGCGGCGCAGATCCGTGTCAAGGGTCAGCGTCACGGCGTCGGCGCCCAGGAGGAGTACGCAGATGGAGCGCAGTTCCTCGAAGATCTGTTCGTCGGTCACGGGGGACGTCCTTCCGGATGACTGGGATGGGGCCTGGGTGCCCAGCGAGCACCCAGTATGACGAGAACGTGACTCTCGGTGACGAGAGCAGGGTAAAGGGTTGGCAAAGGCGCGTCCGTGTTCAGTATGGAGTGGGCAAAGCTTTCCCGCGCAACGCACCACGATCACGTTACGTAGCCGGACCGTGAAAGAGAGCAGAAGCCCGTGCTGGATGCCTTCGGCAAATGCCGGCCCCGCCCCGACCAGCAGCTCGCGATCGAAACGGGGCTCTACCCCTATTTCCGCCCCATCACGGAGCGGCTGGAGAACGGGGAGGTCGTGATCGGCGGCCATGCCGTGCTGATGGCCGGGTCCAACGACTACCTGGACCTGTCGCAGGATCCGCGTCTCAAGGCCGCAGCCGCTGACGCGATCGGCCGGCACGGAGCCGGCAACTCAGGCTCCCGCCTGCTCAACGGCTCGCTGAGGCTGCACGAGGACCTGGAGGCCGAACTCGCCGACTTCCTGGGCAAGGAAGCGGCCCTGGTGGTGTCCACCGGTTACCAGGCGAACCTCGCTCTCGCCGCGCTGTTCACCCCCGACGACGTGGTGTACACCGACCAGCTCATCCACGCTTCGCTCGTCGACGCCACCCGCCTCGGGCGGGCCAGAGTGGTGCGCTACCGGCACAACGACATGGCCCACCTGGAGCGCCTGCTGGAGGAGGACGGCACCGGCCAAGGGCGGCTGATCCTCAGCGAGGGCATGTTCTCCGCCGAGGGCGATCTGTGCGACGTGCCCGGGGCGGTGCGGCTCAGCCGCGCCCACGGCGCCCGCCTCATCCTGGACAGCGCCCACGACGCCGGCCTGCTCGGCGCCGGTGGCACGGGCGCCGCCGAACACTTCGGGCAGCAGGGGGCGGTGGACCTGCAGACGCTGACGTTCTCCAAGTGCTTCGGCACCCTCGGCGGCGCCATCGCGGGCCCGGGTCACGTCATCGACTACCTGCGTCATCACGGGCGACCGGCCGTGTTCTCCGCGTCGCTGCCGGCGGGCTGCCTCGCGGCCGCGCGAGCCGCGCTTCACATCATCCGCACCGAGCCCGAACGCCGCCTCCGGGTGCTGGCCGCCGCCGCGAAACTGCGCGCCGACCTGACCGCCCTCGGTCTCCCGACTGCTCCGGGCATCACGCCGGCCATAGCGCTGCAGGTGGGAGACACGCTGATGTGCCTTCGGCTGTGCAAGGAACTCCTGGCCGAGGGCATCTACACCAACGCCATGGTTCCTCCGGCGGTCCCCGGCGGAAAGGCGCTCGTCCGCCTCAGCCTCACCGCCGCGCACACCGACGCCAACCTGGCACGCATCGTCGACGCGTGCGCCGCCGCCGGTCGCCGCCTCGGCCTCATCCCCGCCCGGCCGGGCCACACCGTCGCGGCATCGGTTCTCACACCGTAGATGGACCACGCGCCCCTGTCTGCGCCGCACGACCCGCCGATCACCTGGCGCGCCTCCCGCAAGGCGCCGCTGACCTGGCTGTTCCTCGGCTTTCTGGCTGCCGTCTGCGCCTTCATGGCCGTCTTCGCCGAGCGGGTGGACGGGGCCGCGGCGCTCCTGGCGGGCTTCGGCTGCTGTGCCGGGCTCATGCTGGCCTGTGCGGGGCTGGCCGATCGCTTTCCGCGGCACCGATGGTCGACCGGCCTGTGGATCTTGTGCCCACTGGCGCTGCAGCCCTACCTGTACACCTCCGCCGAGCGTTATGTCACGGCCCTGCGCGGCCGCTACGTCGACGCCGACGTCATCGCCTGGGAGACCTGGGCGTTCGGCGATGTGCCGAACCTCGCCCTGGATCGGTACGTCACGCCGGTCCTGACCGAAGTGATGATGGCCAGCTATTTCTCCTACTACCTGCTCATGTCGATCCCGGCGTTGTGGCTGGTGGCCCGGGGGCGGATCCCGCACGCGGCGCGGCTGATGTCCGCCCAGGTCCTGGCCCACGTCCTGTGCTATCCGGGCTATCTGCTCGTGCCGCTGCGAGGACCGTCACACGCGCTCGCCGGCGAGTTCGGCACCCATCGGTTGCCCGGCTACCTCGTCACCCGGGTGCAGACCGCCATCATGGAGCTGGACCCGCTCGGAACCTGCTTTCCGTCCTCCCACGTCGCCATGTCCTGGGCCGCACTGCTCACCATGCGCCCGCTGGTGTCCAAAGGCGCCTTCCGCCTGTGCCTGATCCTCGTCTGCAGCCTGACGGCGTCCGTCGTCTACTGCCGCTACCACTACGTCAGTGACGTGGCCGCCGGCCTGGCCGTCGCGATCATCGCCACATTCCTCACGCGCCGCATCGGCAAGGAGAACCCGCATGTCATACGCCGCGTCCACGCGGTCCCGATGGGCCGTGCTCTGGCTGGCCGCTGCCGCATTCGGTCTCGCGCTGCTGATCGGCCATGATGTCCAGGACCGGCTCGTCCTCGGCAACACCGGCCCGATCGCGAGCGGTTCGGCGCGGGCCGACGAGCTGCTGCGGAACGTTCCCGGCCGGGCAGCCCGCACCTCGTACTGATCGCCCGCGCCGCCGGCTCCGTGGACGATCCCGCCACCGTCGCGGCCGGCAGGCGGCTCGCCGCCAGGCTGGCGGCCGGCCACGCCGTGGCAGGGATCACCTCGTACTGGGACACGCGTGCACCGGCGATGCGCAGCCGCGACGGTCGCAGCGCCCTCATCACCGCACGCCTGAGCGGTGATCACGCACATCGGATCAACGCGGCCCGCGAACTCGTCGCCGACCTCGCCGGGCGGCACGGCCCGCTGTCCGTCACCGCTACCGGTGAAGCGCCGATCAGGGCCGAGACCCAGGAACGCAGTGAGCGTGACCTGCGCACGGCCGAGCTCATCGCCGCCCCGGTGACCCTGCTCATCCTGCTGCTCGTATTCGGCAGCGCCGTGGCCGCGCTGCTGCCCCTGCTCGTCGGCGCACTGTCCGTCGTCGGCGCGATGGCCGTGCTGCGGGTGCTCACCGAGGTCACCGAGATCGCGGTGTTCGCCCTGAGCATCGCCATCGCGCTCGGATTCGCGCTCGCCGTCGACTTCAGCCTGTTCATCATCACCCGCTTCCGGGAAGAACTCGCGCGCGGCAGCGATGCGTCCACGGCCATCGGCGTCACGATGGCCACCACCGGACGCGCCATGGCGTACTCGGCGGCCACCGTGACCCTGTCCCTGGCCGCGCTGCTGCTGTTCCCTTTCACCATCCTGCGCTCCATCGCCTACGGCGGCATCACCATCACCGTCCTCGCGGCCGTCACGAGCCTCGTCATCCTGCCCGCCGTCCTGGCGCTGCTCGGCGAACGCGTCAACAGCCTGCCGATCCCCGGCCCCTGGCGAGCCGGCGGTCCCACCGGCCGGTGGTGGTTCGACGCGGCCATCGCCGTCATGCGCCGCCCCGTCCGCGTCGCCGTGCCCGTCGTCGTGCTGCTGCTCATCCTCGGCATCCCCTTCACCGGCGTCCGCTTCGCCACCCTGGACGACCGGGTACTGCCGCCGCAGGCGCCGGCGGCCCAGGCCGGCCAGCAGCTACGTCAGGACTTCGACACGGGTGGCGGCATCGCCCCGACCACCGTCGTACTGCCCGAGACGCCCATGAACAGCGCCAGCCTGCCGGTCCTGAACGACTACGCCCGGCGGCTCGCGCAGGTGAGCGGAGTCGTGCGCGTGGACGCGCCCGCCCACCTGCGGGACTCGGCCTTCTCCCACCTGGTGGTCACCACCGCCTACGAGCCCTACTCCCTGGAGAACAGCGACCTGGCCGACCGGCTGCGCCAGGTCCGCGCTCCCGGCCCCGTGCTGATCGGCGGGCCGGGCGGGAACCTGGCCGACACCCGGCAGAGCATCGGAGACGTGCTGCCGACGGCGCTGACCGTGATCGCGCTGGCCACTCTGGCCCTGATCACCGCCCTCACCGGCAGCGTCGTCCTGGCGGTCAAGGCGCTGCTGATGAACGCGCTCAGCCTGACCGCCACGTTCGGCGTGCTGGTCCACGTCTTCCAGGACGGCCATCTGCGCTGGCTCGTCGGTGACTTCACCGTCACCGGAAGCATCGACATCCTGATGCCCAGCATGATCTTCTGTGTCGCCTTCGGCCTGTCCATGGACTACGAGATCTTCCTGCTGTCGCGCATCACCGAAGAACACCGGCACACCGGCGACACCGTCACCGCGGTGGCCCGCGGCCTCCAGCACACCGGCCGCCTGTTCACCTCGGCCGCCGTCATCTTCGCCGTCGTCATGGCCGCCCTGGCCAGTTCCAGCCTCGCCCCGCTCAAGATGATCGGCGTCGGCCTGGCCCTGGCCGTGCTGCTGGACGCCACCGTGATCCGCGCCCTGCTCGTACCCGCCGTCATGCGCCTGGCCGGACACGCCAACTGGTGGTCACCCACCGTCCGCCGCACCCGGCGGGCACGTCCCGATCGGGCCGGCCCACCCGTCCCGTCCCTGACCGCCACTTCACCGGAGGACCGCACATGATCAGTTTCATCGCCCCGCGTGCCCTCGCCTGGCGCCTGCCCACCATCGTCCTCGGCATCTCCGGCCTGCGCCTGGAGCGCGGCACCCGCTACCTGCCGGTGCGCGTGCTGCTGTTCGGCATGATGACCGCCCTGTACTACCTCATGACCCCGCTGCTGATGTCACCGGCCATCGCCACCGGCTACGCGGCGGTGGTGTGGGTGTCGTACTACGGCGGGCTGAGCCTGATGCTGGCCGGGCCCGGCCGGACGGTTCTCGTCAAGCGCTTCGGCGAGGACCGCGCTTACGCCCTGTACGAGGTCGGCCTCGGTCTGCTCTTCATGAACCAGGCCTTCGCCCAGGCCGTCGTCATCCACGCTCACGGCGACACCCTCCCCGGCGCCGTCCCGGTCTGGGCCACCTGTACCGCGGGCGCGGCGCTCATGGCCGTTGGAACGTTCTACAAGCTGTGGGCCGCGAGCAGCACCGGCCTGGACACCTACTACTGCCGTGACATGTTCCTCGGCCGTCCCCTCAGCCACACGAGCGAACTGGTGATCTCCGGCCCCTACCGGCACGTGCGCAATCCCATGTACAGCGTGGGCAACCTGCCCGCCTACGGATGGGCCCTGTGGTCCCGGTCCATGGAAGGTCTTGCCGTCGCGGCGCTCTTCCAGGCCGGCATCTACCTCTTCTACCACTTGTGCGAACGGCCCTTCATCCAGCGCACCTACCACCGGGACCCGACCAAGCCGTGAATCGCGGCGCCACGGCGACAGGCCGTCCGTCACCAAGAGGGGGAGTGGCTCACGCCGCGTGGCCGGTGCGGCCCCCCGGCTGGGCGGCGTATCCCGGCAGATCCTTTCGGCACTTTCGGCTCATCGCCGCCTCGATCGCGCTCTCACTTCGTCCGCACCGCTGAAAGGAGGTCGGACATCAGCGGGCCGGGGATGCCCGCGTCCGAGCCCCGCGGACTCTACCGCGCAGGTGAGCGCGTGGCTCTCGGCATGGTTGAGGTTCGCTCGGCACCCCTCGTGGCCGAGCAGCTCGCGTGCCACGTAGCCATCTTGTGCCGTTAGGGCCTCCGCGATGAGGCGGGCGTAGGCCGGGCGGACCCTCGCGGGGGCGGCGCAGGTGGTGAGATCGACGACGGCAAACCCAGGCGGACGCGGAAGACGGCGTGTCCAGGCTCGGCTTGCGGGTGGCGCACGAGCTGGCAGAGCACCGCCAGGCAGGCGGAGACTTGGGCTTCCCGCGGCTCGGTGATCGTGCTGCCCGCCAGAACGGCCACGGAGGTAGACGCGGTATGCCCGGGCGCGGAGCTCTCAGTGCGCCGAGCTCGCCTCATCCGGCACAAACCCCAGCCAGGGCAACGTGGCGAGTTGGACAGCAAGGCCGAGGCGGTCGGTCGGGCCGCGACCGCGGCCGGGGGTCAGGGTGAAGTGCCGGATCAGATCGTCCCGGCCGATATCAGGGTACGACTGGTCTTCGGAGAACATCCGGGTCGACATCGCCCCCCTCACACCGCCACCGGTCAGAACCGTACGAACCGTAGGGAAGTGATCAACAAACGGAGACAGGCCCGCATCAGTGCACGTCAGGCAAATCCGTTGGAAATTCCCCAGGACTACAGCGAGGCCGGAACGGTGGGCTCCAGTGCTCAGTCCGCGTACTCGAGGCCCGTTTGGCGCTCGGCCGTGACCTCCAGGCCGACCACGCCCTCACGCGCAGGTATGACCTTGTACACGACCCAGTTGCTGCCCACCTGGTCCGCGGCCAGTGGTTCGACCGTGTACCCGCCCTCATGGACCACGACGCGACGGAACTCCGCACGCAGGCCGTGCTTGCCGACCTCGGCCAGCACATCGTCGACGGTCCGGCCGCTCACCTCGACGCCGGCCAGCGGCTCTCCGGACGGGTGGCCGACTGCCAGCTGTTCTCGTAGGGCTCCCCCGGCTTGGCCGGCCTGCCCAGCTCGAAGTGCACCACGTCGGACGTACCCTTGATCGCCGCCGGGACGGTCACCACCGTGAAGCAGCCGCTGTCGGCCGGATCGCAGTCCGCCGGCTCCCTGCGGACCCCGACCGGCACGTTCACCGGGACGTTGCCGCCACCCAGGCTCACGATCTCGCCGACCGCGCTGGGGGCGACCGGGATCACCCTGAGCTCGACGTTGAGGCCGAGGGAACGGAACGCCTCCGAGAACCTCCGCTGGTCCGCGTAGGGGTCCTTGATCCGAGCTACGTAAGTGTCGGCCTCCTTGTGGATCTCCACCGCGGAGTTGGCGTAGGAGGTCGCGACGCCGCCGAGCAGACTCGGTCCAAGGACGACGCCGAGGGCGAGGACGGCGGAGGCGGCGAGCCCGAGCAGCGCGCGATGCCCGAAGCGACGCGCGCGTGGACGTCGCCGGAGCGCCGCCGTCGTCGTGTCCCGCTCCTGAGCGATGATGTCGGCGAACAGCGCCTGCGCGCGGGCCCCACCGGCACGCCCGCCTGGCTCGTCCAGACTGATCCGGGCCAGCGGCCTCAGCAGCTCGTTGATCTCATCGACATCCCTCATAGTGATCCCCCGTGGGAACGACCGCGTCGGTCGGCGTGAATCGAACGTCGGCTACTTCGAGCGCCCGGGACAGGCGTCTGCGCGCGCGGTGAAGCCGGATACGGACGGCGTTGCGGGAAAGCCCCAGCATCACGGCGATCTCCCCGCGGTCCAGGCCCTCCCACGCGACCAGCTCGCGGTCGTCCTCGGGAAGGGTCGCAAACGCCTGGGCGATCGCGTTCCTCTCGACGCTGCGGTCGGCGAGATCACCGTAGAGGTCGGCCATCTCCGCGTCGAGGTCCCGGTGCCGCACCTGTCGGCGCAGCGCGCTGCGGCGATGGCCGGCCAGCACGTTGCGGGCTACTCCGTAGACCCAGAGCTTCGCCTGCCGGCCCGGGGGCAGTTCCTCGATCTTGCGCCAGACGATGACAAAGGTCTCGGCGACCACGTCGGCCGCGTCCTGCGGTGAGTCGCAGCGGCGTCCGGCGTAGGCGGTGATCTGATCGTAGGTCGCCCGGTAGACCGTTTCGAACCTGTGAGTGTCATCTGACACAGGCGGTTCCCACCGTGACATCCTCCACTTCCGGTACGGATACGAACGCTCTCTTCATGGGTGGAGGCGCTCCGATCATTTCGCCCGGAACCGGAGAATTTCGCGCGGCCTCGTCACGCTCCCGGGTCGCGCTCGCCCGCTTGACCGCCGAGCTCTCCGCCCTCCACACCGCCACCGTGCCGATCGGCACGCCCGCGCCTGCCGATAGTGAGCCGCACGGCGACGCCGCCGATGACACAACCGATCGCGCGGCCGTGGGCCCGTCGACCGGCTGGGAAGCGTAGCTCGCCGAGCGGGACGTCGGCACGGCTGATCACACCGCCTGGGCGGACGATGCCGAGGGCCTGCTGGTAGGCGGGCATCGCACCGACCGCCTCCAGGACCACATGGGTGCCGTATCCACCGGTGAGCTCGCGCACCTGAGCGATGCCTTCCTCACCACGGGCGGAGACGACGTCGGCGGCGCCGAACTCGCGACCGAGGCCGGTGCGCGCCTGGTGGCATCCCATCAGGATGATCTGCTCCGCGCCCAGGCGGCGGGCTGACAGGACCGCCAGCAGGGCGATCGCGCCGTCTCCGATCACGGTCACGCGAGTGCACTCGTTGACGGCGCCGACCACGGCGGCGTGGTGACCGTGTTCGCCCGCCGGGTCCGAGTCGGATTCGAGGACAAGCTCGACGGCCCCGCCGGTGTGCCGCCCGGCCTGGTGGCCCCCCGACGCCTGATACATCCTTTACGAGATCCCCGCACTGTTGACGGCCATCAGGAAAGCCTGATCGGCGGCCACTGACGATCCTGGCAGGTGGCTGGGGTCTCCAGGCGGGCGGCCATGGAGAATGCTGCTGGACGGACTTATGCCCAAACAGGAGCGGGGCGGGTACGGCGCTGATAGGAGCGGGTGCCCAATGCGAGGGCCAATCCGAGGCCCGCGAAGGCCAGTCCGCCCACGTAACCGACCCAGGGCGACCAGCCTTCCTCGACGGCCCTGAAGCCCACGGCCGAGGCGATCAAGGTGGCGGTGCCGTACGGGGTGAGGATCAAGGCTCCTGCCCATCCCGGGACCAGCAGCAGCCAGCGCGGCAGCCGTCCGCCCCACGGGCGGGCCAGTGCGACCAGGAAGAGCACGCCCCCGAGGGCGCCCAGAGCGGTGAAGTCGATCCCGTGGCGTTCCATCCAGACCAGCGCCTCGGGCGCGCCGTTGGCCAGCATCTCCGCCCCCAGGTCACCCGCCGGTCGGCCGGCGTTCCCGCCGAAGGCCCAGTAGGTCTTCATGGCGATGTACGGGGTCAGAGCGGCGATTCCGAACCACGTTGATCTCATGCGCTCGATCATGGCGGTGCCACGGGGGACGCGCCTCACGCCTGGGAGCCAAGTGGCTCCCCCGCTTGGGGGATTGCACCGCTGCCGGGGACGCCCAGCACGGCCGGCTCCCTGTGCTGGTCGGTCCAACTCGACGGCCGACCCGGCCTGGCAGGACCGACAGGAGCTAGGAAAGAGTGCTACGACGCCATGGCGCGCAGCGGGTCGATGGTGATGGGTGGTGCCCCACGCTAGCCGCGGCCGCCCGTTTCGGCGCGCGGTTGCGCCCACGGGAGTGGTGTATGAGTTTGACCTGGTCAACAGGCATAGCGTCGTGAAATGGTGACGGCCATCGCGTGATCCTTCGAAGGCGCAAACCCAAGATCGAAGAGGCACGTGATGGCCGCGGACAACAGTGTGACGCCCGAGCAGTGGCTGGCGAAGCAGATCGAGACCGGGGACCCCGACTTGTTGCGATCCATGGCGGGAGACCATGGCCGAGTCGTTGATGTCGGCCGAGGCCGACAGCCTGTGCGGGGCCGGCTACGGCGAGCGCAACGAGGAGCGGACCAACCGGCGCAACGGCTACCGCACCCGCGACTGGGACACCCGCGCAGGCAGCATCGAGCTGGCCATCCCGAAACTGCGCTCGAGCTCGTACTTCCCCGACTGGCTGCTGGAACGCCGCCGCCGGGCCGAGCAGGCGCTGATCAGCGTCGTGGCCACCAGCTACCTGCTCGGAGTCTCTACCCGCCGGGTGGACAAGCTGATCGAGCAGCTCGGCATCAAGCACATCTCCGAAAGCCAGGTCTCGCAGATGGCCAAGACGCTGGACGCCCAGGTCGAGGCGTTCCGCACCCGCGCTTTGGACGCCGGCCCGTACACGTTCGTGTGGCTGGACGCGCTGACGCAGAAGGTGCGTGAGGGCGGCCGGATCATCAACGTGCACGTCCTGGTCGCCACCGGGGTGAACGCCGACGGCCGGCGGGAGATCCTCGGCCTGCAGGTCACCAGCACCGAATGCGCCGGCTGGCTGGCGTTCCTGCGCGATCTGGTCGCCCGGGGCCTGTCCGGGGTGCAGCTGGTGATCTCCGACTGCCACGCCGGGCTGGTGGCCGCGATCGGCGCCACGCTGGCCGGCGGTCGCGGGCTCGCTGGACGCGTTCGACCGCGCCACGCACCAGCAGCGACACA
Source organism: Nonomuraea sp. NPDC049725 (assembly GCF_040674795.1). NCBI lineage: Bacteria > Bacillati > Actinomycetota > Actinomycetes > Streptosporangiales > Streptosporangiaceae > Nonomuraea > Nonomuraea sp. NPDC049725. The sequence goes on along the minus strand of NZ_JBFANJ010000027.1, from coordinate 10,118 downwards.
CCGACGAGGTTCGCGGCCGTCGCCTCGGTCACGCCGACCTGCCTAACGCCGGTCTCCCAGCGGCCCCACGGCAGCGGGGTGCCGACGTTGGGGATACTGGCCCACCTCCGACCACCCCTCGGCCAAGGCCGGGAACGAGATCCCCAAGGTCGTGTTCTCCCGCACCCTGAAGTCGGCCGGCGACTGGCCCGAGACCCGGATCGCCAGCGGTGACACTCGCCGAGCTATGGGGAGCGAGCGCGCCGGCGACCTGGAACCGCAACCGCGCCGCCATCGCCTCCTGACTCACCTGGTGCCATACCAAAAGCACTGGGCTGCCCCGTCGGTCCCGCCCGACGCCGAACGCCGCAAAGAAAGAACCGACGAGACCCGCGCAGTCGCCAAGACCACCATCCACCGGCTGCTGTCACGTCGCGACATCCCGCTCCGGGAGAAGACGCTGTGGCGGATGCTGTACGAGACCGCCGCCCGGGCCCCCGAAATCCTCGCGTTGCACGTCGAGGACCTCGACGTGCGTGGGCTTGGAGGAGCGAGGCGGGGGAGAGGAGTGGTCCAGCGTTCAACTGCCGAGGGCGCGCTTCTGTGGGTGGATCGTCTCGCCGCGGGCGAGCATGTCAACGAACTGGGTGATACGGCGGGCTCGGGTCTCGGCGCGTTTGGCGTTCGTGATCCGATAGAGGATGGCGTAGCGGTTCTGGGAGGTGAGGATGTCGAACATCGCTTGTGCCTGGGGTTTCGCGACCAATGCGGCGGCCAGGTCGGCTGGTACCTCGATGCCGGCTTGTCCCGCGTAGGCCGTGTCCCAGCGGCCGTCGGCCTTGGCGCGTTGGACCTCGGCCATTCCGGCCGGATGCATCCGGCCCTCGCCGATCAGACGGGTGACGATGGAAACGTTCCGCGCTGGCCAGGGACTTTGCCTGCCGCGAGGGGTGAAGCGCCGGCAGAAGGTGATCTCATCCCGCCGTCGTAGCCGGCCATCGATCCAGCCGTGGCACAGGGCTTCGTCGAGCGCCTGGTCATAGGTCAGGTTGGTGGGCCGGGTCGTGTTCTGCTTGGCGAGGACCAGCCACACCCCTGCCGAGCTGTCGTGGTGCCTGCTGAGCCACTCCCGCCAGGCTCGGGCATCGGCAACGGTCAGTTCCAGTGGTTCGTTGCTCATCGTCATTGTGCCCCTGATGATCATCAAAGGGATGGTTGTCGGCGGTCACCCGAAGGTGAGAGCCCAGAACGGGGGCCTGCCGGCAGTGGCGCCGGATCGGCCAGCGGTGGAGCCGGCCGATCTCGTCCTTCGCCGCGTCGCCACCGCGTCCTCTGGACGGATGACGGCCGCCCGCCTTCACCAGGCCTTGCCGGCCTGCTCCCGGATCGTGTGGTTGATCCGGTTGAAGAAGTTGGTGATTGCGATGTTCAAGATGATCGCCGACATCTGCTTCTCGTCGAAGTGGGCGGCAGCGGCGTCCCAGATCTCGTCGGTCACGCCCGGCGCGCCATCCTGGATTCGGGTGGCGGCCTCGGTCAGCGCGAGCGCCGCCCGCTCCTCCTCGGTGAAGAACGGGGTCTCGCGCCAGGTGACCACGCTGTGCAGCCGCTCGTCGGTCTCTCCATGCTTCTTCGCCGACTGGACGCCGGCGAACACACACGGGCTGCAGCCGTTGATCTGGCTGGCCCGCAGATGGACCAGCTCGAGCACGAGCGGGTCGACGCCACCGGCGTGAATCGCCTTCTGGAGATGCTGGACCGCTGTGATCACGTCGGAATTCGCCACGCTCTTCATGCGTGCTTCCATCAGTGTTGCTCCTTCATCGGTTACCTCGGCCCGTCCGGTTCCGTCATCTAACGCACCTTGGCGGAGGTCATCGTCGTCATGGACTTTTCGGCCGAGGAGTTCTCGGTCATGCCGGCGACGTTACGGTATGACCCGGTCAGAAACGGTCCTGGTTATCGAGCAGACTGTCCGCCATGGTCAACACCTCGGCGCGGCTGCTGCAGTTGCTGTCTTTGCTGTCAACACGGCAGTCCTGGACGTGCGCTGATCTGGCCGCCCAACTGGAGATCACCGAACGGACGGTTCGCAGGGACATCGCCCGGCTACGTGAACTCGGCTACGGCATCGAATCGGAGATGGGTCCATGGGGCGGCTACCACCTCGGGCCTGGAACCAGGATTCCACCACTGATCCTTGACGAGGAGGAGGCCCTCGCGGTCGCTGTCGGGCTGCGCACCGCCGCCTTCAGCGGAGTCTCCGGCAGCGACCAGGCAGCCCTGTCGGCGCTGCTGAAACTACGCCAGGTGCTGCCGGCCAGGATCGCCGACCGGCTCGGCGAGCTGGACGCCGCGTTCACCCACACCGCACGACCCGACGACAGCCAGATCTCCCCCGCGCTGCTCCTCGACCTGGCCACCGCGTGCCGGCGAGGCGAACGTACCCAGGTGACCTACCGCGACGGGGCCGGAACGACGTCCACCCGCCGAGTAGACCCCCACCGGCTCATCTACACCGGCCGCCGCTGGTATCTCCTCGCCTACGACCTGACGCGGCAGGACTGGCGCACCTTCCGTACCGATCGCATCATCGATGCCACAGCCACCGGGCAGGCCACTGCCCTGCCCGACCCGCCAGATCCAGCACAGATGGTCAGCACGGGCATCGCGCTGAGGCCCTACCCGGTGCGGGTGACCATCCGCCTGGCCGTACCGGCCGATGAGGCCCGCAGGCTGGTGCCACCAACGGTCGGCGTCCACCACCCGGACGGCGATGACGCAACGATCATCGACATCGGCGGGCCAGACGCCGACGGCCTGGCCCGCTATCTGCTCAGCCTCGGCCGACCACTCCAGATACTGCAGCCAGAAGAGGTCCGCCAGGCATTCCTCACGCGCACACAACAGCTCCTCAACGACAACCAGTAACACAAACACCCGCCGATCGCTGACACGGCTACCTGCAGTGACGGATTTTGCCGTTGAGGAACTCGAGAGGTTACCGGAAGGGGTGCACTACCTGGGATAACTACGTGCTGGAACCGAAAAGCCATGTTCTTCGCATATCGCTCACTGGTCCTCAGGACTGGCCGGGGTGGCGGCTTGCCGCAGCTTATGGGAGGTCCAGGCCACCACGGCGGGGCGACGGCCCGGACCTGGGCCTCGAACGCGGCCGCCACCGCGGCGTCGGGCGGACGGCATGCTCGGCCAGCCACGGCCCAGGCCAAGGACAACCCAGCCGATCTGATCAACGTGGCGCTGGAGGAACTGGTCCGGGCGCGACGCGAGCTGCCCGGCTACACGACGCTGGACGAGCTGACCAAGACGATCCGCACCGAGGTGAACCGCGGATTCTTCACGCTCGTGGCGAGCCGAGTCGATGTCGCTGCTCGCACGAGGCTGGCCAGGTTACTGGTGGTCGACCCGATCACGGGGCGCAGTGACTACGACGGGCTGAAGGACGTGGCGCAGGCCGCATCGCTGGGCAAGTTCAAGGGACGTCTGGTGTTTCTGCAGAACCTGGACGCACTTGGCCCGACCGAGGCCTGGCTGGAGGATGTGCCGCCGGGGAAGGTCGCGCACTTCGCGGGAGAGGCGCGGGTGACTGATGTCGCGGATCTGCGCAAGGTGCTGGACGAGGACAAGCGGCTGACGCTGATCGTCAGCCTGCTGCACACGGTGCGGACCGGGGTCCGCGACGACGTGGTGACGATGTTCTGCAAGCGGATGGCCGCGATCAGCTGGAGGCGCTGCGCGAGATGCATCGTGCTGAGTCCGAACGGCTTCTGGGCGTGTTCGGCGACGTCCTGGACAGCGTCCGCGAGGCGCTCGACCCCGACCAGCAGGAAGGTCCGGAGGGTGTCGAGGCCTCGACGAACATGCCAGCCAGCGCCGGCGGTGACAGGCAGGCGGTGGCCGAACGAGCGGGCCGTCTGGTGTTGAAGGCTCTTGAGCAGGGCGGCGGGCTGGATGCTCTGGCTAGTGCGCACGAGGCGGTGTCGGCTCATCATGGCAACAACTACCTGCCGCTGCTGGAGCAGTACTACCGCTCGCACCGCTCGGCCCTGTTCACCCTGGTGGACTCGATCGAGCTGGAGTCGACCAACGCCGACCGCAGTGTCCTGGACGCGGTGGAGTAGCTGCAGGCCCAGCGCGGTGCCCGCTCGGCGTTCGTTCCCGAGCAGATCACGGTGAAGCGGACGGGCCCGGACGATGTCCCGGTACCGGTGACACTGTCGGTCAACGTGGACGCGTTCGCCTCGGCGATGTGGCGGAAGATCCTTAAGGATCCGGACCGGCCGGGGATGCTGGTGCGCCGGCACGTGGAGGTCTGTGTGTTCTCCTACCTTGCGGCTGAACTGCGATCGGGCGATATCGCCGTGGCAGGGTCGGACCTCTACGCCAACCTGCACGACCAGCTCATGTCCTGGCAGGAGTGCCAGCCGCTGGCCGAGGAGTTCTGCGCCGAGGCTGGGTTGCCCACCGATCCGGCGGAGCTGACCGGCCACTACAAGAAGCTGCTCGTCGACACCGCCGAGGCCGTGGACGCCGGCTACCCCGGCAACACCGATCTCGTGCTGGAGGGTGGTCGCCCGGTCCTGCGTCGCCGCAAGGGCACCGAGCGCAGCACCGAGGCGCTCAAGCTGGAGGAGGCGGTGCATGACCGGCTTCCACAGCGCGATCTGCTGGACATCCTCACTCGCACCGCCTACCAGCTCGGCTGGCACCATCACTTCGGGCCCGCCTCCGGCTCCGACACGAAGATCAAGGAATCGCTCGGCCGGTATGTGCTGACCGTGTTCACCTACGGCACCCTGCTCGGCCCGGCGCAAGTCGCCGCGCACATGCGCGGCCAGGTCAGCGCAGCCGAGCTCGCCCGGGCGGCGAACAAGCATGCCACCAGCGAGAAGATCGCCAAAGCTTCCACGACCGTGATCAATGCCTTCAATCAGCTCGATATCGCCTCGATGTGGGGTGACGGAAAGACGGTGGCCGCGGTCGGATCGCAGGTGGAGACGTGGGAGAACAACCTGCTCGCCGAGTCCCATATCCGGTACGGCGGCTACGGAGGCCTGTTCTATCGGCACATCTCCAACACCTACGTGGCGCTGTTCAGCCACTTCATCCCCTGCGGCGTCTGGGAGGCCGTCTACATCGTCGAAGGGCTGCTGAAGAACGCCTCGGAAATCCAGCCAGACACCATCCACGCCGACACCCAAGGCCAATCGCTGCCTGTCTTCGAACTCGCGGCGCTCCTGGGCTTCGACCTGCTACCTCGCATCCGCAATTGGCACGACCTGATCTTCTACCGTCCCGATCTCAGGGTCTGCTACCAGCACATCGGACCCGCTGTTCGGGCTGATCGAGACCCACTGGAGCGACCTGCTGCGTACCGCGATCTCCATTCGGGAGAACCGGATTTCCTCGGTCACCCTGCTGCGGCGTCTTGGGAACCACTCACGCAAGAACCGTCTCTATCGAGCCTTTCGCGAACTCGGCCGCGCCGTGCGCACCTACGCTGCCTGTCCGATCCGGATTTGCGCGAGCAGATCACCGCGATCACCAACCGCAACGAGGCCTTCCACGGCTTCGCTGACTGGCTGATGTTCGGCGGCAAGCTGATCGGCCACAACGACTGCCTGCGACATCACCGACGCCGCCAACGCCATCGCTGCCGAGGGGCGTCCCGTCGACCCCGATGACCTAGCGACCATCTCCCCGTACATCACGCACGTCATCCGCCGGTTCGGCAACTGGATCCTCAACCTCAGCCCGCCGACAGCCGAGCCAACCACCCGTCTCGATCTCGAATCCCGGGTCTTGTTCGCGCCATGACGAGGAAGGTCTGATCAGAACCTCGTCCGGAATCCATGCCATAACAGCCGTCACAGGCACGGGTTTCGGTACATGATCGAAATCATGGACCTTCCCGAACATCTCTCGCCCTCCAGCATGTCGGCTAGCGAACCGGCATGAGCGCTGCCCACGACCGCACCGTTGGCGTACTGCTGACGTCGCAGGCGTTTCGCGGTCTCGGGTATGGCGTGGCCGCCGTCCAGCTCGGCGCTCTCATGGGCAACGATGGGCTGTCGGCCACCGAGGTCGGTCTGGTGCTGGCGGCAATTCTGGTCGGCAGCTTTCTCACCAGCCTGGTCCTGGCTCGGTGGGGCGACCGCCTCGGCCGCCGCCGTGCCTACGCGGGCCTGTACGCCGCCCTGCTCCTATGCGGCTTGGTCATCGCCGCCGGCCTGCCCTGGTGGCTGGTGGCCGTGGCCGCCTTCAGCGGAGCAATGTCGGTCGAGGTCATCGAGTCCGGGCCGTTTACCACGCTGGAACAGGTCATGCTGGCCGGCCCCGGCCGCCCCCAGAAGCAGATCGTGCGGGGATTCGGCCTCTACAACGCGATCGCCGCCGTTGCCGGGACCCTCGGCGCGCTCCTGGGGAGCCTGCCCGCCGACCGGGGACTGCTGGGCGGCATCCTGGCCGGCACAGCCGCCGCCGGAATGCTCCTCACCCTCCGGCTGCCCGCCACTGTCGAAGCTCCGGCAGCGACAGTGGCACCGGCACCGGCTCCTGCACACGGACTACCACAATCGCGCATACTGGCCAGCTCCCGCGGCCCGGTGGCCCGCCTGGCGGGCCTCTTCGCCACCGACAGCCTCGCGGGCGGGTTCGTCATCCAGGCCTACGTCGGCTACTGGCTCGCCGTCCGCTTCGAGGCCACCACCCACACGATCGGGGTCACCTTCGCTGTGGTCGGGATCCTCCAGACCGCTTCGCTGCTGGCCGCGCCGCGGGTGGCCAACCGGATCGGGCTGCTGCCCACGATGGTCTTCACCCACCTGCCCGCCAACGTCATGCTGGCTGCAGTGCCGTTTGCTCCCTCCCTCCCGCTGGCGATCGCCCTCCTGCTCGGGCGTGCCTGCCTGTCGTCGATGGACGTGCCCGCCCGGCAGGCGTACGTGATGGCGATGGTCCCGCCCGAGGAACGCACCGCCGCCGCCGCGATCACCAACACCGCCCGCTACCTCACCAGGCCCCTAGGACCGGCGCTGGCAGGCGTACTGCAATCGATCAGCCTGGCTGCGCCGTTCCTGCTCGCCGGTGTCACGAAGATCGGCTACGACCTCGCCCTGTGGCGGATCTTCCGCCACAGCCGGCTGCCCACCGACCCCCCGCCCAACCGGGCGCACTGAACACCCTCGATCATCCAAGGACCTCCTTCACCGTTTCGGCCATCGGAGGGAGATTCCTTCGCTGTCGCAGGGTGACCGAGGGAGCGCTGATCGCGAACCTTCTATCGCGTGGGCGAGCTTCACCGCCTGGAGCGCGGCGGATCACCTCCGCTGCCCGCTGCGGCCGCCGCCTACCTGGTCACCTTGTCCGGGCCCGAGCAACGCAACACCCAGCGCGCCTACCGCTCCACCCTGCGCGCCCTGACCACCGAGTTCGCCCCGCCCGGCACCCACGTCCTGCTCTCCGAGCTCGACGACGAACAGAACGTCGACCGACTCACCGCATGGTTCGCCCGCCAATGGAGCGGCCGAGCCGCCGCCACCTTCAACCGGCACCTGGACGCGCTCCGCTCGGCGGTGGCCTTCTGGATGGACCAGGGCTGGCTGACCGCCGACCCGACCCGCCTGCTCGGGCGACGAGGCCGCGCCCCTGACCGGACTCGCGAGTTGGCGGTCGCCGACATCGAGGCGCTGTTCGACCTGGAGGCACCACTCCGGGAGAAGACGCTGTGGGCGATGTTGTACGAGAGCGCCGCCCGCGCCAGCGAACTACTCGGCCTGGACCTCGAAGACCTTGACCGGCGCAACCGACGCGCCAGGGTCACCCGCAAGGGCAGCGCGGTTGACATCGTCGTCTGGCAGACCCGCACCGCCCGCCTTCTGCCCAAGCTGCTCGCCGGCCGCAGCAAGGGACCGGTATTCCTCACCGAGCGGCGTGCCCGCGTCGCCCACGCCGCTGGCGACCTGGACCCGGTCACTGGCAGGGCCCGACTGTCCTACCGACGCGCTGAGGAGATCTTCAATGCGCTGACCAAATCGCTTGCGCACCAGGATCTCGCCGACCCAGCAGATCTCACCGCCGCACCTGGATGGACCCTGCACGGCCTACGGCACTCCGCGCTCACCCACGCCGCCGAGAACGGCGCCAACACCGGCACGCTCCTGGCCTACTCCGGCCATGCCTCTGTAGCCAGCCTGGCCCGCTACACCCGGGTCTCACCCGACGCCCTCACACGCTGGCAAGCCCGTCGCGATCCCCACCGCCGAGCCTAACCAGGCCGAACTTCTCTCCGCGGCCCATTTCTGCCGTATTCCGGTGGCCCCCGTGTGGGGGGGCGTCCTTGATGGGATGGTCGCGGCGGCTGGGGGAGGGGGCTGGCGGCGGCGCAGCCGCTGGGCCGCCGCCGGTCAGGGGCGTGCAGCGGAGGCGGCCAGGATCGCGGCGGCCAGGGTTCGCCCACGAGCTGGAACGTGCTGTGGGTCGCCGAGCCGGATCTCCTGATCTTGGAAGTGCAGTACCACGGCGCCGTCCGGGTCCCGGGCAACGTCGATACCGGCGTCGGGCAGGGTGACGCCGCGAACCCCGACACCGTGGTCGCTGCTGAGGTCGGTTAGTTCCGGCAGCACCAGCCCGGCGGCGGCCTGGGCGGTGGTCAGCCGGTCGCGCAGCTGATGCGTCTGCTCGGTGGCGCGCTCGCGTTCGGCTTCGGCGGCGCGGGCTCGCTGCTCTGCGATGGCGGCGCGCTCGCGTTGGGTGTCGTGCTCGGTGCGGGCCTGGCGGAGCTCGTCCTCGGCGCGGGCCCGGAGCTGTGCGGCGGCAGCCGCTTCGCCCTGGGCGGCGACCAGCGCGAGTCGGGCATCGGCGGCTTCGGCGCGGGCGGCCTCGGCGTGCGCCGTGGCTGTCTCGGCGCGGGCGTGGGCCTGAAGGGCTTCGTGCTCGGCGCGTTCGCGGGCGGTCTCGGCGTCGCGGGCGCGCTGCTCGGCGTCGGCGGCCGCAGTACGGAGGGCGTCGGCCTGGCGGGCCTGCTCCTCGACGGCCGCGTGTAGCCGGTCGAGCTCGCGGCGGGCCTCCTCCAGTTCGGCCGTCTTCGCCTGGAGCTGCGCCGTGGCGCGGTCGCGCTCGTTCAGGGCGTCGTCGCGGGCCTGTTCGGCGGCGCCGCGGGCGCGTTCGTGCTCGGCGGTCCGGGCCCAGGCGGCGCGGGCGTCCTCCTTGGCTTCGGCGACCTTGCTGCCGGCCTCCTGTCTGGCCTGGTGGGCGGCCTGTTCGGCGGCCTGCTGTGCTTCGCGGGCGGTTTGGGCGCGGCGTTCGGCCAGTTCGGCGCGGGTGCCGGCTTCGGCCTGCTCGCGGCGGGCGCCGTCGGCGTCGGCGCGTGCGGCGCGGGCCTCGTTCAGCGCATCCGCGACCGCTTCGTCGAGGGCTGCGCGCAGGGCGGCCGCCGTGGCGGTCAGCTGGTCGGTCAGCGGCCCGAGCACGGCGCCGGCGTGTTCCAGGCGGACCTCTCCGCTGTCGCGGTCGGGCGGCGCGGCGGCGACCCGTTCACGGTTGTAGCGGCGGCGGTGATCGTCGCTGCAGTCCAGGGCGTCGGCGCGTTTGCCGGCGGGCAGGGCGCCGCCGCAGTAGCGGCAGGGCCGCCGCCCAGCGGCGCGGGTGCGCGCGGCGCGCCCGGCGGCCACCGCCTCCTCGACCTGCCCCTGCACCGGCTGCGGGATCTCCTCGCTGCTTCCCACGCTCGGACCGGCCTGCTCGGTTCCCTCGATCATACTCAGAAACCTATCAGATCCATAGCCGATCCGCATCCGAATCGGATCATTCGATTCGGATGCGGATACGCGGGCAGCACGAATCTCTCACACAATTCTGATTAAGTGAGATACGGTAAGCGATCATGTTCTGGGGCAAGCCATCACGCCTCGAATCACAAGGAGCCGTATGAGCCAGGACGCCGGCCGCGACGACGTGCTCGTGCCCACCGCGGTGTGGCGTCCCGGGGCGGGCGCGACGCTTGCCGGCTCAGGCGGTCACGGTGGCGGGGGAGTGGTCGGCGGTTCCGGCCAGGCGGCCGAGCCGCCGTTGCCGCCGCCCGCGCCGCTGGTGGATTCGGTCGGTGACATCGCCGGGCT